>JAZNSD010000061.1:0-30812 GCA_045591055.1 Acutalibacteraceae bacterium | reverse complement strand
TTTAACAACAAAATCAAAGTAGCTAAACGAATCGGGTATGGTTATCGTAATGAAGATTACTTCTTTAAACTGATTCGTTATCTTGCTTTGCCTTCTGTTAGAACATTATCCCCCAACTTTCCGTGAAGAACCTATTTTTTTATAGATTGCATTCACACTCTGATTGAAGGACTTCATAGCCTTCGTAAAAGCGGTTTCAATCACACCCGGCTTTGTGTCTTCGATAACACGGGCATCAACAAGAGCAACTCTCAGAGCCTCTTCTGCTGCAAGCCAGCCTGCCTGATCAACAACGGTTTCATCCAGCTGTCTTTCAATTTCAGCCTTGGCATTTTCAACTGCTGCTATCTTTGAAGCCGCCATGTTGCTCTTATCAGCTGTTTCCCATGCTTCAAGATAGAGATTTACGGTATTTGTAAGTCTTCCTTCATTGAACTGAGGATACTTTTCGGGATTTGAATATACATCCTTCATGTTTTTGTCGGTCATTATGTCAAATGCCATCTTGAGCACAACATCATTTGCGGGAAGCTTTTCATGAGCCTGATTCTTAATATACCAGGTTGTACAGGGAAGAAGACCGGCTGTAGCATCAACTGTTCTGTCGGGAGAAATATGGTTATGAGTGGGATCGCTGCAGTTTGTACCCTTTGCGGTATAATCCTCGGGGAAGGTTGTGCCGATGTCGGCAAAGGCTGCATTCATTGATGCAGATGTTGCATGAACGATACCGTCACCGTTTGTCTTATTCCAGTCGCGGCAAAGAGGGAACATTCCGATGCCGTAGCAGCAGATATCAAATACCTGACAGCCTGAAGCCTGAAGAGCCCTGATATTCTCGGGAAAATCAGCTCTTGCTGCATGATAGGCATCTGTCTGCTCTCTTATATATGCATATTCGTCTGTGCTGAGCCACTTTTCTCTTGCTTCTTCATAATAATCTGCAGGACAAAGTGCCCAGAGAAGAGTTGTGGAACGTACACCTGCTTCAACCACTCCCTCAGCAAGGGCAGCAAGAGCATCCTTGAGAAGCCATGTGGGCAGAATACGGAGAACCATATTGAGGATGTATGAAAGATAAGTGTCACCGAGAAGGGTTACAAGAAGCTGCTCATAGAGAACATCGTCATCGTAAACAACGCTGAGATTACCTGTGAGAATATCACCGATAATATCTGAGCCGTCAAGTGCGGGAACAACAAATTCAACCTTCTTCATAAGGGCATAGTCTTCGGGATAATTATCAAGATAATTCACACCGATCGTACCGCCGAGGCTTATGAAGCAAAGGCTTACCTGCTTTGCACCTGTCTGGGGAAGCACTACATCGTGGATATAATGATGAAGTTTTTCAGTTTCATGCTTTACATTTCCGAAGGAGTCATAGCCGAAGTAATAAACCATATCTCCGCCCATGATATCAACAAGTCCCTGAAGGGGAAGAAGCTTGTAGTGATACTCAAGAAGCTCCTTATCCATCTGTCCCATAGGATATTCATAGCAGGGCACTTCAACATCTGCCTCATAATTTCCGAGATTATCCTTATGGATATAAGGAAGACCCTCATAGGCTCCCCTTTTCATAGCATCGGTAAGTCCCATATCGGTTTTCAGAAATGCCGAAAGAAGAAGAGGAACAATTGCTTCCTTCACAAGCCCCATAACATTGAGTTCAAGCGGCCAGCCTGTGATATAAGTACCGTCATCAGCCATCTGACGGTTACCGTTCTCGTCAAGAACATAAGTATCGTTCTGACTCATACCGTGAACGATAATAACAGGAGTTTCCCTGTCATAATCTGAAACATATGTGTTTTCCGCCGCAGATGCAGGTATTGCAAATACGGAAGCTATCATACTTAATACAATAGCTATACTGATAAGTCTTTTCATTTTTATTTCCCCTTTTCCATCAATTATCCGATAAAATAATTATATGCATACATAAAACCGGTAAGCACAATCAGGAAACCGAAGTTAAATACCGAGAACATTTTTACGTAATAGCCTGTTTTTCCGGGATTATGCTTTGTATATTCTCTGAAGGTGATAAGACTTGCAAGTGAAGAAATAAGAGTTCCGACACCGCCGATATTCACACCCACAAGAAGCTCGCTGTAGTTATCGGTAAACTGCGAAAGAAGAATTGCAGAAGGAACATTACTGATAAACTGACAGGAGATAACACTGAAGAGAAGTGTGCTCTTTTCAAGAAGCATTCCGAAGAAGTCCCTGACTACTTCAATTCTTGCCATATTGCCCGAGAAGATAAAAAAGAACACGAAGGTAAGAAGCAAAGGATAATCAACCTTTTTCAAAGAATCTCTGTCGGCAAAGATAAGCACAAGCGGTATAACAACAAGACCTGCCTGATACGGAATTCCTCTGAAAACAATGGCAATGGCAAACACAAAAAGTGCAAGATAAAGTATTGTACGCCACAGCGGAAGCTGTATCTTTTCATCTTCGACCTCCAGGGGCTCCGGCTTTACAAAAATCACACAGCATACGGTGATAATCAGCACAGAGAGAATAAAAGGAGGTGCCATTATTCCCATAAACTCCAATGTGGGAATTTCAAAGAAGGTGTATATATACAGATTCTGAGGATTACCGAAGGGGGTCAGCATACCGCCGAGATTTGCAGCAATATTCTGCATAATAAAGGTGAATGCCATATATTTTTCCTTACCCGTTGTGGTAAGAACAAAATATCCCAAGGGCAGAAATGTGAGAAGCGCCATATCATTTGCTATAAGCATAGAGCCTATAAACGTGATATACACAAGTGCAAGAATGCTCAGCCTTGCATTTTTGAACAGCTGCACCACTTTTTTTGCCATTATGTAGAAAAAGCGGATATTCTTAAGCGCGCACACAACAGCCAGCACACAAAAAAGACAGGTAAGCGTCTTGAAATCAAAATAACCGATATACTCCTTGTCAACAGGAACTATAAAGCTTGTTATGAGGGCTGCACACAGTGCCACCACCATAACAACATTCTTTTTGACAAAACCGAGTAAGGAAGAAACAATTTTATTATTTTTCATCAGTAAAGTTCACTCTCCGAAAGACTGACATGATTGATTCCGTTTCTTATACAGTAATCGTGAGCCGCGGAATTTTCATCACAATAAACAGTTACAACATGCTCGCATCCGTCAAAAAGACCCCAGCCGAGTTCTTTTACAGATGAAGGAATAATAACCTTTTCAAGACTTGAGCAGCCTCTGAAGGCACAGTCGTCAATCTTTACAACGCTGTCGGGAATTTCAAGCTCGTCAAGAAGTATACAGTTACAGAAAGCGCCTTCACCGATTTCATTTACGGAATCGGGAACTGTGATTCTGTTGAGCTTCTTGCACTCACAGAATGCCCAGTCACTGATCACGGTTACGCTGTCGGGAATATCATACTGAACCTCACGGCTGGCAGCAGGATATGCAATAAGAACGGATTTGTTTTTATTGAAAAGGACATGGTCGCTGCCGTCACGCTTGTTGGGCTCTGATTTGAAGCACTTGTTCTTACTTGCAACCTTAATGGACTTAAGAGATTCACAGCCTCTGAAAAGTGCATCGCTGAGCGTTGTTACTGAAGCAGGAATCGTAATACCTGTAAGCTTCTTACAATTCTTGAATGCACCTTTACCTATTTTCTTAAGCCCGTCTGAAAGCTCAATTGTTTTAAGCTCAGTACAGCCGTTGAAAACAAGATCATCAATCTTTGTAACATTTTCGGGAATTACAATATTTTCAAGACCTATACAATCTGAAAATGCACTTTCACCGAGAATGGTAAGCCTTGCGGGAAGCTTTATATTTTTAAGACTCTTACAGCTGTTGAACACACCGCCGTAGATTTCCGTAAGTCCGTCGGGAAGAGAAATATCAGAAAGCTCTGCGCAGTTTTCAAATGCGCGCTCACCTATTTTTATACATTTATTACGTACAATAAGCTTTTTAAGGTTTACGCAGTCTCTGAATGCACTCTCGCCTACTCTGAGTGTTTTTTCGGGAATGTCCATCTCCTCAAGATTTGAACAGCCTCTGAAGCTTTCAAGCTCAATTTCCTCAAGAGAATCAGGTAATACTACGTGATGAAGCGCTCTGCGGTCCTTGAAAGCACCGCTGCAGATAACTGTAATTCCGTCATCAATTTCAATGCTCTTACCGTTATCTTCGCATCTTATAAGCCTGCTCTCTTCTGTAGTAAGCCTGTCCATAGCTGCAGCAGGAAGATCTCTGACCATTGATTTCATAAGCCTGTCAAGATTATCTGCTGTGCTGTGATGGGTGTTTGCCAGAAGAATCTCAAATGCGGGAGGAATTTCGGAAGAATCAAGGAAAATAGGAAAAAGACGCTTTCCGTATTCTCTTGCAACGATTATTTCCATACCGCAGAAACGCGAAGCCATCGAAGCAGCAGAAACAAATAATACAACAGCTTCACAATTCTTGATTCTTGTTCTCAGTTCATCTCTGAAATCATTTCCGTTTTCACAGGATTCGTCGTACCACAGTCTGTATCTTCTGTCGTACAAAGCATCAAGAATGGGAAAAACATCTTTTGTGTCACGGTGAGAATAGCTTACGAAAAGATAAGGCTCATCCCCCGTATACGCCTCAAACTTGGTTGTGATATTTTCAAAAATTTCTGTTTCCTCAAGAAAAGGAAAATCATTTTTTTTAGGTCTGCCTGCCATAAAATATACTCCTATTCTTTATTTATAATTTTATATTTTTTACCGGCAATATTCCACTTATCGTGAAGTATGTCGGGAATTCTTGATATAAGCTGCAAGTCGTGAATTCTTGCATCCTGAAGTGAAAGCGCATCGCTTACCTCCGGAAGGTCATAATAATCACAGATATACGGATGCACCTTTATAATGGGACAGTTGTGTCTGCCGCGGCTGAGATCAGATGCCTTATAAGCCATTGCCTCGTCTACGGAGGAGGCTATCCAGCCCTCGCTTTCAAGGAATGCCATCCAGCGGTTATGCTCTGCAACTGCCAGCTTTTCAAGTATATCATCATTAAGATGTGAGCTGAAATCTGTTTCTTCGGCATTCTGATCCTCTGTGTAGTCAAGTCCCAGCATAAGAAGCTTATATCTGATATGCACGGCATTGCTTTTGCTTGCGTTTTTATTTACCTCAAAGGTATGATAGCCCTTGAGAGCTGCCTTAGTATCAATGTTGCCCGGCGAGAAGATATCCTCATAAACCAGGTGGATATTCTTTGCAAGCATATCTATTCTCGAATCTGTAAGATATGAGAATGTATATATTTCAGAAGCAACGCCGAAGGGAGTTATTCTGTAATCCACCCTTCTCTCTGCCTTTGCTTCTGCTGTTTTCAAAATTGAAACGGCTGCCGCCTTTTCGCTGTCGGTTATATAAGCAAATACGGGAGGACAGTTTTTATACTCCTTGTCCATTCTGTAATAAGCGCGCCGCAGCTGTATTGCTCTTTCGACAGTGCGGTCTTCTTCATCCTCGGCAACCACAATATAGTTGCAATCGGCAAAATCAGTTTTCAGAAGCTCTGAAAATTCAAGCTCGTTTTTATAATTGTAAAAACGTATATCATATCTGTCGGTAAATAAGCCCGGATATCTCGCCTTGAAATCATCGGCTTTATCACTGATATTTCTGCCTGCAAGCTTTATATGAAGCTCGTAGCCGTAAAGCTGACCACACCATGAAACGGCTCTTAGCACTTCATCTGAAGTTTTTGAAAAGCCGCATATGAGCACAGATATATTTTTATCTTTTGTATATCTGAGCAGCGGGTATTCTTCAAGAAGCCCGTAAACTGCAAGTCTTTCCTCGTTAATAAGAGTTGTATTTACAACGCCCTTATCAATTGAGTCAATAATAAGCTCAGCAGAAGAATCGTTTGAAGCTAAAAACACATGAACATTCTGCTGCTCTTCAGAAGATTTTTTTGAAAGTCCCGCCATAATATCAAGAAAAGAATTGAGATTATCACGGCTGTTACGGGACATACAATAAATATACACCTGACGCCTCAATGCCTGTATATTGAACTGAGAAATATTCTCCGGCATTATACTGCAGCGAAGAAGCTTTCTTATATCGGCTGTTTCGTCGGAGTCTGTTTTATCAAGAAACAAAAGTTCCCCTTTTGCATCTGTTTTTCTGATATTCTTTGCAAGTGTGATCGTATCGGAATTCAATTCCGAAAAAATATACAGATTATTCTTTTTACCGCTTATAATGCCCATTTTAAGCCGGTCAAGCCAACTGACAACAATGGTAACGGCTGTCATTGCAGATACGGCGGGAAGAGCCAGATGGATAACGGCAAGCAAAGAAAAGAAAAGTCGCACGAAAAATCCGTTTCCGAGATTTTCAATAACCAGATCACGGAAAGAGAGGAAATCTGCATCAAGAGAGATTATCTGTAACAGATTTATAAATCCCCCGAGAAAGGCGGTTGCATAGTCATATGCACCGAAATACTGAGGAATATATATAATGTATGCAGCGGCAAGCAGGAGGCCCATTGCAAGAACAAGTCTGCCCGAGCCGTATTTTTTTGCCGCTATTGAAAAAAATGCACCTATTACCAGTATAAATGCAAGCACAAAGCATATTATCCAGTGCATTATCATTCCCCCTTGTTTAATGCATTTTGCACAGCCGGCTGACAAATATCAGACGGCTGTGCGGTTATAAACAGTAATATTTACAGCGGCGGGTTTTCATTAAAGGGTGTGGAGCCTACCTTTGTTGAATAAGACAAAGGATATTTCTCCGCATACTTTATGAAGCCCTGTCCGTAGGCATCCTGACGAAGCCTTGTGGCAATTTCCTGTCGTTTCGCATAAGGAATTTCGTTGAGCAGAATAAGATACTGTATTTCTGCCCACTTTGCCATACCTTCATATACCTCAAGTGAATTGTTCTTGCCGTATACGTCGTTTATTGCTTTATCGTCCCAGTTGAGATACTGCCAGATATGAGTAAGCTCATGTGCGATGGTTGCCATAGCAGCAAGCTTCGGTGAGCCGTTTTCCACATAAATGCAGTAGCCGTTCTTATCCTTCTGGGCAAAGCCGAGTGTTCTGCCGTCAAAGCCGGGAGTTGCAACAAATTTTTCACCGAAGTGACGTGCTATCTTCTTGGCATCCGTCATTCTTACCTTGATTGCAACATTAAGCTTTATACCGTAGAAGGTTTCCATATTTCTGAGAACGTTCTTATAAAGCTCCTTGAATTCCTCACCTGTTTTCACAGCTGTCATAGAGCATCTGTTACATCTTTCTCTGCCGTCCTTCAGCAGCTCATATTCGCCGCCGATAAGCTCAATTCCGCAGAAGTCGCAAAGATGTGCACCGTATTTCTGAGGATCATATGTTTTTTCATATTCCGCAGCAAGCTCGGCACCTGTTCTTGCCTGCTGTAAGGGATTCTTGTTGAATTCATAGCCTGAAAGATATTCTATCGTTCCGGGAATATCAAGAAGGCTGTGGATAACATCATAACCGTATTTGAGATAACAGTTCTTCTGATAATCCGTAAGTGCTTCATCACCTTCAAGCACGACCTCATCCTCGCCCTCTACATCAAGCACAGGCAATTCCTCTTCGACAGCTTCTGCGGCAGTATCGTCCGCAGGCTTATATCCTTCATCTCTGAAACGGGAGGGAGGAATTATTTTATTCTGAAGGGCAGGCATTGTGTCATCCTCTGAAGAGGTGTTGCTCATATCTTCAGTAAGAGTGCTGTCAGGATCAGCCTCAGAGAAAGCAGGAAATACACTCTCTCCTGCACCGGGAAGCATAAGACCTTCATCTGAAGATGCATCGGCTTCCGGAGTAATATCACCGTCTGATTCTCCGCCTGCATCTGAGGTTGCATCGCCTTCTTCAATGAGAATACCAACTGATTCAGTGGCTTCAGCATCACTGTCAGCTTCCGTGCCATCGGCATCAATAACCGTAAGCTCATCATCTGTAAGGGCTTCGACTGCTTCTTCAGTCTCAGCTGAAGGAGCATACTCACCGGGAACGTCAACAATGTCCTGCTCTTCGGGAGGAGCATCGGTAACGGTTCCTTCTGCGAAGGGATCAGCACTGAGCTCTTCAGGAACATTCTCCTCGGGTTCCTTTTCAACAGGCTTTTCCTTTTCTTCTTTCTTCTTTCTTCCGAAAATACGTTTGAAGAAATCCTTGACCTTTTCTTTGACACCCTTCTTCTGAGGTCCGAGCTCGGCGAATTCGGGAGTGAATTCCTGAGGCTCCTCATCGTTATAAGGTGTTTCGTTCATTTTTTCCGTATGCCATGAAAGAGTTTCTGTTATGATTTCGAAAAATCTTCTGAGATTTCTTTCAACAGACACAATAAGACCGAGGTCAATTTCGCTGTCCTCAATGATATAAATGCATCCGTCCTCAGTTTCACCCGAGAAGCCGTACATAAGATCCTTTCCGAGAGCATCGCTGTCCTCGGGAAGACTTGTAAGAGCACATACATAAGGATATCCGTCAGGATATACCGTTGTGAATATTTCATTAAGCAGCAATGCGACGGTATAACGCACTCCTGTTGAAGCTCCTGACAGTCTGATCCTCAGAACACTCTTGTTTCTGTAGCTTCTGTCGGGAATACCGTTTATAGTAACCTTCTTGCCGCTTTTTATATCACCGGCCTTTTTCATTTCATAATAGCCGGAGGTGGAAACATTTATATCGGCAAAGCCGCGCACTATCTCAAGATCATACTCTGTCTTGATGCTTCCAAGCTCTGTTGAAGCGACCCAGTTTGAGAAAGTTACATTTCTTATCTGTCTGTAATAACGGCGGTGAGTGATGTGATCAGCCGCACGGCGGACCACTACACCGTTTCGGGATGTAACAGTCTGTATTTCATAATACTTTCCGTCATAAGTCATAAACTGACCGGGCAGAAGCACCTGGAATACGTGACCGTAAAGACGTGAGCCTATATAATGCTTTTCGCCTTCTTCGTCTTCAGCGATGTAATAAGCATTTTTAAGAAGTCTTGAATACTCATAAAGCTCGTTGCTTTCAGTTATTTCATACTGCTTCACAACAGCACTTTCAACTGAGCCTTCAAGGATCTCTTCCTTGAAATGCACACTGAGCGTGGGATTCTCCACATTACAGTGCTTGCATATAAGCTCTCTGAGCTTTATATAAGGATCCTCAAAGGTAAGACCGCAGAGAAGCAGCTCCTTTTCAACAACAGTTTCGCTGACCGGTGCATTTGCCATCATCATAATAAGCTTGAGCACCATATTACGCTCTGTTCTTGCATAGTCGGGAACGATTGTAGGAATTGCCTTGGGGTCATTGGAGAAAGTAGCAACATTATCAATCATATAATCACGCAGAAAATAATTCTCACTGATAACATTGATAAAGCACTGATTCTTTGCTCTTGAAGCATAAACTCTCGTCATCTCAAAAAGATTACGGAACTCATCTTCAACAACCATATAGGCATTTTCTTTTATGGGATAATCCCACATATTTGAGCTGACATTGAAAACACGGTCAAATTCACTCTGGCTTACAGGCATATCGGCATAATTACAGATCTGCTTGTAATACTGGCCCGCTATCCACTTCATATCCTGAACGGGGAAGCGTTCACTACCCAGCCACACTGTATCGTTTATCTGATATTTCATACCTACGGCATTAAGCTCGGTACCGATACCGAGATATCTTGATACGTTGGGGAAAAGCTTGTGATGCATATAAGGTCCGTCGGCATTCCAGCACATATGCGAGCAGTTTGCACCGCCCGAAAGGGTTGCCGTAACCTGAGTAATGCTGGTTTTGAGAACATGTGACAGTGCATCAACAAGTCCGTCACAGTTTCTGTCAAATGCGCAGTACACGATTTTCTTTTCCTTGTCCTCTGCCTCAAAGCGGTTGACAAGAAGACTGAGACCTATCTGCCCTGCTGCCAGAATCTTGGATGGCTCAATAAGTATCACAAAGCCTACCTTTGAAAGAAAATCGCTGTTTATACGGTGAAGATCAAGATTATAGATATCACTCATTCTCAGAATACCTATATCATCCTCACACACAGTATTATCAAGTATTTTTGTTTTCCATAAGCTGTTCGTATTATTGAAATCGAACATAGCATCGTCCATCCACTGCTTTACATCCTGTGCAGCGGCGTCTCTGCCCACAATAATAAGACATTTTTTATAAGAGATCATCTGTCTTATAATAGGAAGCATAAGATAGTCGGTAGTATCCTTATAAAAAGGATTTCCGAAAAGAGTGCTGTTTCCGTTGAGAAGCTCAATTGCACTTTTGATGTAGTTGATATCCACATCCTTGCCGGATGCCTTCATTTCCTTGAAATATCCTGCAAGAGTAACGAGCTTCTTATCCTCACTTTTTTCCATTTCATCAAGAGCATCAAAGTCTGTGCTGATGCCCTTTGAGGTATCAAAGGTGCCCTCGTGAAGCACTCTGTCGGGATAAAGGTCGCGGAGAATACCTCTTAAAATACCGTAGTTGGCAATCTTAAAGGATTCCTCGTCCTCACCGAGAATGTCTTCAACGAATTCTCTTTTTGTGATACCGTCAAGGAAAAATACGATTTCGCTGAAAAGAAGTATTCCGAAAACCGGATAGAAGGTTGCCTGGAATACCATTTCTTCTCTGAAAAACTGAGAGAGAATAAAAACGAAAACCGATGCAAAAAAGAAAACATAGAATATACCCTTGAAGTAACTCCTGAAATTGCCCAGGTGCTTCATAAAGAGCCACTTGTCAACATCCTCTTCATATTCATAAAAATAACCGGAGGTGCTTTCAACAAGATCCTTTGATGAGCGCCATATTCCCGAGATAATAGGAAGAACTATGAATTTCAGTAAAATAAATGCAAGCACAAAAAGCGCATTCATTACAAATATCATATAGCTGTCCCAGGGCACATCCAGAAGGAAATCAAGAAATTCATATTTCTGCCCCAGTCCGAGAAGAAACTCCTGAATCTTTATATTCAGCTTATCAAGGAGTATTACTCCCACTACAACATATACGAGTGTTACAACAGGCATTGCAAACTGCATTGCGCGGTCTGCTCTGTTAAGATTTATCTTTGTATTGAGAAGACAAAGGAAGATGAAAGGAAGAGTACATAATATTATCCGCAGTATTTCATTGAATTCCATCAGTTCTCCTCCTCATCATAAATATCTTCTCTTTCAACGTGAAGTCTTTCAACAAATCTGTAAGGAGCAAATACCATATCACCCGTATCATTAACGGGGATATCCTGCTCATCAAGACAAGGTTCAAAGAAATAAAGGGAATTGTTCGCAGGTATTACATTGGGGTCAAAATATGTGGTAACAGCAGGAATCAGCTCCTCTATACGGGCTATAGAGTATGCAAATATCCACTGCTCATCACGGTCAATAGTTTCCTTGAGAGCATGACGGTGATTGTTGAGCTTACCTGATCTTGACTGGAAATTTTCCTTGTTTTTACGGGCACCGTCAAATATTGACTGTGCTCTCATATATGTGCATACTGTGGAAAAATAATCCTCAAATTTCTTTGCACCTGTCATAATACTGTTGACAGATCTTCGCATCACATTATTGAATTCGCCCATTATTCCCACTATCTTCATACGCTGGAAAATAAGAACACCGATACCGCCCAGAGCACTGAGAAGCACTACTCCCATTGCTACGCCGAGGCCGGCAAAGAAGTGATCAGAGTCTATTTTTGCCATTTTTATAAGATAGGGAATAAATCCGCAGAAGCATATGAGAAGAGCAAGAAGTCCGGAACCTATGGCAACTGACTTTGTGAGCCTGTAGGCAATTTCACGTTTTACATTACGTGTAACTGCGTCTATCCTCTTCATATGCTCACGGCGGTTTATTATGGCACTGGTATTATTCGAGATGATCTGCTGCTCAAGCTCCTCTATCTGCTCATTAAGATCCTCTATCTGGAACTTATCAAGCTCATAGAATTCACCTGTGTAGCTTTCTGCCTTTGCCTTGAGATGCTGGGCAGATTTATCAATTGATCTTCTCGGGGTTTTTAAAAACTTTTCAAAATTATCCTTTTTCTGTTTTGTACCTGCCGCCCACATAGAAAGCTCATCACCGGGACAATCCCTGCAAAGGCCTATTTTTCCGAATGTGAGATACAGATCCGAATGATTTGATTTTTCAATGGTAACAGGCACATTCTGCCACACAATAACATCTTCATCCTCTTCGAATGTATATTCGGGACGAAGCCGCAGCTGCTGCTTTACCGAGGCATAGGCACTTGTAAGCTTATTGAGATGTCCGTTAAGAACCGATGACAGTTCATTTTTAGACACATCAACATAAAGCTTGTAAAGACGGTATGCCTGAAGCGTGCTTGCGGTAACCTTATTGACAGAGAATGTGAGAACAGAAAGCCAGAATTCCGTCAGCTCCTGCAGATAAAGGGAATTATCCACATTTGAAAGCTCGTAGAACATAAAACGGCAGTTATTGGGATATTTGTTGGTTTCCCAGAAGGAGGAGCTGTTCATTTCAAGATGATTGCTCCAGGAATCCTTTATTCTGGCTCTTTCATCATCCACACATTTCTTTTTTGTGGCAATAAGATGTATTTCGTGAGGACGGATATCTGCAAAGCAGTATTTTTCGGAAAGATCCCTGTAGCCCTCAAGCAGCTCATCGGGATGCTCTCTTTCTATATAAATATCTTTTATTTCGTCATACTGCTCCGTCAGAGAGTGAAGCTCTTCATCAGAAAGCTCATCTGCTCTAAGTCTGTGAACTTCACCGTATACATCGGTATACTCGAAGCCCTTGTCAAACTCCTTGACAGGCAGGGCTGAGTAGCCGCCGATAATATGCGTGAGTCTGATTATGGGAACAGGGCTTTCGTGAGGGAGCTTTTCGCAGTCCACGGTGGTATAGTCAAAGGGATTGTTCCTTTTCGGAACATATGATTCCTTAAAATCATACACGGAGTCGGTATTGAGAATAACGGCACGCCAATCCTTTTTACCCTTTACTATTTCATAGAGATCGGGTACAGAAGATCTGATATCCGTACCCGCCTCGTTCCATCCGCAGAAGGCTATCAATCCGTCGTCGAGAAAAGGCTTAAACAGAAACTTATAATTCTGAAGCAGGTCTGAAGACCGCTTATTTAGAAATATAACCGTAAACAAATATTTTCACACCTTTCGGCAACTGTGTTAAGCTTTTCTGTTATTCATTTTCACCGTTATTGATATCACGGATTTCCTTAACAAGCTTGTAAAGCTCAAGATCTTCAAGCATTTCTGTGATATTGATGATCATATCATCAATGAAGCCGCTGAAGTTATCCTTCCAGTTCTCACGGTACCAGGAAATGTTTTCATTGAATTTAAGATACTGATCGAAAACAAATTTTCCGAACTCGTTTGCAAGCTCAGTTTCCATTGTCATGCTTGCCATATATTCATATACGGTTTCAAACATAACTCTCATTATTGCAACGCCCTTATTGTCTTCAAAGCTTGCAGCAGGGGTTGAAACCTTGAGAAGAGTTGCAAGATCAAAGAGTGTGAGACCCTTCTTGTTGAATTCATTGAGCTTGATCTTGCCCATATATTCATTCAGCATACTGTTAGCGAAGCTCATCTTTGCAGCACCGCTGATTTCACGGCTGAACATACGCTCTGCTGTTGCAAGGATATCCTTTACAACGACCTGATTTATTGTAAGTGCGTCAAGCACCTCGTAATAGTGGTCGCAGGGTGTTTTATTGGATACAACGAAATCTTCGGATTCACAGTTCTTTACATGAAGCTTATAAAGGTACTTGCCCTGGGAAATTTCCTTGTAATTGATCATATCAAGAATCATACCGAGCATAAATGCCTTGTATATTCTCTTTTCCTGAGCCACATGATTTGCTTCATCAAGGTCGGGCATAGCGGAAATGATGTGCCAGTTACGGTCAATATGAGGAGTGATAACGGGAGTTTTGTCACTCTTGGGCTTGATGCAGTCAACAAGCTCGTAATAAGCCTTGAAGTATTCGCCGGGGCCTCTGTTTGCATCTCCGGGGGAGAACTTTGAAAGGCCGTTTGCTCTGAGTCCGTAGATGGACTGATAGAACATGATCATATTAAGAGGAATATCCTCATCGGGAGAAGCACCGAAGTTGCCGAGCTCTGTTTCAATGAGATTGCTTCTGGGTGAATCATCCTTGGGATCAAGCTTCTTATTGAAGGTACAAGCGGAAATGCTTGCCTTCTGCTCGCCGAGAGGACGCTCGATGAAGGGATTTGAAAGACCTCTTGTTTCGGCAATAACGTGCTTTACATACTGAGTGATCTCGCCTGTATCATAAAGACCCTTTTCATATTCTGCTTCTTTTTCAAGAGCAGAAAGGATATCAAGATCAACCTCGCTGCCGTATGTAATCATAAGCTTTGACTTGAAGTAGCCGATGATGCCCTTTTCGAAAATTTCCTTGAAGTAATCACCGTTATCGGGCTTATCTCTGAGCATTGCAAAGTTGCGTACCTTCATATAGATATCCTGTGCAAGCTTACCGTCTATTGAAACGGCTGAGCCCATATAAGGCATCTTCTTTGTCATGGCGTCAAGACATACCTTGGATGCACATACATATCTTGCAGTCTTACCGGGAGCGTGTGTATATTTCTTTGAAATTGCAAAGATCTTCTTATTTACATCAGTAACTCTGCTTTCAAATGAGGTATAGAACTGCTGGAATGCCTCGCAAAGGCTGCTGATGTAGGAGATACCTTCCTTGAGAACCTCATCAAGAATACCGTTTACTCTGTATTCGTCAACCTTCTTGATGTATGTTGTAAAGTCTCTCTTAAGATCCTCCTGGTCGCTGTTCATCTTATTGAAACGGTTCATGAAGGAGATCTTACGGTTTACAAGCTCTGCTGCTGATTCGTCTTCGTCAGTCTTGGGATCGTCAAATCTTCCGTCAAATTCGTTGAAGAACTTTTCACCCTCACGAAGCTTCTTTTCTGTAAGTCTCTGCTCCTTCTTCATAAGCTCAAATGCCTGATAGAGGAAGTAACGTGCTGCATTGGGATGAACGAAATTATTTGAAGAATCAAGAAGATAGGTTTCAAGCTGATGACTGAGTCTCTCTTCACCGAGATTATCGTTCTTTGCCTTGAATATTGCATATGCGATGGTTCTTGCTGTATCCTCGCAGCGCTTCTGAACCATTGCACGGTATTTTTCCATATCCATATATGCTTCATAGAAGGCTTCCCAGATTTCCGTACCGCCGGAGATATCAGCGATCTTAAGGTTTGCAGCTGTCTTCTGGGCATCAAGGTCTGACTGACCGGATGAAGCATTAAGGGTTACGAATTTCTTAAGGCTGTCTACATACTGCTCCCAGCGTACACCCTCACGTGTAAGTCCGGAATCATCAAATATAGTACAGGAATTGACAATTGAAAGTGCGAAGGGATTCTTCTGCTTGCTGAGCTGCTCAATGGATTCGATATAATCCTGAGAAGGATCAGCATCTTTTACGGAATATCCGTTTGCTCTCATTTCGGAGTTTGCGATACACTTTTCCTTATACATATCATCAAACATCATCCACTGCTTGGAAACACATTCCTGTGTCCACTTGAGAGCAATATATTCCTTAACATCCTCGAAGGGATAGATAAGCATGGATGAGCCTGCGCCTGCGTATCTGTTTCTGCCCTGCTCTCTGCAAAGCTCACGGATCGTATTATCCTCAGAGGAGTTGCTGCGCTTATTCATAGGACCGATGCTCTGTGAATAAATACAGTTAGCAGCGTGATCAAGATACTGATTGAAGTTGTTGAGCTTCTTGCCCTCTGTGTTCTGTGCATCGAAAAGGAAGCAGAAATCATAGGGTCTTATGTTATATTCTTCAAATTCTGAAGAGCCCACTCTGGGGAATTCGATCTTAACACTATCTGTATACTTATCATCAAGAGTTGAATCGCCCTTCATAAGGAAGGCATCAAGCTCTCTGATTGTAGCATAAGCATTACATCTGAGGTTGTTTCTTTCTGCCTGACCTCTGATTACCTCATAGAAAACCTCGGGGAGAATGAAGAAACCTCTTGTGATGTTTGCACTCTGCTGGAAGCGGGTTGCAAGGAAGTTCTTGATATAAAGAGCAACAGGAAGCAGAAGACCTGAGCCTGTACCGCCGGCAAGTGAGCTTACGATGATAACTCTTAAAGCCTGCTCGGAGCGTTCCTCTTCAAGCTTATAAAGGTCTTCAATAGCCTTATGAAGAGGTTCCATATTACCTGCTCTGATAGCTGTGTCAAGAGCAAGACGGGAAATTGCACGAACCTGGCCTGCACCTTCGGTAAGTGTTTTTGAATTGAGGATTGCATTCACGGGGAACCAGGTGTCTCTTGCGTGAGTATCAATATTGAGATACTCGCCGACAGAAAGCTTTGTTGAGGTCTGAACTGTTTTGATAAAGGGATTTGCAGTTCTTATCTCATTGAGCTCATTGATATCCGTATCAAAAACACAGAAGCCTATGCGCTTGCGCTGCTCCTCATCAACCATTTTTGATACTTTCATTACGATTTTGGAGCCTGTGCCTCCGAGTCCGACTAAAAGGGTAGGTGCGATCATAATAAATACCTCCTGTTTTTTATCTGTTTAAATAACATGTGTAAATATAATCCGGTGTTGAAACCGATATTGTTGAATTACCGCTTATACGTAAGGGCTTTGTTCTGTCCTCCTCAACAGAAACACCGTTGAAGGTTACAGCCGTTTTACCGGCAAAGCTCTTTGTGTTGGTAATATTCATAGAGCCGCGTTTTACAGCCTTGACCGCAATTGATTTTGCACCCGCGTAGCTTGTTCCCTTGGGAAGGAAGGTGATCCTTCCGGTTTCAGGCTTATAGGGAATCAGGGTCGAAACAATATTCTTCTTGAACTTACCCTTACCGGTGCCGTCCTTACAGCCGATCTTCTGGCCCGAATATTCTATATAGGGGCTTTTCTTTATCTTCTTGGGAAGATATCTTTTGAACGGGGGCACATAGCCGAGAATAAGAATAAGTCCTGCAAGAGATATGCTTAAAAGAACAATGTTTCTCTTTATCCATTCCATAAGCTTATCTGTGCCCGAAATTGAGGATGAAATTCTGAGAGTTTCATCCAGTTCACCCTGTGCAGATGAAAGACCGTTCACAAATCCGCCCTTGATGGTGATTTTTATATCACCGGATGCGGTTTTAATGGGATCTCCGTCTTTAAGCGTAGGATAGATAAGGAACTTTCCTACCTCCTCGCTTTTTTCAATACGGAAATCTCCCAGATCTCCCTTTGCCTTTATATCAACGGTTTCAAGAAGCGCCCACTCTTCAGCACTGAGCTCATTTTCGCCGCCGATGTTATTCTTCTTTACGGTGAGCACCATTGCCTCATCGGGATTTTCAAAGCCGCTGAGATTAAGCCTGTAGGTGGGGTTTGCTTCAAGTGCAAACACAAGATCGCTCTTAACAAAAATATCATAGTTGAGTGTGGTGTTTACCACATTGTAATCAAGGAACTGTGCAGCAACATCTATCTGAAGTGTACCTTCGGTGATGGTTACCTTTTCGCCTGCAGTAACCTCCATAACATTTTCATTTCCGGAGGGATCAATATTCTTTATGACGGATGAATATTCGATATTACCGAGAAGAGAGGTATCCTCTACCTTTTCTCCTGTTGAAGCATCAAGGAAGCCGTACTGAACGGTATATGTTCCTGCAACAAGATGCTCCTCTGCCGTGATATCCTCGCCCTCATCATTATAAAGATATGCAGCGATCGTTACGTGAGGCTTATAATAAACATTCACGCTGTCTGCGCCCGTAACATTGAAGGTATAATCGCCGGGCGCAAGATACTGATCAAATGTAGCAACATAGCCGATGAGATTGTCAGCAACCACAACCTGAGGATCATCCGAATAATAAGCTCCGTCCTTGGAAGGCTTTGTGCTGTATTTGACATTTACATTTGAAGAGGGCTTATAGGTGTTACCCTGAGAATCCGTAACGGAATCAATTGACACATCCTTGCCCTGTGCAAACACAATAAGCTGGCTCATTGGAACGGTCACCTTTGCGGAAAGCTCCGAAAGCTTAAGCTCATTGTTCTGGAATATCTGATTGCATATGCCTGTAAGCTTACCGAGAATTTCATTTCCCGAGCCTGCAGCTTCTGCAAAAACACCGTCAACACCGTCAACGCCGAGCTTATTTACAGGCACATTACCCATAGCAAGCATCATAACCTTTACGGTACCGTCAGCTGCATAGTCTCTGAAATCCGCTCCGACCTGCTCTATAGGTCTGTCCTGGAATTCACCGTCGGTGAGAACAACAAGCCATTTTTCATCGGTGGTAACATCGCTCAGCTGTCTGTAGGCATCCTGTACGGCACCATAGGGTGTGCCGGAGGGAGAAGTAAGGATATCATGAACCTGCTTTACGTTATTTTCCGTAACGGCAGCGTCCTTACTTCCCTGAAGGGTAAGTCCGGGTGCCTTTGTTGAAGACGAAGAAGCATAATCACTCATAAAGAATATATTGAGTGTGTCTTTTTCGCCGAGCATGGCGGCGAAAACCTCCATAGCATATTTCGCCTGACACCATCTGTCAACATATTTGTTGTCATCACTGAGAATCATACTTCCCGAATCGTCATATACGAGATTTATTGTTCTCGATGGGGCTCTTGTGTCAGCCGATGCCGAAAACATAAACGGCAGAATAAGCATCACAAGAGTTACAATAATTGCTGTGATTCTTTTCATAAATCAAACTCCTCTCATAATTAACACAAACAGCAAAAAATAATTGCCCTTTATATTAATAATAATTACAGATAAAAGTATTTTATAAAATACGACATATTTTGTCAACACAGACACTTAATTTTCTGCTTTGTTTACAAATTAATATTAATACTTTTGTTGGTTTTTCTGTAAAACGGTTTTTACAGCCGGAATAATGCCGCTTTCAGACAAAAAACGGAATTTGACATTTGAAAAAGAATGTTATACTATAAAAACAAAAAAAAGGGGGAGGCTTATTTATGTTTGATAAGTTTATAGCTTTTTTTATGAGTATCCTTATTTTCTTTTTCAATCTGTCTCTGCCTCAGATGCCTGAGGCAAAAAATCCTGAAGAAATAAAGGGACTGGCTGATATATGTGAAGAATATCCTGTAGGAAAAACAGTTTATGTGATAAACGGCGGTGCTTTTTCCTCCACAGAAGAAAGGGATGCCGTAATAGCACTTCAGGGACTTGTGGCAAGGGTATCGCCTCAGATATTTGTACCCAGCAGCGCATTAGATTCTTATTACATTGATGAGATAAAAAAATCAGGCTCTGAAATTTCATACATCAGCAAAGAAGGCAGCACTCCCGTACTTCAGACGCTTATTGAAAAATTCGGTTCTTTTATCAAAGACAGCGGCTATATTCTTTACCGAAGCGAGGGTAACGGTATAAACATAGCAACAAACCTTGCCACGCTCACAGGCTACCTTCCCGTTCCCGCTGAACTTGAACAGGCTGCAATCAACGCAGGACTTACGAAAAAGGAAGATATATCGGATGACAATTACAATCTGATGTATCAGTGGAATTTCTTCGAAAAACACAAATCCGCCTTCAATAAGGCTGCAGTCTGCCATCAGTCCCCTGATGCACAGGGACTCAGAGATCTTGCAATACAGCAGAGCTTTTATATTTTCTATACCAGCGAAAGAAAAACAGATGAACAGATTTTCAAGAAAAGAGTTCTTGACTATTTCGGACCCAACACCCATATTTTCGGTTGGACCGATACCGAGGTGGCATTTGTAGACAGCATTTCGGCAAACGGCAATATGATATCCCCCGCCGATCACTGCCACAACAATTCTCTGTTCTCTTCCCTCGACTGCACAATCCCGTCCCAGACAGCTATAACGGAAACATATACCGATCCGAAAAAGCATTATGTCGCACTCGTAATGAGTGACGGCGATAATATCCAGTGGATACAAAACGGCTTCAGAGAATACTTTGAAAAAATCTCACGGGAAAACGATTTTCCCCTTACCTGGTCAATCTCCCCCAAGCTTTCCGACCTCTCCCCTGTCACATTAAAAACAGTATATGAAAAGGCAGGCACGGAAAATTACTTTATATCCGGTGTTTCCGGTGCAGGGTATATCCACCCCACGCAGTACCCCAAGAATGCACTTGCCCGGTTTACTGATATAACCGCAGCCTCTATGGCAGAATGCGGACTCACATATGTTCAGATACTCGACAGCGCACCTGAAAATGCCCTTGACGAAGCAAAGCTTACAAAGGCACTTGAATACTATGCACGTTATGACAATATTGAAGGCGGTGTGCTGTGCCTTGACCCCTCACGCTATGAAGGCGGAAAGGGAAAGGTATTCTTTGCAGGAGGCAAGCCATTTATAAGCAACCGTCTTTCCCTTTGGCATCCTTCGGGTGAAATGGCACAGGTCACAACTGAGTGGCTTGATGAGCAGGCAGAAATTGTAAACTCCTACCCTGCCGATATAAGCTCAATCAACGGCTATTCAGTTATAAACATACATCCCTGGACAATTTCAATTGAAAGCCTCAATTATTTTGTAAATCAGCTTGACAGCGATGTTATTCTCGTCACTCTGGATGAGCTTATTGAAACGGTAAAAGCAAACGTCCCTGCAGAAACTGCAGGAATAACAATCAAATGAATTTCTGATAAATTACTCCCTGTCTTCAAAACGAAGGCAGGGAGATTTTCCTTTGCTTTAAGCTATTATTACTTATTCGTCACAAAGGTTGATTCTGACAGTTTTTTATATATAATTATTATATAGTAATCGGAAAGAGTGATATGTTTCATGATTAAAATTCTTATAATTGAAGACGATCCCACGATCGTTAAAAATCTGAGTGAGCTTCTCCGGCAGGAAGGCTTTGATACTGACAGTGCGCTGAATTGCAAAGAGGCGGAGTCAAAAATTGAGGCAGCCCGGTATGACCTTGTTTTATTGGATGTTCTTCTGCCTGACGGAAACGGCTTCTCGCTTTGCAACAGGATAAAGAGTGTCACCGATTGTCCTGTAATTTTTCTTACCGCATCAGCCGATGAGTTTAGTGTTGTCACAGGTCTTGACATAGGTGCAGACGACTATATTGAAAAGCCTTACCGTCCGCGGGAGCTTATATCCCGCATAAAATCCGTTCTTCGCAGGGCAGGTAAAAGTCAGAGTATTCTTACTCTGGGCAATGTACGTGTTGATATGGATAAAGGAATTGTTACAAAAAACGGTAAGGATGTTTTTCTTTCTGCTCTGGAATACAGACTTTTTCTTGTTTTTCTTAATAATCCCGGGGTTACTCTTACAAGAAATAAGCTGCTTTCCGAAATATGGGATATTGCAGGAGACTTTGTCAACGACAATACACTTACGGTATATATAAAAAGGCTCAGAGAAAAAGTGGAAGATGACATACAGAACCCCGGAATCATTCTTACGGTAAGAGGACTGGGATACAGATTAGGTGATCAGAAATGAAGCTTTCAGATAATCCCGAAATAAGAAAATTTTTGCTGGTAACAGTGATCCCCTCACTGTCACTGTGCTTTATTACAGCCTTTTTTTCGATGTTTACGGCTGTCTGCGGACTTGCTTTAAGCTCTTTTCTGATAATATGCTTTCTTGTGTTTACAAAGAAAAGATATAACAGAATCAATAAGCTTGGTGAAAGCATAAATCATATTCTTCACGGAAACGATTCAATCAATATTAAATCCTTTGGAGAGGGCGAGCTTTCAATACTCGAAAGCGATGTTCAGAAAATGCTTGTACGCCTTCGGGATCAGAAGGATATTCTTGAAAAAGAAAGGACCTTCCTTGCAGACTCCATAGCTGATATTTCTCATCAGCTGCGAACTCCTCTTACAAGCATAAATCTTATTCTGTCTCTTATTGAAGCTCCTGACATTGCAGAGGAGCGAAGAGATGAGCTTTTAAGAGAGCTTTCCTCGCTTATTACAAAAACGGAATATCTTGTTTCCGTCCTTCTCAAAATTTCAAAGCTTGATGCAGGAACCGTGCAGTTTGAAAAAAAACCCACAGACCTGTATTCCCTTCTTAAAAAATCTGCAGAACCGCTTCTTATACCCATGGATATAAAAAATCAGAAACTTAACATATATGCGGATAATATTTCTTTTGACTGTGACTATGCATGGTGCCTTGAGGCATTCGGTAATATATTGAAAAACTGTACCGAGCATACCCCCGAAAACGGAGAAATAAGGGTAAGTGCAGAAGATACTCCGATTTTTACGGAAATTATTATATCCGACACGGGCAGCGGCATCCGGGAAGAGGATCTGCCCCATATCTTTGAACGCTTTTATAAAGGCAAAAATTCATCAAAGGAAAGCTTCGGTGTGGGGCTTAATCTTGCAAAAATGATTATTGCCGGCCATAACGGAACAATAAAGGCTGAAAACGGCGAGCCTTGCGGTGCAGAATTTACGATAAGATTTTATAAACAGATTGTGTGACGTTTTTGTAATAATAGAGTCACCGCAGTGTAATTTCAGACTGATACAATAAAGCTGCAATAAAAGAAAAGGAGTAATTCAATATGGATATTCTGAAAATTGAAAACCTTTCGAAGATTTACGGCGAGGGCGAAAATCAGGTAAGAGCACTCGACAATGTAAGCTTTAGTGTACCCAAAGGACAGTTTGTGGCAATAATTGGCCCGTCGGGCTCGGGAAAGAGCACTCTTTTGCATATTTTAGGCGGTGTTGACAGACCTACAAGCGGCAAGGTTTATCTTGACGGACAGGATGTTTACGCTCAGAACGAAGACCAGCTTGCAATCTTCCGCCGAAGACAAGTAGGACTTATTTATCAGTTCTATAATCTTATTCCGGTTCTTAACGTAACGGAAAATATCACCTTGCCCGTGCTTATAGACGGTAAGAAGGTAGACAATAAATATCTTAATGAGCTTATCGGTCTGCTTTCGCTTACAGGCAGAGAAAAGCATCTTCCCAATGAGCTTTCAGGCGGTCAGCAGCAGAGAGTTTCTATCGGCAGGGCTCTTATAAATAATCCTGCCGTTATGCTTGCCGATGAACCGACAGGTAACCTTGACTCAAAAAACAGCCACGAAATAGTAGAGCTTCTTAAGCTTTCAAACAAGAAATACTCTCAGACACTTATTGTCATCACGCACGATGAATCCATCGCTTTACAGGCAGACAGAATTATCACTATAAACGACGGAAAAATCGCGGGTGACCGGCTTCTTCAGAAGTGAGGTGACTGTAATGAATATCTTTAAACAGTTTACCAATCGGTCACTTAAAGAAAACAAAACCAGAACTATTGTCACTATAATCGGCATCATTCTTTCAGTGGCAATGTTTACTGCAACAATTGAGGCATTTGTAACAGTTCAGAACTATCTTGTAAATTATGCCGAAATGTATAACGGCAAATATCATGTAGGCTTTTACGACATTAAAACTGACGATGTTTCAAAAATTACCGAGGACGAAAGAGTTGCAAAACACACATACATTCAGGATATAGGCTATGCTGAAATCGGTTCATCAAACAAAGATAAGCCTTATCTGTATATAGCAGGTGTTCCGGCTGATTTTACTGATGTAATGCCGATACATCTGACAGAAGGAAGACTGCCTGAAAACAGCAGTGAAATTGTAATTTCTGACCATCTTTATTCAAACGGTGACGTGCAGCTTAAGCTCGGACAAAAAATAACTCTCCTGGTGGGACAAAGACAGTGGACTGACCTTTTAAGCATCAGCGAAGAAGAGTATAAAGCTCTCGACGGAGATAATTGGCAGAAGCTGACACAGCAAAGACCCTTCTGTCAGCCTGACGGTGAAAAAGCTGAAGAGGTTCTCATAAACACAAAAGAGAAAACCTATACAGTTGTAGGTTTTTGTGTAAGACCTGATTGGTCTTCTATTGAGCCCTATACAGCACCGGGATATACTGCGTTTACGCTTAATGAGCAAAACAACAACAATAGTAAAAGCATTTATACAATTCTAAAAAAACCCGTTGAAAGCGAAAAGTTCAATGTAGATATTATGACAGCTCTTAAAGCTGACAGTACAATAAACAATGATTTGCTTATATATAGCTTCAACAGCTTTAACTCAGCTTTCCCTGTGTTAGCGGTTGGTTTGCTTGCTATTCTGATAGGGCTTATTGTTTTCGGTTCTGTTTCACTCATTTATAATTCTTTTTCAATTTCCGTAAGTGAGAGAACAAAGCAATTCGGTATTCTCAAAAGTATAGGAGCAACCAAAAAGCAGATAAGAAAATCCGTTCTTTACGAAGCGGCAGTGCTTTGTATTATCGGTATTCCCGTAGGTCTCATTTCCGGTTGCTTAGGTATTGCGGTAACCTTCTATTTTTTAAGCGATACGATTTCAACCGTGCTTGCTGAACTGACTGACCTTAAAATGCGTTTTGTTTTCTCTCCGCCGGCGATAATTGCCGCAAGTATAATAGGCTTTGTGACTGTAATTATTTCTGCATATATTCCTGCAAGAAAGGCAATAAAAATCAGTCCTATTGATTCTGTAAGACAGTCAAATGAAATTAGAATAAAACGCCGCAGTATCAAGGTCTCTCCGCTCACACAGAAACTCTTTGGCTTTGAAGCAACACTCTCCTCCAAGAATTTCAAGAGAAACAAAAGAAAATACCGCGCAACCGTTTTTTCACTTTTTGTTTCTGTTGTTCTGTTTATTTCCGCCTCTTCAATATCAACCTATTTTACCGATATTGTTGAAGCAGAAACTCAGGATATGAATTACGATGTTGCCGTCAATGTGTTCAGCTATCGCGACGAAACAGATAATGAACCGTTTGCCGAAACAGATGAATTCAGATCAAAGCTTTACAATGGTTTAACTTCTGTTAAGGGTATTGATGAGTTCACTGTCACTCAACAGATGGGTACAGATTTTAATGTTGACCAAAAGTATATTTCAGAAGAATATCTGGATATGATTGCTGCGGAATACGACGATTCAGAAGATAAGAGAAATGAGCACAACGGAATATTCACCTACAACATCATTGATGATGCTGCATTCAGAAGACTTCTGAAAAAGGAAGGCTTGAGTGAAGAGGGATATTTTGATAAAGAAAATCCTAAGGCTCTTGTTTATGATAGGGGAACTTATATATATCAGTCAAATAACAAAGAAAGAGTTTATATAGCACCCTTCCTTAATACCGATAATATTTCTTCAACTATTAAAATTACCGAAATTCTTCCTTGGTTTGAGGAAAACGGAGAAAAATACAATTATTTCGGCGAAACAACAGTAAAAGACGGTGTAACGTATTATGTTTATGACATAAGCCGTGACGAGGGTGAAGAATTTGACGGATCAACAAAACGTTATCTGTCGGAAGAACAAGCAGTAAGCTATATCAACATCTCAATCGGTGCAGTTCTTCAGGAAAAACCGTATTTCGCGGGACATAACACAAATCTTATTTATCCCGAATCCGTAAAAGAGAAGATTATGCCGGAAGGCTATTGGCAGACACATGCTTTTATTCTCTGTGATGACCATACAAAGGTAGCAAGCGATGTAAGCCGGCTCGTAAGGGTTATAAGCAATGATACCAATAATATCAGCGTTTACGATTATGCAGCAGAAATTGAAAGCATCCGTGCACTCGTAACAATCGCAAGAGTGTTGGCATACGGTTTTATCGTTCTCATTTCTTTGATAGCTGCAGCTAATGTTTTCAATACTATCTCAACTAACATTTCCCTCAGAAGACGGGAGTTTGCAACACTCAGGTCTGTCGGACTTACGAGTAAGGGGATGAGAAAAATGATGACCTTTGAATCAGTCCTTTACGGTGCAAAGAGTCTTTTATTCTCACTTCCGGTTTCATTGGCAATAACGTATCTTGTGTATTACGTTGCCTTTGACAGCGGTTATTCAATGCGCTTCTATGTTCCTTGGGATAAGTTTATCATTGCGATTGCAAGTGTATTTATAATTGTTATACTGAGTATGATATACTCCATAAAAAAAGTAAACAAAGAAAATACGGTTGAAACACTCAGAAACGAGAATATATAAGAAGACTCTTATGATTCAAGAACCCCGCAGACTGAAAAGCCTGCGGGGTATTTGTGTGTTGTCTTCAATCGGTTAATTTCAGCCTGATTACGGGAAATACCTAAACGACAAAAAATTATTCTGCTGTGTAATGATCGCACATTCTGAAATATTCATCCTCAGATATTGCAACAACAGAGCCGTGGCGGGGACGAAGATCATCCATTTTCATATCTTTTCTTCTTATTCTTCTGAAATTCTGAAAATCCTCTGTCATCTGAGGGAAGAATGTGCCCTGAGAATACTCGTCCATTATCATAACCCATTTATCCGTACCTGTAATATTATACATACTGCTGCCCTCAACACCGTGGTAATTGAGTGAACAGATAGTATAATCTGTGTTATAAGGACCTGTGAGATTTTCTGAGCGTACATACGCAATTTTCTGAGTTATATCCTCTTTGAAATAGAGATAATAATAGCCGTCCTTTTCGTTATAGACAATGTCGCCGTCAATGCACTGAACATTTCTTATTCCGCCTGTTTCGGGATCCTTTTCATTCCATCTGCCGAAAAGCACCTCAGGAGCTGTTTCGAATGTTTTGAAATCCTTTGTATAGGCATAATAATGTCCTGCCGTGTCATTTTCCGTAGTGGAATTTGCCCAGTATACCATATACATTTCCTTTTCACTGTCCCATATAGCCTGAGGAGCCCATGCACGGTTTGTGTTTTCAAAGCCCGGGAACTGTCTTATATCAATAACGGTTTCATCGGTCCAGTTGATAAGGTCATAGCTTCTCCAGGTGATAAGAGCGTGATTTGAGGTCCAGCCGTCAAGGGCATTCATATCGGTTGCTATTATAAAATAGCACTCCTTTCCCTCTTCATCGGGTCCCTTGAGTATATAAGGGTCTCTTACACAGCCGGTGCCCTTTGTCTGGGTGATAACAGCTTCATTATTATTGAGCGCAGTAAATTTATATCCGTCGGTGCTTACTGCAAAATGAAGCGTCTGTTCATCCTTTTCATTTCCTACAAAATAGCAGAAAAGATAAGCTCCCTCACGGCTTATTGCCGGAATCGCATAGTCGTTGAATATAAAATTAAAAATATAAACAGGCATCATGGCAATTGCAGTAAGAAATCTTAATAATGCAAGCGGTGTCATAAACCGTCCTCCTTAACCTTGTTCATTGATCATACGGATATTTCCGAAGAATCTTATCAACTTATATATCGGCTGCAATACGAAATAAAGCAGTTCTTCGGAAGGAATCTCATCAATGCAATAATTTTCAAAATATATATGCTCTGAATAAAGCATATCCACAGCCTGACTTGCAAAGGATTTAAGTCTTGTTCCGTTATTCACGGAATAGAAATTCTGTCCTGTTTTGCCGTCAGCGGTAGATCGCATGGTATTGATAAGCGTAATCTCACCTGAAGAAAGTATAAAAGCAGGCTCACTTTTTGAGGAACCGTCATGTCCTGTGTTATAAACAAGCACCGTACTGTTATCTGCTTTCAGAAAAGATTTTCCGCCGTAAATAAAGGTATTGAAAACAGTAACATCAGAGCAGTCTTCAAGCTCGATATAATTTGTATGAATTCTGGTTATCGGGATAAAAACATAATCAAAAAGCTTATCTTCGGTAAATCTTCCCTGAAGCTCGGGGATATCAAAGGAGGCATATCCGTTTCTCGGAAGTGTATTTCCGTTCTGAAGACAGCCTTCAATAAATGTATTATCCGATTCTTCAATACGGAACATTCTGTCAAAGCAACAGCCTATTACTTTTTTGATAAAAGCGTTATCGCTGCCTTTAAGCTCAATCCCCGTTGAAGCAAGAGTGATGTATGTATTCACAATATAAATGTCATCATACTCAGAAAAAATCACAGGAGATGTTTTTTTATAAGCACCGCTTGTATCCTCAGGTGCATTTTCCGGATAATCAAAACGAAGACCCGAAATACCGCTTCCCTCACCGAGTGTTACAAGAGGTCTGTCACCGTCAGAATACCCATATACCGAATAAATAAGCGTCCCCGATGAATTGCCTCCCTGACAACGGGTAGCAACAGAAGATGAGCCTCTGAGTTCAACACCGGCAGGAACACTCACAGGTCCTTCAAAACGGTAAAGTCCTGCAGGAATGTATACAACACCGCCTGTTGAAGCAGCAATGTCAAGCACATTCTGAACATCTGCACTTGCATCTGTTTTTCCTGTTTTATCTGCGTTTACTGTATAAAGCACAGAAGCGGGCTTCTGATATGTTTTATCATATTGCGGTGAATAATCCGACAGATCAGTATAATATTTTCTGATTCCTTTGCCCGAAACAATTCCTGAAATCTCAACATCGGTGAGAATAACACTGTCTTTACCGGGAGCGTACACAGCATAGCGGGAGCCTTCAATCACACCTGTCGTAACGGCTGTTCCCCAGCTATAGCCTCTTTGCTGCACAAAATCCCGGGGAATATTCATACCGTAGGTGCAATCTGTAATATAAAGGTCCGTAAACTCTCCGCTGAAACAGTAACGTATTCCTTTTCTGAAATCAATACCGCAATATCTGTCAGAAATCTTAATGTCTGAAAACTGGGGCCATTCAAGATCGCCCAGCACAAGGCCGTAGCCGTTTTCACGGGTGTATGCATCTATTTTTTCTTTTGACGGAGCATTGAATTTTTCACCTGCATCTGCCCAGTAATCATTCAGCAAATAAAGTGTTTTTACAGTATCAACATCAGCACTGTTATGAGCACTGAGCCCCTCATAAAGACACGTACCCTTTACATTTTCAAGAGTAAACATTTCATGACACTGATATACTCCCTCTTCGCATTCGGCACTTACGCCTATTCCTCTGTATGAATTAATAAGAGTGCAGTTTATAACGGATGAAAGCATATAGTCACCGTTGCCCTCTACATAAAAGGTGTAGGGATACGGCAATACATTTTCTATACTTTGTTCGGGGTAATATACCGTAAGACCTACAGCACCCGCAGATGCTCCGATTTTAATAAGTGCAGGATTTTTTGAATTCTGACTTTCAACGCAGGCTCTGATAAGCGTGCCGTAGCCTTGTTTTTCATCAGGATCAATATAATCGCCTCTGAGAGTAACAAAAGGACGTATATAAACACTGTCCGTGAGAATATACTCACCGTCCGGCATAAATACGGTTCCTCCGCCTGATGCCGCACAATCGTCAATAGCCTTCTGAATTGCAGCTGTTGAATCTTTTTTACCCTCATTATCTGCATAATAAGGTGCTTCGGTAACAACAATGTCTGCAATAACAATATCTTCAGCAGGATATACCGTATCAACTATGACGGGATCAGTTTTGTCCTCCATAGCATATACAGATACACCGCACGAAAATACAATCAAGGCACAAAGAAAAACACTCAGAATTCTTTTCATTCCGTATCACCTCTTTTAATATAATAACACAATAAAAGATTGGTGTAAACCGATAAAACAAAGAAAATCCGCCTTCATTCAGAAAAACGGATCTTTGCATAAATTTTCATTTACTCTGTACCTTTACAAGGGGTGTGAAATTGAAACAATACAAGAATATTTCAATAAGCGCTATAGGCACCATCTCCATAAGAGCACTCTTGCCAACAAAGGCAAAAATAAACACAAAAGTGCTGAAAATAAGAAGTGTTATCACGGTATAAGCTGCAAAACCCTTGTATTTTTTTATGTTAACGATAAAAAAGAGCAAAATGGGAGCAAGTGTAAATGCAATATACATTCCCGTTGCGACCCAGTGGGCAATTCTCTTGGGATTCCAGTCTGCAATACTGTGACCGAGAGTAAGCGCAACAAGGCATACGCTTAATACAGAGAGAATACAGAATGCATCAAATAACTTATTTTTATACATAAATTTTTTATACATATACTGTGTTCCCAATGCTATGCTGCCGCAGGTGAGTATACCCCATATCCAGAAAAATACCTTTCTTTCTTCACATAAAAGAGAAAGCGTGCCTGTTTCGGATAAGGGATTATTTCCCCAGCAAAAAGGAAGCACAAGCCCGTAAACAAATGCAACAGCAAGAGAAATCCTGCATACTATTCCTAATAAATCTTTACTGTTTTTCATATCATACTCCTGCTTTCATTCTTATAATTATTGTAATATAATCCTGCCGGCAAAGTCAATGTACACTTTTTCGCTTTATATACAATAAACCGATCGGACTCAAATAAAACCTAAAAACAGATTATACTCTGTATATTCTCAATCTCACCTTTTATATTGCGGGCATAAAAATCCCCCTTCGGAAATTCCGAAGAGGGATTTATTGCTGCTATGAAGCTTATGCAATTCCGAAGAGGTTTTTGAAGAAGTTGATTATCTTTCTGAGAAGAGCAAGAAGCCACTCCCAGAAGTTGAACTTACTTGCATTGCCTGATCCGTCATTGTCATATACCGCACCGGAGATGGTTACTCTGATATCGCCTGCATTTGCGGGAACAGTGTAATATCCGTCTGCATCAGGTTCAACAGGCTGGCCGTTTACATATACAATATATGTTTCGAACGGGAAG
>JAZNSD010000060.1:0-2198 GCA_045591055.1 Acutalibacteraceae bacterium | reverse complement strand
TTATGCTCATTTGGTGTTCTCCTTGTTTGTATAATTCATAAAGTCAGACTGTAGCCTCCACAAATTATTATTTGTTGAGTTAATTATATCACACGCTTTGATTAAAAACAACTGAACTTTTCTCTCAAATGCAAAGCATTCAGAAAAAATATAGTGCAAAACCTCCATACGTGTGTTATTATGAACTGGGTGATAAAAATGACAACAAAGGAATATCTGAATCTGATAGATAAAGTAAATGAAAACGGAAAATACAAGGCTGATTGGAGCTCTCTGTCACAGCACAAAGTGCCCGAATGGTATATGCACGATAAATTAGGTGTGTTCATTCATTGGGGTGTTTATTCCGTACCCGCCTTCGGTTGCGAATGGTATTCAAGAGGAATGTATGAAAAGGGAACACGTGAATTTGAGCATCACAGAAAAACCTGGGGCGAGCAGAAGGATTTCGGTTATAAGGACTTTATCCCTATGTTCAAGGCTGAAAAATTCAATGCAGCCGAATGGGTTACTCTTTTCAAAAAAGCAGGTATGAAATATGTAATGCCCGTTGCAGAGCATCATGACGGTTTCGCTATGTATGACACTCAGTTTAATCGCTGGAATGCGAAAGAAATGGGACCTTGCCGTGACGTTATCGGTGAACTGAAAGCGGAGTGCGAAAAACAAGGTCTGGAATTTTGTGTATCATCTCACCGTGCAGAGCATTACTTCTTTATGAATCCCGGCAGACTTTGCGAGAGCGATGTGAATGATGAAAAGTATTCTGATTTTTACGGCCCTGCAGTTTACTGCGAAGAATTTGACCCTGCAATAATCCATCAGACTACCGCCGATACCTATTCAACGGGAGCGAGTACGGAGTGGCTTGAAGACTGGCTTGTCCGCACCTGTGAATTGATTGATAAATATCAGCCGTCCGTCATCTATTTCGACTGGTGGATTCACAACCATTCGTTTAAGCCTTATCTGAAAAAGCTTGCGGCATATTATTATAACCGGGCTGAAGAATGGGGCAAAGAGGTAACAATCAACTATAAGCACGAGGCTTTTCCGCCGAACGTTGCAACCTTTGATGTTGAGCGTGGCGCTCTTACAGGCATTTCACCGATTTATTGGCAGACAGATACAGCAATCGGCAAACATTCCTGGGGTTATCGCTTTGATAACGAATACAAGAGTGCAAGACAGGTTATCTGCGACCTTGTTGATAACGTCAGCAAAAACGGAAACCTGCTCATTAATATCGGTCCCAAAGCCGATGGAACGATTACTGCTGAAGAAACTGAAGTTCTTCTCACAATGGGTGAATGGCTTTCTGTTAACGGCGAAGGAATTTACGGAACAACGTTCTGGAAACAATTCGGCGAAGGCGAAGTCAATGCGGTTGACGGATTTTTCAAAGACGGCGACGAAAAGCAGTTCACAACCGAAGATTTCAGGTTTACATATAAAAACGGATATCTTTATGCTTTTCAGATGAGACCTTCAAAAACCGTAAATATCAAAACTCTCAGAAAGCATATTCCTCACGACTATCTGATTGAAAGCGTTGAGCTTTTGGGCAGTAATGAAGAGATAGACTATTCAAGAGATGAGAATTCTCTTAAAATAGAAATTAAAGGCGAATTTAAAAATGATTTGCCGATTTGTTTCAAAATAAAAATCGGTTAAAGGGAGTTTTGTTGGATATTATTCAATATATAATGTGATTGTAAGCAAACCAAGAGGTAAAGAAAACGGATTATTATGGATTTGAAAAGGTGAATTAATAAATTGCGTATTTCTGCACTTTTTTATTTAAGCCATAATTTGAATTGAGATTACTCGATGAAAATATCTAAATATACAACAGAATATACTTCAGGCGCAACAGATATATTGTTGCGCCTGATTGTTCTTTTTATAATATTGTTATTTCTCTTGCGCTTCCTCTGTCACCACGGTTTGTTACATATTGCATCGTACCACCGGGCAGTATGCTTTCAAAAGCAAAATGCAGATGCCCTGCAAGCACACCCTTAATCATAGGTTCACCGGTAACATATTCGTAAAATGCCTTTGAAGCTTCTGTGGGCTCTGCTATATCACCTTTGACCTCGGGGTGAACCTCTGAGTCAGAGCCAAGCAGGCATATTTCACCGTTCCAGAATTCATAACTCTTCTTATAAAGCTCATTTTCATATAGAGGAGCATGC
>JAZNSD010000059.1:0-60850 GCA_045591055.1 Acutalibacteraceae bacterium | reverse complement strand
GCAAAAAATAAGCCGCACCTGCGGCAATATATTTTACCATTTTACATACCAACAGTATGTAACGAGAGGAGTTTCACAATGAAAACAAAATTGCAAAACAAAAAAACACGCTATCTTTTAGGTCTGTCAGGGCAGAACATATTATATGCTCTTGTATCATCTTGCTTTGCCTACTATCTTCAATTCACTATTCTTATCCCTGCCTTTTGGCTCGGAATCATACTCAGTACCGCAAAAATATTCGATGCGGTAAAAGACCCATTTATAGGAGCGTTCATCAACAAAAGCAGATGGCCATTAGCAAAATATCTGCGATATTTACCTTTACCGACAGCTATAATTACGGTTCTTTGCTTTGTGATGGAGATTTATTCTGACAACAACAGTACACTTCAAAATGCAACAATTATCGTTTATGGATTTGCTATTTTCATTCTGTGGGAGATTATGTTTTCTTTTGGTGACATACCTATGATAAGCTATCCCAATGTACTGTGTGCAGATGAAAGAGAACGCACAAATCTACTTTCTTTACGTCCTATCGGTGCGATGGTGTGCAGTATTTGTTGTTTGATTGTTCAGCCACTTGCTTTTGCAGTTTCGGGGGCTCTTGGCGGAACACAAACAGATGAACGAAATGCCTTTTTTATCATTACTCTTGCTTTCTCTATCGTTGGATATATTCTGTATCAGTTAACCGTATCTAAAGAACAATTAAACCATAATGAAAAGAGAAACGCCAACACCAAACAACAGTACAAATATATATTCACTAATCCGCTTTTAAAGAAAATCATTATGTCAGGATTACTCTCTTCAATGAGTGCTTTACAGGGTGTAGTACTGTCCGCGTTGGTTGCCTTTTACTTCTCAAGCAAAAATTCGGGACTTACATTTCTTTATACATTCTTGCTCGGTACCGGTAGCTTTGTCGGTTTGATGCTTTCAACATTTCTTGTACCTATACTTTCAAGAAAGCTTGGAAATGTAAAAGCCTATGTCTTATGCAATCTTGCTTCAATACTACCAAACATTATGATTTTTGTGTTGTATCTTGGCAATAAAACAACAATGAACACTTTTACAAACTTTGCTATTATGTTCATCCTTTCACTTATATCCGGCAGTTTCTTGAGTCTTGCTTCAAATATCCGTACTCTGCTTATTGATGATGCAGTAGAGTTAGAATACAAACTGTCAGGTACAAAACCAACAGCATTGTTCTTCTCTTTTCAAACGGCAATTATCAAAATACAAAGTGGTGTATCTTCATTTATTTCAAGTGCGGGATATATGGTGATAGGCTTCACGAGTGCCGAAACAGCAAAATTGAACGAGTATATTGCAAATGGTTTTGTAGCAAGAGAAAGTGCTGAATATACAACTCTGTTTACGATGCTGTTCTTCATGTTCAGCGTTTTACCTGCGGTAAGTTCTTTATTGGCAGTTGTGCCGTTTGTGAAAGATTTTAAATCCAAAAAACTGACATAATAAATGCTACAAAGTCACTCTGTAAAAGAGTGACTTTGTTTCGTATAGAATTTATTATTCGAGACTAGAAAGTATTTCTTTAAATTTATCAGATTCCTTGAAATCTTCTGACAACGGATATTTTTCAGTTAAAAGCTCTTTTATCTGCGTTTTAGCAACATAAGTAGTACCTAATGTATGTTTATCAAATTCCTTGCCTTTGAACATAACTGAATGCATAGTTGTTATTCTGTCCATATTATCAAACTCGATTGCTAACTCACACATTTTTCTGAAGTTTTCCAATGCATTAACAGTATCGCCAAGTTTGAAATATCTTACGTCTAAATGTCCGTAATTATACATTACTGTTCGACACATTTTGCCGTAATGACCGTCGTCATATACAAAATTCAAAAAGTCGAGTTCTGATTTGAATGCCGAAATGACCCATTCATCAGAGAAGTTTCTGTCATAGAAAAAGCCATTATAATAAAAATAATGAGAATAAACTGTGTTAAGCAGTAAGAATTGTTCTTCAAGAGTGTTCATTATTATCTCATCGCCATTCGGATAGTTTTCAGGATAATAAAAGCAGAACATTTCCTGTCCGTCTCTCATTCTCGGCATCTCTTTGATGATTTTTTCACAATCCTCAAATGTTATACCGCTTCCTTCTTTTTCTGAAAGCCCTTTATAAAGTTCGGCAATATGCCTTTTGGCAGAAATGCGTATTTTGTCATTGTTACAGTTTTGTTTGATGTTTTCGTATATTGCAATTATTTTTGCGACATTTTCAGGTGTGTTTTCTTTGAAATGAACAAGGGAAGTCATATATCTTAAAAGAATACGAAAATCATTAGGGAACTTTTCTTTAAGCTTATTTATTATTTCCAGTTTTAATTTTTCGTCTGTAAGATTATCATAAGCTTCAAGTTCTTTAATTATTTCAGCCTCGTCTTCTGCTCTGTTAACACCAAGCAACTCATCAACACTTACCTTGAAAAAACCTGCAATTTCAGGAAGCATTGTAATATCGGGATAACTTTCTCCACGCTCCCAATTACTGACACTCTGAGAAGTAACACCTAAAAATTCTGAAAGAGTTTCTTGCGTAAGCTCTTTTTTAAGTCGCAATCTTTTGATATTTTCACTTAAATAAATAGGCATGCTTTTATCACCTCTGATTAGATTTGTTGACCGGTCTGTATATATAATAACGCATCAAACCATAAAAAACAATAAATCATCCTTTGAAAGCATCTCAAGAGTTGCTTGGAAAATCCAACCATAAATATAGAAGGCGTATTAAAAGATACACCTTCTGCATTTTATTTGTATATTAGTTCATTACAAACTATTTCTCTTGCTCTTGCCTCAATGTTTTGTATGCTACATATCCATTCCCATTGATTATGTTCTTTTAATTCTTCTGTCACACCTTCAATTTCTTTCATTTGTTCAATGAGGTCATCGTACATATCCTTTGCCTGATTTTCAATCTCTGCACAGTGCTGATAAAGTTTGCCTTGACCAAGTAGTAAACTAAAAAGAACCTTCTTATGTTTTTCAAGATAAGACTTATACATCATTCCCCATTTGCCAAGAGTAACCCTTGCTTCTTCGGGCGGCAGTTTGAGATTCGGGATTAAATAATCGCCAACACGGCGATACTGAATTTTGTTTGACATAATAACAACCTCCTTATTTTTCACTTTTATCAATGATTTTCAGCAACAGCTCATTAATATCCTCTGTGGGTAAATCCTCATCCAAGAGCATATTGCGAAACTCATTCATACCGTTGATAAGCAAATTACACTCAAAATCTGTAAACTTAATTTTTGTTTTTCTGTTCATAAAAATGACCTCCTGTTATTTGGTAGCTTTATTCTACCTTATAACGGGAGGTTAGTCGAATGTGTGGATTTTGCTATAATTGTGCATAAGTATAGCAAAGCCGTTTTGGATGTTTTGACAAATAATTACTATTTTCAAAAAATATTGTTACTTTTTGCTTTAAACAGCACTTTATAAATATAAGACAATTTAATTTGATTAAGGAAAAGCTATTATGGAAGTAAAAGCAATCGGACAACTAAAAACAAAAGAGGATATCATTGAGATATTAAACGCAAACAGCATAAATTACAGTATAACAATGTGCAACAGTTGTGAAAAAATCTGTATCTCGTTTGATGATAAATCAAATTGTTGTTGCAATTCTACAATAATGGTGCAAACATCAAATAAGGATATTATTTATAGGGTGTGTCCTAGAGAAATTTTATATATCGCAATCGAGAAAAGAAAGTCTGTGCTGTATCTAACTGACAGAAAGCTCGAAACAAACTACCATATTGACCACTGGAAAAATGTTCTCAAAGAGAAGTGTTTTGCACAACCACATTACAGTTATATAGTAAACTTGAATTATGTAGAAGAGGTGACAAAGGATTTTGTTACACTCAAATATGGGGATAATGAGTATGAGGTTTATACTTCACTAAGAAAAATTGGTGCTTTCAAAAAAGCACTGTTGGAGTTCGAGAGATAATGCATAACTTAAAAAGTGAGCGTTTTTGTCGAAAAAACAAGCATTTTTGCAAAGTTAATTGAAGTCGATAACTATTTGTAATAATATTGATAATGTGTACAACTGTGATAATTAACGAAAATCTAAAATGTTGTAAGATTTCATTGATATAGAGCAAAACTTTCTGTGATATTTCAAGAAACCATACAGATGCTTGTTTGCAAATCAGCTAAAGATAAAGTTATTATTTCAGAATATTATTTATTACAAAGTGTACGAGTATTTATAAAAAACAAGGTGGGATTTTTTTGCATTTTGAATTATTGCAGCTATATAGAAATTATAGAAACATTGAAAATATGAATGTAAATATTGATAGTAATGAGTATATATCGTTTGGTCACTTTGATAAGATTTTATTCAATAGAGCAAATACAGCTGATCAGACTCTTGATATTTTATATAATGGATCAATTTCAAATAAAAGTAATGCAACATCTGACATTACTCCTTTAGTGTTATTTTCATATAACGACAAAAAAATCCAAGAGTCTAAAAAATTTATAGCAGTTTCATTTATGCAATTTAATGAACCTCAAAAGTGTAAATCCATAAAACAACTGTACAAATATAGTGAATCTTGCATTAACAAAGTCATAGATACGCTACGAGACAAAAAGTTAATTGAAAATGTTGATGCTAAGTTGTACATACCTTTCAGTTTTATGAATATTGCTGTTGCATTCTATTCAAATAGTTTAACGGATATTTGTACTGTTATTAAAAATATTTTATACAATAATTTAGCCAAGCATCAATACTCCGTGCTTTCGACATGTGATCTTGATACTTCTATACGTCAAGATAAAGGGATAAATATTTCATTGAGATTTATTTGGAAGCCAAATATTCAAATGAATAAAGCCTTTGATTGTTTAGAAAAAGCTCTTTCGAATATAGAAGATTATTCAATTAACCATTTATTAGGCAATAACGATTGTTTATTGCAAATTAATAATTCAGGCTACGATATAATTGATTTGATTGCAAAACCACATGATAGTTTTAAGACATTTTTGAATTTTGTGGAAAACACTAGAGTTACTATTAGTTTCCCCAAAAAAGACATTCCCTTTGTTAATTTGAAGTTAAAAAATAAAATTCATTCTTTACTACACGAGCTTGATTTAAACTTGTCTCAAAAGCAGACTGTTTTGATAGAAAATTTAAACAGCCTGAGAGATGCGTCTCCTGAATTCCAAAAGAACGATATTAATGATGTAATTTATCGAGTAACTGAATTTAATAAGTTTATGAATGTTTTAAAAAAACATTCCGAAAAGGGAATCGCAAATCAATTATATTTTTCAATGAAGAAGCCTTACAACTTATTTTTGGATATTTCAATAGACAGACTTTCAGAAGTAACTTTAGATAATTCAAGTGAACTTTTGGAAACCATAAGCAAAGTGTTAAATGATATGTCATCATACTTTGGTAATATATTTCACTGTAACTTAGGATTTTTTGAGGAAAGAGGCTTCTACAATAATATCATTGGTTTAGCATCAAATGTTGAATTGGCGTATAATAAGTACGCTGATTGTATTTGTGATGTTCTTATGAGCGACAAAGAACGCTTTGTTGATAAATTACAAGTAAGTAGTTCAGTTACTGCTGACAAAGAACCTATGATATGTACAAGTGAAATCTTTGAACATAATGAAGACATAAGCGTATTTAATAGACTACTAATAAATGTAAACATTCCGGTTTTTTACGTTTTCAAATTTCAATTTGTGTCCAGAATCATAATTCATGAAGTAGCTCATTATGTTGGAGATAGAAAAAGGAAAGAACGAGCAGATGCAATGTGTAAAGTTTTTTCATCCATAATTGCTGATCCAATTTATCAGCGATTCAAACTTTTCTTGACAGTAGATGCATCTAAAAAGGAAAAAATACTTCTAAAACAATTTGAAGAAAGTGATAATCACAAAAAAATTTATGCTGCAATGAAAAATGAAGTGTCAAGTATAATTAATGAGCACATCTCAAAATATGTTGATAATATTTGCAATGCTTCATATTACATGAATAGTGTTATCAATGCAATTATTGATGCAATCAATGACTTGCCGAACAACTTGCAATTGATATCCGAGCTTTCAGATGTAATCGTTGAATATCAATTTTGGTACTATGAATATTTTGAAGATTTTTATCTAAAAAAGTTTCCCGCAGATATAAGCACAATTAATATTATGCAAGAATTATCGGAATATTCGATTAAAGATTATAATAAAAGATTTGTCTCTTTTAATATTTCAAAAATTTTCAAAGAATTAATTAATAATAATCAACAGGGTAGTGAAATTGCAAACACTACAGAAACATCATGCTACATTTATACACCTGTGCTTAGTGATCTTATTCCAGCCTTTTCAAATGCTGTAATGGAAGCATATTGTGATATAATGATGATTAAGTTATCTGGGATGAACTTTAATGATTATATGAATTTAATGTCAGGATATAAGGAGTTGCATAGTATAATAGCAGATAACGATTATCTAACATGGATGAGATTGAATTTTGTTGCAGATTTTTTGGGTAAAGAAAAATTATTAAGAATTGACCTCCCCGAAAGATTCAAATATTTTAAAGATGTAGGCATATTTGATATCATGCATTTATATTTTGATAGTTTATCAATTGAAATTAAAGCTGCACTGTCTCGTATGATGAGTAGTGATTTGTTATCAGGATATTTAAAATCAATGTCGTCATTTAATGAAGAAAAGCATATCAACGCTATATATGATATGTTTTTCTCAATTAATTCATAAGCCAAGGAGAGTAATTATGTGTGAAAATATTTGTATTCTACTAGGTGCTGGGGCAACAGCTGAACAAGAACTTCCGTTATGGATTGATCTTGTCAAGGGAGTAACAGATTATTATAAAATAGATCTCAATATTAATAAAGACAATCTAGTTGAATCCATAGGTGTCGTAGAAGATGCATTGTTTGTTAATATCCAAGAAAAGCTTGAAAAAACTAATAGTAAATTCAATACTAATGAATGTCAATTCTGGGCTAGACGACAAATCGCTTTAGCGACCAAGATGTGTTTAAAAAAGAATTTGATAAATCAGAATTTGGAATCTGTAAAAAGTAAAACGAATCTAATGCAAAAAATCGTTGAAAGTGTTTTTAAACGTGTCGAAAAAAACTTAATGACAACTATTATCACCTATAATTTTGATGATTATTTTGAATTTAGTTTTAAGCGTCATTTGAAGGATAAAGGTAAACTTTCAGAATATTCTAAATATTTACAAAGTTATACTATTGGAGAAGCTAACCAACACTTACCTTCAGGTACACAAGAAAAACTTGTAAATGTTTATCATGTTCATGGTATGATTCCAATTTTTGATGAGCTTTTCGGATATGAGTTAACTGGTGAAAATCAAATAAAATACAAAAAGAACAATCTTGACTTATATCAGAAATATTTAGATAAAGGGATTGTTTTTTCCGGAAATGATTATAACGTATTAATAGATGACTCTATCGTTGGTTGGACAAATATGATACAATATATCTGTTATTCGCAATTACCGGTTTCGATAATAGGATTTTCATTGACTGATGCAAATTTCAGAGTGCTTATTCGAAGAATGAAAAAATCAAAAGAAAAAATGAAAAGTGTCATGCTTTTTTTAGGATATTCCAAAGATAAGCTCGAAGAAAAGAAAATAGCCGAGAGTTCAGTATGCACTGCAAATTATTTATTGAAAGATATTAATCAGTATAATGAACATAAAATATGTGAATTTATAAATGAAATGCCAATTGCAGTTCAACAGCATCTGGATTCTATGCTTAATTAAAGAATAAATTACATAGTGTTATAGTAGAGTTTATGTATCATACTAAATATGTAAAATGCAAATTGTAAATAAATCATAAAAACACTTGACATTATTTGTTGATATGTTATACTATTATAGTGTTCAAGTTGAAGATATGATTATAGGCTTTTTACCATTATTAAAGAGACGAGGTTAAGTTATGTTATCAAAAATTCAAGTAAAACCAGCAAAAGGTTTTTTAGGTGCAGCCAAATCTTCTACGAAAGCTCCATATCGTCAAATCGAAAGAGAACCACAAATGTATTCTTTTGGGGATAAATCACATTTTATAACACCAAAAACAAAAGAAGAGATAGAAAAGCTTCCAAAGGGTATTCAAAGATAAAAGATTGCTGTTAAGCAATCTTTTTTTTTATGCCGAATAAAAAAACCACCTGCTATGTGCAGTGGTAAAATAAAGGTAGACACATGGAAAACCACCATGTATCTACCTTTTTAATTTTGTGTTAAAATAAATTAAAGGAGGAATAACAATGAAAAAAGGACAAAAAAAGAGAATATGGACAAAGGAGCAAAAAATAGAAATCATCGAGAAACATCTAAAAGAACATGTATCTGTAAGAACTATTGAAAAAGAATACAATGTAGATAGAAGTTTAGTTTGTCATTGGATACGTGATTACAATGAATTAGGTGAAAAAGCATTAGAACCAAAAGGACATAAAGGAAATTCATTTGCAGCTTTACATACCAGTAAGTCACTTTCAGAAACTGAAAGATTAAAATTACAGGTTGCTAAATTAGAGATAGAAAATGAACGATTAAAAAAAGGGTACGAAGTGAAAGGAGTTGGTGCAAACAAGGAGTTCGTTATCATAAAAGATGTGAATATGAAATAATAGATAACTTAAAGGATAAATATAGCATCAAATTTTTGTGCGAAATTATGTCAGTTAATCGTTCAGGTTATTACAAATGGCTTGCTCGAAAAGGTAAACCTAACAGATACGAACAAGATAGGGCAATACTTACCGAATTGCTTATGGAACAGCATAAAAAGCACAAAACAAAGGGTTATCATTATCTTGCAAATTTAATCAGAAATGAAACCGGTTGGGTATTTTCAGATAATTTAGCACATAAGTGTTGTAAATATGCCGGTATACGTTCAAAAACAAACAGAGGAAGGAAATATGCAGGAAGAGAACATGTTAAGTTCCCGAATATGATAAATGGAAATTGGAGTGTAACAAAACCACTTGAAATTGTTGTGTCAGATATGACTTGCATAAAGCATAAAGGGATTAAATGGGAATGGACTTACTTGCTTGATGTGTACAACAATGAAATTATTGCAAGCTCAATTACAAGAAAAGCAGGTAGCTCTCTCCCGTATTATCATTGCCTTGATGTTTTGATTGAAAAAACAAGGGAGCAAACTTACCCGGTCACACTTCACACCGACCAAGGTAGCGTTTACTCCTCATCAGGCTTCTATCAAGCCCACAAGAATTATACCAACATCAAACGTTCTATGTCAAGAGTCGGAACTCCTACCGATAATCCGATTATTGAATCATTGAACGGTTGGATTAAAGAAGAAATGCGAAAAGATTTTAATCTACGCAATGTAGATAATATTCCTTTGTTCATTGAAAACTATGTTCATTATTTTAACAACGAACGACTATCTTACAAATTAAATTACAAAACCCCTGTTCAATACAGAATTGAACAAGGGTTTGGATAATTGGTGGTTTTTACTGTCTACTTTTACTTGACAAGTTCACTATGCAGGTGGAATGTACGGACTTTAGTGTCAGAGACAAAAGTAAAGGTGACAAAAAAACTCCATTCTGATATAGTTAAATCGGCTACCAACCGAAAAAACAGAATGGAGGACATTAACAATGCAGAACAAAGCTAATGACATGTACAGTTTATCACATACGAGTTGGAAGTGTCAATATCACATAGTGTTTGCGCCCAAGTATCGCAGGAAAGCCATATATGGGAAATTGAAAGCAGAGATAGGCGCAATACTACGTGAGTTGTGCGAGCGCAAACACGTAAATATAATAGAGGCGCATGCAATGCCAGATCACATCCACATGCTTGTAGAGATACCACCAAATCAAAGAGTAAGTGATTTTATGGGTTATCTGAAAGGCAAAAGTACAATGATAATATTCGAACGCTTTTCTAACCTGAAATACAAATATGGAAACAGACATTTTTGGTGTAGAGGGTATTATGTCAGCACAGTAGGTGGAAATAAAGAAGGCATAGCAAAATATATCAGAGAGCAAGAGCACGAAGATCAAATATATGACCAACTAACACTAAAGGAGTACGCTGATCCTTTCAAGGATTAACGCACCCCTTTGCGGTTGGTAGCTTTAGCTTTATGCGTACCCCTTCAGGGGTAAGCCAGTATTTTGCCCTTTTAGGGCTGTTATAAAACTACCGACTCAGCCGGTGTGATATTTATTATTGCCAATTTCTTACGCTTATGTTAATATTATTAAGAGGTGTTTATATGCTTAAAATGGATTATAGTTTTTATAAAGCAAGTTCTGATTATGTTAAAAGTATTCTCGAGGATGAACCGGAAATCGGTATAATTCTCGGTTCAGGTCTTAAAGATTTTGCAACGCGCATTAAAAACAGAGTTGTTATAAGCTATAAAGACATTCCGAATTTTCTTGAGTCTACGGTTGAGTCCCATGAAGGTAAATTGATTTACGGTGAAATTTCAGGTAAAAAAATTATATGCATGTCGGGAAGATTTCATCATTACGAGGGGTATCCGTTTGAAATGCTGACTTTGCCGGTAAGACTGTTTAAGCTGCTTGGGGTCAGAAAGACAATTGTTACAAATGCTGCCGGCGCAGTGAACACAGATTATAATGTCGGTGATATTATGATCATTAAAGATCATCTTAAGCTTACAGGGGCAAGTCCCTTACAAGGAGAAAATATTCCCGAATTCGGTCCTAGGTTTTTTGATACCACAGATATGTATACTGCCGAATTAAGAAATATAGCAAAAGAATGCGCAAAGGACAGTCCGCTTACCTTCCATGAGGGGGTATATATGTATTTTACAGGTCCGCAGTTTGAAACTCCGGCAGAGATACGTGCTGCAAGAATTCTCGGTGCTGATGCTGTTGGTATGTCAACTGTTACAGAAGCGCTGACTGCTGCACATTGTTCAATGCCGCTTCTCGGGCTTTCTGTTATGACCAATATGGCTGCCGGTGTTCTTGACAGAAAGCTTACAGATGAGGAAGTAGGGGAAACGGCCTCCCGTATCAGTAAACCCTTTGGGGATTATGTAGAGAAAGTGATAAGCAGGTTATAATTATGAAGACTCTTTTTAAAAATTCAACAGTGATTAATTTCATCGATGGAAAAGTCAATATAGCAGAAAACTGTTACCTTGGTGTTGACGGTGAATATATAAATTATATTGGAGCTGTTATGCCTCAGGAGCCATATGACATAGTAAAGGATATGAAGGGAAGTATTCTTATTCCCGGACTTTATAATTGTCACACTCATTCTCCAATGACATTATTGAGAGGGGTAGGCAGTGATCTGCCGCTTGACAGATGGCTGTTTGAAAAGGTTTTCCCTATTGAAGATAAGCTTACTGCAGAAGACATTGAGGCTGCAAGCTATCTTGCTCTTATGGAAATGGTTGCCTCAGGCACAGTAAGCTTCTCAGATATGTATTTTGAACCGGAAAGAACATGTGAAGCTGTTGGTAATGTTGGTATCAAAGCAAATATTTCCAGACCTGTTCAGTGCTTTGATCCGGATGAATGTCCTGTTGATTCAACAAGAATCAGACAATCACTCAGCCTTTTTGACAATTATCATAGGTCATTTTCTGAAAGAGTTCTTGTTGATTTCTGCATTCATGCTGAGTATACCTGTGATGAAAAAACTACTGCTTATTACAGTGAGCTTTGTAATGCAAGAGCAGGAAATATGCATATTCATCTTTCTGAGACAGACAAAGAGCATATTGCTTGTGTTGAAAAATACGGAAAAACTCCTGCAGAGTGGTTTTCTTCGCTCGGAGCATTTGACTCAAGAGCTTTTGCCGCACACTGTGTTGCAGTAACAGATGATGATGTAGCAATTCTTCGTGATAAAAATGTCAGCATTGTTCATAATCCTACCAGTAATATGAAGCTCGGGTCCGGATTTGCTCCGGTAGAAAAATTTATTCACAGCAATATTAATGTTACACTCGGTACGGATGGTACTGCAAGTAATAATAATCTTGATATGTTTGAAGAAATGCATCTTGCGTCTGTTATTCATAACGGTTATATGAAGGATGCAACTGTGATGAGTGCTGAGACAGTGCTTAAACTTGCTACTGTTAACGGAGCTGTTCTGCAGGGCAGAGAAAACTGCGGAAATCTTTTGCCCGGTTATAAAGCGGATATTGTTGCTTTATCTTCGGATACTCCGAATATGGTTCCTTGTCTTGACCCCCTAAGTCTTGTTGTGTATTCGGCAGGCCGAAGTGATGTCACAATGACAATGTGTGACGGTAAAATTATTTATGAAAACGGTGAATATCTTACAATAGATAAAGAAAAAGTATATTTTGATGTTGCTGCTGCAGTTAAGCGACTGTACTGATAAGGAGAGAAATATGGAAAGAGCGGATAAAAAACTTGCTTTTATGCTTCAGTATGAAAACATTGCCTGGTATGAAAACGGTGCAGTCAGAATTCTTGACCGTCGTGTTTATCCCCGTGAGATAAAATTCGTAACCTGTAAGAATCATCATGAAGTGACGCAGGCATTGAAAGATATGGTTACTCAGAGTGCAGGTCCTTATACTGCTGCAGCTGCGGGTATGGCACTTGCGGCATATGAATGCCGGGATAAAGGAGAGGCAGAGCAGATTAAATATCTTGAAGATGCAGCTTATACCATAGCACATGCTCGACCGACCACTGCTAACAGGATGAGTCTTATTACAGGTGGTTGTCTTGATACCGCAAAAAAAGCACTTGCTGAAGGAAAAAATGTATCTGAAAAAATAGTTGAATATACAATCAACATTAATAATATGAGATACAATAAAGTATATAAAATGGCAAAATATCTTGCTGATATGGTTCCTAATCATGGTTCTGTTATGACTCAATGCTTTGGTGAAACGATTGTAGGTCAGATGTGCCGCGTGCTTAAAGAACAGGGGAAAGAGGATGTACGGATTTTCTGTCCTGAAACACGACCGTATTTTCAGGGAGCCAGACTCACTGCGACTGTTTGCAATGATATGGGAATGGATGTTACTGTAATTACCGATAATATGCCTGCATTTGTTATGAAGAATGAGAATATCGATGTTTTTACATCTGCTGCAGATGCTATTTGCATGGATGGGTATGTTGTCAATAAGGTTGGTACATTCCAGATTGCAATAGCTGCAAAATACAATAAAATTCCGTATTTTGTAACCGGTGCCCCTGATCATGTGCATCCGACGATAGATACCGTAAAGATTGAAATGCGCGATCCGGATTTTACACTGCAGGCGATGGGGATAAAAACAGCAGCAGACGGGGTAAAAGGATATTATCCGGCTTTTGATATCACTCCTCCTGAGCTTGTCAGCGGTGTAGTTACCGACACGGGAATTTATACTCCGTATGATCTGAAGCGTTATTTTGAAAGCGGCAATATGGGTGAATATGAAATGGTAATTTAAGGAGTTGAGCAAATGCGTCTTATACCGCAGCCTGCAGAAACAGAAGTGTTTTCTGCAGTAAGTGAATGTTGCTTTATTACTGATTTTGTACAGACAGATACTTTTTTATCGGAAGAATATGAACTCATAATAGAAAACAACAGAATTATTGCTAAGGCTTCTGACGAAAAAGGTTTTTTTTATGCAAAAACTACTTTTGAGCAGATTAAGCTGTTATGTTCTGATATACCTTGTCTCAGAATCAAGGATTTTCCTCGATATTCATACCGCGGCTTCATGATAGATTGTGCAAGGCATATGTTCAGTATTGAAGAACTCAAAAAGCTTATTGATGTTGCGGCTTCCTTTAAGTTTAATAAATTTCATTGGCACTTATCTGATGACCAGGGCTTCAGGATTGAACTTGATTCACTACCTGAATTGACCGAAAAAGGAAGTGTCAGAGATTGCGACAGTTTTATTAATTGTAAGAGCACGTATCCTTATTGCGGATATTATAAAAAATCTGAGATAAAAGAGATTGTGAGTTTTTGCAAGGAAAGATATATAGATGTTATCCCTGAGCTGGATATGCCCGGACATCAGAGTGCTTTTCTTCATGTCTATCCGCAGTTTACCTGTAACGGTGAAAATGTTCAGGTCAAAACAAAACAAGGGATTTTTAAAGATATTGTCTGTGCGGCAAATACTGAAGCTAAAGAAACATTAAAAACCATTCTTAATGAAATATGTGAGCTTTTTCCCTATGACACTATTCATATAGGCGGGGATGAGGTGCCGAAATCAAATTGGCGGTCATGTGAAAAATGCCGCAAAATTATGAAAAATAAGGGACTTTCTGATTATAATGATCTGCAATGTCTTTTTATTAATGAAATGGCTGAATACCTGAAAAATAAGGGAAAGAACTGTATTGTATGGAATGACTGTCTAAAAGGCAGAAACCTTTCTGCTGATATAACTGTTCAGCATTGGCAGAAGCGTTCCTTTGCAACGGCAACAGAAGCCAACAAGGGCAGAAAAATCATTTTATCGCCTTTTTCAGGTTATTATGTGGATTATCCTTACGGAATGCATCCGCTTAGTATGACATATAATTTTGAGCCTGATAAATTCAGCTCACTTAACGATACAGGAAAAAATAACATTCTCGGTGTTGAGTCACCGGTATGGACTGAGCACATAAATAATAATGACAGATTGGAGTATATGTGTTTTCCACGTTGGTTTGCCGTTGCAGAAACTGCGTGGAGCATTAAAGAAAATAAGAATTATGCTGAGTTTTTAAGCGTTTGCAGCAGACTTTGCGATAAATTAAGGCAAAATAGAATTAATATCCCCTTTGATAAAGAATGGAATCCGCCTGCAATCAAACGTCTCTCGGAGACATTAAACTTTTTTATCCCTAAAAAATGAGTGCGATGAACAAGAATTAAGAAGTCAGAATCACCTGTTTTAGATGATTCTGACTTCTGTTTTTGTAGTATGCTGTCTTAGCGGATATTGATTTTTTATGGCTTACATCTTGAACAAGCTTCATATCCGTTTGATATTGCTGATGCCCGTGTTGAGAAATATATCCTGTTCTCTTCTTTAGGTAAAGATGAGCAGGTGGGTAAATGAAATTTATAAGTGTTTTTATTACCGATGTAAGTGCATATAGGAGAGATAGGATCCTGAGGCTCAGACGGTGATGGAGTATCAGGCTCTTCAGGAGCAGGGTAGTCGGGTGTCTCAGGTGAGTCCGGTTTGTCCAGAACTGTCGGATTTGTTTCAATATCCTGATTCTTTTCAGTGATAATCTTGAGATCATCACCGTCACTGGTTACAACGATGTTTCCCTGCATATCTGTTCTGTATACTTTTACTTCAGCATCACGAAGTCTGGATAATACTTCTTCTGTGGGATGACCGTAGATGTTATCGGTGCCGCAGCTGATAACTGCATAATCAGGCATCACTTCCCGCAGAAAACGATATGATGTGGAATTCTCACTGCCGTGATGTCCCACCTTAAGTAAATCGGCTTTGACATTCAATCCGTAATCAAGAATATCAATTTCCGAATCTCTTTCAGCATCGCCCGTGAAAAGAAATGATGTATTTTCATAAGTAATCTTTGTTATCAGAGAAGTATTGTTTATGTCAGAATAAGCGTATGAAACAGGGCCGATAAATTCGACATTTGCACTGCTTAATGTGAATGAGTAGTCATGCTGAGGTATTATTAAATCTTTTTGTTGTTCTCTGACTTTTTCAAGAAAAGCTTTATAGCATTCTGTGTCGGCACCGATTTCTGAAGCAAAGATATCGTTATTAACGGTAAACTCATCAAGAATTCCCGAAAGACCTCCGACATGATCTTCATGTGCATGGGTACAAATAACGTAGTCGAGCTCTGTAATTCCTTCTCTTATTAGATATTCGACAACAATGCTGCTGTCTGAAGTATTGCCACCGTCTATAAGAAGAGTTTCGCCATCACATATTACGAGAGCGCAATCGGCCTGCCCGACATCAATAAAGTGTATTTCAAAGCCGATATTTGTTGTTTTATCTTCAATATAAACAATTTTTTCAAGACCTACAGACATACGAAGAATTATCCGCGCATCAGCTGCAGTCAGTGAAGAGTTATTATCAGCATCGGCAATTTTGATTGTTTCAGTGTTGAATTCTTCAAGTCCTACGGATGCACGCAGAACAAGTCTTGCATCAGCGGCTTCAACAGATCCGTTGTTGTTAACATCGCCTGATAGTGTACGTGACGCAGAAGAATTAATACTGAAAACTAAAAGACACAGCATAATAAAAAGAGGAAAGATAAATGTTCTGATTTTTTTCATGTTTAATCACCCTATTCATTATATCATAGAAATAGTAGTGTTGCAAATCCAAAATGACCTGACACAATATTTGTCCTGTTGAATATTATGAAGCAGGATGATAGTTTGTATTGCTCTGTAAATTATCATCTGAATTTATGAAAGGAGAATTGTATGAAAAACGATTGTAAAGAATTTGAAAGCTTTACGCCACTGACTTCATTACCGTCAGATGCTGTTACTGCTATGGCTTATGTTCCGTTTCAGACTGATAAAAATACTTTTGAAGAAGATGTTGCTTTGGCAAAAGGTACATTGTTTAAAGATTTATATAAACCGTTCCTGCGAGGTGCTCTGAAATGAACAGCAGAGAAAAGCTTTTAAGAAGTTTATCGGCAGTTCAGTTCACAATATGGGAATTGCATCTTTATCTTAACACACATCCGAATGATCTTACCGCACTTGCAATGCACGAAAAGAATATGCTTAAATACCGTAAACTCAAAGAAGAATATGAAGAGAATTACGGTCCGCTGTCATCAAAAACCGGTGAAGGTATAGAATGGCTTAAGAATCCCTGGCCCTGGGATATAGGAGGTTGTGACTGATTATGTGGACATATGAGAAAAAATTACAATATCCCGTAAAAATCACGAGATGCAATCCTAAACTTGCTCAGATAATTATCAGCCAGTATGGCGGTCCGGATGGAGAATTAGGTGCTTCTTTACGCTATCTTTCCCAAAGATACACAATGCCGTATGCTGAGCTTAAAGGTTTATTGACAGATATAGGAACAGAAGAACTGGCGCATCTCGAGATGATAGGTGCTATTGTTTATCAGCTGACAAAGAATCTTTCCCGTCAGGAGATTGAAGCTTCCGGCTTCGATAAATATTTTGTAGATCACACCACGGGTATTTATCCCGTAGCAGCCTCGGGTGCTCCCTTTACCGCAGCTTATATTCAGTCAAAGGGCGATGTTATTACCGATCTTCACGAAAACCTTGCTGCAGAAGGTACGTCATTATAAGAGCAACCTAAAAATAAAAAGCCTTATTTATAGCGCTTTCCGAGACATTTTACGTTGCACTTGCCTTTTACTGTAAATAAGGTTTAGGATTATCTACCATATAAAAAAGACAGGACAAGCTGATTTTTTCGTCAAATTTATCAGTCAAAAAATACACGTTTTGACACCATATTTATCCCATATCCCAAGCCAAAATATACGCAAAAAGCGGAGAGTAAAACTCGTTCGAGTTCTACTCTCCGTGCCTTTTTGCATTTTGTCAATTAAGGGGTATGGGATATTCCGGCTTTATCAAGCTGTCTGTGTCAGCATATTTTCAAGCCTTTCAATTCTATCAGTCGTATAAGGATGTGAAGCCTTTAACCGTTCTGTCAATGTAGCTCTTCTCGGCATTGATATTTTGCTTATTACATATAATGCACTTTTTAAATCTTCACCGAAGCCGATTAAATAGGAATATTCATCTGCCAAACATTCGCTGTATCTGCTGTTTAATGCAAGTATCATGTCACCGATAAACATAAATAGAAATGTGGAAACATCAACAAAAAGCCTTGCAATAAAAGTAATAAATGCAATCACGACAATAACAATATTCTTTCCGCTTAACGTATTGGATATTGTTTGAATAATATTCATATTAATCTGTTATCAAAATCTATATCACCCAATGCAAAGCACATATTTCACCAAGTCGCAAACCTGCAAAAAGAGATAAAAGTATTCCTATATTTTCAGCTGTAATATTATTCTTAATTGAATTTACAAGTGCCTTCTGTTCTGCTTCGGACAAAATATCCAATTCTTTTTTCGGAACACTAGGAGATAAAATATTATTCTTAACAGGCGGTATATATCCGTTGTTTTCTCCGTACCTGATTATATGCATTAATAGTGTAATTATATCGTGTATTGTTTTTGCTTCAAGTGTGCTTTGATATGTCTTTTGCCTGATAAATGCATTTATGTGATTTACTTGTATTTCACTTGGTTTTATATTTTCAAAATAGGGAAAAATATGATTTCTGCATAAACATTTATATTTAGCGGTAGTAGATTTTTTATTTCGTATTTCATTATCTGTCAGCCATAGATTACAAATATCTTTGAAAGTTAAATTAGTATTTTTTAATGATGCAATCGTTTCATCAGGCGGTTTCTTTATTTTTTCCTTTACTTCACGGTAGGAATGTGCATAAATTGATTTTGGTTTACCTGTATCGGTTATTATTTGTGCTTCCCAGCGACCGTCTTTTCGCTTGCGGATATTTTCTCCTCTTTTAGGCATTGAACCAACCCTTTCTTTTGACCCTTTATTTGACCCCTTATAGATGAAAAACAAAGGATTTTCAGCATTGTGTCAACTATATAATAAATAAATCAGCAATATATACAACGGATTTATTGACTTTTTATCACTTATTCTGTATTATTAAAGTAGAAATCGGCGGATTTTGATTTTCGCAAAGGTATAAACTTCACGAAAAAAGGGGACAAATGTTATTATTTTGCATTGACTGCTTTTACGATAATTATACACCATTTCCGCAAAAAAATTAAGGAGGTATATAAAAATGAGTAAAGTGAAAAAGAGATTGTTTATTTTACTTGCAATCATAGCTATTACTTTATCGATAGTAATTATTTTGTGTGTATTATTTGACGGAAAAGCTAATGAGAAAGAAATCGAAAATAAAGGATCAGTTCAAAGCGAAACAAAAGGTGTAGTAAAGGATATAGTCTATGATTATTTTGAAAATTGGCATTGGGGGGTTGATGATTCTAATGTTGTAATTACTGATGATAAAGGGTATGGATATGTCAATAACAGAATCTCTATAGATTTTGGTGACAAAGAGGATGACTATATAAATAGAGTTGTTGAAAGCATTGGCGGAAAAATTATTGGTTTTAGTGAAACAGGAACATATCAGATTGAAATTGAGAAAAGAACTTTAGAGGAACTGCGAGAACTCCGTAAGCAAATTTGGGAACAGGAAGGTCTTTCTGCTATGTATAATTTAGTAGGAACTACCTCACGGAAAATAAGCCTACCAAATGACAAGTGGATAAACAAAGAACAAGATGAATTAATTGATTGGAACGAAGGTAATCCTGATGGTTTAAACTGGTGGCTTGAAGCTATTGAAGCACCATCTGCATGGTACTATAAACATCGGTTTAACAATATAAAGATTGGGATTGTAGATTCAGGTTTTGATAATGAGCATGAAGATTTGAATATAAGTGTAATAAATGAGAATGTTGCTGAGAACCATGGGACATTAGTTGCGGGGATTATCGGAGCCATAGATAATAACACAAAAGGTGTTACAGGGATAGTATGGAATAAAGAATTATATACCTATGCACTTAATGATATAAATCTTGACGATGCAGCAAAAAGTATAGAGAGACTTCTGTTGAATGAGTGCAAGATTGTGAATATTTCGATGGGGTTTAATATAAAAGACTATGATGTGAACGAAGTTGGGGCATGGACTATTGAACAAATAGTTAAGTGGAAAGAAAATCCTGAAATAGGTGATTTTATAATAGTTCAAAGTGCAGGTAATGAATCATCTGATAGCATATATTGCGGATTATGTGCAAGTGTAACAGAAGAGGCTATGAAGATTTATTGTAATAATTACGGAAGTAAATATAGTTATGAGGATATAATGCAACATATTATGATTGTCGGGGCTGTTGATAAGCCTATGCAGCATTATAATATGTCAGATTTTTCAAATTATGGTTCACATGTATCTATCACTGCTCCGGGACGAGATATTTTTAGTACGATAGTAATGGGTGGAAAAGATGGAAATTACGGTGCAGATAAGGGAACTTCTTTTGCTGCCCCAATAGTAACAGGTGTTGTCGCACTTGTATGGTCAATTAATGAAAATTTCTCGGCAAGTGAAGTTAAGGATATAGTTTGTAATTATACAAATAAAACAGCAACAGGATATGGCAATGATACTCGTAAATATCCTATCGTTAATGCTTATCTTGCTGTAAAAGAAGCAATAAGGCGGACAGATGAAATAGGTGTTATTACTGGTTTTGTAAGGGAAGATATAACGAATATACCGTTGGAAGGAGTTATAGTCTCAGCAACAGTTGGTCAAGCTGGATACAGTGTTATCACAGATAAAAATGGTAAATTTGAATTATCGATTCCCGAGGGTGATTATGAACTAATGCTAAATTGTGATGGATATCTTTCAAAAACAATAAAGCAGAACAGTAATATTGATGTCGAGAATGTTCTTTTGGATACGATTTATCTTACTCCTACATCTAATTTGATGGGATATATTATTGATGCAGAAACAAATACCCCTGTTAAAGATGCAAGCATATTGTTGCAACAGATTGACGAGGGCGGAATGATTGTCGAAGAATTCACCTGTTTAACAGATGCCAACGGTCAGTTTACATTAAATGTGCCTATCGGGAATTATGAATATCTGATTAAATGTGACAAATATGAAGATGCAACAGGTATTGCTACGGTAGAGAAGGCTGACGGAAATATTATGGGAAACCTATATCTTGTTCCTAAGCCGGATATAATCGAACTTAAAGATTATATCGGAAGCGATATAAATAATGTCATTGTAAAAATAAGTGATTTGGAAAAAACTGAATTTGAAAACGGCTCCATTGAATATAAAAATGAATTTGTAAGTTTTACTACTTCACCTATGAAAAACGAAATAGCAATAATTAGAATTTATAAAAAAAGTAATTACTCTGTTAATGGTATAAAAATAGGCGATAACTACAATTCAGTGATTGATAATCTTGAAAATGAGAATTGGAAAGCAGACGGAACTGTTGGAATTGAAGGAACCGATTTGCTTTACGAAGCTTACTATAAAGATAATTGTTTTATGAGTTTGCAATTTAATAATAATGTTGTTGACAATATTGAATGTAGTTCTATGTGGTAATAGATAAATACTATTTTGTAATTTTATAGATTAATTAGTACCCATTCAAGCATTCTGTTTGAATGGGAAATGTTTTTTCATTACAGAAAAATATTTAATAAACTTAAGAAAAATTAAATTTTGGGAGGTTAAAAAATGAGTAAATTAAAAAAAACATTGTATATTTTTCTTGCAATCACAATTCTTGCTTTTTCGGTGATATTATTTGCGAGTGCAGAAACAACCAATTCAATTGGCGATGTTAACGGTGACGGAAAAATTTCTGCCTCTGATGCCCGTCTTGCACTGCGTGCTTCTGTCGGTCTTGAAAAACTGACCGATACACAGTTCAAATCTGCAGATGTGAATAATGACAATAAAGTAACTGCTTCTGATGCAAGAACAATTTTGCGTGTTTCGGTAGGTTTAGAGAATTTTGAAATTAAATCAGAATATGATACATTTTCTGATAATTGGCATTTTGGTATTGATGATGACCATGTGGTAATCACAGATGAATATGGCAACGGCTATGTAGATAACCTTATACTTATTCAATTTAAAACAAAGGATATAAAAATTATTGAAAAAGTAATAAGTACAATAAATGGAACAGTGATAGGAAATTCAGATTATGAATACCAGGTACAAATAGAAGTATCAGATTTAGAAAGTATTAAAAAGATATGTGAAGATATTTCAAAAATGGATGAAGTTTGGATGGCTTTTCCATATTACACAATACAATCTGATATAGAACGGATACCGGGTGATCCCTGGAAAGATACTTTTCAAGGAATCACTGGAGTGAATTGGGATGAGGAAAATCCTGACGGGTTAAATTGGTGGATAGAAGCAATTCAAGCACCATCTGCCTGGGAATACAATGACCGGTTTTCTAATATAAAAATTGGCGTAGTTGATAATGGGTTTGATACAAATCATGAAGATTTACAGATTAGTGTTTTAAATAATTATCAAAACTCATTTGAAGATCATGGTACACATGTTGCTGGTATTATTGGAGCTACTGCCAATAATGAAACTGGAATTACAGGTATTGTTTGGAATAAAGAGTTATATGGTGTGGATGTACATAAATCAAGTACTCAAAATGATAATATTGCAATCCCAGATATATATGAAGGTATCCAAATATTATTAAAATTTGGTTGTAAAACTGTAAATCTATCATTGGGTGGACTTTTAAAAAATAATTTTACTGAAATATATGAATCAGGTATGTATGCCGCAAATGCAATTTTATTTTGGCAAAAAGAATTAGGTATAAAAGATTTTATCATCATAGATTCTGCAGGAAATGAAAATGTTGAGAGTGTCAGAGGAGCTCATTTTTGTAGTATTACTGATGAAGTATTAGAAAAATACTTCGATACATATGAAGATGAGTTAAAAGAATATTCATATGAAGATGTATATAGTCACTTTATTGTTGCTGGTGCTATTGAAAAAACAACATCGGGATATCAAATGACTGACTTTTCTAATTATGGTTCAAAAGTATCAGTTTGCGCACCGGGAAAAGATATTTTCAGTACGGTAGTAATGGGTGGGAGTGATGGTAATTATGCACATAATTTCTGGGATGGCACATCAATGTCAGCTCCAATTGTAACCGGTGTTGCTTCGCTTGTGTGGTCTGTCAATGAAAATTTCTCAGCAGGTGAAGTCAAGGATATTGTATGTAATTATTACAATAAAACTGCAAATGGATATGCCGATGGTGATACACGAAACTATCCTATTGTCAATGCCAAGCTTGCAGTAGAAGAAGCAATCAGGCGAACTGACAAAGCAGGCACAATCAGCGGATTTGTCAAAGATAGTACAACAGGCAAAGCGATAGAGGGAGTACAGGTTTCAGCAGAAGTTGGCAATGCTAAACGGTATGTTCTTACAGATGCTAATGGTAATTTTAAGATAGAATTACCCGAAGATGAATACGAATTGGTTTTTGAATACAACGGTTATGTGACCAAAAAAGTAAAGACAATTTGTGAGAAAAACGTATCAACGGTACTTCTTGACACAGTATATCTTACACCGACCGCTAATTTAATAGGGTATGTAATTGATAAAGAAACTGCCCAACCCGTTGAAGGTGCAAGTATATTACTGCAACAAATTGATGAGGGGGGAATGATTGTCGGAGAAATCACCTGTTCAACAGATGCTAACGGTCAATTCTCAGTTAATACTCCTGTCGGAACATACACATATACAATCAACAAATTGGATAATATGTTTGAAGAATTATACGAAACTGCAACAGGTACTGTTACAGTAGAAAAGGCAGACGGAAATATTTTAGGAACGGTGTATCTTACTCCAAAACCAACTGCAACTGTATCAGGTATTGTACAGGATAAGAACACAAACGAAGCAATACCTTATGTCACAATTCAGCTGATCAATAGTGAAAATGTACCAGTATGGACTGATATTACAAATGAAAACGGGGAATTTGTTTTTGATGAAAAAATCCCGTACGGTACATACACAATAAAATTCACCCATGACAATTATGAAACAAGTGAATACACCATGGTCATTGATGCCGAAGAAGTCAAAATAACCGAACTTCTGGTCCCCAGTGACACCCGCTCTGTTACCGCATCAGGCAACTGCGGTGCTGACGGGGATAATGTAACATGGACACTCTACGAAGACGGTGAACTTGTCATTAGTGGTAGTGGGGAAATGTATAATTATTCTTCAACAGAAAAAGCACCTTGGTATTCGAACAGATTGTCTTTTACAAGTGTAGTGATCAAAGATAGCATAAACAATATAGGTGAATTTGCATTTTATGATTGTTCAAATCTGATAAATATCAGTATTCCTATTACTGTTACAAATATCGGGAAAGGTGCATTTTATTCTTGTAAAAACTTAACAACAATAGAAATTCCAAATAATGTTTCAAAAATTGGTTCTTCTGCATTTGCTTATTGCAAAAAGTTATCTGAAATTAATATACCTGCTAATGTAACAAGCATTGACTCTGAAACATTTTATCAATGTGAAAATTTGAAAGAAATTAACATTCCAAGTGTTGCAAAAATAGGGTTCCATGCTTTCGGTTACTGTTACAGTCTAACATCTATAAAAATTCCTAATAGTCTAACAAGTCTTGATATTTCTGCGTTTAAACAGTGTCTAAACCTTGAAAATATTCTTGTTGATACTAATAATCAACACTATTCATCTGTTGATGGAGTTTTGTTTAACAAGAACAAAACAAAACTATTAAAACATCCAGCAGGAAATAAAAGAACTGAATACAATATTCCAAATGGTGTTACAACTATATCAGGAACGGCTTTTGATAATTGTGCTAATTTAATATCAATAATTTTGCCGCATGGTGTAACAGCTATCGGCAAAAATGCATTTGAAGGTTGCATAAATTTAACAACAATTAATATACCTCGAAGCGTAACAAAAGTAGGTGACAATGCCTTTGGATGGTGCAAAAAACTAACAACAATTAATATACCTGATAGTGTAAGTAGCATAGGCAAAGAAGTATTCGATAGGTGCATACAGCTCGAAAATATTATTGTTGATACAAATAATCAATACTATTCTTCAAATAATGGTGTATTGTTTAATAAAAATGAAACAGTTCTTATTTCATATCCAGCAGGAAACAAAAGATTAGAATATAATATTCCAAACAATGTGATTAGTATTGAAGCAGTGGCTTTTAACTGTTGCAAATATTTATCTTCAGTTAATATGCCTAATAGTTTAACAGATATTGGTTCTGGTGCTTTTGAATATTGTGAAAAACTGATAGATATAATAATTCCTAAAGATATTAAAAGTATAGGAAACGGTGCATTTTTCGATTGCACTAACCTTACAGATGTATATTATGCAGGTACGGAAGAAGAGTGGAAATCAATAAATATAGGCTATAATGCTTTTTATCGCGGAAATGGAATGTATTCAACAATTCATTACAATAACTAAACACAACAAGGAAAGTCCCCCCATTCAACCATCTGTTTGAATGGGGTGTTCCTTTTCAACCTGAAAATTTCATAACACATATACAACCCTCATACACTTTAACGAGGTGGTGTATGTGAGTGAATTTATACAAAGCATTTTTAAGGGAAAAACGGAAGAAGAAATAAGGACAGCTTTCAATGGAAAATGGATTGAAATTATAAACAACTGTACATATAAAATAAGTAAAGAAACCCCAAAAAGAAGTTTACAGCAATCGGACAAATATGGTATAATAGCAGTGACGGAAAATCAGACTTGTTCTGCAAATCTTGAAAATAGAGGAGCTGAATAAGTTATGAGAAACAAAGTTGCAATATATCCGAGACTATCAGAGGAGGACAGATATAAGAAAAATCAAACGGACGAGAGCGAAAGCATACAAAACCAAAAATCAATGCTCATTGAGTATGCCCTTGAACACGATTGGGAAATCTACGATATTTACTGTGATGAAGATTGGAGCGGGGCAGACAGAAACCGCCCCGAATTCAACAGACTGTTAAAAGATGCCGAAGCCAAAAAATTTGATATTGTACTTTGCAAAACACAGTCAAGATTTACAAGAGAACTTGAACTTGTAGAAAAGTACATTCATGGACTTTTTCCTATATGGGGAATTCGTTTTATCAGTATTGTAGACCATGCCGACACGGATATAAAGGGCAACAAGAAAGCAAGGCAGATAAACGGTTTAATCAATGAATGGTATTTGGAAGACTTATCCGAAAATATCAAAAGTGTTTTTGCAAACAAAATGCGAAACGGTCAGCACATCGGCGCATTTGCTTTATACGGTTATCAGAAAGACCCCGAACAAAAAGGACATTTGATAATAGATGAAGAAGCTGCCGAAGTTGTAAGAGAAGTATTTAACCTGTTTGTACAAGGCAGAGGAAAACAGGATATTGCCCGAACATTAAATGCAAGGGGAATACCGAACCCGACCGAATATAAAAGGCAAAAAGGCTTACGATACAGTCAACCGAAATCACAGGTCAGCACCCTTTGGAAATACTTTGCAATTTCTAATATGCTTACAAATGAAATCTATATCGGTAATATGGTACAAGGCAGATACGGAAGTATTTCCTATAAAACAAAGCAAAACAAGCCAAAGCCAAAAGATGAATGGATAATAGTTGAAAACACGCACGAACCGATTATTGATATAGAAACGTGGAACAAAGCTCAGGAATTGATACGACAAAGAGCAAAACCGTTTAATACAGGCAATATCGGGATTTTTGCAAGAAAAGTAAAATGTATGAAATGCGGTTATATAATGCGTTCGAAAAAACACAGGGACGGCACTCATTATCTGACTTGTGCAACCCGTTATACATCTGTTGAAGCCTGTGACGGAGCAATGATAGCAGTAAAAACTCTTGAAAAAATTATTTTAGAAGAACTACACAAGCTTAATACTCAATATCTTGATGTAGAACTCATTGAACAAAAAGCAGATTTTAACACAAGAACGCATAAACAGATTAAACTGTTTAGTATGCAGATTTCAGAATATGAAAATAATTTTTCTGAATGTTCCGAACAGGTCAAAATGCTTTATAAAGACAAATTGAAAGGTATAATAACAGAAGATGAATTTATTGACCTTTCACGAGAATATCATAAAGACAAAGAACGATTTGTTCGCCTTATTGAACAGGCAAAGGAGCAAATAGAAATCTTAAATCAAAAACTGGAACAAGCTGACAACAGCCGCGAACTCGTCAAACAATATACAAGCGCCGAACATCTTACCCGTGAAATGGTCGATATTTTGATTGACTATATAGAAGTCGGAAAAAGAATTCCGGGCACAAGAAACAGACCGATAGAAATTAACTGGAATTTCTAAAAAATGGAAAAATCATAAAAAGTCTAGAAAAATCGAGAAATAACGAGAAAACGTGAGATAATTGTGCCTCTTAGGCAAACCGAACAGAACAGAAAGCACGTACTACATATGATAACATACTTCGTTTTGTTGATGATCCTGATGTGGCAGATCCTATCAAGTTTTTAAGAGAAAGAGAGATTGTTCATTATCAGCGTTTCGGTGAGGGCTTGAGACTTGCAACTGACCGACTTGACAGCAAAAACTTCTATCAGTGTAATCCTTCTTTTGATAAAAACTGTAAGTGATCATTAGTGTGCTGCTTGAAAATATAATGTTGAGAAATTGATAGAAAGGGATAGAATTATTAATAAATCTGTGCTATTATGAAGAAAAATGCAGGAGTGAAGTATATGAACAGCTGTGAAAGAGTGCGTAATACAATCCTCGGCAAACAAATTGATCGGCAACCGATTTACGGATGGCTAAAAGAAAACCTTAATGATGAGATTTCTGAGCGTTTTTCAAGTGTTGCTGCCTTTGAAGATGCCTATGAATTTGATGCAGCTCATATATTCGGCGGGCCCTGGTCTTTTGACGGTCCTGCTTTTGATAATATAAGTGCCCGATATCATGACCTTACTCCTGATGTTCTGCTTGATTATGATATATTTACTATACCTGATAATGATGCGGATTTTGATCAGGTTAAGAAGGAGCTTGAGCATCATAAAAAAAGAGAGCGTTTTTGTTATATGCAGACCCCGGGATTTTTTGAGCATTTCAATACAGTATTCGGAATTGAAAAACATCTTATGTATACGGCGCTGTATCCCGAAGAGCTTTGTGAGCTGTACAGAAGGCAGGCTGAGTGGACGATCAGATTTGCCGATAAATGCATTGCTCTGGGGGTCGATATGATTCATCTGTCAGACGATTGGGGCTCTCAGAAGGATCTTCTTTTCAGTCCGGCTACCTGGAAGAGTATTATATATCCTAATATGAAAATAGTGGTTGATAATATTCATTCAAAGGGTGTGTTTGCCGGATTGCATTCTGACGGGTGCATAAAAAAGGTTCTTGACGGCGTAAAAGACATTGGTTTTGACGTTATTCATCCCTGGCAGGAAAATGCCGATATGCCTTTGGAGGTATACCTTGATCATTATAGTAATGATTTTGCAATCATGGGAGGAATCTGTGTTCAAACTGTTCTGGGAATGCTTGGCAGAGCAGAGCTTGAAAGTGAAATAAAGCGCATTTTTTCGTTGCTTAAAAATAAAAGATGGATCTGCTGCACATCACACTTTGTTCAGAATAATTGTTCGGTTGATGATCTGGTTTTTGCTTATGATCTCATTTACAGATTGTCAAGAGACACATTATAAGTTAAGGACTTGTTTTTTCTCAGAGAGAAAACAAGTCCTTATAAGTTATATAAAAGTAAAACTGTAATTTATTCAGGGGATGAGTCGGAATCAAGAGTTTCCTGAAGTAGCTTTTCGATTTCATCGTTAACCTCAAAGCCTTCGGTGCTTTCTTTACTGAATAAGACGGGAACAGTGAGAAGAATTAATTTAATATCCATAAGCAATGAATAATTCTGAATGTAAATAAGATCAAGTCTTAATTTATCATAGGGACTGGTATTATATTTGCCGAAAATCTGGGCATAACCTGTAAGTCCGCCTTTGACATTGAGTCTGTAAGCGAATTCAGGAACATCTTCCGAATATTTGTAAACGTGTTCAAGTCTTTCGGGGCGAGGGCCTACGATGCTCATATCGCCTTTGAAAATGTTTATTATCTGAGGTAATTCATCAAGTCTGAACGGACGTATGATTTTACCGACTTTTGTGATTCTGGGATCAAGGCCTGTCGCAGGGATTGAAAAACCTTCTTTTTCGGCATCAACGATCATGCTTCTGAATTTGAGAATGTCAAATTCTTTTTCACCAAGAGTAGCTCGCTTTTGCTTATAAAATACAGGTCCGCCGTCCTCAATTTTTATTGCAAGAGCAATTATCAGCATTATTGGTGAGGCAACAATCATTGCCATTGCTGAACAGCATATATCCATAGCACGCTTTACAAAGCGCTGCATTATGGTAAGTCCGCCTCTGTCAATAAACATCATAGGTGTATCTATAACATTAAGTTCTTTTGCGTTTCTTAAAAGAATATCAGTAACTTTCGGAACAACATAAACGGGCTTTTTCAGCTTGTAACAAAGTTTGATGATGTCGTTTCGTTTCTGTCCTTTGACATCATTGAGCATAATGGCATCATAATTCTGAATAGCTTTTTCAATATAATTGATATCTTTATCAGAAGAAATCAACTTCGAAATATTGTATTCATTATTTAATGCATCAAGCTTGATTTTAACACTGACAGAACTTTTGGTTCCGAAAATTAAAGCAATATTAATTTTTCTGGTAGCTTTTTTGTTAAGTTTTGCAAAAATTATTACAAAAAGCATTGTCGTGAAAACGCCGGCGGCAAAGTTAAGAAGCATTGCGAAGGGAGAAATAATTGAATTAGAAATCAGGCATAAAAGAACATAAAAAATCAGGTTGACAGAAAAAACTGTTACAAACTGTCCGATAGCTATGTTGATTCCTTTAACATTGCCGTAAGCACAAGCTTTTGCCGATTTGAATTTGATAAGACAAACAGCAAAAAACAGTATTGGAAGAACAAAATTTCCAAATAAAAAGTAATCAGAAAAAACTGTTTTTTCATAAAATGATTTCCAGATAATAAGATAAATAGCTGTGAGAACAGATGCCTCTGTTAGTGAGGACACAACTTGTAATATACCTCTGTTTTTAGAGTTCATGCTGAATTTATTGTTCAAAAGAATCACACTTTCAGAATATTATAAAAAATATAAAAATCAATAATTAATATTTAGTATACATAATGTGTAAAATTATGTCAATAATATTCAGTAAATTAAGAAATAATTGTATATCAGAACTTAACCTCCCGTTAACAGATCGGGAGGTTTGTTATCAGAAAATTATTTCTTTTATAATATTTGTTCCTGAATTTGGTCTTCCGGAGATTATCGTAGCTCCTTTTCTTCTTCCGAACCATACGATTTCTTTGGAAAAGCTTTGCCAATCAGGATACAGTTTGTCTGATGTGAATGTACAGATAGCATGCTCTTCGCTTAGTGTACAAGGCGTATTCTGTTGAACATTATTGAAAAAGTTTATGAAATCAAAATGAAACTCTGCTTTTTCTATTATTGTGCCCGGTTTTCTCAGACACATTTTTTGAAACATTTTGAGTTCGTTGAATAATTTGACATTGTCAAAGTAACGCAGCAGAAAATCCTCAAGTTCACAGAAAACCTTATCAAAAGCTCTGAGCATCATAAGGTAAGCACCCTCTTCAAATGACCATGCAACATCGCCGAAATCAGGATTCTTAAAATTCCATTCACCACTTAAAGAAGAGGATAACTTTTGTGAAAAACTTGTAAATAATGAGTTGACGGCAGTTCCCGGAGTATTCATGATATGATGCAAAAGGGAAGTATAAAAAGAATAATAGGATACGCTTTTTTCTTTATTAAGATATAAAGCAAAGTATCTGAGAAAGCCCAAAGCGTGAAAACTTTGGATACAGATAGAAAAGAGATTGCAATATATCCAATCTTCTTTCGACAAGGTTGCAGTAGACTGCACTATATCAGAATACTCAGTAATTTCATTGTTCTTATTAGAACTGTGCATATGGTTGAATTCAATTTTTATGGAATTCAGTTTGTGTTTTGCGATATATGATTTCTGTGACATTTCTGAATTAGGAAGCATTTCGAGGTAATAAATACTCAGGGAATTGTGCTGTCCTGATTCAAGAATTCTGCATATACCGTTGCAGAAGCTTTCCTTAGTTTCGCCGGGTAAACCTAAAATGAGCTCGGAATATGTCGGTATTCCCGCTTCATTATATTTTTTCAGCAATGAAGAAAAGTGATCAAGAGTAAGATTCTTTCTGTTAATGTTAATTAAAGCATTTTCAGAAAGAGTCTGATAAGCTAAAGTTGCACCCTTGTCCATTTTTGCACTGTTCAGTATTCTTGAAATCTCAAAAACATTATCATTACTCTCTTTTGCAAAGCATGTCCGGAAAACTTTCGGGTATCCGTATAATTCTTTTGTTTCTGCAGCAAACTCTGCTATCCCGATGTCTCTGGTGAACATGCCGAAATTAGAATCGGCACAAAAACAATATTCTATTTTTTGTTGTGCCATCCAACGTATTTCTGCAAACACTTTTTCTTCCGGAAACATTCTTACTTTTCTTCCGGAGCACCAATCACAATATGAACATGAATAAGGACATCCTCTGTTAGTTTCAAGAACACACAATAAAGAATTGTGATCTTCTATCTCAAGAATTGAATCAAAAATTCCGGTTGTATACGGCGACGGAAAATCTGAAATCTCATCCGGCGAAGCTTTGGCAGTAAAAACAATGCTGTTGTTATGTCTGAATATTATGTTGTTTACATTAAACAGACTGCCATTTTTAATGTTTGTCAGTATTTCATAAAAAGTTTTTTCTCCTTCACCGTTAATCAGAAGATCAATAAACGGATACTTTTTGAGAAAATTACTATCTGATGTGATGTTGTGTCCTCCGAAAATTATTATGCAATCAGGAAAATATTTTTTGATTTTCTCTGCGAGAGTGATGTTGAATTGCTGATTCCAGATACAACAAGAAAAACCGACAATATACGGTTTATCGAGTTTTTCGATAATACTGTCAGTTTTTTCTCTGCGGTAAAAGAAACCGGCAAGATTAAATTCTTCATTGAAGCAGCCTTTCTTTTTCAGGTAAGCGGCAATTGTTCCCGTAGAGTAAGGAAGATAAATGTCATCGTCAAAAGAAAAGCCGACTTCAATAAAATAAATATTTTTCATATCAGATAATACGGATTGCACTTACACAGTCGATAGCTTTGAGCTGTTCTATCAATTCGTCTGTGACATCGTTGTCTGTGTCAAAAATTGCATATCCTACTTCTTTGCGGATTGCAGAATTTTTTGCTTTGATAACAATACCGTTATCAGTGAGAGCTTTTTCGATAACAGCTGCTGAATCGCCTTTTGAAAGAGCAGTAAATCTTACTTTAGAATTCTTATCAAGTGAAACAGCAGGAAAGTTAACGGAATTTTTTACATTTCCATAAAGCAAATAATCAGAAAGCTGGCAAACTGCCATTACTGCACAGTTTTCTTCAGCTTCAGGAGTTGATGCACCAAGATGAGGAATTGCAATAACGCCGTCGCAGCAAAGCTGTTCATCAGTGGGGAAGTCGGTAACATATGCAGCTGCTTTTCCGCTCTCGAGTGCTTCTATAATGTCATTGTTATCAACAAGCTCAGCTCTTGAAAAATTAAGAATTCTGATTGAATCTTTGCATTTTGTAAGAGTGTCTTTGTTTATCATCCCTCTTGTTGAATCATTAAGAGGAGCATGAAGTGTGATATAATCTGCAGATGAGAAAATATCATTGAGGTCTGCAGTAACGGTAATTTCATCATCAAGCTGTGCTTTTGCTGCATCAGAAATGAAGGGATCATAACCGATAACAGACATTCCGAGTGCCTTTGCGGCATTAGCGACCTTGATACCTATCGCACCAAGACCTGCAACGCCTAATGTTTTTCCGAAAATTTCAGGTCCTACAAAATTACCCTTTCCTTTTTCCACGAGCTTAGATACTGCATCACCGTTTCCCTTAAGTGTATCACACCATTTTGAACCTGCAACAATTTTACGTGAAGCAAGGAAAAGTGAGCAGATAACAAGCTCTTTAACAGCATTTGCATTAGCACCGGGAGTATTGAATACGCAGATACCGTTTTCAGTGCACCTGTCAATCGGTATGTTGTTTACGCCGGCACCGGCTCTGGCAACTGCGAGAAGATTGGATTTGAATTCCATTTCGTGCATAGCAGCACTTCTGACGATAATAGCATCAGGACTGTCGAAATTATCTGCACAGGTAAATTTCGCGGAATCAAAATTTGAAAGACCGCTTGCAGATATTTTGTTTAATGTCAGAATATTATACATAAAGAAAACTCCTTTGAAGTCAAGCGTTTTCAGCTTCAAACTTTTTCATGAATTCTACAAGCTTTTCAACGCCTTCAATGGGCATTGCATTGTAAACGGAAGCTCTCATACCGCCTGTTGTTCTGTGACCTTTAAGATTGATAAATCCTGCAGCTGTGGATTCTTTAACGAATTTAGCATCAAGTTCTTCATTGCCTGTAACGAAGGGAATATTCATAAGCGAACGGTCTTCTGCAGGGATAACACTTTTGAACATCTTTGATTCTTCAAAGAAATCATAAAGAAGCTTTGCTTTTTTGATATTATTTTCTTTTACAGCTTCAAGACCGCCCATATCCTTTATCCATTCAAGTACAAGCTTACACATATAGATAGTAAAGCAAGGGGGGGTGTTGTAAAGAGAATCATTGTCTGCATGGATTTTATAGTTGAACATTGTGGGAGTGATATCCATAGCATTGCCGAGCATATCTTCTCTTATAATTACTACAGTAAGACCCGCAGGAGCAATGTTTTTCTGGGCACCGCCGTATACAACTGCAAATTTTGTGACATCAAGCGGTTCTGAAAGGAAGCAGGAGGAAATGTCTGCAATAAGAGGTACATCACCTGTATCGGGAATATATGGATACTTTGTGCCGTAGATTGTGTTATTCATACAGTAATATACATAGTCGGCCTCGGGATCGATATCTTCTCTTGTTACCTTGGGAATATAAGAATATGTTTTATCGGCGGAAGATGCAATAACTCTTGCATTACCGTATCTTTTTGCTTCCTGGAATGCTTTTTTTGCCCATACGCCTGTTTCGATGTAGTCAGCTTTGTTGTTCTTGTTCATGAAGTTCATGGGGATTGCAGCAAACTGTGAAGAAGCACCGCCCTGGAGGAAAAGAACCTTGTAATTATCAGGAATGTTCATTATTTCGCGCATAAGCTTTTCTGCATCCTTGATGATGCTGTCAAAAACCTTTGAGCGGTGTGACATTTCCATTACGGACTGTCCGCTTCCTTCATAGTCTAAAAGCTCTGCCTGAGCTTTTTTTAGAGCCTCAAGCGGAAGCATTGAGGGACCAGCTGAAAAATTGTAAACTCTTGCCATTATAATTATCTCCTTTTATAAGTGTTATAACATATTTATATTGAGCGGTGTTCTTGCTACACCGCTGTCAATTGCAGCTTTTGCAACAGCCGCTGCGACAGTGTCGCCGATTCGCTCATCAAAAGCATAGGGCAGTATATATTCAGATGAGATTTCATCTTCTGAAACAAGTGAAGCTATAGCATTTGCTGCGGCAAGCTTCATTTCTTCATTAATATCAGAAGCTCTCACGCTTAATGCACCCTTGAAGATGCCGGGGAAGGCGAGTACATTATTTACCTGATTAGGGAAATCGCTTCGACCGGTGCCTACTACAGCTGCGCCGGCTGATTTTGCTATGTCAGGCATTATTTCAGGTACAGGGTTTGCCATAGCAAAAACTATACAGTCTTTGTTCATTGAACCGATCATTTCTGCTGAAACAATTCCGGGCGCAGAGACTCCGACAAAAATATCAGCACCTGCTAATGCATCTTTAAGTGATCCGGTGGAGAGAGAATTGTTTGTGAGCATGGCCAAAGAATGCTGAGCGTCGTTAAGACGGCTGTCGTTTCTGTTAAGAATTCCGTTTTTATCACAAACCGTTACATCGCCTATTCCGTAAGACACGAGCATTTTGGCGATTGCCGTACCGGCTGCACCTGCACCGCAGATAACGGCCTTACACTCCGTTTTGTTTTTGTTTGTCAGCTTAAGTGCGTTGATAATACCTGCTGTAACTATTATTGCTGTACCATGCTGGTCATCATGAAAAACAGGTATATCACATTCTTCTTTTAACCGTTTTTCTATATCAAAGCAGCGCGGAGCAGAAATATCTTCAAGATTAATACCGCCGAAGCTTTTTGAAATAAGCTTAACTGTTTTTACTATTTCATCAGGATCTTTAGAATCGATGCATATTGGTAACGCGTCAATATCTGCAAATTCCTTGAAAAGTATACATTTTCCTTCCATTACAGGCATTCCTGCCTCAGGCCCGATGTCTCCGAGACCGAGAACAGCAGTTCCGTCAGTGATAACAGCTACTGTATTCCATTTTCTTGTAAGCTCATAAACCTGCGCAGGATCTTTTTTGATATGCAGGCATGCTTCGGCAACTCCGGGGGTATAAGCAAGTGAAAGATCTTCTTTTGTTTTTACAGATACTCTTGAATGTATTTCAAGCTTTCCTTTAAGTTTTCTGTGCAATTCAAGAGATTTTTCTTTTATATCCATTGTAAGTCCTTTAAATATTTTCAGATTTTTCTTCCCACGACATTGCACGTTCTACTGCGCGTTTCCATCCGTTGTAAAGTTTGTTACGTGTTTCTGTTTCCATTTCGGGATTAAATACTTTTGATACCTCGCGGATATTTTCAATTTCATCCATGTTATTCCAGAATCCTACTGCAAGCCCTGCAAGATAAGCAGCGCCCAACGCGGTAGTCTCAACGCATTTAGGACGATTAACCGGAGTGTTGATGAGATTAGCCTGAATCTGCATCATGATATTACTTACACTTGCACCTCCGTCTACTCTGAGTTCCTGAAGTTCAATTCCTGAATCAGCCTTCATAGCTTCGAGAAGATCGGTCATCTGATAAGTTATAGATTCAAGAACGGCTCTGCATAAATGCTTTTTGTTTACTCCTCTTGTAAGCCCGACTATACAGCCTCTTGCATACATATCCCAATAAGGTGCGCCTAATCCTGTAAAGGCAGGAACAAGATATATACCGTTAGAATCGGGAACCTGTTCTGCATATTTATCACATTTTTGTGCGCTGTCGACAATTTCAAGCTCATCTCTCAGCCACTGTATTACAGATCCGGCATTGAATGCGGAACCTTCTATACAATATTCTACCTTATCACCGATGCCCCAAGCTATACCTGTGACCAGATTGTTTTCAGAGTGAACTCTTTCAGAGCCGGTATTCATAAGAAGGAAACAGCCTGTACCATATGTGTTCTTAGCCTGACCGGGTTTGAAACAAGCCTGGCCGAATAAAGCAGCCTGCTGATCGCCGATTGCTGAACATATCGGAATGCCTGCAAGAGCTTCAATGCCGGGGATTCCCTGAGCTACAGCACCGTAAATTTCGCTTGACGGAGCAACACGGGGAAGAATAGACATAGGGATATCAAGTTTTTCACAAAGATATTTATCCCAACAGAGATTATCTACGTCGAAAAGCATTGTTCTGGATGCGTTTGAGTAATCGGTTACATGAACTCGCTTGCCTGTAAGATTCCATATAAGCCAGGTGTCTATAGTGCCGAAGAGAAGATTTCCTTCGTCAGCAAGCTGTCTTGCACCTTCAACATTATCAAGTATCCACTTGATTTTTGTTGCGGAGAAATAAGCGTCGATTATAAGTCCCGTATGCTCCTTGATATAATCACCGAGACCGTCTGCCTTAAGCTGCTCGCACATTGAAGCAGTTCTGCGACACTGCCATACAATAGCGTTATAAACGGGCTGACCTGTTCTTTTATCCCATAAAACCGTGGTTTCTCGCTGGTTGGTAATACCGATGGCAGCAATTTCTTTAGCTTCAATTCCGCCGTCGATAAGAGCCTCTGCAAGAGATCTGAGCTGGCTTTTGAGAATCTCTTCGGGGTTATGTTCCACCCAGCCTGCCTTGGGATAGATCTGTTCATATTCAAACTGAGCCTTTGAAACAATTTCGCCTTGTTTATTGAACACAATAGTTCTTGAACTTGTGGTTCCCTGATCAAGTGAAAGAATGTATTTTAACATTTAAATCCCGCCTGACGTTTTTCTTTAAATTTTAATCCTTTAAACAAGGATTGTCAATAGATTAACAAATAATAAAACAGGTATTTTAAACTTTTTTTTATTTAAGCCAAAACTTACGTTTTATTCGATGTTTAATAATTTTTTTGCATCAAGTACGTTCCGATATGACTTTTTCACTGGTTTTATACGAAAAAAAAGAACGCCGGATATATCCGACGTTCGCTGAATAATTATTTGTCAGCAAGAACTTCCTTAATGCTTGTTGCAAGACCTGCAAGTCCCTGTAATTCTGAGGGAATAATAATCTTTGTAGCTTTGCCGTCTGCAGCTTTTTCAAAAGCTTCAAGACTCTTCAATGCAAGCACAGCCTGAGCAGGATTTGCTTTGTTGATAAGCTCAATACCTTTTGCAGTAGCTTCCTGAATTGCGAGAATAGCTTGTGCTTCACCCTCGGATTCTCTGATCTTGGCTTCCTTGACAGCTTCAGCACGAAGGATAGCAGACTGCTTTTCACCTTCAGCAGAAAGAATATTAGATTCCTTCTTTCCTTCGGCAACAAGAATTGCAGAAGCCTTTTCACCTTCAGCTTTGAGGATTGCTTCACGGCGTTCACGTTCAGCTTTCATCTGCTTTTCCATAGCTTCCTGAATTTCTCTGGGCGGGAAGATGTTTTTAAGCTCAACACGGTTAACCTTGATACCCCAAGCGTCTGTTGCTTCATCAAGAATAACTCTGATTTTAGCGTTGATTGTATCACGTGAAGTAAGTGTATGGTCAAGCTCAAGATCACCGATGATGTTTCTGAGAGTTGTTGCTGTAAGATTTTCGATAGCAGCAAGAGGTCTTTCAACACCGTAGCAATAAAGTTTAGGATCGGTAATCTGATAAAAAACAACAGTATCAATCTGCATAGTTACGTTATCTTTTGTGATAACCGGCTGAGGGGGGAAGTCTGCAACCTGTTCTTTGAGAGAAACTATTTTTGCAATTCTTTCTATTACAGGTATTTTGAAATGAAAACCTGTTTGCCATGTCATATTATAAGCGCCGAGTCTTTCAATAACATATGCTTTTGATTGCGGAACAATTTTGATATTTGCAATGAGAATAAGAAGAACAAGAATAAAAATAACAATTATTGCAATGATTAAAGGACCCATAATAATACCTCCGATTATTTTACTATTAATTTTACACCGTCGATCTTTTCAACTGTAACAGTAGTGCCGGCAGGAATTAACTCCCCGTTAAGTGCGCGGGCAGACCATTCAATTCCGTTAACCTTAGCTGCACCTGTTGAAAGAAGATTGTTTATATCTTCTGTTACAACGGCTTGCTTGCCGATGCATCTGTCAGCATTAGTCGGCTGTGATTTCTTATTAATATACTTTTTTACGAGCGGTCTGGTAGCGAATAAAAGTATAATTGAAACCAGCAGGAACACAATTATCTGAATAAAAATATTTTTTATGCCGGCAGCAGCAAGGATAAGCGAAATAAGCGCTCCGCCTGCAAACCATATGGTTGTTAACTGAACGGTTGCAACTTCAGTGATGATAAAAAGGACTAAAAGTGCAAGCCAGATCCAAACCATATATTCGCCCATATATATCACCTCCATATTAATATTATATTTTTTTCACTGGTAAGTCAATACCGTTCAATTAATATTTTGAATACAAATTCAACTTTATTAAAAATTGAATAAAAAAAAGAAAAAAACTCTTGCGTTTTGCTGAACACTATGTTATAATTGTCCAGCAAAACGCACGTGAAGTCAGCTGACGGGTTGTGCACAGGTCCGACATAGCCCGTGTTCCCGACAGTGTTTTCTTCGCGGTGGTTTAACAAAAGGAGGAAAAAAATATGTCAGTAGTATCAATGAAGCAGCTGCTTGAAGCAGGTGTGCACTTCGGTCATCAGACCAGAAGATGGAACCCCAAAATGGCTCCCTATATTTTCACAGAAAGAAACGGAATTTACATCATCGATCTTCAGAAGACTGTAAAGAAGCTTGAAGAAGCTTATATGTTCATCCGTGAAATTGCTGCAGACGGTGGCGAAATTCTTTTCGTTGGCACAAAGAAGCAGGCTATGGATTCCATCAAGGAAGAGGCAGAGCGTTGCGATATGCCTTTCGTAAATGCACGTTGGCTCGGCGGTATGCTTACAAACTTCAGCACAATCAAGAGAAGAATCAAGAGACTTGAACAGCTTAATAAGATGGAAGAAGACGGTACATTTGATCTTCTCCCCAAGAAAGAAGTAATTAAGCTTAAGCTTGAAAGAGAAAAGCTTGAAAAGTTCATGGGCGGTATCACAAAGATGAAGAAGCAGCCTGCTGCTATGTTCATTGTTGACCCCAGAAAAGAAAGAATCGCTGTTCTTGAAGCAAAGAAGCTCGGTATTCCGATCGTTGCTATCGTAGACACAAACTGTGATCCCGATGAAGTTGATTATGTTATCCCCGGTAATGATGACGCTATCAGAGCAGTAAAGCTTATTGCAGGTGCTATGGCTGATGCTGTTATTGAAGGCAGACAGGGTGAAACTGCTCCCGCAGAAGCTGAAGAAGCTGTTGCTGAAGAAACAGCAGAATTTACAGAATAATTGATAATAAATATAAGCCCGTAGTTTTTGCGGGCTTTGTTTTGGTAAATAACTAAAATATTCAGGAGGAAATTAATATGGCATTTACAGCTAAAGACGTTCAGGCTCTTCGTGAAAAGACCGGCGTTGGTATGATGGATTGTAAGAAGGCTCTTGTTGAAACAGATGGTGATATCGACAAGGCTATTGATATTCTCAGAGAAAAGGGTCTTGCTTCTGCAGCTAAGAAGGCAAGCCGTGTTGCAGCAGAAGGTATTGTTGCAACTTGTTCAGATGACAAAGCAGGTGTTCTTGTTGAACTTAACTGCGAAACAGACTTCGTTGCAAAGGGTGCTCCCTTTGTTGAACTTTCCAATAAGGTAGCAAAGACTGTTCTTGCTGCAAAGCCTGCTGATCTTGAAGCTCTTCTTGCAACAAAGGCAGTTGATTCAGACATGACTGTAGAACAGGAAGTTCAGGAAGTTTTCCTTGCTCTTCGTGAAAACCTTAAGGTTAGAAGATTTGCAGTTGTTGAAGGTCACACAGCAACATATATTCACGGCGGCGGTTCTGTTGGTGTTATTGTTGCTTTTGATACAGATGATGCAACAGCAGCAAAGGCAGAAGTTGCTGAAATGGGTAAGAATATAGCTATGCAGGTTGCTGCTATGAGCCCCGAATTCTTAAGCAAGAATGATCTTTCAGCAGAAGAGCTTGCCAAGATGGAAAATATTACTGTTGAAAGCGCTCTTAATAAGCCCGATTCACTTCCTGTGCCTATTCTTAACAGTCTTATTGCTGAAGTTATTGATACAAAGAAGTGGAATGAAGAAGATACTGCTATTTATCAGGGACTTGATCAGCAGCAGAGAAAGAATTTCTTTAATTTCATTTCCAAGGAAGCTTATGCTGAGCTTGCAGCTCTTGCAGTTTCCAAGAAGGCTGAAATTGTTGAAAACAAAATCTTCAACGGTCTTGTACAGGGTCGTCTTTCTAAGCAGCTTAAGGAAGTTTGTCTTCTTGAACAGGCTTTCGTTCGTTCTGACCTCTTTGACGGCGATGTAAAGGGTTATGTTGCTTCAGTAGCAAAGGCTCTCGGTGCTGAAATTTCAGTTAAGAGCTTCACTCGTTTTGCAAAGGGCGAAGGAATTGAAAAGAAGGCTGATGATTTCGCAGCTGAAATCGCAAGCATGGTAAAATAAGGTTTTATAAATCTTTTTTGAGAGGAGCTTCGGCTTCTCTCTTTTTTTTGTTTGACTTGAATCAAATTAAGTGGTAATATCATTAAAAATAGCTTAAAAGGTGATATTGATATGATGAACAAAATATATTTATGGGAAAATGACGTTCCGTATTTTAATCCTGAATATAATCAGGAGCCACCGTCAATAACTGAATATTTTCTGGATAATGATAAACGTAATGGTTGTGTGCTTGTTATACCCGGTGGCGGTTACGGTTTTGTCTGTATTGACCATGAAGGGGATGCAATATGCAGATATCTCAATGAAAACGGCATTTCAGCTGCATATCTGAATTACAGAATCGCTCCGTATAAGCATCCTGTTATGGAAGAGGATGCAAGAAGAGCTATTCGTCTTCTGAGATTTAATGCACAGAAGTGGGGGATTGCTTCTGATAAAATCGGCACAATGGGTTTTTCTGCAGGCGGACATTTGACCTGCATGACCGGACTCAGATTTGATTACGGTAAAGCAGGAGGCGATGCTGTTGACGCTGTTTCTTCCCGACCTGATACATGCGCTCCTTGTTATGCCGTTGCATCCCTTGATCCTGAAATAACCCATCTCGGCACTCTTCATAATCTTTTGGGGGATGAACCTGATAAGAATCTGGCGGAGTCTCTTTCCGCTGAAAACATTGTTCGTGACGATATGCCGCCCGTTTTTCTGTGGCATACAGCAGAGGATGCTGCTGTCAATCCCGAATGCTCACTTCGCTTTGCTTCCAGTCTTATTAAAGCAAAAATCCCATGTGAACTGCATATATTTCCATATGGAGGACACGGACTCGGCAAAGCCGATATGCAGCCTCTTGCTGACCAATGGATGCCATTATATGTGAAATGGTTGAAGTATTACGGATATTGAGTGACTCTTAAAAAATGAAAAGGTATACAACCGGCATGTTGTATACCTTTTCATTTTTTTAAATCTTTGTTTTTATTTCTGCTATTGTTATCAACCGTTTTTAGTTGTTAATGCTGTCGATTGCTAAAGAATAGTATTTACTGTCTAATTAACCGAGAAATAAAGTAGAGATATCGATAGCATTAATAAATTAATTATTTGTTCTTATTATTTACAAATTGAGCAGCAGCGTATCTTGAATGAACATTAAGCTTTTTGTAAATCTTTTTTGTATAGTCATTTACCGTATGCTCGGAAATAAACAAAGTCTTTGCTATTTCCGAATTGCTGTAACCGCAGGCTATAAGATCAAGAACCTCAAGCTCTCTTTTGGTAAGTGCTTTAAGCATGTCGTCAGTTTTATCTCCCACATTATTAATAATTTCTCTATTTTCAGGAACTGTGCTTGTTATCTGTATATCAGGAACCGGGCTTGTTATCTGTATATTGTTAATAACAGTATCAGAATCGATTTCCTGTTTGTTTCCGGTATCAGGTTCTGAGTCAGGAACCGGTATATTTCTTTTGAAAGCATACAGAAAATAGGGTTCGAGCTGTAAATAAACTACTACAAGGATTACCATAATTATGCCGTAAGTCAGATTCAGTATTGAAGGAATATCCCGGAAGCCTTCGACCATAGAGCTTTGCACAAGAACAGCAACAAGGGCAAGACTGATAGTGACCGGAGTGAGGTGTTTTGCCGGGTATGATTTCATTATCATAACACAGTAAAGGGGAATCATAGAGCAGGGAACCATACCGATGCCGATAAGAACACAGGACACATAAGAAAGAGCAGGCATATAGGCTGCCGCGTACATCAATAAAAATCCTAGTCCGCCAAAAGCCATTGAAACGGAAATTGAACGGAAGGGATGTATGTTGAACTTTTTATAAAGAACATAAATAAGTATTGAGATGGCTGCAGCCGTAAAATATGAAACAAACACCCCATTGTATACCTCTCCCGAAATGGAAGGCCCCGAAACTGCCATGAGAGCAGAGATGAATATAAGAATATAAGTTCCTAAAAGCAGCTTTTTAGGTGCGGTAAGATTATCATTTTTTTTGACGTACTCCGGGAAACTGTTATTGTCTGTCGGTATACTGAAATAGAATACGGAAAGAAAAATCAGTGCGAAAACCGTAACGATACGGAAAACGGGGAAGGTTATGGGAATGAAATCGTTCTGCACGACGGAAATCAGAAGCATAGATACGCCGTATGCTATCGTAAGGTGTCTTATTGTTGCCTTTTCAGAGAAAAAGTTTACCATAATGAATGTTTCAAAGCCTATCATTGTGCAGCAGACAAATATGTGTGCATATATGAGAAATCTCAGAAAATTTACGTCCAAGGGGAAAAACAGCCCGAAAAGTGTTATAAGAGCTGTAAGGGTGCAAAGCCTTCCTGCGAAAACTACCTTCTTGGGAAATATCAGCATAAAGAGAATCGAAACAATATAAGCAACAGCGATAAGAGTTGCAACATTATCTATAGATATAGGTAATGGAGTTCTTCCGTCAATATTGAGAGCAGGGCCCATAAAGTAGATAAAACCCATCTGCCAGAAGGAGAACATGGAAAAACACAAAAGCTGCCACATTGGCGGATTCAGTCTTTTTTGTTGATTGTTAAATAATAATGAGTTGCTCATAAAACACCTCTTTATAAGAATATACTGTAAATTTGGGTAGTATTCCTAAAAACCCCTTAAATTAGGGATTGTAATACTCCCTGTTTTTTAGATAAAATCCTATTGTAGATACGATTGCAGATAAAATTTTGTTTATATTTACCGAAAACTGCACTCTTATTATTTATTTATAATAACAAATAATCAAAAAAATATCAATCTTAGTATTTGCATTTTTATCAATATGGGTAGTATAACTACCCATATCTGAGGAAAAAAAGGAATGATGTTAAATGAACTGCCATTCAGATAATAAATCCAATTTTATTTACTTTGTTAATATTGCCAGAGAGGAATTTAAATCTATAACGCAAAAACATCCCGAATTGAAAGAATTGTCACACAGGGAGCTTGATATCTTTCTTGCTCTTCTGTCTGATAAGACCCAAAAACAGATAGCTGAGGAGTTGTACGTTTCCGCGTCTACCGTTCATTTCCATACAAAGAATATTTATAAAAAATTAAATGTGACGGGCAGAAAGCAGCTTCTCATAAAGTATAAAGATATTTAAAGGAGGTTTTTACTATGGGATTTCTTGAGCGTGCCATAAGACGTGGTATCAGCGAGGGTATCGGAAAAGCAGTAGGAAGCGCAATCAATCAGGCAATTGAGCCGAAGGCAACGGAGCTTGTAAACAGAACGGCAGCAATGCTTGATGAGGCAAAAGTTAATTCTTCGGAAAATGCGAGCGGAGTAAAAGCACAGGGTGCATTTGCAAATTTAGAGCGTGCTGCTATGGATTTTGCAACAAAGCAGGCAGAGAATCTTAAAGTATGCTATCATTGCGGAGAGTCCGCTGCTGCCTCACAGAAATTTTGTCAGAGCTGTGGAAACGCTTTGCCTGAGATGACTGTAGCAGATGCTGCGGTGTGTCCCGCTTGCGGAAAGCAAAATACTGTAGGAACAAAATTCTGTACCGATTGCGGAACTAAGCTTCCTGTCGCAGTAATGGAGGAGGAAAGCAATAAAAGAAAAGCAGAGGCGGTATTGACTGAATGGAAGCTTAAGCTTTCAGACTATCCTGTGTGGCAGTCCGGCGGAGAAAACCTTTATCTGGACGAATATGACGGATATACCGTTTTCGGCGCCGATTTCAAAGGTGATTCTCATGGTGCAAGAAATGCTTTTGAGCAGTACCGCAGCCTTGCTAAGCAAAACGGTTTTCGCCCTGCCGGACAGTATCCTTCTGATGAGCATCTTTACAAAATGGTTGAAGGAAAATGCCTTCATATTGATTTTGAGCATTGCTTTGAAAGCGGAAGTGATCAGGTGTGTCTGGGATTTATGACAGGTGAACCTGCAGGAGGATTCAACTATACCAAGCCTGAACCCAAAAAGCCCGTAGGCTTAAAGGATTTATTTAACTTTTGATTATCAAAGGAGGAAACAACAATGACTTACTGTTCAAAATGTGCAACAACACTTGAAGACGGATTGAAATTCTGTCCCGCTTGCGGAGAAGCTGTGGCAGCTAAGCCTGCTGCTTCCCCCGTTGATACAGCTTCTTCCAACGAGGATGCTGTTGGTGAAAAGCTTAAACAGCTTAATAACACAAAGGATGAAACGGAGGGCTTTGATAAAGCGGATATTGAAAAGAACAAAATAATGGCTGTTCTTGCCTATATTATTTTCCTTATCCCCCTTATTGCCGCAAAGGAGTCACCCTTTGCAAGATTCCACACAAATCAGGGATTGCTTCTTGTTATTGCTGCTGTAATTTTATCTGTCATTGCTGCAATTCCCGTTATCGGTTGGATAATTGCTCCCGTTATCGGTATTGCTGTAACCGTGCTTGCAGTTATCGGTATATTGAATGCTCTTAACGGCAAAGCAAAAGAGCTTCCCTTAATAGGGAAATTCAGGATTCTTAAGTGAGGCTCCTCATTAGTTTTAAGAAAGGAAAAACAGATTATGAAAAAGACGCTATTGGTAATATTTTCCGTTTTAATGCTTATTGCCGTGTTTGCGGTTTCGTCTTCGGCTTATACCGTTGATACGGCAACAAGCCTTCCCAAACCTACAGAGACTCCGGAAATCTACTATATTGCAAACGATGCCGGGAATGCCGGTGATTGTGTAAGGGCATACTATATCAATTCCGAAGAAATCATAAATATGCAAAGGGAAATCTCTGCGCTGGGTGAAGAAGCATATCTTAAAAAATACGGCTTCAATATAAGCACTGAGGAAGATTCATGGGATTATGCAGACATTACTTTTTATATTCAGTTTGCTTATTCCTTCGATAATGTAAACTGGATAAACGACAGCGACTATGCGGATTACGACGATACCTACTGGCTTCCCACCAGTATATATGATTACGACAGCTCACAGTATACATATTATAATCTGCCTAATACGGACAATACAGACGACTGGTTTGATTATAAAAATATTTTTGATCTCACAGGCATAATTGAGTGGTATTATGAGGGTTATCATGCACAGCTTGCTTCAAATATGACTCAGGGAAGAGCCTTCAGAACAAATGTAAATGATGAGGATACAGGCTACAGCGTAAACTTCAACAATGAAACTCTTTATGTAAAAGCAAGATACCGTGTATGGTATTATACCAGCGTTGACGGTGTGGGAAGAAGCTACAATGTATTTTATTCTCCCTGGTCTGAGACTGTTTCCTACAACAATACCTCCAAGGGGCTTACCTATGAAATGCCTGTTGAAGGAAATATCAATGAGGCTCCTGTGATTAAGCATATCAGGACAAGAAAATCAGGCGATTCATCATATTATCTTGTATCAATAGATTATCCCGATACATTATTAAAAGCCGGTGCAGCCGCTGATGCTGCTTACCATAATTATGATGATGAGTATGAGATTTTCCTTGATGATAATTACTACTGGGACAGAATTCTACAGCTTGAATTCAGGGTGAATGACGGTCAGTGGTATGAATATACAACCACGTGGCCCGGTAATTCTGATTATGAATTTGCTAATTATTGGATATCCGAATTCTTTGAGGATGAAGGAATTGCCTACGAACAGGGTGACACCGTTTATCTTCGTGCAAGAGTTATTATCGGTGATTATGATTACGGTGACTACGGTAAGGTGCCGGGTGATGAGTGCTATTGGGTATCGCAGTATTCAGAGCCCATTGTAATTCCTCTTGACGGATATTACAGAATCAATTATTACCTTAACGGCGGTGACTTTGACTACAGCGCAGAAATATTAAGACAGTTTACCGAAGAATCAACCGTAGTTATTGACCTTACAAGTGCTGATTACACTCCCACCCGTTACGGCTATAAATTTGAGGGTTGGTACACAACCAAGGATTTCCAAAACGGCACAAAGGTAACAAGCATTGATACATCTGCAGAAACGAACCACAAGATTTATGCAAAATGGTCTGCAACGGAATATAATGTAACCTATGTTCCCGGTACGAAGAGATATGTATATAATTACAATCCTTCCCTTGTAACAACCTATATGGATAACGAGGTGCTTGAAGACCCCTCCTGTTCGGGACTTACCTTCCTCGGCTGGTATACAACTCCCGATTTCAAGGAAAGCTCCAAGGTTACGGAAATCAAGTGCTCTCAGCTTACAGGCGACATAACACTTTATATGAAGTGGAACATTCCCACATATACCATTACTTATGTATTGAACGGCGGAACAAATGCCCCCGGCAATCCCACAAGCTTTACCGTTGATATTGAGGATGAAGAAGACTATATCAATATAAAGGCCCCCACAATGAAGGGTATGCTTTTTGACGGCTGGTATTATTACGATGATTTCACAGGGGCGCTTACAAAGACCGATAACGGCTACAATATGCACAGATACGGACATAATATTACTCTTTATGCAAAATGGATAAAGGGCAGATATGCCATAAATTATGTTCAGCCGAATGCTCTTAAAAATGTGTATAATCCCAATCCTGTACAATATACCTACGGTGATACCGTAACTCTACGCGACCTTTCAGCAACGGGTTATACCTTCGGTGGTTGGTACACCGATGCCGCATTTACCAAAAAGGCTGCCGATATTACCGCAACGGATGAGGGTGCAAAGACCTTCTATGCAAAGTGGACAGAAAATGTTTATAATATTATCTATGTTCATGATACCATAGCAGAGCTTACTCCTCCTAAGGATAAAATTAACAATTCCAATCCGGCGACAAGAAAATATACTCAGAAAATAGCTCTTACTGATCCCTATACCGGAGACGGAATTTTTGAATTTTTAGGTTGGTATAATAATGTTAATTTCCAGGGGGATAAAATAACAGAAATCCCGGCAAACCGGGCTGAGCATACAACATTATATGCAAAATGGTTTGTATATCAGTGGGGTGATGTTAACCTTGACGGCAAGGTAACTGCTGCAGACGCCCGAATTGCTCTCAGACATTCTGTTTCGCTTGAGAAAATTACAGGTAAAGCTTTTTATTGGGCTGATGTAAACTATAAAGACAATAAAATTACAGCGGCAGACGCAAGAATTATTCTTAGAATGTCAGTAAACTTGGATTCAGTTGCTTCTTTGGGACTTCCGCCTGTGCCTCCGATGCTTAATAAATAATGTAAAATTAAGGCACTCCAAATGGAGTGCCTTAATGATTTTTTTAATACTTTACATAATATTTTTAATTTTTGAAAGTCTTTCAAGTGCCTCGTAAAGAGTTTCATCTTTCTTTGCAAAGTGGAAACGTGCAAGGTGATTAACATCTTCTTTGAAGAATGAAGAACCGGGTACAGCAGCGACACCGACTTTATAAGCAAGTTCTTCACAGAATTCAATATCAGTTCTTCCTTTCTGGAATTCTGAAATATCAACCATCATAAAGTAAGAACCTTCAGGCTCGGAGAATTTCCAACCGAGGTCTCTCAGACCGCCAACAAAGATGTCTCTCATATGTGTATAGTGATCCTGAAGCTCTTTATAATATGACATAGGAGCTTCAAGTCCTGCGACAATTGCTTCCTGTAAGGGGGAGGGAGCACATACAGTAAGGAAATCATGTATCTTTTTGCATCTGTCCATCAGTTCTTCACATGCTACGATGTAGCCAAGTCTCCATCCTGTGATTGAATATGTTTTTGAAAGTGAAGAACAGCAGATTGTTCTTTCCCACATGCCGGGAAGAGAAGCAATATATGTATGCTTATGGGGTTCAAAGATGATGTGTTCATAAACCTCATCTGTGATAACAATTACATCGTATTTAATTGCAAGATCAGCAATTACCTGAAGCTCTTCTTTTGTAAATACTCTGCCTGAAGGATTTGAAGGATTGCAAAGAAGCATTGCTTTAGTTTTCGGATCCTTAAATGCATCTTCTAACTGATTCGCATCAAAAGTGAATGCGGGCGGATTAAGAGGAACAAAGATGGGTTCCATTGAATTGAAAAGGCTCTGAGCAGCATAGTTTTCAAAATAAGGGGAGAATATTACTATTTTATCTCCGGGATTTGAAATTGCCATCATAGTAGCCATCATTGCTTCTGTACTGCCTATTGTTCCGATAACATTCTTATCCGGATCAAGCTCAATACCCATGAAAGTTCCGACTTTTTTTGCAACAGCAGCACGATAATTATAAGCACCCCATGTAGGAGAATACTGATGGGGGCCTGCAGTAGCAACCTTTGCAAGTGCATCCATAATAAACTGAGGCGGATCAAAATCAGGGAAGCCCTGGGAAAGGTTGATTGCACCGCATTCCATTGAAATTCTTGTCATTCTGCGGATAACGGAATCGGAAAGATGTTCGATTTTTGTGTTTAATTCTTTCATTTTAATTTCTCCTTAAGAGTTGTATCCGAGTTCGAATGCCTTGAGATTAACTTCGAGGAATTTTTCGGGTACTGTATTTTTTATTGTCTGAGTCCATACTTCATAGGGAATATCCCAGTTTTTTGCCATAACACCGATAAGAACAACATTAACAGCCTTCTGATTGCCGGCTTCTTTTGCGAGTGAAAGGGCGTCAACAACGGTGGTATCAGCTTTTTCTTGAAGCTCTAAATCAATATCCTTGGGATATTCGCAAGCACCGACAATAACAGGCATAGGATCAATCTGCTGATTGTTTACTATAATTTTGCCGCCTTTTTTCAGGTAGGGAAGTGCTCTTTTGGCTTCCAATAGTTCAAAAGCAAGAATCATATCAGCGCCGCTCTTATCAATTATCGGTGAGCTTACTTTATCTGCATAGCGAACATATGTAACAACAGAACCGCCACGCTGGCTCATACCGTGAACCTCTGATACTTTTACATCGTATCCCTGGCTTATAACAGCATTTCCGAGGATTCTGCTTGCAAGTAATGTTCCTTGTCCGCCTACGCCGACAATCATTATACTCTTGGGTTCCATTTAAGCTTCCTCCTTTTTTATGGCATCAAAGGGACAGATGTTTATACAAAGTCCGCAGCCGTTGCATTGAGTGGGATCAATTACGGGCTTTCCGTCTTTTACGGTAATTGCGGGACATCCGGCCTTAAGGCACATTTTACAATTTTTACATTTATCAGTAATTACACATCTGCCTGAGTATTTAACTGTTTTAAGAAGAGCGCAAGGACGCTGAGCGATTATTACCGAGGGCTCATCTTTATCGGTTTCTTCTTTAACCACTTTTTCAAAATTCTTGACATCAAAGGGATCTGCTATTCTTACACTGTCAACCCCTACTGCTTTACAAAGAAGCTCTAAATCAACCTGTTTTGTAGCTTCACCCCGTATGGTTTTGCCTGTTGTCGGATTATCCTGATGTCCGGTCATACCTGTAATAGAATTATCAAGAATAATAACAGTGTTTGCGCCCTTATTGTAGACAATATCAATAAGACCTGTAATTCCGGAATGTATAAAAGTAGAGTCCCCGATAACGGAAACCAATTTCTTGTTGAATTCCTTTCCTCTTGCTTTCGCCATACCGTGTGCTGCGCTTACAGAGGCACCCATACAGATGGTGGTATCAATTGCAGAAAGAGGAGCCGCTGCACCGAGTGTATAGCAGCCTATATCACCGGAGACAGTAAGACCAAGTTTTTTCAGAACGTAGAAGGTTCCTCTGTGAGGACATCCTGCGCACATAACAGGAGGCCGAACGGGAATCGGATCAGCAGGTAATTCAGATACGGTTTCTCCGAGTACAACCTTTTTGATAAGGTTGACGCTGTATTCTCCTAAAAGAGAAAATACTTCTTTTCCGATTACCTCAATACCGATTGCCTTGCAATGCTCTTCTATAAAAGAATCAAGTTCTTCTAAAACATAAACCTTTTTGCATTTGTCTGCAAAATTTTTGATAAGATATACAGGCATAGGATAAGCCATACCGAGCTTAAGATAATTTACCTTATTGCCGAGAGCCTCTTTTGCGTACTGATATGTAATACCTGCTGTGATTATTCCGATATCAGAATTGTTATTTTCAATAGTGTTGACAACTGCAGATTCGGCATATTCCGCAATTGCAGACATTCTTTTTTCTACATCAACATGTCTTTTGATGGCGTTGCCGGGCATCATAACATATTTTGATGGATTCTTTTCATAAGACTTAAGCTCGTCATTTGTTCGCTCGTTAAGCTCAACAAGGCTCTGTGAGTGAGAAACTCGTGTAGAAAGACGAAGAAATACAGGAGTATCAAATTTTTCACTAAGTTCAAAACCAAGTTTTGTAAACTCCTTACACTCACCAGAGTCAGAGGGTTCAAGCATCATTATTTTTGAAGCTTTTGCATAGTGACGGGAATCCTGCTCATTCTGAGATGAATGCATCCCGGGATCATCGGCGACAGCTATAACAAGACCGCCGTTTACACCTGTATATGAAGCAGTGAAAACAGGATCAGCCATAACATTGAGTCCGACATGCTTACAACATGTCATAGCTCTTGCACCGGCAATTGCAGCGCCTATAGCAACCTCTGCACCAACTTTTTCATTAGGAGCCCATTCACAGTAAATTTCATTGTATTTCACTGCATTTTCTGTGATTTCCGTGCTGGGTGTACCGGGGTATGAAGAAATTACTCTTACACCTGCTTCATAGCATCCGCGTGCTACTGCAGCATTTCCTAACATTAATTGTTTCATTTTATCACCTTATTTGATTTCATTCTGCATTTTTATGAGATTTTCACTCTGGTATTTTTTCCTGAGTGCAGGTTTCTCTATTTTTCCTGTAGGATTTCTGGGGACCTCTGCAAAAATGATTTTACGAGGACGCTTGTATTTCGGAAGGTCAAGGCAGAAATCATTGATTTCATCCTCTGTAAGAGAAAGGCCCTCCTTGATTTCTATTACAGCCGCAGCAATTTCACCTAACCTCGGATGAGCAATACCGATGACAGCAACGTCTTTTATACTGTCGTGTTTTCTGAGAAAATCTTCTATTTGTACAGGATATATGTTTTCCCCGCCGGAAATAATAACATCCTTTTTGCGGTCAACAAGGTAGATAAAGCCGTCGTTGTCACACATAGCCATATCTCCCGTATAAAGCCAATCATTCTTGAGAATCTCTTCAGTTGCTTTTTCATCTTTATAATAACACTTCATAACTCCCGGGCCTTTAACCGCAAGCTCACCAACTTCTCCCTGAGGAACGCTGTTTCCGTTTTCATCGGCAATCATTACTTCCCAGCCGAAACCGGCTTTTCCTATAGCGCCAACTTTATGTATATTCTCGACGCCGAGATGAACACATCCGGGACCGATTGATTCGCTCAAACCGTAGTTTGTATCATACTGATGATGCGGAAATTTTTTTTGCCATCTTTTAATAAGTGATGGTGGAACGGGTTGTGCTCCGATGTGCATGAGTCGCCATCCGGAAAGATCGTATTGAGAAAGATCAATTTCACCGGAATCAATAGCATCAAGAATATCCTGTGCCCAAGGTACAAGAAGCCAGACAATAGAACATTTCTCTTCACTGGCTGTATTTATGATCCATTCCGGCTTTATGCCCTTGAGGATAACAGATTTTGCTCCTACAAGGAAAGAGCCGAACCAATGCATTTTAGCTCCTGTGTGATAAAGAGGGGGAATAAGCAGAAATACATCATCTTTTGTCTGGGAGTGATGTGCCTGTTCTGTCATACAAGAATGCATAAGAGCTTTATGCGAATGAAGAATTGCTTTGGGAAAACCGGTTGTTCCGGATGAATAATATATTGCAGCATCATCACAGTCGTTCAATTTGATTTTCGGGGTTCTTGAAGAACAATAAAAAATAAGGTCATTAAAGCTGTCTGCAAAAGAAGGGCAGTCCTCGCCGCAATACAGCCACATTTTAACACGGGGGATTCTGTGACATATTTCTTCGATTCTACCCGTAAATTCAGGACCGAAAACGATAAAGTCAGCATCTGCTTTGTTTATACAATACTTTATTTCATCTGCAGTATATCTGTAATTCAATGGAACGACTACAGCTCCGGTTTTTAATACACCAAAATAAACCGGAAGCCATTCAATGCAGTTCATCATCAGAACAGCAACTTTATCGCCCTTTTTTATTCCTCTTGTAAGGAGAAGATTTGCAAATCTGTTAGCTGTTTTATTGAATTCTCCCCATGTCATTTCCCGACGGTATGCCTGAGACGGGTCTGTTACAATAAGTGAATATTCACGCCATGTCATCTTACTTTTGTTATCGAGCTGAGGATTAATTTCAACAAGAGCAACATCATTAGGATAAAAGTCGGCATTTTTCTGCAATATTTCAGTGATTGGCATAAATATATATCCTTTCTGTCAACCAAATGTTATTATTCATAAATCTATTTCTCAATTAATCTAATGATACACAACAATATAATAATTTAACATTTTTAAATATTTAAGTCAATACAATAAGTAATTATTATTGTTTTATATCTGACTATTTTTTTTGTTGTAAAAAAATTCAAGTCTTGCTTATCGTAATGAAAAAACTGATAATGCAAATAAGTAAAGGTGTTTGATACATTACTATTGTTATCTGCTGCCGAGAATGTAACATGAGAAGCTTCCGTCTGCAAGAAGTTTTCCGTTATCATCAGTAAGCTCAGTTCTTACTACACAGACTGTTTTTCCGCTTTTAATAATTTTGCCTCTACAGTACAGATATTCGGTGTCAATTACAGGGTGAAGATAATTTATGGAAGCGTTCAGTGTAGAAATTATTGTTCCTTCAGTCATTGCAGTATAACCTGCAACGGTATCTGCAAGAGTAAATACACATCCCCCATGGACTGATCCGTGAAGGTTTTTATGGTAATCCTCAATTTTGATTTTTGCTTCACAGAAGCCTTTCTCATAAGAAGTGAGCTCGATTGAATTATGTGCTATATATGGGGTGATTGATGCTTCTTTTATATAATCCGGTAATTTTGTCATTTGAATCGCCATCCTTTTTTCTAATTATAATATTTATTACGTTTTTAGTAAACAGTATTTTTAGTTTAAGACATTTTTAAGTTGCTTAAAATAAAGTCTTTAATATAAGAAAAGGTTATGCTATAATATTCACAGGAGGTAATAATATGCAGGTACTTGTAGTTGAAGATGAAAGACGCCTTGCTGAAGCGCTTCAGCATATTTTAGGTGAGCAAAAATATATGGTAGACCTTGCATTTGACGGAAGAGACGGATTGGATTACGCTTTGAGCGGTATTTATGATGTTATTATTCTGGATGTGATGCTGCCAAAACTTAACGGATATGATGTTGCTTCGCAGCTTCGCAAAGAAAAGATAGATACACCTATTCTGATGCTTACAGCCAAAGATCAGATTTCGGATAAGGTTAAAGGATTAGATTCCGGCGCAGACGATTATATGACAAAACCTTTTGCTCCGGAAGAACTTCTTGCACGTATAAGGGCACTGACACGCCGTCAGGGTGAGGTTGTAATTGATGAACTTAAATTCGAGGATCTTATTCTTAACTTATCTACTTGTGATCTTAGCTGTGATGTCAAAAGTGTCCATCTTAATTTCAAAGAATTTGAGATTATGAAGATTCTTATGCAGAATCCGCAGATTGTTACAACAAAAGAAGATCTTATTGTCAAAGTGTGGGGATATGATTCTAATGCTGTTGATAATAATGTCGAAGTATATATATCCTTCTTAAGAAAAAAACTTGACTTTATTTCAAGTAATGTCGAAATTTCTTCATTAAGAAAAATCGGATACCGTCTTGAGGTGAAAACGAGTGCTTAAAAAACTGCGAAAACGTTTTGTTGCAATTTCGATGACTATAATCTGTTCTGTACTGATGACATTCTATATGATTACTGTTGCACTGTTTTTCCTTACAATGACTTTCGATCTCAAAGCTGTTTTGCAGCAGTATTCGGCGTCTCACCATCTTGACAGTATACCTGTTATCGGCGAAAATGATGCAGATGATTCTGTGTTTGCATTGTATTCAGGCGGTATTTGCGTTGTTGAAGTGAAAGAGGTTGGCTCTGTAGCTGTTCTTGAGTTCAGCCGAGCCAATATTGATGAGGCAATATTATCTAAAGCTGTTCCTTATGTTCTTAATGCTGATGCTGAATTTGGTCATATTACTTCGGTTAATCTTTTTTACAGCAAGTCAAAAATCGATTTCGGATATCGTATAGCATTTGCAGACTCTACTCAGTATTATGCTTATATGAAAACATTTTTTGTTGACGGCACAATCCTGATTGTTTTTACGTCGCTGTTTTTCTGGGGAATTATGAGATTTCTTGCAAAAATGTGTCTGCGACCTGTTGAAAAAGCATGGGCTCAGCAGAAGAATTTTATTGCAGATGCATCTCATGAGCTTAAGACACCTCTGACTGTCATTCTCACAAACAGCGGTATTCTGAAATCACATTCGGAAGATACAGTTGAGAATCAGATCAAGTGGATTGACAGCACATATGAAGAGGCAACTCATATGAAAGAATTGGTTGACAAGTTGCTTCTGCTTGCAAAAACTGATAATATGAGTCAGAAAAATATGTTTACAGATGTTGATTTGTCTGAGCTGTCTATGCAGCTTGCGCTTCAGTATGAGCCTGTGGCTTTTGAAAAGGGTGTGCTTCTTAATTCTGATATTGATAAAAACATTCATCTCAGAGGAGATAATGTTGCATTGAATCAGATTATTCATATCCTCCTTGATAATGCAATAAAATATGCCGGTAAAAACGGTGTTGTTACGCTTTCTCTTAAAAGAAAACAATCATATTCAATTAAAAACAGAAACGGATATGTTTATTTGTCAACCCATAATACCGGTGTGCCTATCCCTGAAGAAGATATTCCTCATATTTTTGAACGTTTTTACCGTTCCGATAAAGCAAGAACCTCAGGCAGCGGTTATGGATTGGGATTATCTATCTGTAAAAATCTTGCCAGTCTTCATAATGCCGATATTTCAGTTATAAGTAATGAAGCAAACGGTACTGTGTTTACTGTGAAATTCAAACTGTAATTCTATCATCGAAGAATTATTTACTCAAAACAATATACTCATTTTTATGCACAAATCAAAAAACTCCGTTTTCTCTGACGGAGTTTTTTTTATGAGTGATGGTGAAATATCAGTTTTTCGGAACTTTTACTTTGAATACTGAACCTTTGCCCGGAGCACTCTCTACGCTGATGTAGCTTTTGGTGATGTTAATTATCCTTCTTACCAGTGCAAGCCCAAGTCCGTTTCCGTCAGTTGCACGTGAAGTGTCGCATTGATAAAACTTTTCAAAAATATTCTCAATTTCTTCTTTTGGAATTCCGCAGCCTGTATCTGATATTGTTACAGTAACATGTTTTGAAGATTGAGTAACTTCAACGGAAACCTTGCCGTTCTCGGGAGTGAACTTAAATGCGTTTGAAAACAGATTGTTCCATACAATGTTAAGCAGGTTCATATCCGATTTGACAAAAAAGCTGTCTTCAATATCGGTTTCAACTTCTATATTCTTTTCTTCCCATATATCTTCAAAATTGAGAAGACATTCGCACAATTGCTCGCTGAGATCATAGTAAACCATTTCAGTGGGAATTTTCTGATTTTCCAGTTGGTTGAGCTTAAGAATATTTGTTATAAGCTCTGTCATCTTTTTTGATGATTCGGTTATTGCCTTAGCATATTCTGATTGTTTTTCAGGAGAAAGACTTGTGTCCTGCAAAAGAGTAGCATAATTGCTGATAATACTTATGGGTGTTTTTAGCTCGTGAGAAATATTTGACATCAGAGATACCTTGAGATTGTCAATGCTTGAAAGTTCTCCTGAAAGAACATTGATTATATTTACCATTGTTGAATAGCGAGTGGAATAGTATCTTCTTTTCAACTTTGCTGAAAAGTCACCTTTCTTCATTCTGAGAAGTACAGAATTAATTTCTTCAATTGGTTTCTCAACCGATATTTTTTTCCAGACCGTACCTATCAGGGCAAAAATACTTGCAACAAATACAAGATTAAAAAATGTTATTGGTGCTGCACGTTTTATATGTTCTATAGGTAAGGCGAGTGAATTTAGAAAAATCATAAAAGAAACCGTTGTTGTGATTCCGGATAAAAGAAAAAAACCGAAAAAAGTTACAATGTAATTCCATATTAATCTTCTTTTAGATCTTTTTTTCATTTTTTAATACCGCCTTATAGCCGAGTCCTCGTACTGTTACAATTTCAAAAGAATCACAATCAGCAAGCTTAGCTCTGAGCTTAGTCATATATACATCAACTGTTCGTGTACCGGAGTCTGTATCAGATTCCCAGAATTCGTCCATAAGCTGAGAACGCGTAAAAGCTTTTTTTGGATATGACAGCAGCTTATAAAGCAAACTGAATTCTCGGGCTGTGAGGTTAATTTCCTGATCGTTGAGATACGCGGTATATTCGTTGATATTCATAGTAAAATTGCCGATGGTAAGAATTTTGCTGTTATTGATACCTGCGCGTCTCAGGATCGCACCTATTTTCAGTAGCAGTTCATCAAGATCTATGGGTTTAACCATATAATCATCAATTCCTGCTTTATATCCTTTTTCCTTAGATGCAAAATCATCTCGAGCAGTGACAAAAAGTATCGGTATGGTTTCATTGATATTTCTGACACTTTTTGCGAATTCAAAACCATCGGTAACAGGCATCATAATATCAGAAATAATAATATCAAAAACTGTTTCATAAAGAGCAATATACGCATCCTCTGCATTCAGGCATCCAACGGTATTGTAGCCGTGATGATTCAGAAATGAGCAAAATGATTTATTAAGCGCTTTGTCGTCTTCAACAATAAGAATATTAAACATTATTCTACCTCCGAAATCAGTTTTATATTATTATAACACTCAATTGTTAATTTATTGTTTATAGCTCAGATATAACATTAGCAGTAAATACCTAAATATACAAAAACCGTCTGCCGGATCAATTTCGGCAGGCGGTTTTTAATCAGAGTAAAACTATTTTTGAACAGTAGACTGCGATAAAAAACCGGGATCAGATTGATTTAAGAAGTGCAGGTAATTTTGTAATTGCAGGTCCTATGCGGAATATAATCTTCATAAGTCCCTTGAAGCTTGATTTGTCGTCATTAAGGATCATAAGAAGACCGTCAGCCATTTCGACGGAAAATACTCCCATGCTCATTGCGATAAAGTTTCTGATTGGAATCTGGGTTGCCATTGCAGAAAGCATCTTTCCGTCGCCGTTTGCGTCGGAGCCCATTTTAGACATAATACCTTCAATAAGCCTGCAAATCTTTCCGCCCCATTTTGTATGGCGAGCGTCATCAAGACAGCAATATATATCAACAGGCTTTGATGTATCGCGTTCGCAAGATGGAACGGGTCTGCCGAGGACCGCTTCGAACTGAGAACCGTTCATACCTTCAATATCAGCGGTATAATAAGCGGGTGCACTCACTGAATAATCGGGGATTGTTGCATTGTCGGTTGAATTGACAGTAACAGAAGCGCTAAGCTTTATATCTCTTGAGGATGCACCTACAAGGACATAGAATTCACCGCTTTCAACTTGGAAGGCGCCTGAATATACATTAAAGAAAGCAAAATCACGCTTAGAAAGTGTGAATTTTATTTCAGTTTCTTCGCCTGCGCGAAGGAAAACTTTTTTGAAGTGTTTAAGCTCCTTTACGGGTCTGTAAATAGTTGATTCTTTATCAGCAATATAAAGCTGTGCAACTTCAGCGCCGTCAACATGGCCGATGTTTTTTACGTTGAATGATACTTCAATGGTATCTGTATCATTTGCTTCTGTTGCAGATACCTTAAGACCACTGTATTCAAACTGTGTATAAGAAAGACCGTAGCCAAAGGGGAACAAAACATCTTTTTTTGCTTTATCATAATACCTATAGCCGATATAAACAGATTCTCTGTGTTCACTGGTTACAGGGCCTGCAGGATAATTACCGTAAGTAGGATTATCAGAGTAGGAGAGAGGATAGGTTTCAGAGGTTTTACCTGACGGATTTACAATGCCGGTAAGAATATTTGCAGTAGCGCTGCCTGTAGCTTGTCCGCCGAGCCCTGAATTAAGCAATGCTTTTACTTCATTTATCCAGGGAAGATTGATTACACTGCCGCCTGCAAGTACAACAACAGTATTTTTATTAACAGCAGAAATTTCAGATACGAGCTTATTGTGTGAGGCAGGCATTTCAATGTTAAGTCTGTCGTAGCCTTCGCCTTCAAATTCTTCAGTAAGACCGACAAAAACAACTGCAATTTCGGCTTTAGCAGCTATGTCTTTAGCGGCAGCAAAGAGTTCATCGTTTACTTCATCCTTGCTCTTTTCATAACCCTTTGCATATAAAACATCAACACCGAGCTTCTGAAGCTCTTCAAGGGTATTGTCGAGTCTTGTAGGATTGATAACTGATGAGCCTGCTCCCTGATATCTCGGAGCAGATGCCAATTCACCGATAACAGCAATTTTAGCACCTTTTCTGAGGGGGAGAATGTTATCTTCGTTTTTGAGAAGTACCATAGATCCTTCAGCAACTTTTCTGGCAATTGCGTGATGATCGTCAAACGAGAAATTGCATTTTTCCTCAAGTGTAGGCTTTGACTTGAGTATAAGGTCAACAACAGTGTCAACTCTTTCATTGAGAATATCTTCGGAAAGCTCACCGTTTTTTACAGCTTCAATAACTTTTTTTGTATTGTAACCACCGGAGGAAGGCATTTCAAGGTCTGTGCCGCATTCAAGTCCGGGAATACGGTCTACGGATGATCCCCAGTCTGTAACGATAAGACCGTCAAAGCCCCATTCATTTCTCAATACTTTTTCCTGAAGATATCTGTTCTGAGAGGCATATTCACCGTTGATTCTGTTGTATGAGTTCATAACAGTCCAGGGCTTTGCTTCCTTGACACAGATTTCAAAAGCTGCAAGATATAATTCTCTTAATGCTCTTTCGTCAACAACTTCGTCAACAATCATTCTGTATGCTTCCTGTGAGTTACATGCAAAATGCTTGAGTGATGTTCCTATGCCTTTTGACTGAACACCTTTTACAAGACCTGCTGCAAGCTTACCGGTGAGAACAGGATCTTCACTGAAGTATTCAAAATTTCTGCCGCAGGTAGGAGAACGCTTTATATTCATTCCGGGACCTAAAACGACAGACACATTTTCTTTAAGACATTCTTCACCAAGAGCTTCACCGGCAAGTCTCAGAAGCTCAGGATCCCATGAACACGAAGATGTAGATGCGGGTGGGAAGCAGGTTGCAGGAACGGAATTGCCGAGACCTATTCCTTCAGAGGCTTTCTTGTTTTCATTTTTTTTTCTTAAACCATGAGGTCCGTCTGTAATATTTATAGACGGAAGTCCCAGCTCATTGTTTCCTTGTGTGTGCCAATAATCAAGACCGGAAACAAAAGCCGCTTTCTGCTCAAGGGTCATTTTGTTTATTATTTCAGGATGTTTCAAAATAATTCTCCTTCCAAAAATACTTAAGATTAATATACATTAAAATGGTGTATTAAGTCAACATTTATTTAATAAAAAAGCATTCTGCTTCAACCCCCCGTCCCCCAATCTTGGGGGCGAAAAGGTGTTTTTTGTTCAATAAGCTTGCGTCATTCAATGAGCCCGCAGGCGAATTATATGCTAATTGCTCACAACGCGAGCAATTTCC
>JAZNSD010000058.1:0-18820 GCA_045591055.1 Acutalibacteraceae bacterium | reverse complement strand
CATCACGCAAACAAAATCAAAGCGATATCCCAGAACGAGAATTCAGCGTCTTATCATGTGTGCATATCTCGGTATCACAGCAGAAAATCTGAACACTCCCCTTCCATATGCCCGCATTCTAGCAGCATCAGATGCAGGCAGAAAACTTATCCGAAAAGCCAAAACAGAAAGTGATCTTCCACTGATCAATCCCGGTGAGACCCCGGAAAAGCAGTCTTTTTACCGTATAGAGACAAGATGCTCCGATCTGTTCACATTATTCAGCGCATCTGAGTTATCTCCCTGCAAATTGGAACAAAATGCCCGTTTAATCCTTTAATCATTTACTTCTACTATATCCGCCTCTCCTGCTAAATCATCTATCCTATCATAGACACCAACATTATCTTTTTAAAAATTTTAATATTTTTTCAAAAAAGCACTTGCAAAATGAAATGACCTGTGTTATTATATCAGGGCTCTGTGAGAGCGGTATGCGCCGGTAGCGCAGTTGGATAGAGTGACTGGCTACGAACCAGTAGGTCAGGGGTTCGAGTCCCTTCCGGCGCGCCAAAAAATGCCTGTTCTTCCGAACAGGTATTTTTTTATACAATCCGAAGTATTGAATTGTCATCACACTTCAGATATATACACTCTTTCAAAGGAATACATACAATGACTAAAAAAAGAATCACACTTATACTGATACCGATTCTGATAATATCGGCAGCCGTATGGGTAATTTACGGTAATACAGCAATAAAAAAGACCTTCTATACCGTTACCGACGAAGAGCTTCCCGACGCATTTTCCGGTTTTACCATCACACAGGTATCAGATCTTCACAATGCCTTATTCGGAAAAAACAATGAAAGGCTGCTTGAAAAAATAAAAAGCACCTCACCCGATATAATCGTTATCACGGGAGATATAATTGACCAGAACCGTACAAATATTGAAATCAGCCTTGATTTTGTCAAAGAGGCAATAAAAATTGCCCCCACTTATTATATTACAGGCAACCACGAGGCAATAGCACAGGGCTTTGATGTTTTTATTGAAGAAGCAGAAAAAGCCGGAATGATATACCTTGAAAACAACACAGTCACCCTCACAAGAGGCGGTGATGAAATCTATCTTACAGGTGTGGACGATCCCTTTTTGCTCACGTCTTATATAAGTAAAAATATGACGGAAAGCCTTGAAACAACTCTCTCCTTCCTGCTCCCACGCGACGGCTACAATATTCTTCTTGCACACAGACCAAATTATTTTGAAACATACTCATTCTTTGAAGCTGATCTCATCATAAGCGGCCATGTACACGGCGGACAGTTCCGTCTTCCCTTTATAGGCGGCTTGTATGCCCCCGATCAGGGCTTCAACCCCGAATATGATGCAGGATATTACACCGACGGAAAATCTCAGATGATCATAAGCCGGGGACTGGGCAACAGCCGCTTCCCCGTAAGACTTAACAACACCCCTGAAATAGTAATCATTACATTAAAAAAATCCTGAGCCGTAAAAAGCTCAGGATTTTTTATTCATTATTTATATGATGTGGGAAGAACGTAAATTCTGACACCTCTGAATCCCCAGTTGACACAGTCTGAATAGGAATTCATATAAAGATCGACCGTTGCGCCTTTTTCCCATTCTATAAATCCGCCCGTATCCTCTGCTCTTGCAAAACCGTAAACATACTTACCGTCAGAGGAAACGATCCACATTTCGGTTCCGTAAGGAATTTCTCTGGGGTCAACAGCCACAACACCCTGACGTACATATGAGCCTGTTGCGGTCTGAGTGCCTCCGTGATAAGCAGTAGCTTTGCCGTCTATATAATAAAGATAGTCTGTGGGAACACCGTTTTCGTCAAAGGTAAGACCTTCGGGCATCTGAAGCTGTGAAATCGGAATACCCTCTGTATTGAGCCTGAAATCATATCCGGTACTGGGAATATTTGAAGCACCTCTCTGATATGAATAAGTATCAAGATAAAGATTCTTATTTCCGCTGGAAACAGGCTGTCCCGCAGCTTCCATAAGCTCTCTGTTGCGCTCCTTGATTTCTGTTTCTCTCAGCTTATTATGCACATCCTGCTGAGAAAGGGATGTAACATAGGGAGAGAAATTATAATCATACTCTTCTTTTGTATCCTTCTTCAACTCGGTAAGCTCGTCAGCAAGAGAAGGAAGATAATCAACCTGAGGAAGCTCCCTTGTAATAATTACAGGCTCTGCAGCAGGCTTTTCCACAACTGCCTGAGCGAGGACCTCTGTAATGGAAGCACTCATATTCTGTGTAATACTGCCTATTTCCGCTGCGCTCTCTTCCATTGAATAAGCAAAAGCCTTATTGAAAGCGGGCGGAACATCACTGATAATACCGGAGAGAACAAAGCCTGCAACGATCATAAAGGCTGCCGAGCCGATATGATTGGAAAAAACACCGTTTGCCTTGAGAGAAAACTTCTTTTTCTCCTGTACGAAGCCCTTGTCACTCCTCTTATTGTGAGTTTTCATAATCATACTCCTTTAATAGTATTGAGCCGTTTTCCGGGATATTCCGACTCAATATATTTTGGTTTCTGAGGCTTTGCACATTATATTCAAAGATTGCTCAAATGTCAAATCTGAAAGTTTTTAAATTTTGTATATTTTGCATAACACTCCTTCAAGAAAAAAATAGAATGATTTTAAAAAACTGCTGTTTTACAGGTTTTATTTCCTTCTGAGAATTATTTTACCCTTTGTTTTTTGTATAAAACTTACAAACTTTAAATGTCGCTCTGAAATAGTTACAATTTGTAATATTTTTCCTATTAATATTGCCCAAATTTACGATAAGTTTTTACAGCAATTTCAACATACATCGTCCTCTTTTGCCTTTTTTCTTCTTTTTCAGCATACATATATTCATTTTGCACAAACACATTTTTATTCATATCGCTTGTCCTTTCACATTCTTCTGAAAGCACAAAAAAAACCGTTCTGCAACATATCCGCAGAACGGCTGATAAGCCTTATTCAAATGATTTTGCAAGGAAAGCCTTTGTCTTGGCTGATTTCGGATTTCCGAAGACCTCCTCGGGAGTTCCTGATTCTTCAATAACACCGTCAGCCATAAATATGACCTTATCAGATACATTTTTTGCGAATTCCATCTCGTGAGTAACAACAACCATTGTTCTGCCTGAATCCTTAAGAGACTTGATAACCTTAAGAACTTCAAGTGTAAGCTCGGGGTCGAGAGCAGATGTGGGTTCATCAAAGAAAAGAATTTTCGGCTCAAGCACAAGCGCTCTTGCAATTGCAACACGCTGCTGCTGACCGCCTGAAAGCTGCCAGGGATAGGAATCAACCTTTTCCTCAAGTCCCACCTTATTCAATATATCGAGAGCCTTCTGCCTGATCGTGGCAGCATTTCCTTTTTTAAGAAGAGTGGGAGCAAGTGTAAGATTCTCAAGAACCGTATACTGAGGAAACAGATTGAAATTCTGAAAAACAAGACCGAAGTTAAGTCTGTTCTCTCTTATTTTTTCCTCAGAAGGCTTCTCCTCCGCTAAGGTGTCGAGCAGAACATTATCGTCCACAGCTATCGCACCGCTGTCAATTGTTTCCAGGAAGTTGAGACATCTGAGAAGAGTTGTTTTTCCGCTTCCCGAAGAGCCGATAATTGAAAGCACCTCACCCTTTTCAAGAGTAAAGCTGATATTTTTAAGCACCTCAGTCTGGCCGAAGCTTTTTCTTATATTTTTTACATCCAGTATCGACATAATTCAACTCCTGAAATAGCTCAGTTTCTTTTCAAACTTACCAAGTGCAATTGTCAGAATACCGACAAAAACAAGATAGAAAACACCTGTAAAGAACAAGGGCCATATAAGTGCCTTGGTTGCGGCAAGCTCCTTTGCATTCTTGATAATTTCACTTACCATAATGCAGTTTGCAAGTGCAGTATCCTTGATAAGAGTAATGATCTCATTTGACATGGGAGGCACAATACGCTGAACCACCTGCTTGAGGATGATTTTTCTGAAGATCTGCGATTTTGTGAGTCCCAGCACATAGCCGGCTTCATACTGTCCTTTGGAAATACTTTCTATACCGCCTCTGTAAATTTCCGAAAAATAACAGGCATAATTGAGCGTAAAGGCAATAAGCACGGCTGTGATACGGCCTGCATCTGCAATGCCGTATTCAAGAAACATAAAACGGTCTATCTTTCCGAAAAGCTGATAATTAAATAAAAGTCCCGGAACATAATAAATAATGAATATCTGAAGCATAAGAGGAATACCTCTGACTATCCAGACAATCACCTTAGAGATCGATTTAACTACTTTAAATCGGCTCATTGAACAAAAGGCTATAGGCAAACCAAGCGGTGCGCCGCAAAGCAGCGTCACCGCAAAGATAAGTAAAGATATTACAAAGCCGTCGAACAAAAAAGCCGTGACTTCTAAAAAGGTCATATTATAACTCCAATATGTATATCTTCAATTATTTCTGGTCAGCAAAATCAGTGATAACAGTGTTGGAAACACCGTACTTTTCAGCAAGAGCTGCAATTGTGCCGTCTGCTGCAAGTGCTTCGAGCTGTTCGTTAACCTTAGCTGTAAGGTCACTGCCCTTCTTGAAGCCGATTGCATAGAATTCTACATCACTGGAAAGATCTTCAACAACTGCAAGATCAGCATAGTCGCCTTCACCTACATAAGCCTTAGCAAGCTGAGCGTCAACAACTGCGAAATCAGCTGTGCCGGACATAACCTCTGTGAGGCATTCTGTCTGCTTGATGAAGCCCTTAACTGTTGCACCTTCGAAGCTCTGACCGTATGTTTCACCTGCAGAACCGCTTTCAGCAGCGCCGAACTTACCGCTGAGATCTTCAGCTGCAGCAATACCTGCGTCAGCCTTTACAACAACAACCTGCTGATTTTCCATGTAGTTGTAGGAGAAATCAACCTTTTCTGCACGAAGAACGCCGTCATCGTCAGCTGTGTTAGCTGTGAAGCCGTTCCAGATACAGTCGATTGTGCCTGAATCAAGGTCTGTATACTTGCTGCTCCATTCGATTTCCTGGAAAATAACAGCATAACCGAGCTTTTCGAAAACTGCCTTGGCAAGCTCTGTGTCAAAGCCTACAAGTTCATTGTTTTCATCAAGATAGTTCATGGGCTCATAAATAGTGTAGCCTACTACAAGAGCATTTGCGGAATCAATTGTGGTTTCTTCAGCTGCTGCTGTGGTGTCGTCTGCTGCTGTGGTATCGTCTGCTGCAGCTGTGGTTTCTTCTGTGTTGCCGCCGCAGGATGCTAAAACACATACACAAGCGAGAGCCATAAGAACAGCGAGAATTACGGATAATGTCTTTTTCATTGTTTTTACCTCTTTCAATTTAACTTATTAGCACTTTACCTTAGTAAAGCATAGGCATATAATAACAGAGAATACAGTTATTGTCAAGAGCTATTTTAATAATATCGGTTTTTTCCCATCCTCCGAATTATATTCTTCTCATTCCTGCAGATTTTAATTTTCCGACAAGCGTCATAGAAAGAATAAGCTTTATTGCATCAGGGATAATAAACGGCACAACAGTGACGAGGGAAGATGATAAAATTCCCTTAACCGTAAGGCTTCCAAGGGTCGAATAGCAATACCACAATGCGCCCGGTATATAATGTAATAAAATATATAATATATATCCTATAATAATAAAAGGCTTTTTTTCGTAAAATTTCTTTTCAAATATATAAAATACGGGAACTCCCATAAGAAAGCCCCAGATAAAGCCTGCTGTAGGACCCGTAAGAGCGCCTATTCCGCCTGTGAAGCCCGAAAAAACGGGAAGCCCCAGCGCTCCGAGAAAAACATATACCGTAAGCATTATAAATGTGCTTTTGCTGCCGAGAAGTCCCAACGCCGTAAATACCACAAAGGTCTGCATTGTGGCAGGAACGGGAAAGGGAAAGTGAATCCACGCGCCGATGCACATAAGCGTAGAAAACAAAGCAATAAGCACTGAATACTGTACCTTTGTGTTCTTTCGTGACATATTTTCCCTCCCGTAATATTTTATTTGATAATAGCATATAGCACAACATAAAACAAGTTTATATTGACTAAAGAATATTATGATATTATAATTAAACCGAACATAAAAGCAAAACGGAGAATACTATGATATTATCAAATTTTCACACCCACACCACCTATTGCGACGGAAAATTCTCAGCTGAAGAAATGGTGCTTTCTGCTATAGAAAACGGAATGCACGCTCTCGGCTTTTCTACCCACTCTTATACCTCAAGAGACCTTACCTACTGCATCAGAAAAGAAAAAATAAAGGAATATCAGGCAGAAATATATGCACTTAAAGAAAAGTATAAGGATAAAATAAGAATATACTGCGGAAGTGAGCTTGATGTTATTTCCGATATGGACCGCGAAGGATTTGAATACTTTCTCGGTGCGGTGCATTATATAGATATTGACGGGCATCTTCTCACCGTAGACGAAAGCGGTGCCCTGCAGAAGGCAGATGCCGACAAATATTTCGGCGGGGATATGCTCTCCTACGCTGAGGCATATTATGAAATGACAAAAAAATTGGCTGATATGAAGGAAATAGGTTTTATCGCTCACTTTGACCTTGTTTCTAAATTCAACGAAAACTACGAGCTTTTTGACGAAAAGGATCCCCGCTATGTAAAAGCCTGGCAGGATGCCGCACTTCATCTGATAAAAATGGGAATTCCTTTTGAAATCAACACAGGTGCCATCCCCCGCGGTGCAAGAAAGACCCCCTACCCCAGACGTGAAATTGCAGATTTCATTAAAGAGCACGGCGGAAAATTCGTAATGACCTCCGACTGCCATCACAAGGATTTCCTTCTCTGCCATTTTGAAGAATGCGAAAAAATCTATGAAGGAATTGAAGTTCTCGACTTTGAAGATTTTCTGAAATAAAGGCAATAAATCATACAGATACAAAACGATCCTCTTCGCAAAAAACGGAGAGGATTTTTATTATACAAAAAATTAATTTAATTTATCATACAGGTGTGAGGTTTTTTTGTCCTTCTGACTTTAATATATGAAAGGCGCCTTAATACTGATTCTGAGAGGTGATAAAATGCGAGACGGTGCTGAAGCTTACAAGCGTTTTCTTGATGGCGACAAAAATGCAATCGGGGAAATTGTGGAAGAGTACCGTGCAGGGCTTGAATATTTTCTCCTGAGTATTACAGGAAGCGAGGACACGGCAGAGGAGCTTACTCAGGATACCTTTGTTTATCTTTTTGTAAAAAAACCGAAATATAAGCCTCTTGCCTCTTTCAGAACATGGCTTTATACCATAGCAAAAAACAAAGCGTACCGATATATGAAGAAGAACAGCAAAAGCCTGTCTTATGAATATAACAGCTCTTTTGTTATATCGGAAGACCTGCGCTTACTTGAGGAAAAGTATTTCAGCGACATAGAGAAGCTTAATGTACTTGATGTTATGGCAAGGCTTAAAAGTGAATACCGTGAAATACTGTGGCTCACTTATTATGAGGGCTTTTCCAACAAGGAATGCGCCCGTATTACAGGCAAAAAAGTTCACAACATTGAAGTCCTCGTTTCCCGCGCAAGACAGGCACTGAAAAAACTATTACAGGAGGAAGGCTATACTTATGAAAACCAATAAAGAAATGATTACTGAAATTTTGACAGAAGTGGAAAACACAAAAGCAAAAAAAAGAATACAAGGAAAAGCCTCGGCAGTTTTTATTATAACCGTAAGCATTATTCTTTGTGCAGGAATCGGCGTTTTTGCCGCCAAAAATGTCTATCCCTTATTTTCAGATAAATGGGAGGAAGAAATCAGAACCAATATAGCACTTGCAACAAACCGGGAAGCAGCTGCAGAATTCAGAGAAAGAATGAAAAATACCGATGATATCTATTCCGAGAACGGAGTAAAAAGCGGACACGATGAAGTAATCATGCACTATGAAACCTCAACTCCCGTTGGTCAGATACAGCAAAGCGGCAATCTCATTTTCAACTTCAAGTCAATCACCGAGGGTGAGCTATTAAGACTTGTCGGCTCTGCCGTGCAGACTCCGGAATTTGAATGGCAGATACAAAAGCACTATTTTGCACTTTTTGAAATAACAAAGGCTGACGGACAAAAGTTTACCGAAGAGGATTATATTTCCTTCCGCTTTCTTCGTTTTGTTGAAGGATATGATCCCTATACAACAAATATGAACCTTGAAGGTGTTTGTACACATATTGAAGTCGACACAGAAGACGTAATCTATTATGCTGTGGATATTACAAATATGCTTATTTTTGCAGAAGCTGACCTATATCTCACTGCAATTGATATTGATGCAGGCTTTAATATACTTGAGCATATCTATGCCGAAAAAAAAGGGGACATAATACTCAAGGACAATGCCCCGCAAAATTCCGTAATGTTTCAATTCAATATTGACAAAAGCTACGCCGACAAAACAGCAGTAAAACAGTTTGTAAAAACATATGGCATAGACCTGAACAGGCATTTTAACAACTATACAAAATAGCTCCCTATATAAGAAAAATCTTACGATTTATCAACCCCCTACCCCCAATCTTGGGGGCTGTAGGTGTTTCTTGTTATAAGCTAAATTGCTCACAACGCGAGCAATTTCCTATATAATAAAAAAGGATGTACCATTTTATTACGGCACATCCTTTTATTCCGGTTATTCTATCTGAACAAGTCACTGTGTGTTCCTGTTCTTGTCAGATATAAGATCAGTTCATTTTCCGAAATTTCATAAATAAGAAGCCAATCAGGAGTTATGTGACATTCTCTGCAGCCTTCAAAATCTCCGAAAAGCATATGATCCTTACTCTTCGGTGGTAAGCTTTCACCGTTTGCAAGCTTTTTAATCACATCGGTAAGCAGTGCGATATTATAACCTCTTTTTTCAATACGCTTCAGATCCTTACGGAATGCATTTGTAGGTCTTATCCCATACATCACTCAAGAAGCTCCTTTATCATTTCATCCGCATCAGAATAGGTTTTGCCGAGAAGCGGATCAGCTTTCATTGCTTTTGCTTCCCTGATAGCAGCCAATGTTTCCGCATTGGGTTTATTCATCGTTATATCAAAAGGGATTCTTTGTTCTCTCACGGCCTGTTTTGCTGATATTGTAAAAAATGTGGTAAGATCCATACCGAGATTCGAAACAAGCTCCTGCAGCTGAGATTTCAGCTCCTCATCCATTCTCATTGTAATATTTGTAGTTGCCATTATCATCACTCCTTACGCAATAATTATAATACAATCAATATGCATTGTCAATATATTATATGTGCATTGTAATTATTTTATACTGTTCCCGATATAATTATTAATTTTTCACAAAAAAAATATTCCCGTTCACATCAGAACGGGAACTATTTTTTATTCAGCTATCGTGTCACCCTTTTCGGCTGCATCTCTCAATCTCTTTTCTCTTGCTGCTGTGGCAGCTCTGGATTTTTCAAGCTCAAGATACATTCTGTCACGGGTCTTTTTGTCTATGTTATAGAAAAGCATGGGAACAACGCACAGATAGTCGAATATAAGCTTGGGACCGCAGGCTGTTATGAACATTCTCCACATGGTTTCATTTGTCTGAACAGCATCTGCACCAACCTGGAAGCCTGCCCATTTTTCAAGGAGCACTGCATTCACCTTGGTAAGCACTGCACCCTTCACCTTGTCTATATAGCTTCTTGCAAGGTTAATGGTTGCCTCAACTCTGTAGCCGTTTTTCCATTCGCAATAGTCAAGCACCTCAAAGTTGATTTCGGGGTCAAGTATTTTCTTTGTACCGTAGAAGACCATTTCAAGGCAGTTTCCTATCATTGCTGCAATGGTCATAGGTACTTTTTTCTTATAGAAGCCGTTTTCCTTGCCTCCGATAAGACCTGTGAGGAAGAAAATACTTTCGGATACGGTGATTGAAAGAGACTGCATTACCCAGAGTGCCTTGGTAGAAAACCTCTTTCTGAATTTCGTTGCCCACGGGTATGAGGCATATGAAATGGGCATACCGGGAATACCTGCAATGGTGGACATCATATTGAATTTCAGAACGCTGTCATAATAAAGGGATTCGCTTGTACCGATATCAATACCGCCTATGAAGCCCGAGAGCATATAAATAAGCATGGGACGGTTGCGGAATACCGAGAAAAAGCCTTTCATTGCAGGGGGCGGCTGAAGGGATTGGGGAACTCTTTCCTTACTTACAATAACCCACCATACACCGGGAAGCGTAGCCACCAGCCACCAGAAGGTTTTGAAGCCTGCAAACATATTCACAAGATTGAGCTTCAGTTTTCCGTTATTCACAAGGTCAAACATAATTCCCATAAGCTGCTCGGGGAATCTTGCAAAAAGCTCGGAAATAAACTTTGCGGATACTAAAAGTGAGGTTCTTTCATTGGGGTTCGGCGTAAATACGTTGTCTATATAGCCGCCGCCTCCGAAGAACGCACCGATGGTTTCGTTGATATAGGATATTACCATGTAAAACAAAAGCTTCTGTGCCGCATCAAAGCCGTTGCCCTCGGCAATTATGGGCATAAGGCAGGTAGCCAGGCCCACAGCAAGGCTGGGTATAAGAGCCAGCCACTGGAAGGGCTTGAACTTACCCCAACGGGTACGCATTTTGTCGATAATAAGAGCCGACAGAGGGTCGTTTATCATATCATAAATGGTAAGACCTATTGCCGCATTTGCTCGTGCATCGGGAGAAAGACCGTATATTTTATAAAGGAAAATATCCGAGCCTGTGTCGTATTTACCCAGAGAAAGGCTTCCTACACTTGATTTTACAAGATAGGCAACTCTTTCCTTTGTGGAACAGAAGGTTCTGTTCATCCACGCTTCGGAGGTGTTAAAATTGGTTATATACTCCTGCTCGCTTACGGCAGTTTTGTTATTTTCATCCATTTAAGCATCCTCCTTCTTTCCGTTTTTCTGTCTGAGCTTTTCTTCCTGCTCCTGCTGTATGGCGGTGAGACGTCTGTACATTTCAGCACGAAGCTCCTCGGGAGGAGTGCCCTTTTCCACCATTTCAAAATATTCCTCTATGGGAATACCGCCTACATAGCACTGAGAATGCTTTACTTCAAGCTTCTGACGGAAGCAGAGAATGTCAATCACAAAATTCAGCACAACAAGCAGCAGATATAAATATGCTCCGATACCGAGTGCACCCGATACCGCAGGATTTTCGGGGATAAACATAAAGCATCCCATTGCAATCACAACAAGGGCAATAAAGATAATATCAATAGTGTAATTTCTTATTTTTCCCTTTGGCGATGAAGCAAGCATATTAAAAAGAAAATGCACAAGCATCGTGACAACCGAAAGAAGAAGACAAATAACAGCCACGGTAAAGAGTATGCCTGCAGCTTTTGTCTCCTGCGCTCCGATAACGCTTATAAAGTCCCCGGGATCAAGCTTATCAAACATATTATATATGTCGAGAATTCCCATATTACCGTCGAATATCTCAAAGGGATCGGAAAGCTTTATTTTTACAATCGGCAGAAAAAGTGCCGCAATGGGGATAAGACTTGTAAAAATTCTTATGATATTAAGCTTTGAGCCGACAAAAGCAGATTTGAGACGGTCAACCTTTTTCTGAAAATGGTAATACTGCACCTCGGCAATATCCGCCTCCTTCATAAGCCTTTCCTGAAGGTCATAAACCACAATGTTTGCCCCGCAATGAGGACAATTGGGCTTCCAGTCGGTAAGCTTCAGATGTGCCTGACACTTAGGACAATCTGCCATATAACCACCCCTTTATAGTATATAATACAATATTAACATAATTTTTATAACTTGTCGAGTGATTTTATTTAATTTTTACAAAATACATAAAATTACAAAATGAAGATTACAGAAAAAAATGCCTTCCTGCGACTGCAGAAAAGCATTTTTTATGTTATCTGATTGTCTTCATCCAATCACTGAAGCTTTCGAGGTTTACTGATGCACGCAGGATAAATCTTGCGTCAGCGGCGGTGATTTTGTTTTCTTTGATGTTATCAACATCCGAAGCAGAGGTCTGCCAGGAGTTGAGTGTATCAAGGTTTACGGAGGCACGAAGGGCACTTCTTGCATCAGCAGCCGTTATCTTTCCGTCACCGTTGTTGTCCCCGGGCACAACAACTGTCTTCTGATCAACTACCTTACCCGCTGAATCCTTAAGTGTAACCGTCATACCGCTTGCGACACTGTCTTTTCCGCTGACAGACTTTCCGTCCTTGTCCGTAACGCTTACATTACCCTTTGTATTTTTAAGCACATCACCAACCGTGGAGGCTTCAAGCACAAGAACTGAATCCTCACCGAGAAGCTTTATTTTTTCATTTTCGGTAATTTCGATGTTATTTTCAGACAGTAAAACAAATTTTCTATTATAAGTCTTTGCATAATTCTGTGCTGTTGAACCTTCATAACCGTATATAACAGCAGAAGAAGGTATCATCAATGGGGCATTATATATCTGCAAATCCGGATTGCAGATCATAATACTTGTGAGAGCATTGCAAGTGTCAAATGGGAAAGCTCCTATACTGATTACACTATCGGGAAGTGTTATACTTACAAGATTATTGCAATAACCAAATGCATAATCTTCTATTCTTGTCACTCCTGAGGGGATTGATATACTGAGAAGCATGTAACAAGAATAAAATGCCATCTTTCCTATAGTTGTCACTCCTGCGGGGATATTATATGATGTGTCAGAGCGACCTGCCGGGTAATGTATCAACGTTGTTTTATCCTTGTTAAATAACACTCCGGATTCATCACTTGAATATTTCTTATTATTTTTATCAACTGCTATATTTGTAAGGCTGTCGCAACCGGAAAATGCAAAAACGCCGATACTCGTTACGTGGGAGGGAATATCTATACTTACGAGACTGCGGCAATCATAAAATGCAGACTCTCCTATATTTGTCACACTGTCAGGGATATTTATATTTGCAAGACTGCTGCAACCGTAGAATGCAGAGTCACCTATACTGGTAACACTGTCGGGAATTGTTATGCTTGTAAGTCGCTCACAATCAGAAAATGTCATTTGTTCTATACTCGTCACACCGGCAGGGATTTTTACACTTGTAAGCTTGCAGCATTCATAAAATGCAACTTCTCCTATACTCGTCACACTATCGGGAAGTTTTATATTTGCAAGACTATCACAATAAGAGAATGCCCAGTCACCAATATTTATTACACCGTCGGGGAGTGTTATACTCAGAATATTGGAGCAATATTCAAATGCGAAATCTCCTACACTTATCACGCTGTCGGGAACTTTATATGATATTTCAGAGCTTCCAAGCGGAAATCGTATCAATTCTGTTTTATTTTTATTAAACAAAACACCGTATTCATCACTTGAATATTTACTATTATTCTTATCAACTGTTATATTTGCAAGACTGTCGCAATAAGAGAATGCACAATCACCTATGCTTATCACACTATCAGGGATTTTTACGCTTTTAAGACTGGCGCAGTTTAAAAATGCTCCTGTGCCTATACTTGTCACACTATCGGGAATTGATATACCGGCAAGCTTGAAGCAATAAGCAAATGCCCAATTTCCTATATTTATCACACTGTCGGGGATTGTTATACTTGTAAGACTCTCACAATCGGAAAATGCACGAGTTCCAATACTCGTCACACCCTTAAAAATTACAACATCAAGAATATATGAGTGATAAGTATGCCATGGAGCCTCAATCTGAGGATTTGTATTATTATCATAATTATACATCTCCCCTAAGCCCGAAATTGTAAGAGTTCCGTCGCTGCTGATAGACCAGGTAAGGTTATCTCCGCATTTTCCGGAATCCACCATGGTAGCTGATGCAAATAAAGTAATATCAGCCGAGGATAAAACTGTCAGAAGCATCACAGCACATAATGAGATGCATAGTATTGATTTAAGCATGCTTTTCATATAATCTCTCCTTTTCTTAAGTAAACCACAATACACCTGTACATATATACAGGTGTATTTATATTAACACTATAAATATTTGTTGTCAACATATGAAATGATATATAACAACTGTATTTTTATATTAAATATGAATATAATTATTTACAGAAGGCGGTGAAAATATGTCAGAAGCAAACTACGGACGAATCAGCTTCAATCTTGATAAAATGATTGAAAAAAGCGGACTCAGTAAAAACAAGGTGGCTTTCCGTGCTGAAATACAGCGCACTCAGCTGAATAATTACTGCAAGGGAAAGATTCAGCGTATTGACCTTGATGTATTGGCAAGATTATGCACGGTGCTTCAGTGCACCCCCGGAGACCTGCTTGATTTTAGACATAGTGATGATAATTAACAAACCGCCCGGAGTACGAGCGGTTTTTTTGTTATTATCTGATATTATTTTGCATTGACGGGGCTGCCTTCGGGGGCAAGGGCTATATAGGTTGAGCCGTGCTCCTGAAGTATCGGGATTCCGCCCTCTGTCATAAATGTGAATCCGTGCTCGGGGCTTTCTATCCACCACTTCACGGGAATCATTTTTCCGCCGCAGGCATAATATCCCGTACCCATACCGAAGATATCGGCAATATGATAAACAGGATCACTGAGCATAGGTGCGTGAACAACAAAAACATTTTTGAAGCCTTCTGCCTTGCCTGTGTTTTCGTCAACCATTTCCTTGCCGTACTGCCAGTAGATATATTCATCTCTTGCGCTGTCATACTTCATTGTGGTGCTCTTTGTTCTGCCGTCAAGAGAGAAAACGATTTCAATTTCGTTGGCTTCGCTTCCCTGTGCGGGAGTGCCCTCTCCGCCGAATTTCATACCGTAATCCTGACGGGTAAGGTTCATATCATAGCCCTTTTCACTTGCCGCATTATATAAAGACTCACCTGTAGCAAAAAGGGTATGCTCAAAGGAATAGCCGGCATCGCTTCTTCCCGTATCCCTGTAGCCTACGGGCAGGTCAGCCACAAGATTATCGATACCTACCGCTTCCATATCCTTCAGAACAACATCGCTGCCTCCCGAATATACCATAACAGTATTATAAGCCTTTGAAATATCGGTAAAGTTGAATCTTGTTGAACGGATTGAGCCTATGGCAGGCACTTTTTTGATATCCGTATAAAGTGCAAGTCCTCTCGTGCAATAGTCGTTTATAAACATTTCGAAGAAGACATCCGCATCTCCCACACCCTTGTGCGGAAGAGCCGCAGGCACATTATTTATTGAAACCGAGAAAATTCTTCCCGAAAAGGGTTCGCTCAGAACCGTACCGTTAAGAGGATTGAGATAAACAGGGGCAGGGGCTGCCGTCGTTTCTTCTATAGTTATTTGAGCTTCAGTTGTGGCTTCAGTCGTTGCTTCGTTATCTGCGCCCGAGCAGGCACTGAAGAGCAAAGCTGTGATCAGCAATAGAGCAAATATTCTTTTCATCTTTTCACTTCCCTGAAATTCTGATTTTATATAACTGCGCGCTGAACCTTTCCTTCAATTGATGTGCCGAGGAAAAGTCCTCCGTTTTTCTCAAAATACGAGGGCTCACCGGTAACAAAAAACTGCGCCTCGCCTTTTTTGCCCGAGGTGTTGAGAAGTCCTTCATTTCTGAGCTTTTCTCTGAGAGAGCCGAGAGATGAGCTGCCGGAGCAGACAACATTTATTTCAGGCAGCATTTCCTTAACCAATTCATACACCAAAGGATAATGCGTGCAGCCGAGAATAAGAGTGTCTATCCCCTTCATCTTCAGAGGCAGAAGGTATTCCTCAAGAGCCTCAATCATTTCGGTGTCTTCCTTATGGATTTTTCCTGCCTCCACCAAAGGCACAAGCTTCGGTGCGGGAATGGAAAAAACCTGACAATCCGAAAGATATGATTTGATTGTTCTTTCATATGCGCCGCTGTTAACGGCAGTTGAGGTGGCAATAACGCCCACCTTTTTATTTTTTGTAAGCTCTGCCGCCTTATGGGCAGCAGGTGCAATAACGCCGATTATGGGCAAGGAATAGCACTGCATAAGCTTGCCTCTTGATGTGGCATCTGCAGTATTACAGGCTATTGCAACCGCCTTTACTCCGTGGCGCAGCAGAAACTCTGTATTCTTAAAAACGAATTCGGTAATCTGCCCTGAGGTTTTTTCTCCGTAAGGCACATTAAGAGAATCGCCCAGATATATTATATTTTCATTGGGCATATGCTCAAGCACAGCCTTTACTACAGTAAGACCGCCAAGCCCCGAGTCAAATATGCCTATAGGCCTTTCGCTAAGAGTCAAGAAAACAACCCCTTAAAGAGAATTAACCAGTTTTTTGAAATGCTCTCCTCTTTCTTCAAAGCATGTATACTGGTCGTATGAGCTTGTTGTGGGAGAAAGAAGCACAACATCTCCTGCTGCCATAATTTTTACGGCTTCGCCGAGAGCCGTCGGAAGGTCACTCACAAGAACACCCTCTTTATCGGTCAGCTCATTATATATACGCTCCCCGCATTCACCGTAGGCAATAACCTTCTTCACACCCGGCAGAAGAGGCTTTAAGGGTGAGAGGTCAAGTCCTTTTTCGTGACCGCCTGCAAGAAGAATAACGGGAGAAGAAAATGCCTTGAGCGCAGTTACCGTAGCATCAACATTTGTTCCCTTTGAATCGTTATAGAATCTTACACCGTCTTTTTCACGGACAAATTCAATTCTGTGCTCCACTCCGTTGAAGGCGGACACAGCTTCTCTTATATTTTCTTTTGTTACACCGCATTTAATGGCGGCGCCCACACCTACAAGCACATTCTGCACATTGTGTCTGCCTACAACCTTGATATCACTTACGGGGAAAAGAATTTCACCCTTATAATATACATTTTCATTATCGGCAAAAAGGTCGGAGTCCTTTTCAAAAAGACTGTAGGAAAGAATATCACAGCCGATTTTTACCTCGTCTGTATATTCCTTTATAAGTGCATCATCCTTATTATAAAGGAAGGTGTCCCCCGCCTTCATATTTTCATAAACACGAAGCTTTGAGCGGTAATATGCATCCTCCGTGCCCATAAAATCAAGATGGTCTGCAGCAAGGTTGATGATAACCGCCACCTCGGGACGGAAATTCACTATGTCCACCAGCTGGAAATTTGATATTTCAAGCACAATATAATAGCCGTCATTATTTATAAGATCATACTGAAGCACCATTTCACAGAGAGCGATGCCGATATTTCCGCAAAGAAGGGTCTTTCCGGGATGCTGCTTCTTTATTATTTCATAAACAAGGGTTGAGGTTGTGGTTTTTCCGTTTGAGCCGGTGATTGCAACAAAATGCTGAGGTGCACTCACCATAAAGGCAAGCTCTATTTCCGTTATAACAGAAATACCTCTTTCACAAAGACGCTTTACAAACCACAGCTTACCGTTGATTCCGGGGTTTTTAACGGCAATATAAAAATCCTCTTCAAAAACTTCCTTGTCCTGTTTCACGACCCTTACTCCCATTTCCTGAAGCACGGGCAGCTCCTTTATATCCTCGGGTGCCTTTGACTCAGAAACGGTAACCTGCGCTCCCAATGCCGTGAGAAGCTTCACCGCAGCCATACCGCTTCTTGCAAGTCCTAAAACAAGCACCTTTTTACCGAAAAATTCTGACATATTTCCTCCCCGAAAAAAGAAAAAAACTGAATTAAAGCATTTTGCTCATGATTAATACTATTATAATATGCTACACATATAAAAGTCAATGAAAACAAAAGGCTGAAAATGTATAATTTTATTCCGTTGGTCACGCCGTATATAACGGGACAGCCGACGGTCTTTCAGCAGACCTCAACAATATCGGTGAATACGATATCTGTCAGTTCAGGAGGCAAAAAGCCTGCTTCCGCGGGACAGTCAAGGTAAATATCCCTGCAAACCTTCACGGGAAAGCACTTTATACGAATATACAAAAATCAAAGAAGCCGAAGCAGGCACATCCGTCTGCTTCATGATGTATCATATTTAATATACAACAAAAATGCCCCGATTACAACAAAAAGACTCCAGATAAACCTCTGAAGTCTTTTCAAAACTATAATTTTTAATATGTTTTACTGCTGTTCAAACAAATATTTACCGGGAGAAGGTATGTAAATACATTGTCCTTCTTCAATAGTTACAACGACTGATTCACCGGGCTCCATACTTTCGTTTAAGTAAAACTCAGCAAACTCGTCAAAACCGGTTGAACCTGTGTGTAATTCTTCGCTATATATGTTTAATCCGCCACGGAAATGCTCATAATCAATATTTGTTGCCTTATATGTACCGGGAGGAATGATCTGCACATATCTGCTCATTTCATCTTCAGTACCTTCATTAAATACCAGCAAAGTACTATAAGCTCCGTCTGAGTCTCCTTCGATCTCAATTATCAGTTTTTCTTCTGCAATATTTTCCTGTGTTAATTCAGTTTCTGCAGCTGCTGTTTCTTCTATAGTTTCAGATTCGGACAACACATCTTCAGTAGCATTAACTAAAGATGTAGACTCGGAGTTTTCAATCACATCTGTATTATCATCAGAACGGCCACCGGCTACGATAGAAAGCAGAACAATCCCGATAATAACAAAAAACCACCATTTTTTGCACAAGTCCGTTAAAAACGGACAATAGAAAAAAACACCCTCCTATGGTAGAATAGAAATATCTACCGTAGGAGGAATTTTTATGCCCAGAGACTACAGACACATTCAGCAATACGAAAAAGAGATATTGGAATTGAAGG
>JAZNSD010000057.1:0-12116 GCA_045591055.1 Acutalibacteraceae bacterium | reverse complement strand
ATAAAAAATTGTCTTCGACAAATCATTACCCCCTGCCCCCTCAATCATGAGGGGGTTTTGCTTTGGGGAGATTTGTTGTATAATATTTACATGAATATATTACAACAAATTTTCAAAGAACATTATGAAGAACTTATCTATCTGCTTAATCCTCGGAAGTCCGTTATCGAAAACGTAGATAGAATGATTCACTGCGGAGATTTTTCCTTCGGCGGTGCTATGTTCGGCTGCGAACATTGCGGCAACCTAAAATTCGTTCCTTTCCGTTGTAAAAGCAGATTCTGTCCTTCCTGTGGTACTAAATACGCAATTGACCGCACCACTGCTATGTCCTTTAAGCTTGTAAATTGCATTCATCGTCATTGTGTTTTCACTATTGATGAAAATCTCCGTATATTCTTCTATGAAGACCGTTCTTTGCTGAATTGTCTTTTCTCTGCTGTTCGTTATACCATCTTGAGTTTGTTTCACAATATGAACAAGTCTCAACAGTTTACGCCCGGTTTTATCTGTGTTCTTCACACTTTCGGCAGAGACCTTAAATGGAATCCCCATATTCATTGTCTCATCTCTGAAGGTGGCATTGGCAATTCCGGCTTATGGCGACATGTTAAACATTTCAGCTATATATTTCTCCGTAATGCTTTTCGTACCTCTCTGCTTAATTATCTTGAAGATAAAATCGGTACTTCTTTCAAAACAATTAAAGGTATATGTTATCGTGAACATAAACACGGCTTCTATGTTTATGCTAAACCTGCCTTATCTCAACCCAAAGATGTTCTTAAATACATCGGCCGTTACCTCGGAAGACCTGTAATCGCAACTTCTCGCATCGATAACTATGACGGTGACAATGTAACTTTCCATTACAACAGACATGAAGATAATGCTTTGATTTATGAAACTGTACCTGTATTAGACTTTATGGAAAGGCTTATCCAACATATTCCCGAAAAGCACTTCAAAATGATTCGTTATTACGGCATCTATGCAAGACACAGAGCTTCAGATAGCAAACTCATTCCTGCCGTTCCTCTGAATAAACGATCTTTTCTTCTCTCTTGCAACAAGTGGCGTTTATCTATTGGTTTGACTTTCGGTTACGATCCCCTGAAATGTTCTTGCGGTAATATGATGGTGCTTCTTGAGCTTTTTCATAATCACAAAAGAGTTCCTCTTGAAGATTTATTCAGAAAGGCTATTGAAAAATATCGGAGATCTCATCCGAATTCCTGTTCACATCTTGCTCCGTTTATGTTACACTAAAGAAAAAAACGGAGGATATTATGTCTAAAAAAGAAATTGAGGAACTCAGACTTAAATACTTAAAAAATCCCCCTGAGGGTATATCTAAAAGAGAAATTAAAAATATGTCCGACGACGAACTTCTCGATATGGACTATTTTCTCCATGAAGGCGATGACGATGATGAAGATTTCTTCGGTGCTGAAGGCTTTTATATCTTCTGATTATTTTCGCCTGTTTTTCTATGCCTGCTTTTTCCGCAGGCTTATTTTTTTTGCTTCTTCTGTTTTCGAGGAATTTCCTATAAAGTAAAAAAGCATTCTGCTTCAACCCCCCGTCCCCCAATCTTGGGGGCGAAAAGGTGTTTTTTGTTCAATAAGCTTGCGTCATTCAATGAGCCCGCAGGCGAATTATATGCTAATTGCTCACAACGCGAGCAATTTCCTATATAAAAAGAAGTACCGACTTAAAGCCGGTACTCTTTTGTCAGTTCACGAAAATGTCTGTTTCTATATATCTTATGCCCATATCATAAAGCATCTTTGCATCGCTGAGCTCATTTACAGTCCAGAATGAACAGCCGATTCCTGAATCAATTGCAAGCTGAATTGATTCCTGAGTATTGTCTTCAAAAGAAGGAGAAAGCCAGCATTCTGAATCAAGTGCTTCTGCCTTTGAGATGATTTCGGGAGTGATTGTATCACAAAGATACCATAATTCGATTCCGCTGTTCAGCGCATCAACAACCTGAAGCTGTTCATAATTGAAGCTGATGATAATTGCTTGTTCTTCCATATTACGTGCCTTTACCGCATCAACAACTTTATAAAGCATATCAAGATTATCGCCTTTGATTTCAATCTGAGGACGCGTGTCACAGCCAGCAAAAACATCAAGATATTCGTCAAGAGTACAGATTCTGAGATTCTCATATTCCCAGAAATTGGCACCCCATTTATATGAAAATGTTTTTAATTCTTCAAGCGTATAATCAGATATTTCGCCTATTTCACAGAAAAGTGAGCCTGTGTCACTGTTATGATTGAGAACCCATTCATTGTCTTTTGTAAGCTGTATATCGCATTCAGCTGTATAATAGCCGTATTCGACAGCTTTTTCATAGGCGGGAAGTGAATTTTCGGGGGCTTCTGCCCAAACTCCTCTGTGTGCAGTAAGAAACACAGGATCCTCCGCAGTGCCTATACCGTTTTCGCTGAGAGAAATAAGCTCCTTGGGCTGATTGAATATTTTAACTACATGAATAAAAGGTAGAAAAGGGCAAAGATATAATGGTACAAGAATCAAAGAAATAATCTTATTGATCATAAATGACATATTTTCACCTTCATAAATTTTTGTTTTATTATAACATTTTAGTATTTTTCTGTCAATTGAACTAATAATATTTTGATAAAATCCCATTCTGACCGATTGACTTATTAAAAAACATATGATAAAATATAAAAAAAATTCGGAGGATTATAAATATGAAAATTCAGACAATTGAAACAAAGAACCTTTGTGAAAGTGCAAAGAACGGCGGTTGCGGTGAATGCCAGACTTCTTGTCAGTCTGCTTGCAAAACAAGCTGCGGTATTGCAAATCAGCAGTGTGAAAACAAGGTAGAAGAATAATTTATTTGTTTTAACAGATTTTGCCGCCTTATGGCGGCATTTTTTTCGATTGGAGAACTTATATATGATACATTCTTATAAGCTGGGCGGTATGAATATTGTTTTAGATATTTGTTCCGGTTCTGTGCACGTAGTTGATGAAGTTGCCTTTGATATCATAAATATGTATGAGTCTACAGATAAAGCACAGATTATAACAGAAATTTTAGAAAAATATCCTGATCGTTCCGATGTTACAACAGAAGAAATTGAAGATTGTATTAAGCAGATTGAATCACTGAAAGCTGCAGGTAAGCTTTTTACTCCCGATAATTTCAGAAATATTGCAGGGGAGCTTAAAAGAAGAACTTCTGGTGTTGTAAAGGCGCTTTGTCTGCACATTGCTCACAGCTGTAATCTGAATTGTTCATATTGCTTTGCAAGTCAGGGAAAATATCACGGAGAACGGGCTCTTATGAGCTTTGATGTCGGAAAACAGGCACTCGACTTTCTCGTTGAGAATTCAGGAAGCCGAAGAAATCTCGAAGTTGACTTTTTCGGCGGTGAACCTCTGATGAACTTTACAGTTGTAAAACAGCTTGTTGAATATGCAAGAAGCATTGAAAAAGAAAAAGGTAAAAACTTCCGCTTTACACTGACAACAAACGGTGTTCTTGTTGATGATGACGTGATAGAATTTTCAAACCGTGAGATGAGTAATGTTGTTCTCAGTCTTGATGGAAGAAAAGACGTGCACGACCGTTTCAGGGTTGATTATCAGGGAAGAGGCTCATGGGATTACATCGTACCTAAATTTCAGAAATTTGTTGAAGCACGCGGAAACAAAAATTATTATATGAGAGGCACATTTACTCATCATAATCCCGATTTTCTTGAAGACATTAAAACAATGCTTGATCTTGGTTTTACTGAGCTTAGTATGGAGCCTGTTGTTTGCGCACAGAATGATCCTTCTGCTTTAACAGAGGATGATAAGCAGGTTGTTATGGAACAGTATGAAAAGCTTGCTGAGCTTATGCTTGAACGACACAGAAAGGGAGCACCTTTTACTTTCTACCATTATATGATTGACCTTAAGGGTGGTCCTTGTATTTATAAACGTGTGTCGGGTTGCGGATCAGGTACCGAATATATGGCAGTAACCCCTTGGGGGGACCTTTATCCTTGCCATCAGTTCGTCGGTGATGAAAAATATAAGCTTGGTAATGTTTTTGACGGTGTTTCCAACATTGCTGTTCAGGAAGAGTTTCTTGAGTGTAATGTATATACACGTCCCGAATGTAATGATTGTTGGGCAAAGCTTTATTGCTCCGGTGGGTGCGCTGCAAATGCATATCATGCAACAGGCTCGGTAAAAGGTGTGTATTCTTACGGATGTGATCTCTTCAGAAAAAGAATGGAATGTGCGATTATGCTTGAAGCAGCTAAAACGCTTGAAGGTTAATTATGAATACTCCTGTATCTGATTTTATAAATACATATAAAAAGAATAATTTTGTTCGACTTCATGTCCCGGGACATAAGGGAAAAGACGCAGGGTTGCGTGAAAGTTTCGATATAACTGAAATAGACGGAGCGGATGTTCTTTATCACGAAACAGGTATACTTAAAGAAAGTCAGCTGAATGCATCACGGCTTTTCGGGACAAAAAAGACATTATATTCAACAGAAGGATCTTCTCTTTCCATAAGAGCAATGCTTGCACTTATAAAAATGTACGCCGAAAGTTCCGGAAAGAAGCCGTCAGTTGCGGCAGGAAGAAATGCTCATAAGGTTTTTATGACAGCTTCCGCACTTCTTGATATTGAAGTATCGTGGATATTTCCCGAAAAAACCGGCAGCGTGATAAGTGCTGAGTTTTCACCTGCATATCTTCGTAGCTTTCTTAAAAATTCAGATGAAATTCCAACAGCTGTATATATCACAAGTCCGGATTATCTCGGCAATATAGCTGACATCAAAGGTATTTCTGAGGTTTGCAGTGAGTTTAATGTCTTGCTTGTTGTTGATAATGCCCACGGAGCGTATCTGCGTTTTTTGCCGGAAAACCTTCATCCGATATCTCTCGGAGCGCATATGTGCTGTGATTCTGCGCATAAAACACTTCCTGTGCTTACAGGCGGTGCATACCTTAATATTTCTGAAAACGCTCCCGATGTGATAATAAACAATGCGGAAAGAGCAATGTCACTGTTTGCTTCTACAAGTCCGTCATATCTTATTCTTGCTTCACTTGATAATGCAAATCGTTATATGTATGACAAAATAAGAGATGAACTGAAATATTTCGTTGAACGTCTTGATAAAATTAAGACAAAACTGATTGATAAAGGATTTATATTGATTGGTAATGAACCCTTAAGAATTACTCTCGATATAAAAAAATACGGTTACACCGGAACGGAATTTGCCGGGATGCTAAGACAAAATGGAATTGAATGTGAATTCTCTGATCAGGATTTCGTGGTTCTTATGTTCACTCCGAATATAAGTTCTGATGAGCTTGAACATCTTCAAAATGTTTTGGTTGCAGCTGCCAGAAAAGAGCCATTAACTGAAGCCTTGCCATATGTTGTGAAATGTGAGCGAGTTCTTAGTGTAAAGGACGCCCTGTTTAGAGACTTTATGCAAGTGGATACAAATAATGCTGTCGGCAGAATTCTTGCTGCTCCGTCGGTAACATGTCCTCCTGCAGTTCCAATCGCGGTCTGTGGTGAAAGATTGACGCAGGAAGCATGTGAAGTCTTCAAATATTACGGTATTGAAAAAGTTGATGTAATTATTGAGTGAGGCGTATTATATGGTAAAACATATTATCTTATGGAATCTTAGGGATGAATTTTGTCCTGAAGAAAAAGAAAAAATAAAGCTCGGTATCAAGGAAGGTCTTGAAGGTCTTCAGGACAAAATTGAAGGATTGCTTGATATTAAAGTTAATGTTACAGGACTTGCATCATCAACAGCCGATCTGATGCTCGATTCTACCTTTGAAAGTGAAGAAGCACTAAAGTTTTATGCTTCTCACCCTCTTCATCAGGAGGTTGCGGATACTAAAGTCAGACCGTTTACAAAGCAGAGAAGCTGTCTTGATTATGAAATTTGATAACAACAAAAACCGTTCCCTTTATGAGAACGGTCTTTTGTTTTTTTAGTATTCTGTGAAACACGCTTTATCAGGAATATCATAAAAAGATTTGTGTACAACAGATTCATTTTTCTTGAAAAGTATATCTGTGTTGTTTATCTCAAAAACATATGTGGAAATCCCGTCAGAAGAACTAAGGATTAAAAGATCGCCTTCGAATTCAAATGTTCCGGCTTCAATATACGAGCTGTAAACTGAAGGTGAAAGCATAAATGTATTGTTATCATAAAGATGTAAAGCGGCTGAATTAAAAGTGTCAGTTTCGGGTATATAAACATATGAATTCAGAATGTCCGGCTCAGGAAGGGAAATTGTTTCTCCTACATATGCCTTAAGTTCTGTGATTTCCTGAAGATCGTTTTTCTGAACAGCTAAAGTGATAAGCCAGCCAGAAGGAGAGGCATTTCCGACAGTTTCATAATGTCCTTGTCTTATACAGATGTTAAGTGTTTCTTTGTCAGGATAAACTCGGATCGCATCAAAACGATCTTTCTCATTATCTGCAGATACATACATGATAAGAAAGTCATTTTCATTGAAAAACTCTTCATCGCCTTCATATTCCTTGAAAAAATCTGATAAGGAAAGCTGCGTATCTTCGAATTCAATATGAAAATCAAATGTTCCCGCAAAGAAATCCCGGAAGCTTTTAAGTTCATTTTCGTTTTTAATTCTTATTACCGGCAGGTATTTTATACTGCTGTATGTCAGCTTGTCGGTATTATCTGCTCCGAACTTTATAAATGCTCCGAGATTGTTCCCGCTTTTATCAACGGGGAAGCTTCTTACAGCAAAGGAGATATCAGGCTCAGGAATGGGATTATTCTTATTGTCTTCTATAAATGCTTCTACATCGTCGCCCCGAATGTCAATGACAATGAACTTATCTTCGCCCTCTGAAGGTGCTGCAAGATACATATACATAGGCTTAGTATCAGTTCCTCCTCCACCGATTGCAAGCGAAAATCTTTCGTCTATCTGATAATGTCTTATATAAAGACCGGATCCTGTCTCAACATAGGAAAACTCATCGAAATCTTCCCATGAAAGCTCTTTGCCCTTCTTTGAAATTTCTGTTAATTCTTCCAGAGTGAGCTGTTTTCCTTTCAGAATACTTGCGGGGCAGTCGGCACCGCCGACGTCTGAAATTGTGTCTCCTACAGTAAATGTGGCTCTTGCAAAGTAGCTTTCATTTTTGAATGAGAATGATGAGGAGAATCTGTAAAGTCCGTCTTTAAGTTCAACAGGGCAAAAATAATCTTCTGTTTTTTCTGAATTGCCGGAAAGAATGTAACCTATTGTGAGAAAAACATAGTTTTCAGGGAAGGTGATTTTTTCCCATATTCCGTTTTCGGTAAATTTTTCAATATGAAAAAATTCGCCGAAATGTATTGTGTCATATCTTTCATTGTGCCAGGTTACTTCAAATGTCGAACTGTTTTCTTCTGTAATTACCTTGTCAATGGTTATATAGACGCCCTCGACACCCGTTACATGGTTACTTATAGAAAAGAGATCTTTCAGTATTTCGGGATTTTTGATTTTATATGAAAAAGAGGGCTTTACAGAGTCATCAAGCCATAAATAAGTAAAGCTTTCGTTTATATTTATTGAAAGATTGTCATCAAATTCAATTCTGAAGGACTTATCACGGTTTTCGTCTCTTGACTCATCTATGGCATTTTTCTCGATTCTTACCTTTTTAATTTCCTTTATGATCTCGGATGCATCCTCATATGTACTTATGTATCCTGCGCCTATATATAATTGTACCTTATGTACATCCTTATAAATATTTTCGTAATTTTCGATGTCGGCAATTCTGGCGCTCTTCGGGTTTGTCATAAAGCATACCGACAGCATGATACTTATTATAAGTGCGGCAGCTATTATCCAGAAAGTCGGTTTCTTATAGTTCAGCACGTTCTTTATTCTTTTTTTTACACCGGTTTCGCCGAAAGCCAAAGGACAGGCAGAAATGTATTTTTTCGGTGCAGAACAGTTTATTAATGCCTCGGAATATTGTTTTCTTTTTTCTGTATCCATTTCTCGTATTACTTTTTCATCACATGCTGCTTCAATATCGCGGCACAACAGAATAAATACTGTCCACATAACAGGATTGAACCAGTAAACTGAAAGAATTATGAAAGCAAGAGGTTTCCATATATGGTCTTTTCTTTTTATATGAGCTCTTTCGTGAGCAAGAATCAGCGAAAGGTTAGTGTCATCTATATAAGACGGAATGTAAATCAACGGTTTTATAATACCGAGTATACAGGGGGAGTCGATGTTATCACAAATATATACTCCTTCTTCGGTTTTGATGCTGATAACTGTTTTTCGTTTAATAGCAATATAACTTATAGTTGCATAAATCAGCATTCCTGTAAAACCTGCAATCCATAATAACGACATAATAAAAATAATTATCTGCATAGGATTTGCACTGTTTGACGGATCAGGTGAAAATGTTTCATAAATAATTGGGTTTATGGTTGAGTTCAATGAAGGGATTCCTGTTGATATGTGCGGTTGAGATGATATCATAATATCGGAAGGAATTGGTTCACTATCGGGAATAAGACTCAGAACGCTTTCAAAAGAAAATGGTATAATAAGCCGCAATCCTACAAGACTCCATAAGGCACAGCTTATCCATTTCGGCATTTTCCTAAAAACAAATTTTATTATGATTATGGCTATTGCAAGATATGAGGCTGTGATGCTCATATTAAAAAGGATGATAAAAATGTCTTCCACTATTATTCACCTCCGAATTCATTGACCATTTTCCGGAGTTCTTCAATTTCCTGAGAAGTCAGTTTTTTTCTTTTGGTGAATGCTGCAATAAAGGCGGGCAGAGAACCGCCAAAAGTTTCGTCAACAAACTTTTCACTTTGCATAGAATAAAAGTCCTGTTTTGATATAAGTGATCTAATGGTCCCGTTTTCGCTTATAAAGATTCCTTTCTCACAAAGACGTCTGATAACTGTAAAAGTTGTTGATTTTTTCCATCCTAATTTGTCATCGGCCATTTTTACAGCAAGAGAGGACGGTATCGGTTCATTATCCCATAAGATTTCGGCAAATTTACTTTCCACAAATCCTAATTGTATTTCAGCCATATTATCATCTCCTGTCAAATTGGTTTACAATATGTAGACTACAGTATCAGTTTACAACATGTAAACCAATTTGTCAAGATATAAAAAATCGCATGAGAGAATCAACTCATGCGATTTGTTTTATCTAATTAAAAAAGCTTGATATAAAGATTTCAAGACCGATAAATATTAAGATAGCTCCGCCGAAGATTCCTGCTTTATTTGAAAGCTTAGTTCCGGCTTTTTTACCTATGTAAATGCCGGCAAAACAGATAAAGAAAGTCACAATTCCAATAAGAGAGCAAGCAAGAACAGCTTCAGTAGAATTATAATCAGCTATAGTGAATCCGACTGATAAAGCATCAATTGAGGTTGCAATACCCTGAACAAGAAGTCCTGTAAAGCCAACGGCAGGTTTTGTGTCACAAGAAAAGTCATTGTTTCTGATTCCTTCAATAAGCATCTTGCCGCCGATAATACAAAGAAGAATGAGTGCTATCCACGGAATCCATTTTTCAAACACGGCAAATTTCTGAGCAACGGTAGAAACGCATATCCAACCGATTAAAGGCATAACAGCCTGAAATGCAGAGAAGATACCTGCTACTCCGAACATCTTTGCATTTTTCATGCAAGGTTCGTTGAGTCCGTTAGCAAGAGAAACAGAAAATGCATCCATGGCAAGACCGAAACCAAGCAGAATACTGTTAAAAAAGAAAGAGAAATCCAAGTTCATTTTTGTTCACTCCGAAAAACAAGGTGAGCTAAAAGCCCACCTTTGAAGTAGATCTATAAACTTCATGCAGGTATAAAGCTTACATGAGTCTCGCAAATTAAAACAAGCCGGGCCCGAAGGTCAGTATGTTGACTTGTTACGTGAATACGTCTGCTACTCCCTCATAGCTCAAATATATTAACATAAAGCTGTTCTTTGTGTCAATATGAAAACGGTCGTTTTATTTGATCAGGTCGTGCTCTTTTATGAAACGGATGGTTTCATCAATCGTTGTAAATGCGAGGCCGACAACAGTATCTGCACCACCGTAATAAATAGCAATTCTACCGGTTTCTGCATCAGTGAGTGCAGCGCAGGGGAATACAACATTAGGCACATCGCCGACTAACTCATAATTTTCATGAGGAGCAAGCATAAAGCAATCAGCGCGGTGAAGCACCTTCCAGGGCGCATCCCTGTCAAGAATTGCTGCTCCCATAGCATAGGTAAAACCATTGCAGGAAGTCAGAACACCGTGATAGAACATAAGCCAGCCCTCGTCAGTTTCTATGGGAGTGGGACCTGCGCCGACTTTTGTCATCTCCCAATTCTTGACGGGTGACATAACGAATCTGTGTTTGCCCCAATAGGTCAAATCCTTGCTGTGGCTGAGGAAGATATCTCCGTAGGGGGTATGACCTCTGTCGCAGGGGCGGATAAGAAGCACGTATTCATCATTGATTTTTCTGGGGAAGAGTACGCCGTTTCGTGCAACGGGGTAGCAGGCATCCTCAAGCTGAGTCCACTGCTTGAAATCGGTGGTGTACGCAATGCCGATTGTTGTGCCGTGAGGGGTAAGGTTTACCCATGAAAGATAATATTTGCCGTCGATAAGGCAGAGTCTGGGGTCGTAGCCTCTGAAAATAACCTTTTCCTCAAGCTCCCAGTTGATGGCATCTTTGCTGTAACCTACAACAAGAGTGTGGTCACGGCTCATAACGTCAACTCTGAATACGCCTGCAAAGCCGTCGCCGTAAGGCACAACGGCGGAGTTGAAAATGCTGTTTGCCATATAAAGATTGTCTCTTGTTATAACTGGATTTCCGCTGTAGCGCCAGACGGGATATTTATAGCCCTCGGGTTTTTCTTGCCAGGGGATGTTGGGGATGTTTTCGCCGATAATTTTAGCCATAATCAAGCCTCATTTCTTAATGGTATATACATTATATCAAATGAACGTCTATATATCAACCTTCATTTTGCCTTACGGACATTTTTTGCCAGCTTATAAAACCATAGAGGTCGTTGATGAGAAAAACAGCAAAACAAATTATGACGGAAATATAAGAAATATCGCTCAATGCAGCAAGAATCCAAAGGATAATCAGGATGATATCGTTTGCCGCATAGGCTATCGCATACCACGCACTGCGGCGGAAGGTGAGATAAACCGCCATAAAGCTTGTTGTGACGGAGAGCGTACTCGGCAGCGGGTTTGCGGTGTTGAAATGCCTGAGAATGAAATAGAATACAACGGTCACGGCGGCGGTGAGAATGAGCATAAAGACGGTTTCTTTTTTGCCGATATGATTGACTTTCACCTCTGCTTTGTTGCCTTTATAGGGGTTTCTGAGCCACGATATGAGGGCGAAAACAGCCATAGGCATTGTCATACCAAGATATGTTATCATTTCGCCGTAATAACTGAATGAGTAGGAAATAATGCCGTAGAGTATGCTGAAAATAACCATCAGCACCTGACCGACGGGGTTGCCCTTTGCGTTGAAAATAAGCGACGTGACGCCTATAAGTGATGCGGTAAGGGTAAGATAATTTTCTTTGTCAAACAGAAAGAAAGAAACGAGAATGAGCAAAACGGATGAACTCCACAGCCCGATTTCGAATTTTGAAAAGTATTTCATATATCCTCCAAACAAAAAAGCATTTGCGGATACATCTTCAAAGACCTAACGATGTATCAACAAATGCTTTGCATTTTCTACCCGGTGGCAGTTACATATTATATTTGTATTATAGCCGACAAAAATGCCGAAGTCAACAGTGAGCGAGAATAAAATCAACAATCGGTTTCGGGTCATCAAGTCCGTGCGGATGATGAGCGCAATCAGGCTTTATGAAAACCTCAAGGTCAATGCCGTTTGCCTTGTATGCCCTCTCGAGAAGTATGCCGTTTTCCTCATAGGGCACGGTTTTGTCGCTTCCGCCTGCAACCATAACAACGGGAATTTTTGCCTCAACAAGAGCAG
>JAZNSD010000056.1:0-2289 GCA_045591055.1 Acutalibacteraceae bacterium | reverse complement strand
TTTCATATTATTAGCACTCTCCAAATTCTGCTCCAGGTCGCCTGACAGAATGGTTTTCTCACTCACACCAAGAATATCAGCCAAAGCTGATACCGTTGACACATCAGGAAATCCGTGTCCCGTCTCCCATTTTGAAACTGTTTTCGGCACAACGCCAAGAATATCTGCAACCTCTTTTTGAGTCATTCCTTTGGCTTTTCTTAAATCGCAAAGGAGTTTTCCGTTTTTACTTAAATTCATTTTTCTTTACCTCCACGATTTAAGTATAAAGCAATAATATAAACTAAGCAATCCACTATCCGTTGACTATAGCATAATAAATCATAACAAGTCCACCGCTGAGCAGTGCACCGCCGATAATATCGGAAAACCAATGTACACCCGAAAGGAGTCTCGCTATTACCATAAAAGCAATAAATGTGGTAATTAGAATATTCACGCATTTCTTAAATCCACTATTTTTGATGCGTGCATTAAACTGCATTATGGCAGTTGGCATAACACACATTACGAGCATAGTGGTTGATGACGGATAAGATGCTTCTAAAATTCCATTTATAAGTATCGGTCTGTAATTTACAACGAACATTTCAAAAAAGATGTACGCCGCCATCACAATAATATAGAATCCTCCAAGCGTGAGGATGCTGAAATCAACCTTAAAAAGATTTTTTCTTTTGATCCACTCACAAAGTCCGAGTATGCCAAACCCCATGATAAAGCAAATCGGAACAAGACCGAGCCAATCTGTAATGGTATAGAGTGACATATGCACTCCTGTAATATTATGGACCATCTTATTAAGTAATGCAAAACCAACGATTGAACCTTGTGGCCCGATTGCTCCCACATCAACAAACTGAAGAGCTACTGTCCATATAATGAATAATACAAGTAACCCTAACCCAATGTAAAAACTTTTTCTTTTCATTTTTTAAAGCCTCCTGATTTGTATTTGACTTCCGTCTGAATACACTTTACAGGAAGGCATTAAAAACCTCAAGAATCACACCGTCACATCAGTGATACTTTCCGTGTCATTGCCATTTTATAAGCATTAATGCCTTTATTACAAGGAATATAAACAAGAAGGCTCCTGCATAAACCTGAGAGCTTATGATAAACAAAAGCACCGCAGCAACATTTAATATAAGCGATATTTTATCTCTGTTTTTCGTCCAAAATACTTTTTGGCAGTTTTGAAATGTAAGTGTCAGAATACCATATACTGCAATACTAATTACAATAGCATAGTACGCAGTCTTTAAATAAGTCGTAATTTCATTCAAGGAAAGAAGCGAAACTTCCTGAATGACACCATTTGCTTTTTGTCCGAAGAATGGCAGGAAGAAGAACATTAGAACGCTTATATCCAAAAGACCAAAGACAAGGCTACGTAAATGCGTTTCTTTTTGTTTATTATCTTCTTCTGCAATACTTAGGACTTCATCACTTGAAAGAAGTTCATCTATCGTCACCGAAAAATACTTGGCTATTTCTTTAAGAGAGTCTATGCTTGGATATCCTCTGCCTGATTCCCACTTTGAAATTGCTGTTCGGGACACATATAAAGCTTCTGCAAGCTCTTCCTGCGTAAGTCCTTTATTCTTTCTTAACTCTTGTAATTTTTCATTAAATTCCATAATTATATAACCCTATCTCTTTTTATAAATAACCAACTCTGGATTTTCACCGTTTTCTTCGTAAGTGCAAACGAGCAGAAAGTCCATATTTGCAGCAATGCCAAAGCAACGGTCACCACCAAATTCACATTCAAGCTGACTGCCAAGATAGGTAGCATTATCATCAAGAAATTTCACGCTCTGACCATTCGGAAGGCGGTATTCCAGATTGATAAAACTGCCCGACAACACATTAAGATTTTCTACCTTTGGCAAGCCTTCGATATGAAGCAGAGTGTTAAACTCATGGATAAGCTGCTTTTTGAACTCTTCAAACTTTTCTTTTCCTCCAAGCTCCCTGTATTTCTCAAAAAAGTCAAGAGTATATTCTCCGTCTGCATAACACCACTTGCAGTAATCCTCGTTAAAAGCGCCGTCTTTTTCGTGGCTGAGATTGCTATCATCAATGGGCATACCGCAACACTCACAAACAAGCTGTCTTGGAGAACCGAGAAGCGTATTGATAGACACATCAAACAGTTTTGATAACAATTTGAGTGTTTCGGTATTTGGCACTGTTTCTCCGGTTTCCCAACGAGAAACCGCTTGCCTTGTTACGAATATCTTTTCTGCAAGTTCCTCCTGCGAGAGACCTTTTTTAGTTCGG
>JAZNSD010000055.1:0-35961 GCA_045591055.1 Acutalibacteraceae bacterium | reverse complement strand
TATTTCATAGTCAATATCACGCTTGGGGTCGATGATTACTCTGAAAGGAATGGGAGATTTTGTTCCGAACATATTGTTCATTATTTCTTTGGTGTTGAAATAATAAACTCTCTGATCCTTTGCAGGCTCACCGCCGAAGGTGAATCTCTTTCCTATTGTCTTAAAGGTTTCCTTGAGGCTTTCTCCGAAGGAGCCTGAGAAGATTGAAGGCTCTGTTGAAGCGTCATAAGTAAACTGTCCGGGCTCTGCGCAGACTTCCACTACCTTGCCCTGCTCGACGATAATCATACACTGACCGTCGGCTACAACAATTCCCGAGCCCGATGTGATAACATTATCACTGCCCTTTGTGTTTGAAGAACGACCTGAAACATTCTTCTGTCCTTTTACGATAAGTATGTCGTCGCTGATTGAATCGCAGGTAAAAAACTCTTTCCACTGATCGGCTAAAACGCCTCCAAGTGCTCCGATTCCTGCTTTAATAAGTCCCATAAGCAATATTTCCTTTCATTTTTTTTATTATTATAGCACAACTGATTCTATAAATCTATATTTTTTATAATTTTGAATTTTCTCAAACAATTTCAGGCTTTTTGTTGACTTATTATTACATTTATGCTAAAATCATGTTTAATTTATATTAAATTCATGTTAATTGGGGGAAGCAGTATGGATCTCAAAAAAATTATTGAAAACAAAGACAGATTTGCCCAGTATATCATTGATGACATAACAAAAATCATCAAGACCTGCGGTAAAAGAGACCCCGGCTCAGACGGTGAAAAAAAATCATGTGAATATATGGCAAAGGTTCTTAAGGATGAATGCGGATGCGAAGAGGTATCGGTTGAATCCTACAAGGTAAATCCCCGTGCATTCTACGGATGGATATATTTCGTATGTTCTTTTATTCTTATCGCCATCGTCACATTCTTTGTTGCGCCGATTGTTTCAATTCCTCTTATTATTGCAGGCTTTACTCTTACAATCCTTGAATTCGGTCTTTATAAAAAAGCAATTGACCGTCTTTTCAAGGAAAAGACAAGCCATAATGTTACAGCTATCAAAAAATGCTCGGGCGAAACCAAGAGAAGAATTATCTTCAACGGTCACCCTGACGCAACCTGGGAATGGCCCGTAAACTATGCTTTGGGCGGTGTAGGCTTTGAAGGTCACGCAATCTCTGTTGCTGTCGGTGCTCTTTTCTATCTTATCATTTCTATTGTAAGAGTGGCAACTGAAGGTGTTGTATTCGGTGTGCCTGCCGAAATCAACGGAATCATAAAAGCCGGTCTTATCGGACTTATCTTTGTTCCCTTTATCGTAGGACTTTTCTTTATGGTAAACTATAAGAGAGTTGTTGACGGCGCAAACGACAACCTTACAGGCTGCTATATGGGTATTGCCGTTCTCAAGGCTCTCAAAGATGAAGGAATTGAGCTTGAAAACACCGAAATCGGCGTTATCCTTACAGGCAGTGAAGAAATCGGTCTCAGAGGCTCAAAGGCATGGGTTGAGGCTCACCCTGATGCATATCAGGATGTTCCCACCTTCATTTATGCGTTTGATACTATCAATGATCCCAAATATCTTATGGCAAACTACCGTGACCTTAACGGTACTGTTAAAACAGATGCTGAGCTTTGTGACCTTTTCATTGAAGCAGCCCAATCTATTGGTGTTCATTGTTCAAAGGGCATGATTCCTCCCCTCGGCGGTGCTGTTGATGCAGCTGCATTCACACAGGGCGGTTTCAGAGCAGCAGGTATCACAGGACTTAACCATAAGCTTGAAAGATACTATCACACAAGACTTGATACATACACAAACATGAACAAAAAAGGTATTGCTGACTGCTTTGCTGCAACAGTAAAGACCCTTGAAATGTTCGACAACGGTGCAAAACAGTAAATATAATCAATACAGAAGAATCCTGCCGGCTATATACAGTCAGCAGGATTTTTTTTGCTGATTCCTTACCTTAAATTATTATTGAAAGAAAAAAGCTGATATGATAAAATCATATCAAATAATTAAAAGCGAGGGATTTTTTATGACTGCCGGTCTGAGAGTATATGTTACTGACATACCCTTCAATGCAAAAGGAGACGGAAAAACAAACGACAGAAAAGCTATTCAGGATGCTATAGATCATGTATATTCCTTGGGAGGAGGAACGGTCGTGCTCACAGCCGGACGGGTGTTTCTCAGCGGCGGAATTATACTTAAAAGCAATACAGAGCTTCACTTTGAAGACGGTGCAGAGCTTTTTCAGAGCAGCTCACGGGAAGATTATGTAAAGCCTGTAAACGGAGAATATGTTCCCTATAAACCTGAATACGGTCATAATATATCACCTGACATAAAATGGAGTCATTTATGGTATTATAACTTCCCTCTTATTTTTGCCCCCGAAGGAACAAAAAACATAAAAATCACGGGAAAAGGCACCGTCAGAATGATGCCCGATGCAGTTCCCGAGCTTATTATGAAAATCTGTCCCATAGGTTTTTACAGAGTTGACGGCTTTGAAATTTCGGATATTCACATTACGGAGTATCATTCATATGCAATGATGCCCTTTACAAGCAGAAACGGTCTTATTAAGAATGTAAAAATTGATAATTGGAGCCATGGAAACGGAGACGGCATATGCCTTATGAACTGTCAGAATATAAGAATCACAGGCTGTAAAATGCACACAGGCGACGATTCCGTTTATATATTCTCTTCATACCGTGATCCGAGAAAAAGCGAGTGGTGGTCTTCTGATGAGCCCGAGCCTTCACTCAATATAGAAATCGATCATAACAGTCTTCGCTCAAATCATTGCAAAGCCTTCGGTATGATATTGTGGGGAATTGATTGCCCCGACCAGAGCAGGGTTGAGGTAAGAAATGTATATGTTCATGATAATTATTTTGAAACTATGGGAAACTGGAATTATAATCCGTATACCACGAGAGCCGGCTTCCCGCCCGTGACTCACTTCCGTTTTGAAAATAACATAATTGATGCAATAGAACCGAATTTCTTCGAGACGCAGATAACGGATATGAATTATTTTCATTCCTCTAAGCAGTTTATCAACGGAGGCTTTGAAAACGGCGGCTTTGTTTTCTGGAGCGGCAGAAAAAATAAAAATCCCGATTCCGTAGGTGTGGGATATTATGAAGAAGAAAATGAAAGCACAGGAAAAGCATACGGTTATATAGCACATCTTGAAGAGGGCGATGCGGCAATTTATCAGGGACTTTATATCTCCTCTGCCGAGCCTTGCTGTTTCTGGGCAAAGGTAAGAACCTCGGGATGCACCTGCAGAGTGTTTGTAAGAAACCTTGAAACCAATGAATTAATCATTTCCAAGGAATTCAGCAACACAGAGTGGGAAGATATTCAGCTTGATTTTTCCGTACCGGTAAGCACAAATTATCATATCGGAATTGAAAGGGGCAATGCCCGGGATGGCAGAGCAGAGATTGACAATGCAACGCTTTTGGGCAATAACGAAGCAGCTTTCGGATATAAGCGTGTGGGTACAGACTATCAGAGAAGCTGGAAGCCTCTTTATTATTACAATCCCGATTTATGGAAAACTGAAGAATAAAACAAATATGCTCTCCCTTTTTACGGGGAGAGCAATTTTTATTGTTCATTATTGACACCGGACAGCTTAAAAGCAATCTCTCTGAGCTGCTTTCTTGAATTGACACCAAGCTTTCCGTAGATGTTTTTATTATGATATTTTAATGTATTTTCTGTGATACCGAGAAGAGTGAGAACTTCTTTTGTAGACTTCCCTTCAATGTAATAATCATAAATTCTTCGCTCTGTATTTGTAAGAGTTCCGAGTCCGAGCATAAAACATCTGAATTCTTCAGTTTCATAAAAGGATACATTCTTTTCCTCATCAAAAGCATTATCACATTCCTGAATGATCTGTGCGGTCTCTTCACAAATACTATCTGAAATTGATTTGCCGGAATCAGAGAATTCTGCTTTCTTATGCTTTTCGTTTTCCTGTAAAAGAAAGCATAAGAACAAAAGGAATAATTCCGTAATGACATAGGAGACCGACAATATTTCAAAATCAATTCTGACAAACTGCTCAAGAAGCCATACTCCTATATTAATAAAGACTGAACACAAAAGAAAGGCGGTCTGGGCTATACTGTAAATTTTCTTTTTTACGATACCTGCAACAATAAAAATGATCATTGATGAGAAATATATCATCAGATAAAAAAGATAAATTATATGCAAGGGGCCGTATACCTTATTGAGCATAGCAGCACCATTTACAAATACAATACTTACTTCTTTATAATATATATCGAGATAACCGGGACTTGCAGCTATCAGAAAAACAATAATTCCTGCTCCCGTAAGAAAGCCTGTGAGAAGCTTTGAATATTTTATACCCGCAGCATCAAGAATAATCATCAGCATTGACATCGGAAGAAAAACTGAGCCGAGATAGGATATTCTGTTTGACAAAAGTGCCTCATCCAATGTACGGGATAGCGACAATACCAGATAGCCTGAATTCACAATGATAACAGAGGAAAACAAAAGAATGAACCATGGACTCTTTTTTCTGACGCCAAAGAGATATACCAGAAAGATGCAGATTGCAAACACTGCAGCTATACCGTAAAAGACAGACACGCTTACAGCCTTTGTATCAGTTGAAGTAAAGGCTGTCAGTGAAAAAAACATTTCTGCGACAAACAGTATTGAAAACAATTTTTTCTTCATAATAATAGCTCCTAAAGCTGCCCGTCAACGGGCATCCCACACTTTTTCCCACACTTTTTTGCTTTGTTTTCAATAAACCTACACTTAAATTCAGCTTAAGTGTGGTGACATAGCACTACACTTAGAGTAAAATTAAATTAGGATAATAGAATATTAATACATATTATTAGTTATTATCCATTTTATCAAAATTAATTCATCCGGTCAATAGCCTTTATCGGATGAAATAAGGAGCGAACAAAAATGAAAAGACGAAAACTTGTCACCGGTTTATTTTCTGCGATACTGAGTCTGATGATGATTATCGGAGTTTGCCCGGCAATTAATATAACTGCCTCAGCAGTAACCACCGAAATCAGCGGAATAACCATTGCAGATATTACCATTCCCCGCCCCGGCGTTACTCCCGATTACAAAGCGACCTACGGTGCAGGATTCACATCCACTAAGCGTTTTGATTCGAGCACACAGATAAACGGTATCCAGTGGTACTACAGACAAATTGGTAAACCGATAGAATTAAAGCCGACGGACACATTTAAAGAAAATGTAGAGTATACTGTTGCAATAGTCATTCACGCTGAAGCAGGTTATTCATTTAAAACCAGCGGCGGCTCACCTGCCGTTAATTGTACAGTAAACGGAAATAAAGCCAACGCAAAGGGAATTACAGGTCAGAATAACAGCAACACACTCGTAGTAGTCTACACCTTCCCTGCTTGTGAATTTTATACAATAAAATCAGTAGGCGTTAAAAACATCGAACTTCCGAATCTGGGAAACAATCCGGATTTTCAAGCAGATGTAACATCAGACAGATATACAATTTCATCTCTTGATTGGTATGACGAAACTGAACACAAATACCTGGATAAGAACTCTGTTTTTCAGCCGAATCATGACTATACGCTTGAAATATATATCCGCGCAAATGACGGTCACAAGCTTAAAACCGACAGTGATGACGGTCCCGATTTCACAGCAAAAATCAACGGCGTAAATGCAGAGCTGATATATGCCGACACCAACGGCGGAAAAGCTGCAGGAATAAAAATGACTTATCAGGTAACACCTGTAATATCAAAGATTTCCGTAAGCGATATTGAAATTCCGAAAACAGGCAACCGTGCCGACTACACCTGCAGCATTGACGGCATCGGCTATGAGCTTGATACATACGGAATCGACTGGACAACAAACGGCGGTAACGGAAGCGAATTGCCTGTTGCCGAAACATTCAAAGCAGGCCAGTCTTATGAGCTTAAGGTATGGCTCAAGGCAAAGGACGGCTTCTCTTTTAAGACAAATGCCATAGATGATGTTATTGCAGACGTATATATAAACGGAGTTAAAGGCGAGGTTTATATTTCAGACAGTAAAGCCTGTCAGATAGTATATATTTATACCGTACCTGCTGACATAACTTCTGTTGATGTCACAGGAATAACCGAGCCCTTTGCAGGCGGCAGTGCAGATATGAACGGTACTGTCACAGGAACAGGTTATGAAATTGCCAATATCGAATGGTATGATTCAACAAACGGTTACGGCAATTACATAAACAATATCACCAGCTTCTCAGAAGGCAGAGAATATACACTTGATATTTTTATATCCACAACAGACAACAACAGTTTCAGCCTTGACCCCGACTATGAGATTCCCGACCTTTCCGTCACGATCAACGGAAAGTCAGCCGGAGTATACAGCGAAGGAAACAGAGATGAAGCAATTATTTTCAGAAAATACAAAACTCCTGTTGAGGTTGTTACTGTTACAGGTATTGATGTACCTGCAGCGGGTGCAACTCCCGACCTCGAGGCAGTAAGCACAAAAGCAGGCTATAAGATTTCAAAGGTTGAATGGTATGACACTACATCAACACCGCATCAGAAGCTTTCCGCAACCGATAAGTTTGTGACAGGACACAGTTACACAGTTCAGGTGACTCTTGATACAATAAACGATTTTGTTTTTATGGTTGATGACGGTTATCAGGATATCACAGGCACCATAAACGGCAACGATGCAATTGTATACGGCTCACATGAATCAGACAATGCCGTTATCGGCTATAAATTTACTGTCCACGCTCACACTCCATCAGACTGGAAATGGGATGAAAACGGACATTGGAAGGAATGTACGGACAAAACCTGCAATGAGATAACAACAAAAAAGACAGCTCATGAAGACAAAAATGAAGATGCAAAGTGTGATATATGCGAATATAAAATGCCCACAGCCCTGATATCAGAGCTTATTCTTAAAGCAGAATGCACATATACAGTTTCTCATACAGAAAAAACCGTTACGATTCCCGCCGAAACAAAGCTTGCAGATGTAAAAGCAAATATCCTGAACGAAAAATACACAGTTCTTACTAATGACGGCAAAGAGGCAGATAATAATTCTGCAGCCGGAACGGGAATGAAGATTCATATCCTCGGAAAAGACAATAAGGTTCTTAATGAATACAGGATAATTGTTCTTTATGATGCTGACGGAAACGGTATGATTCAGGCAACTGATGCCAGACTTGCTCTCAGAGCATCGGTAAGTCTTGAAAATTTAACAGATGTTTATTTTACAGCTTCAGATATAAACAACAGCGGAAATCTTGAAGCCTCAGATGCAAGAAGCATCTTAAGAAAATCAGTCGGACTTGAATAAAAACCATAAAAGGAGGATTCATTAATGGGACTTTTTGACAAAAAATTCTGCGATATCTGCGGAGAAAAAATCGGTCTTCTCGGCAACAGAAAGCTGGAAGACGGCAATATGTGCAAAGACTGTGCAAAACTTCTCTCTCCCTTTTTCAGTGACAGAAGAAGCTCTACATTACAGGAGATCAAGCAGCAGCTTGCTTACAGAGAGCAAAACAGAATTCAGCTGAGAAGCTTTACTCCCGACCGTGTTTTCGGTGAAGACAAAAAGTTTTTCATTGATTCATCAAAAGGCGCCTTTGTAATCTCCCGCAGAGGACAGAACAACTGGGATGAAGAGAATCCTGATATAATTCCGATTGCATCGGTAAACAGCTGCAATCTCAGAATCGAGCAGACAGAGGATGAGCAGTATTATGAGAATGCGAACGGTGAAAGTGTAAGCTATAATCCCCCGAGATATCTTTATTCATACACCTTTGTGCTTGAACTCAATGTTAATAATCCGTATTTTGATGATATTGAAATAACGCTCAATAATTCAGAGGTTGAAGCAGGCACACAGGAGTATATGCTTCTTCAGCAGAACGCATTGAACATTATGTCTGCCATCGCCCCCGGTAAGTTTACAATGCCGAATACCACAGGAGTCACACAGCAGGCATACGGTTATAACCAGCCAACGGGAAATATGTATCAACAACCGACAGCTTATTACAATCAGCCTATGGGGAATATGTATCAGCAACAGACAAATCCCTATCAGCAGCCCGTAATGAATACAATGCAGCAGCCGGGATATCAGCAGCAACCGATTCCCCCATACACGCAACCGCAGAATCCTTATGTAAATCAGATGCCGCCTCAGAATATCGGACAACAGCAGTATCAGCAGAATGCAGCACCTTTTGCTCAGAATGTAAATATGTATAATCAACAGTCAGCACCCTTGTATGGTTGGATATGTCCATGCTGCGGTACAAGTAACACCAGTAATTTCTGCAGTAATTGCGGAACAAAAAAAGCATAAATAATAACAGAAAAAAGACTGTGCAGAACAGTCTTTTTTTTGCTTTATTACACTTGTAAAATTAATAAGTGCCCCATTCGCACAAAAATACAGGATTACTTTCTACGGCAGAGAAGGATATTTCTGCAATTGCAGTATCCTCAAATGAAGTACCTCTGTAGGCTGACAGAATTGTAAGAGTTACGGAATCTGTCATAACAGGAGCACTTAAATCGATATGCTGGGAACGGAAAATATCATCGAGCAAAACGGTCTCGCTTGTACCGTCTGAGAATGTGAGAAGAAGCTCAGAGGGACGGGAATTCTTATCATAGAGTCTCTGTGAGCGCTGATATCCGGCATTGATCACAAGGCCGTCGATATTATACATATCATCAAAGTTGAGAGTTATTTCCTGTCCGACACCATAGCCTGAAACACCTTCAACCCAGGAGGTTGCAAGAAGGCCGTCGGCTATTTTCTCGGGATTATGAATTATATTATCTTCGGAAAGATAGCTTGAGGATGAAGCGGAAACTATTGTGACATCGATATGCTCGCTGCTTGCTTCATCAAAGCCGCCGGTGTACCATTTTCCGTTTTCACGTCCGCCGCAGAATCTTGCAAAATCATAATATGCATTGGCACTTGCAGGCTCACCTGAAGCCCAGTTTGTGAAAGTAACCTTTTCACCGTTATTCCACTTCCATTCACCTTCTGCGCCTGCGTCACTCATACCGAAATAAACACTTGAAAAATCATAATTATCGGAAAGATAATTATAAATAAAATTATTCTCTTCCTGAGAAGTAATTGTTGCAAGATAACCGTTCATATTCTCACAGTATCTGCTTGCCTGACTGCAGTTTGTAATTGAAGGATCATCAATAACAAAATATCTGTGCCCGTTGAAGGAAACTGCACCGTCGGGCACCAGAGACTCGTCAAAGTCTCCTCTTGTTGCCGAACCGAAATCGGGATCGTCTTTTTTTTGTATCTGATTCTCATCGGTTGTATCTTCGTCAAAGAAACGGTAAAATACATTCTGCTCCTCAGGCACTAAAATAATATAAGTTATAACACCTGAAAAAACAAAAATAAAACAGAACAACAGCGCAGCAATAATAATAGCAACCTTTTTCCTGTTATTTCCGCCTTTTTTATCAGTTTTGCTTCCGACAGACACATTCTGAGCTTCTTCAGCATATTCATCATAGTATTCTGTTTTATCATAAGAATATGTCTGTGCAGCACCGTCGCAGGCAGGGCATCTGCCTGTTTTTTCATTGAGCCTTGCACCGCATTTACTGCAAAAAACAGCATTCATAATAATACCTCCGCAAAATATAGCACATCAATCAATTTAGATTATAATACCTCAGGTAAAAAAGTCAATAATTAAGCTTAAAAAATGAATTAATATGACATATTAAAATGGCAGCCGTGAGCTTTACACGGCTGCAAAACATTTATTTCTGAGGTTTGGGGATAGAGTTAAGCTGTGCATTAAGTGCAAGAAGCTCTTCCTTGGTGAATTTAATATCCATCATTCCGCCCATAAGAGTGAACAGACGAAGCACTGTGAAGCCGCCCATCATTGCCATCATTTCGGGTCCTACTTCAAATCCGGCAGCTTTTATCTTGCCGCCTTCTCCGCCGCCCAGAAGCTTTCCTACAAGACTCATAAATATCATTTTGCCCTGAGGGGTTGCAATAACATCGCTCATCTTGTCATTAAGAGAAAGGAAGCCTTCGGGAGCATCAATATCAAACCAATTGAGAATTGCACCCTTTTCACGAAGACGGTATTCTTCATTAAAAGTATCAACCTTTCTGATAACGCTCTCGTCGCAGTATTCGCCGGCCACAGCCTTAAGAACGGTTTCTCCGTTATTGGGTACTTCAAAATAGAAGAAATGCTCCTTGCTCTCCTTCTTGCCGAGAGATACACCGTTTGCAAAAAGCTCAACCTCGGGAAGATTTGAATACACGGTAATCTTTGTTACAGCTTCAACTCTGTCGGTATAACGCTTTCCGCAGATATGAACAAACCTTTCATCTGAGAGCCATGCTTTATATGCATAGAAGGAGTCCTTCTTGTACTTACGGTCGAAGGTTACAAGTCCCTTATGATTCTGACCGTTTTCTCCGCCCTCGTTTCTTGCATCTGCACCGAAGTCAAACATATTCCAGACGTGAGTTGCCCACATATATTTTCTTGTAAAGAACTGCTTGATAAGCTCTTCGTGATAATATGCCTGATACTCTTCGGTATAATCTCCCTGCACAGGATCTGAGGTATGCCAGTTAAGAGCTTCACAGCCATATTCTGAGCAGCCTATGGGAATTGAAGGATGAGTTTCGTGGAATTTATCAAACCAAGGACCGTTCATAGCGGTCTCTCCGCCATACCAGCCGAAATAGTGGTTGTAAGAAACAACATCGGGAATCTGAAGATAGGGATCATTTATATCACACATTGAGACTGCCGCAATTGTGGTTAGACGGGTTTTATCCATTTCGTGGCACATATCGTTGAGAATCCTGTGATTCTCAAGAAGATCCTCGTCACTGCCGCCTATTCCGATTTCATTGGAAAGTCCCCATACAACAATTGAAGGATGATTGTAATTCTGAGAAATAAGCTCCTTCATCTGAGAAATTGTATTTTCTCTGCCACCGGGCATATGCTTTGAAATATAAGGAATCTCAGCCCAGATAACAAGTCCGTTTTCATCGCAGAGATCATAGAAATACTGATCGTGCTGATAGTGTGCAAGACGGATTGTGGTAGCACCGACTTCCATAATAAGAGCGATGTCCTCTTCATGGTCTTCCCTTGAAAGAGCGTTGCCCTTGCCCCATCGGTCCTGATGGCGTGACACACCTCTTAAGGGGTATTCTTTGCCGTTCAGTATAAATCCGTTATCGGGATCAATCTTAAATGTACGGCAGCCGAAGCGGGCTGATATATTATCCTTAACATCTCCGTTTTCAATAAGCTCTGCCTTTGCGGTGTAAAGATAGGGATCAGGTCTTCCCTGCCAGAGATGAACATTTTCAATTCTCAATACTGCACAGGTTTCATCACAGGTCGTTTCGCAAACGGTATTGCCCTCTTTGTCTTCTATCACATAGCGGAATTCTGCCTTTGAGTCTGCTTTTCCTACATATACCTCGATTTCAATGTCGGCATCAGCACCTTTGATTTCGGGAGTAACCTTAATTCCCGGTGCACCGTAATAATCAAGATCAAAATGAGAATCATTCACACATATGATGTTCACATCTCTGTAAAGACCGCCGTAGAATGTAAAGTCTGCCATCTGAGGATATACTCTGTCGTTTGCAGAGTTATCCACCGCAATAACAAGAAGATTCACGGCACTGAGATAAGGTGTCATATCAACTCTCCATGTAGAATATCCGCCGTCGTGATGAGCAATATTCTTACCGTTGAGATAAACCTCCGCTGAAGAGTTTGCACCCTTTATTTCAAGATAGTATAAATCTGATTCGGGAAGATCAGATTTATTGAAGGACTTAAGATAGTAAGCTGTGCCTCTGTAATAATCATTATCGCCGTCCTGTCCGTCAATTGCATTCCAGGAATGAGGAAGATTTACGAAATCCCATTTTTTATTGAGTTCAACAGGGACTGTATCTGCATTTTTTGTAAATGACCACTTGGAATTGAAGTTAATAACACTTCTCATACTTTTCTCTCCTTTATTAAATCAATGCAGCCGGCATATTCTACCGGCTGCTGTTTCTCATTATGCTTCGCCGGAATGCTTTGCAGCAAGCTCCGAATTCATCTGTTCAAGGGTTTTCTTGTCAAGATTGTAAATAACGGCTATGCCGATAAACTGAACTACTGCACTGAAAAGATAAAGACCTGCAACAAGCCAGCACATATTCTTGGCAGTTGTTTCATCCTGACCTATTGTACCAAGCTCTGAAACATAGCCGAGAGCACCCATTATAAGAAGAACGATTGAGGGACCAACACCCTGAGCGAGCTTACGGAAGAAGGAATGAAGTGAATAAACGGTGCCTTCTTCGCGAGTGCCGAATTTCCATTCATTATAATCAATAGCATCAGCCATCATAGCCCATGAAACGCAGGTATAAACCCCCATACCGATACCGAATGCAATAAGTCCTAAAAGATAAACTATAAGAGCTGTGTTGCGGTTTTCAACCATTGGGAATACAAGCATTACAGCACCGCCGACTACCGAAACGATAGTGCCGACTACGGAAGCTTCCTTTTTGCCGAACTTATTCACAAGCTTTTTGATAAAGGGAAGGAAAAGAACCATAGGTAAGAAGCCTATCATCTGAACTATACCTGACATTGATGCTTTGTTGAAATATGTTGCGAACATAATTGTGTTTGCAGTTGTTGCAGACTGCATACCGAGGAACATACCCATTGCTGCAACGGTAGCACCTACAGCGGGACGGTTCTTCATAAACTTGCCGAAGGAGCGGATAATATTGATCTTTTCGCCTTCATTTGTTTTTACGGTGTTTTCATCCACACGGATAGTGATTTTCTTGATCATAAACATAAAGGCAATAAAGCCCAGAACACCCATAATAAGAGCAGCAATAAATACTCTTTCTCCGAGAAGAATTTCTACGGGCTCACCGGTAGCGGGGCTGAGAACGGCATCTCCTATTTCGTATGCCTTGCCGGTTGAGGGATTTGTGAGGAACTGATCCTTATTGAAGCCCTCAGGAATTTCAATTCTGTCGAGGAAGCCTGTTGTTCCGTCCCAGATAACCTTCTGCCAGATAAGCATGGGAAGAATAATCATAGGAATGATATTTCCGAACATTGAGCCGATACTTCTCCATGTGGAAAGCTGAGCTCTTTCGCCGCTGTCTTCAGTAACAAGAGAAAGCATTGAGCCGTAAGGAACATTGGCAACAGTGTAGCAGGCATCCCAGATAATATAACCGAGAACATAAAGAACAGCCTTTACAACAGTGTTTGCATTGGGGAAAGGCAGGAATATAGCTGCACCTGCAAACAGAAGACCGCAGGCACCTATAAAAATATAGGTTTTGAACTTACCCATCTTATACTTTCTCTTATCATTATCAATGAGACTGCCGATAAGCGGATCGTTTACTGCGTCCCATATCTGAACAAGAAGAAGCAGAACTGACAGAAGACCTGTGTCCATCATCATGTAAACAAGCCAGAAGGTCTGAACTGTGCCCTTAAGAGCAAAGCTCATATTGCATCCGAAGTCACCTGCTGCGTATGCAATTTTATCAAGCATACCGAACTTAGGATAACCGTTGGCGTCAAGTTTTTTTTCTTTTACTGATTTCGCCATAAAAAAGCCTCGTTTCTCTGATATGTAATAATTCTACCCGTTTATACAGGTACAATTCAATTATATATGCAACCAAGAATAATAGTTAGCACAAATTTAATACAATTTTGTATTTATTTCATATATAATCTCATTTTTATATTGCCTTTTAGTCTTATATATACTATAATTACAAAAAACACATTATTTTTTTGTCTTTTTTCACAATATATATGGGAGGTAAACAGAATGCTTTATGACAGAGAACTGGCATTTCTGAGAAAATCACTTGAAGAATGCAATCTTCAGAGTTTCATTATTTCTCCCGATGAAATTATAAGCGGAACATTGGACAAGGGACTTCAGAGAATCATCGGAACTGACAACTCAGATAAAACATTCCGGGATTTTTTCCCTGATTTCAGGAGAAAAACAGTATACCGTGTCTGCGATCTGTTTTTCTTCACTTATATATTCTTCACTATCCCTGTCGGTGAGCAAGAAAAGATTTTTATCACAGGTCCCTATCTCAATACAGATATCACAAATGAAAAAATAAACCTGCAGGCAAAGGCTTTGTCGCTTTCAGAAGCCATGGCAAAGGAGCTTGAGCTGTTCTATTCGGCTCTTCCCATAATCAAAGAAGAACATCTTGTTTTTGCATTAATAAATACATTTGCAAAGCTTATATATCAGGAGGAATTTGACAGTGCAGATATAAGATTGGAAAAAACAGCAGCTTTCATTCCTGCTGAAGCCGTTATAAAGCACACAACGGCAGAAGAATCCGTAAACTTTACAGTGCTTGAGGACAGATATAATTTTGAAAATGAACTTATTGAGGCTGTTGCCCGCGGAAATAGCCGCAAGGCAGAATTGATGATGGCACGTTTTTCAGTTCTGACCTTTGAGCAGCGCACGGATGATACGCTCAGAAACATAAAGAATTACTGCATCATTATGAATACACTTCTCAGGAAAGCGGCAGAAAAGGGCGGTGTTCATCCTTATTATCTTAATAAGGTCTCATCGGATTTTGCCATAAAAACCGAGCTTCTCAATTCCGTGGGAGAAACAGGTGATTTTATGCTGTCAATAATGAGAACCTACTGCAATCTTGTAAAAAATCATTCAATAAAGAATTTCTCCCCGATAATACAAAAAGCAATTCTCAGAATTGAAAATGATCTTTCGGGTGATATAACACTGAAAAATCTTTCATCCCTGTCATCAGTGAGCCCCGGATATTTCTCGGCTCTTTTTAAGAAAGAAACAGGAGTTTCGCTCACAGAATATGTCAACATAAAGCGAATCAACTATGCAAAGCATCTGCTGAAAAGCACAAATCTTCAGATTCAGCAAATAGCGCAGGTTTGCGGAATACTCGACTTTCACTATTTTTGCCGGATATTTAAACGGTCAACGGGAAAAACCCCAACCCAATACAGAAACAGCATTTCATTTGAATAAAAAGGAGAACAATATGAAAAATTACACACTCAGATACAAAAAGCCTGCACCTGAAAAAAACGACGATCTTTCTTTAAGAGACCACAGAAAATGCAACATTCCGGATGACGGTTGGGAAAGATGGTCGCTGCCCATAGGAAACGGCTATATGGGAATCAATATTTTCGGAAGGCCCGACAAAGAGAGACTGCTTATTACCGAAAACAGTCTTTCAAATCCTTGCGCTTATCACGATAATTTTCCCGGAGGCGCAGCGGGACTGAGCAATTTCTGCACCTTCTTCCTTGATTTCGGCCACACAAAGGTAAAGAATTACAGTCGTTCTCTTAATATTAATACAGCTCTTTGCAAAACAGAATATGAGTATAAAAAAACAGTATACAAGAGAGAGCATTTCGCTTCTTATCCCGATAATGTATTCGTAACAAGAGTTTCTGCCGACAAAAAAGGGGCAGTAAGCTTCAGTATAAGTGCTCTTGTATCCCTTAACCGTCCCTATCTTTTTGAAGAGGGCGATAATATGGGAAAAAGAGCAGACGTTTATGCCGAAGACACACATCTTGTAATAAAGGGTAAAATGGATTATTACAACATTTTATTTGAAGGCAGACTGAAGGTATCTGCTGACGGCGGAGAAGTAATATACAACAAGGACAGCATAGATATAAAAAACTGCAACAGCGCCGTAATCATATTTACCTGCGGGACAAACTACAGAAGCGACAGTAAGGTTTTTCTCGAAAAGGACCCGAAAAAAAAGCTTGAGGGATTCTCTCATCCTCACGAAAAGGTACTCGCCACTCTTGAAAAGGCTTCCGTGCTTACATATGAAGAGCTGTATGAAAGACATCTTGAGGACTACTCTGCCCTTTTTTCGGCAGCTGAAATCTCCTTTACCGATGAAACGCCTGAGAATACCACAGATAAGCTTCTGAAGGAATACAGAAAAAACAATCACACGGCATATACTGAAGAACTCGTGTTTCAGTACGGAAGATATCTTCTCATATCATCCTCCCGTCCGGGAGGACGCCCCGCAAATCTTCAGGGGATATGGAACAGATACGACTCTTCTCCCTGGTCATCAGGCTACTGGCATAATATCAATGTTCAGATGAATTACTGGCCCTCCTTCAACACAAATCTTCATCAGTGCTTCTTGCCGTATATTGAATATTTCAATGCATATAAAGAACTTTCAAAGAAATATGCTGATGAATATATAAAGGATTATTTCCCCGAAAAAAACTCCGATGACAACGGAATTGCAATAGCAACAGGCGGATGGCTTTATGATATGGAAAAGCTTCCCGATCCGAAATCCGGTCACTCAGGGGCAGGCACGGGAGCATTCACAGTAAAGCTTTTTGACGATTATTACGAATTCACACAGGACAAAAAGTTCCTTGAAGAAACAGGCTACGATGCACTGAGGGAAATGTCTGTTCTGCTTTCAAAGATCCTTGAAGAACAAAATGACGGCACTCTTCTTTCAAAATACTCTGCCTCTCCCGAGCAATGCCATAATGATGAGTATTACCATACAAAGGGCTGCGCATTCGATCAGCAGATGATTTATCAGTGCTGGAAGGATACGATCAAGGCTGCCGGAATATTGGGCAAGGAAGACAGCTTTATAAAATATCTTAAAGAAAACATCGGACGGCTCTCCCCTGTTCTCATAGGCAAATCGGGACAGATAAAAGAATTCAGAGAAGAGAATTATTACGGTGACATCGGTGAAAAAAAGCACCGCCACATTTCCCATCTTGTGGGACTTTACCCGGGAGATATCATCACAAGCGAAAACGAAGCATATATCAGTGCTGCACAGATAACACTCAATAAAAGAGGCGATAAATCAACAGGCTGGTCAACTGCACACAAGCTGAATTTATGGGCAAGAACAAAAAACGGGAAACGTGCATATGACCTTGTAAAAATGGCTGTCTCAAAATGTATGGCAACTAACCTGTGGGATCTTCATCCTCCCTTCCAGATCGACGGCAATTTCGGATTTACCGCAGGCGTTGCAGAGATGCTTATACAGAGCCACGAAGGATACATTGAAATCATTCCTGCGCTTCCCGATTGCAGAAATAACGGCTCCTTCAGAGGTCTTACGGCAAGAGGCGGCTTCACCGTTGATGCTGTATGGCAAAAGGGAAAAGTAAAAAAGCTGACGGTATTATCTCTTGCAGGAGAAATGCTCAGAATAAAAACCGAAAACGGTTTTATTGAAACACCTACGGAAAAAGGAAAGACATATAACTTTGAATTCTGAACAAATTGTGCTGTTTAATAAACTCTGCATTAACATATATTCAATTGACCTGCATTCACTATTGAATTTATACACAATTTAACTTATACTTGTATAAAAAGTAAAAAAAGGAGTATTGTTTTATGGCAGAGTTTTGTACTTCGGTAAAGAATTTTTTTATCATATTTATGACATTTATTTCAGCTGTAGGCTTCGGCAATCTTCCCGACAGAGCAACAAAGGACATAACAGAAACCACCGACCCGCCCACGGTAAGAATTATGTCATACAATGTAAGATACGGTGAATACGACAACCGTTTCAGAATCGTTCCCCAGCTTATCGGCGAATATATGCCTGATTCTGTAGGTATTCAGGAATGCACCTTTGAATGGTATCTCACAATAAAAGGCTTTTTACCCGAATATGAATTTATCGGTGTAGGCAGAGATACCGGCGACAGGAGCACTAAAAGCGGTGAAATGTCTGCCGTGCTTTTCAGGAAAGATAAATATAAGCTTATTGACAGCGGCACCTTCTGGATTTCAGAAACACCCGATGAGGTTTCCTTCGGCTGGGATGCAGCCTGCAGAAGAATCTGCACCTGGGTAATTCTCGAAAACAAAAAAACCGGTGAGCAGTATGCTCACGTAAACACTCATCTTGACCATGTAGGCCCCGAAGCCAGACTTTACGGCTCACGGATGGTAAGAGATTTTGCACTTTCCTTTGATATGCCCACGGTTTTAACCGGAGATTTCAATTTCAAAAAGAATACCGAGCTTTATAACGGTGTTATTGAAACAGGTCTCAGAGATTCTCAGGATCTGGCTGAAGTGTCCGACAGCGGAAAAACATTCCACGGATACAACGGCGGTATTGAAGGAGAGCCTATTGATTTTATTTTTGTAAACAACAGAATCAGCGGAGTTACCAAATACAAAATAGTGAGAGACACATATAACAATAAATATTCCTCTGACCATTATCCCATATATGCAAACATAAAGTTCTGATACAAGAAAACGGCTTCGCCGTACGCCTGCGGCGAAACGCTTTCGTATAGTCCATCGCCGAGGGAAGTTTACTTCCCGTTCGGCGGGACATATAATCTTTTTACTTTATAGGAAGGAATTTCCTATAAAGTAAATAAATCCCTGTACGACATAAAAGCCGGACAGGGATTTTTCATATCGGTAACTATTAATTCTTTCAGAAATCAACCTTATAGTGATGTACAAACACACCTATAAGTTTATTATAATCAAGCACGTGCATAACTGCACCGTCTTCGGTTTCAAGGAAGGTCATTCCTTCAGCCTCCACATTATCTCCGCCTACATCTCTTTCTGCAAAAAGTGTTACCTCACCGGTAGCAACATCAAGCTTCAGAATGTTTTTTATATTACCGTTATCGTGAATATCATTTGACAGATAGAGGCTGCCGTCATAAAACTCTCCGCCCTGTATACGGTCAATGACCCCAAGTCCGGTAAGAGGAATTTCCCTGACAAGCTTCATAGAATCATTTATGTCATAGCAGTAAACAGTTTCAGCCTCGCTCCACTTTGACGCATAAAGATATCCTGTATCCTTATCAACAGCACACCACGGAACACCGTCATCATAGATTTCCAAAGGAAGATCATATATTTCGCCGGTTGCTTCAAGAGTTTCGCAATCAAAAACAACAATACAGGGATATCCTTCATCAGGACCTTCAACAGAAGCATATATTTTTCCGTTATAGTAGCTGATTCCGCCGATGTGATCATTGCCTCTGTCTTTACACATCTCGGGCAAAGGATTGACAACGGATGTTACATATGTCATATCCTCTACGGTGAATTTTGCAAGCATATTAAACTTGAGAGCAGCAATTGCACCGCTTGTATAGAAATACTCACCGTCTGTAGTTATTCCCTGCCCGGCCATAAGAGCCTGCTCTGCCACAAGCATATGCTTTGAAAGAAGCTCTGCTGAATCAGTACTGCCTGCAACAGGACTTGTTATAAGAGTAAGAATAATGAGAGGAAGCATAATAAAGTATCTGATTTTCAAAAGAATTGCCATAATAAAAACTCCTTTTATTTAATATTCTCAAAAATTTCCTTCATAACGGGTTCGATAACCCGTACCATTTTGTGAAAACCGTAGTCATTATTTTGAATGGTATCATCGGGAATACCGTAAATTCTGACCGGCGAATCAAAAATTGTAATCTGTACAAAATCACCTGCTTATACAAAATTTTACCACATAATGTATAATAAAACTATAGTAATAATTCATAAGCTACAAATAAAATTTTTGCCGTATTTCCCAAAAAATCAGTTAATTTTTATTTACTGTTGTTTTTATTTATAAAAGGTGATAAAATATGATGTATTTTTATGTGCGGAGGTTTACGTATATATGAGCAAAAAATATGATGTAATTGTAATCGGAGCAGGCAATGGCGGTCTCGGTGCTGCTGCAACCTGTGCACAGGCAGGACTATCTACCCTGCTTCTCGAAAAACACAATCTTCCCGGCGGTTCAGCGTCTTCCTTTGTAAGGGGCAGATTTGAATTTGAACCCTCTCTTCACGAGCTTGCAGGTGTCGGAAATCCGAAGGATCCCGGTGCCATTGATAAGATTTTTGCAAAAGTCGGAGCAAATGTTGACTGGTTAAGACACAACTCCACCTTCCGTCTTGTAGTTCCCGCAAAGGAAGGCGACACCGACACATTCATAAATGAGGACGGTGTTGAGGTTACTGTTGATGCAAGAATGCCCGCCGGCTTTGAGGAATTTGCAACAAAGCTTGAAGAGCTTGTTCCCGGCTCGTACGACAGCTGTATGAAGGCATTTGATCTTGCTTCAAGAATGTATGCAGCTCTCGATAAGCTTGAAAAACCTGCCGAGATGCCTCAGATTCTTAAGGATGTGCCCGATTTTATGAGAATTACCGGACACACCGTAACTGAAGTTCTTGATACTCTCGGTATGCCTAAAAAAGCACAGGACATATTCAATACATACTGGTGCTATATGGGTGTGCCCGCTTCAATTTTCGATTATCTTTACTATTCACTTGTTATCAACAGCTATGTTAAGTCCGGTACGGGACTTCCCTCTATGAGAAGCCACGAATTGAGCCTTGCTGTTGACGAGGCAATAAGAAGACACGGCGGTGAAATCTGGTATAATTCAGAAGTAACCAAGGTAATTATGAAAAACGGCAAGCCTGCAGGTGTTGTTATAAACGGAGAAAAGGAAGTTTATGCATCGCAGTTTATCTGCAACTGCCATCCCAATATCACATGGAGCAAGCTTTTTGATGAAATCGAGGTTCCTAAAAAGCAGCTTAAAATGCTTAATTCCAGAAAGGTTGCCTGCTCTCTCACTACCGTATATCTCGGAATGAACAAAACTCAGGAAGAACTGGGCTTTAAGGATTACTCCATATTTATAGCTCCCGATTCAGATTCCGACAAGCAGTTTGAAGACTGCCAGAATCTTTTCAACGGCTTCTGTATAATCAACTGCCTCAATGAAGGTATTCCCAATGCTTCTCCCGAAGGAACTTCCTCCCTTTTCCTTACAACAATGAGCTTCGGCGATGTTATGAAGGATGTAACTCCCCGGACCTATAAAAAATATAAAACAGCAATCGCTGAGCATATGATAAACATATGTGAAAAGGCTCTTAATATTTCAATCAAGCCTTATATCGAAGAGATTGAAATTGCCGTTCCCTCCACATTCTGCAGATATCTCAATACTCCCTTCGGCTCTCCTTACGGATATATGCTTGAAAAATGGGACAGTATTATCCCCAGAACCATTCAGTTTGTTCAGGATCAGCCTTTTGATAACTTTATTTTCTGCGGTGCTTCACAGGAAAGAGGCGACGGCTACGGTTGTGCCTACTATTCAGGCGAAAAGGCGGCATCACTTGTTATAAAGGCTCATAAGGAGGGTAAAAAATAATGGCAAGTTATATCAAAGATATCAAAAAAAGAAAATTTATCTCTCTTCTTACTAACCGTCAGAAGGTTTTTGAAAGTAATAAAGCAGTGCTTCCCGATACAAAGGATAATGCAATGGAATTGGCAAAGGCTCTTCATCCTAAAAAGCAGTATGTGAAGGTTGCCGAAGTAATTGAGCGTGCAGACGACTGCAAGAGCTTTGTGCTTGTTCCTGACGAAGCAAGAGGTACTTCTTCCCTTGCATTTTTCGGCGCAGGCAAGTATCTTACCGTTTTTGAAGAAATTGAGGGCATGAAAATAAACAGAGCCTATTCAATTTCCTCAAAGCCTGCCGACACACTTGAAGGCAGATATATGCTTACGATCAAGCGTGTTGACGGCGGTCTTATGTCAAATTATATACTTGATACATGGAAAACCGGCACAGAGGTTACCGTATCAGCACCTGAAGGACATTTTGAATATCAGCCCTTAAGAGATGCAAAAAATGTTATCTGCCTTGCAGGCGGCAGCGGAATTACTCCCTTTGTTTCTATGGCAGGCGCAATTCTTGACGGTGATGAAGACTTCAATCTTACACTTTTATACGGCAGCAGAAACCGCGATGCAATCCTCTTCTATGATGAGCTTAAAGAAATTGCAGAAAAAACCGACAAGGTAAAGGTTATCAATGTTTTAAGCGACAAGGATGCAGATACATCAGACGACGGCTTCGAAGCAGGCTTTATAACTGCAGAGCTTATAAAGAAGTATGCTCCCGCGGATGAGCCCTATTCAGTATTTATCTGCGGTCCTCAGGCTATGTATAATTTCCTTGATAAGGAGCTTGAAAAGCTTAATCTTGAAAGAAAATACATCCGTCACGAAATGTTCGGTGAATTCCATAACCCCAAGTCTCAGGAGGATTATCCCTCTGATATTCCCGAAACTGTATCGATTACAGTTACAATTCAGGATGAGACTAAAACTGTTACAGGCTCAACAAATGACTCTGTATTACAGATACTTGAAAAGAACGGTATTGCAGCTCCTGCAAGATGCCGCAGCGGTGAATGCGGATTCTGCCATTCTCACTTACTTTCAGGTAAGGTATATGTTCCTAAGCACCTTGAATACAGAAGACTTGCAGATTACAAATTCGGATGCATTCATCCTTGCTGCAGCTTCCCCCTTACTGATCTCGTAATCAATGTACCCCCTGCAAAATAATTAATATTCAAAAAAATCAACGGTATAAGGACACTGCATCCTTATACCGTTATTTTTTATATGTAATACGCCGGCTCAATCCCATTCACTGCCGGTTACTTTATCCAGATGTACACCTGTTGTGTCATGAGTTTTGAGCATCATTACAATCAGAGCCGCAATGAAGCCCGGAACAGCAAAGAAAAAGCACACAGTTCCGATTGAAGAATTTCCGAAATGAGTAATCAGCGGAATACCGACAACATAGGTCAGAGCAATTCCCATGCCCATTGCAAAATACATAGTAGATAAAATTGAGGAACGAAGATTTGTGGGGGCGGATTCGCTTATCATAAGAGCATTGAGATCGCCTGCCCCCCAGTAGCTTCCTATACATGCACCTGCTAACAAACCGACAGCAGCAAGAGGAAAACCTATAAAGGGTCCTGTCCAGAAGCCGATATAAGACAGAACACAAAGAGCAGACATTATTATTGCAGCTTTCTTACGTCCGAGCCAATCCCCGAAAATGCCGACAAAGAACTGAACAACAGCACTGCCTATAGGAAAGAAAAACAAAGCTGCTGTAACCTCATTGAGACTTACCTTATTGAGAAGCTCATTTGTTACTTCGCCGTAGCCTGAGGCATAACCGTAAGAAATGATAACCTGATATTCCATTGTGATGATATAGCCGAAATTAGTGAGCGCAGATACAAGAAAGAGCCATTTGAGCTGCTTGTGCTTCAACACAAATCTGAGGGCATTTATTATACCGCCCTGAGCATTCTGAAGCTTTTTTTCATTTGCTTCTTTTTCTCTCTCTTCATCAGTCTGTCTGAGGAACTTAAGCCTTGCTTCAATAAATGCATCTGTTTCTCTTGCAAAAAACAGGGCAATAAACGAAGTCACAAGTCCTATTATTGCAGGACCGACAAAAACCACGCGCCAGTCAGCCATACTGTCCATAAAAAGACGGCGCAGCAGCGGAACAAGCATTATGCCCATTGTTGCAAAGCTTTTTATTGCGAAATAAATACGCGCTCTGTGCTTACTGGGAACGGACTCCATAATATAAACGACCTGCATATCGTGAGGAACAAAAAACTGTATCAGGCAGGTACCTGCAATATACAAAGCAATATTTTCGGATAAAAACACAAGGAACATCGCAAGACCGAGTCCCAGAGTGTTTATTACAAGAAACCTTTTTCTGCCGAATCTGTCAGACAAAGGTTTATAAAAGATTGCCAGTATCTGAAACGGTATAGCTATCATATTGAGAAAATCAAGAACACCCACAGAGCTGTCACCGTATTGGTTTAACAGACCTGCAGCAATCTCAGTTTTCATCAGAGGGCCTATCTGTGAAGCAACCTCATCGGTGAGGTAAATCAGACTGATTATAAATATGAGATAAAAAAGATAATATTTTCCTTTCGGTCTGTTTTTTTCTTTTTCCAGTCTTTCTATTTCCCGAAGCCTTTTCTGTTTCAGCTTTTCGGATTTTTCCGCAGTCATAGCTTTTTTCTGCATATGCAAGTCCCCCTTATAATGTTATATACATTATAAAATATTAAAACTGCTTTTTCAACACAAAATAAATTCTTACTTTATCCGTTATACTTTTATAAAAAAAGGCAGGACACCTTTCGGGTATCCTGCACATTATTAATGATCTTACGGATTAAAGCCGCCGAAACGGTCGCCGAAATAATCCTCGAAGAAATCATCAAAATAATCTTCATAGCTGTCGTAGCTGTCGCCGTAATCGTCACCGAAATAGGAATCGGAGGGCGTTTCTTCCTGAACGGCAAATGTGTCGCCTCTGTCTTCAACAAGAGTGACCTTTGCATCAAATTCTTCATATGAATAGTCGTCATTGATTCTTACGATTCCGAGAGTAATCGTATCGCCGACATCGGAATTTTCTATAAGCTCGGAAAGATATGAAGGATCATCAAGATCAGTACCGTTTACGGAAACAATCATATCACCTTCCCGGACCTCACTTGTTGCAAGAGAGGAATCTTCGGAAATACTGTAGATAACAATAGAACCTGAAGGAAGTCCCTTGATTGCAACAAACATTCCGTAATTGCTGTATTCTGTAGCCGGAACATATGTGATACCAAGCTTGGGTCTGTTTGCTACATAACCGTTTGCAAGAATATCATTGACGATTTTCACAAATACCGAGGAAGGCACAGCAAAGCCCATTCCCTCATATTCATCAGCAACGATTTTCATTGAGTTGATACCGATTACCTGACCAAAGGCATTTACAAGAGCACCGCCGGAATTGCCGGGATTTATAGCTGCTGTATGCTGAATGCATTCTGTGGTATAGCCTGTTGACGATGAATTTACAGGTCTGTCAAGAGCTGAAACCATACCGTTTGTAAAGGAGTTGGCAAATTCAACACCTCCGGGATTACCTATGGCGTATACATGATCACCAACAGAAATCTGAGTGGAATCGCCTATATCTGCAAGCTCAAAACCTGTTTCGGCAACACGCAGAACACCAATATCTGTTCTTGCATCAAAGCCTACGACCTCTGCATCATATTCCTTGGAATCGTATGTCTGTACACGGATTTTGCCCGATGTTTCACTTATAACATGAGCACAGGTTATTATATAGGTGTACTTACCGTCAGCTGAGGTCTGGAAAAATACACCTGAGCCTTCAGATGCAAGAGTTTTCGTCTTATCATAAACAAGAATACCTACAGAGGAAGCGAGAACCTTATTATATATTGCCTTGGGCGTCATTTCACCCTCAGAGGAAACATCCCCCGTAACAGGTGATGCACTTGTTTCAAATTCTTCCACATTCTGAGAGGCATCTTCGGTAACATCACCGAAGCTGCCGCTTAAAACATCATTGCTGTCGCCGACAGCAATAGCAATGAGCGCTGCAACAAGAACAACACAAAGACAGCCTGCGATTATTGCCAGAACCTTAGCAGATTTGCTTTTCTTTTTCTTACCGTCTTTTCCGTTATCCTCTGAGTCATTGTATGCATATTCATCCTGCTTCTGTGTATAAGGATTATAACGTGCATTGGGATCATACTGAGAGTTTCCGTTATAACCCTGATACTGATTATTCCGTGCATACTGATTATAGTTACGGTTCATATCGGGAGGATAACTATATCTGCGGCTTGCATCATTATAACCATTATATCCGCCGTGCTGTTGATATCCTCCGTAATTACTCTGATTCTGCTCGTGGGCATTATCAGAATACTCCCTGTGAGCAGCATCATAATAAGGATTGCCGTTTTCATGAACACCGTGATATGTTCCGTCGGCATTGAATTTTACACCTTCTTTTTCTGAAGAAGCCGTATTATCATTGACATTTTCATTTACATTTTCATTGACATTCTCATTAGCGGCACCGTCAGTGTTGCCGTTAACACTACCGTTCTCAAAATCGTTCATAATTGAGTAGTCCTTTCTGCAATCTATGGCTATAATAATATCAAAAGTTTAAATAAACGTTAAATAAAATTAATGAATCGGCAATTTTATGACAAATTCCGTATACTCATCTATTTCACTGTTTATACTTATTGTACCGTGATTCATCTCTATAATACTTCTTACTATATAAAGACCGAGTCCGAAGCTTTTTGTGTCGAGTCCGCGGGATTTATCTACCTTATAGAAACGGTCAAAAATAAGACCGCAATCTTCCTGTGAAATGCCTTTTCCTGTATTTCTGATGGATATCACGGCCTCTTTTTTTTCTTTTTTAAGAGAAACGGTAATACTTCCGTTTTCGGGGGTGAACTTTACCGCATTATCAAACAGATTATAAAAAACCTGAATAATAAGCGCTTCATCTGCCAGAATATCAACATCATCTATAGTATCAAAGCCTTCAATATTGATCTTTTTATCATCAATAATCTTTTCAAAGCCGATAAGTACCTTCATAAGTGCTTCGCCTGCATTAAAGCTTGTAGGCTTGACATCAAGCTTTCCGGCTTCGATCTTTGACATATTGAGCATAGCAACAACAAGGCGTGAAAGACGCTTGACTTCATCAGACACAATTGTAAGATACTTTGCCGTATCCTCTTCGGATATAGTGCCGTCAAGCATACCGTCAACAAAACCGCTTATTATGGTCATAGGAGTTTTCAGCTCATGTGATATATTTGCAACAAAGCTGCTTCTGGATTCTTCGAGCACAGCAAGGCTGTCTGCCATAATATTTACAGAGTCAACAAGCTGGCTGAGCTCATTATACACATCTGATGTGTTGATCCTTACTGAAAAATCTCCTCCTGCATATGATTTTGTTGCAGCAGTAATTTTCTTGAGAGGCCGTACCATACGTATCGATACTATAATTGACAATATAAAAGATATAAAAACACCGATTATTCCCGCAAAAAGCATACTTCTGAGGAATTCTGTGGTATACGGAAGCAAGGCTACACTTTCTGCCTGAAGAACTACAGTATAGAACTCACCTTCAACCCCATCAAGCTTTACAGCACTGAGAAGATAATTTTCAGAATATAACCCCTGCATATCGCCCTCATCGTTATAAAACTCACCTGTATTACCTTTTAATGGGAGAAAAACCTCAGCAGGAAGAAAAAAATCAGAATGAAAATCACATACACCCGAATATTCTTTGATTTCGCGTTTTTCGTGTTCATCTGAACACAGTACTATTTTTCCTTCGCCGTTCACAAGAAAAATATCTGCATTTGAAGACTGGGCAACAGTGGACACAATGCCTTCTGCAAGCATTAATGTTGAATATATATCACTATTATCTGCAGTTTCATTTTCCTGAAAAAGTAAAGAAACACTCTGAGAAACACTCAGAGCGTCTTCGTTCAACGCTGTGAGCCTGTCATTTTTCCAGAAGCTTAAGAAAAAGAACAAAACGGAAAAACTTGATATAAACAGACATAGCAGAACAGAAAATGTAGTCTGAATGAAATACAATCTGAACATACTGCCTGAACGGCGTCTTCTGAATCCTGACATATCAATAGCTCACTTATTAATTAAATTATACAATATTTATCTGGTTTCAAATTTATAACCTACGCTCCATACTGTTTTAAGCTCCCATTTATCAGAAACGCCTTCAAGCTTTTCTCTGAGACGCTTGATATGTACATCAACAGTTCTGGAATCTCCGTAATAATCAAAGCCCCATACCTCATCAAGAAGCTGATCTCTTGTGAATACACGGTTAGGATTACTTGCAAGATGGAAAAGAAGCTCAAGCTCTTTGGGAGGCGCATCAACGTGAACTCCCCTTACCTTCATCTCATAGTTTGTAATACTGATTGAAAGATTGTCAAAATTGACTTCCTTTACCGTTTCTGAAGAAGGAGCACTTGTTCTTCTGAGCACAGCCTTTATACGGGCAAGCACCTCTTTTGTTTCAAAGGGCTTCACAATATAGTCATCTGCACCCAGCTCAAGTCCAAGAATTTTATCAAAGGTTTCACCCTTTGCTGACAGCATAATAATAGGCACATCGCTTGACTGTCTTATTTTTCTGCATACCTGCCAGCCATCAAGCTTGGGAAGCATAATATCCAGAAGTATCAGCGCAGGCTTTACGGTTGTTGCACTCTCTACCGCAGTAATACCGTCATTTACAATAACAGGACTGTAGCCTTCTTTAGTCAGATAAAGCCTTAGCAATTCGCAGATATTGGCGTCATCATCTACGATAAGAATTTTTTCGTTCATTTATTTTCCCTCCATAATCCGGACGTAAATACGCGGGGATAAGAATGCTTCTCAGCAAAAAATCATTCGAAGAGAATCCGAACCGGATTCATGCATTTTATTCAAAAGTAATAAGCTTATTAAGATTACCGGAAACATCAGAATAAAGATCAATTCCGGGAACACCTTCAATTTCAGTATCCACCACAGCACCTACCTCGTCAAGAACGGAAAGATAGAAGCCGTCTTTTGACATATCGGAAGAAAGACCGAGATCTCCGAGATTATCACCGTCAAAGGTGGGAGCAATAAAAGCAACCACACTGGATACTGTTCTGGGAAGAGAAACATAGGTTTTATCAAGAACCGCGGAAATAACAGAATTTACTCCGAGGGTAGAAAGCACATCAGCGACAACCGAATCTGAAGTGCCGAAGGAAGGTGAGTTATTATCAACAACAGGACCTTCGCCATCAACATCGGCAAATGAGCCCTGATGAACTGTTACATAATAAGTACACTCTCCGGAGTTTGCACCCCCTGATACGGTAACCTTGATAGTGAGAAGCTGTTCATCCTTGTTGTAGTCGAGCTGAACCTCGTTATAATAGTTATTTCTGATTGCAGTACCGTTTACTGTAACAAGCACATCGGAATCAGAATTTGTGGCATAAGCAGTGGGATATACCCAAAGACTGTGACAACGGGTTGAAAGATAAACATCATATGCATAAATGTCAGCATAGAAATCATCCTCAGCCACATCAAATACACCTGTATTTTCAGCAACAAGACTGAATGCTTCTTCGTATGTTGCATTATCTTCTCTTATTGAAAGACCGCTGTTTCTGCCTATCAGCTGAAGAATATAGAAAGCTTCGGCGTCATTCTCATTTGCTTTACTGAGCTTATCGGCATCAATCACAACATCATATTTTGCCCCGAGAAGAGCAGCCGTATATCTCATCTTGATTTCATCAAAGCTGAGAGAATCATCAACAGATATCCCCTGAGACTTTACTGTCATAGCAGCAACAAGACGATACACCTCGTCCTCATCGGTTTCCGGTGTAACCTCATAACCGTTTGTCCAGAGAGAAAGCTTTGAAGCGGCAAGAATATATTCATCAAGGGAGAGAATACTTCCGGAAGGAGTCCATTTTTTCAGATCCTCAACATTCATTCCCGTAACAGAAGACATATATTCAACAAGAACCTCTTCAAGAGAAGCACCGCGTGCAAAAGTGCCTGTGCTTATAGCACCCGTTGCAATGGCTGTGAACAATGCTCTTGCCATTATAAGCTCATCTGCACCTGTGTTTGCGGGATAACGGATACCGATTCCTTCAAGATAATCTCTGATATCAGCATCGCTGATGTCTGCATTGACAAGCTCGGAATTTGCATTAAGCACTTCAAACAGATATATATAGCCTGCACGCTGAGAGCCTGTTTCAAGAGAGTAGAGCGACATAAAATACTCAACATCGTTGCGGAAGCTGTCAGCAGTTTCGGTATAGGGGTACTGAGGATCGGGAACAAGAGGAACTCTTGCCGCCATTCCCTCCACAGTTGTCATATCTTCTTTTATTACAAGATCGGTCAGCCATGCTGCATTTGCCTTGTCATAATCATACTGCGTTTCAAAAGTGAACACTACTGCATTTACGGGCACTGCCGTAAAAAACATTGCAGCACTGATAACGACACTGAGCACACGCATCAGGATTCTTCTTTTTGACACAACCGCACCTCCGGTTCATATAAATAAATATCTAATATATATTATAACAAACTGCACCTGAATGTCAAGTGAAGCTATAAAAGTTCTCAGAAATTTAATTAATTAAACAGAAAATTCATAAACAGTTTCGGAAACATACTTCTCGCCTGCACTAAAAAGACAGGATGGAAATTCAGGGTTATTGGGAGTGTCCGGATAATGCTGGGTTTCAAGACAGAATCCGCTTCTTTTTTCCATAGGAACACCGGACTTGCCCGGAATACCTTTAAGAAAATTACCGGCATAGAACTGCACACCGGGCAAAGTTGTATAAATATTCATTTTAATACCACTGACATCCCCTTCTGCCGCTCCGATTTTTCTGAGAGAGCCGTCAGAATTATTAAGACAGAAATTGTGATCATATCCCCCTGTATACTGAAGCTGAATATGTTCGTCATCAATACCCTGTCCTATCACACGCGGACTCCTGAAATCAAAGGGAGTGCCGTCAACGGAAAGAGACTTACCCGTAGGAATGCTGTTTTCATCCACTTCAGTGATCGCATCGGCATCAATTGTAAGAGTGTGGGAAAGAATATCTCCGCAAGCATAGCCGTTAAGATTAAAATATGCATGATTAGTAAAATTGAGATAAGTGCTTTTGTCTGACTGTGCTTCATATTTTATATGTAAAGCATTATTATCATCAAGTCTGTAAATAACCTTAATATTCTTCTCGCCGGGGAAGCCATGGCTTCCGTCAGCAGCAGTGTACGAGAACTCAACAGAATCAGAATCAGTTACAATAGCCTTCCACACAGCAAAGCCAAGTTCTCCGCCCGAATGAAGGCACGTCATATCCTTTTCGTTTGCAGTAAGAGAATACTTCACGCCGTCAAGAGTGAAGGCTGCTCCTCCGATGCGGTTACAGACAGGACCGACAACAACTCCCTGATAGTCAGAAAGCTCAAGATGATCCTTCACATTATCAAAGCAAAGAAGAACATCTCTCATGTCTCCGTTTTTATCCTCTGCAAAAAAAGAATTCAGAGTTGCCCCAAGAGTAAGAATATGGGCACTGTAATTATTGTTATTTGTGATGATATATTTATAAACTTCTCTTCCGTCAGGCATTTCACCGAACAAAACGCGCTCAACTGACATATAAAACAACTTCCTTTTCAAATAAATTTCAACTTTATATTTTAATATAATCAGCAGTAAAAGTCAATAATAACGGTACTGATAATAACAAAGACTCACCATCTGCATGTTTATTCATATTTCTACATTTTTATACACAATTACCGTTTGTTTTGCAAAAATACATAAATTATTTATATTTTTTCCTCTTTTATTTTGCTTGACTAAAGAATTATTATAGGTTATACTTTGTTTTATAATATATAAGGTGGACAATTATGAGCTTTATTGAACTTGAATCAGTCTATAAAAAATACAACATGGGTGAGGTTACCATAAATGCCCTTGACGGAGTTTCCTTCTCTGTCGAGCAGGGTGAACTATGTATAGTTGTGGGACCCAGCGGCGCCGGTAAGACCACGGTGCTCAACATTCTCGGCGGAATCGATGACTGTGATGACGGAAAAATCAGAGTCGGCGGTGAGCTTGTAAATCAGTTTAACAAAAAAAGAATGGCGCTTTACAGACGACACGATGTAGGTTTCGTTTTTCAGTTTTACAATCTTGTTCCCAACCTTACCGCGCTTGAAAATGTTGAACTTGCTTCGCAGATAAGCAATAAGGCTCTGAACCCGGTGAGAGTTCTTGAAAGAGTAGGACTGGGTGACAGAATGAATAACTTTCCGGCTCAGCTTTCAGGCGGTGAGCAACAGCGAGTTTCAATTGCAAGAGCTCTTGCAAAAAATCCCAAGCTGCTTCTCTGCGACGAGCCTACAGGCGCACTTGATTACAATACCGGCAAGCAGATTCTCGCACTTTTGCAGGACACCAGCAGAGAAACCGGAATGACCGTTGTGATCATTACTCATAATACTGCTCTCACACCTATGGCTGACCGTGTAATCACAATGAGAAACGGAAAAGTACACAGAATTGCAATAAATGATAACCCCCTTCCTGTGGACAGGATAGAATGGTAAGGAGGCCTCCGGCTTGTCTAAGGCACTGATTAAAGACACCCTTCGTACAATTAAAAAGAATTTCAGCAGATATATATCCATTACGCTTATAATAGCCCTCGGAACGGCATTTTTTGTAGGAATAAAAGCAACTGCCCCCGATATGTTTGAAACTGCAAACAAATACTATAATGATTTCAATCTTATGGATATACGCGTTCAGTCCCTTGCCGGTCTCACCGACGAGGATCTTACTGCTGTCAAAAACATAGGCGGCGTACAGTATGCTGCCGGACAGAAATTTGTAGATGCTCTGGTTCGTGTAAACGGTGAAATAGAAGCTGATATAGACGGTACTCAGATCAGCGCAAGAACCTACAGTATATCCCCCGATAATATATCATCTTTTCTTTCAGGCTCAAATGACGGTAATTATATGAACCGTCCCGAGCTCATTGAAGGCCGTTTCCCCTCAGCCCTCAATGAATGCCTTGTTGATGCAAGCAAGCTGTCAACACCTGACAGTTATAAAATAGGCAACACAATAACACTTGAAACCGCTGACGGCACATCCCCCTCACAGCTTTCAACCAATACATTTACTATTGTCGGAATTATGCGTTCTCCTTACTATATTTCTTTTGAAAGAGGAAACACCACAATCGGAAGCGGTAAGGTAGGTACATTTATAATAATTCCCGAAGAAGCTTTTACGGTAGATTATTATTCCGAAATCTATGTCGGTGTTCAGGGGGCTGAAACCCTCGACCCCTACTCAGACGAGTATTTTGAATACATCTCCCCTGTTATCGCGAATATCGAGGCAGTTGCCGAGGGAAGAATGACTATCAGAGCTACACAGCTCAGACCTCAGCTTGAAAAAGAGGTAGCAGACGGCGAGATTCTTATACAGAACAGTTCTTCTGAGGTATCTGAGCAATTAAAGGAGCTTGACTCAACGATAGAGACTCTTGAGGACCTTGTTGCAAACGGTGACGTCCGTATTCAGGAAGCAAAAGACGAATTCAACAGCAAGTTTTCAGAAGCACAGGGTGAGCTCAGCAATAACACATCCGAGTATTATGCAGCCCTTGCTGAATATTCAAGTCAGGAGCAGATATATAAGGACAATCTTGCCCTGTACAACGAAGAAAACCTGAAGCACACTCAGGCAAAAAATCTCTATGATTCTGTTTACGGCGATTATAAGTCTGCACAGAATGCAGTTGAATATGCACAACAGACAATTCAGACAACACAGTCAATGATTACTGCTGCTGAAGCAACGCTTCTTAAAATAGGCGATGTTCAGAATGATGCCTATTCATCGGAGCAGATCCAATCTGTCATCAATATGATGCAGCTTACTTATCCCGAGCTTTATGCAGCAGTCAAATCCCTTACTACACAGGGACTTGCAACAGAAATTGCAACCTCCCTTCAGCCTTATCTCGATTCTCAGAAGGCAAAGCTTGCCCGGGAAGAAAAGTCCCTTGCCGAAAAGAAGGCAAGCCTTGACACTTTGGGAACTCAGCTTGAAGCAAAAGAAAAAGAGCTTACTCAGGCAACACTTGATCTTGCAACAGCAAAAAGCGAGCTTGATGCTGCTTCCGAGCAACTGGAGGATGCAAGCAAGCAGCTTCAGTCTTTCGGTCTGAATCTTCAAAGCGGAAATCTCCAGCTTCAGATTGAAAGAATGCAGGCAGAAACAAAGCTGAATGAATTCATCTCACAGGTAAACAACGCTCCCGTCAATCTTGCATTGGCAAAAGAAAAGCGGGCAGAAGCCCTCTCTCAGCTTGATTCGGGCATCATTGCCGCTCAGCAGAAGCTTTCAGAAGCAAAAGAGCTTCTTTCAAAGCTTGACACCCTCTCATGGAATGTTTATAACAGAAATGATACACCGGGATATGAAAGCTACGGGCAGTCGGTAAATAACATCTCCGTGCTTTCAAATATTTTCCCCATATTCTTCTTCCTGCTTTCTTCTATGATATGCCTTACCACGCTCACCCGTCTTGTTGATGAAGACAGAGTACTGATCGGCACATATAAAGCCCTCGGCTACACATCAGCTTCTATAGTTGCAAAGTATGTTATTTATTCTCTCTCCGCCTGTCTTATAGGCACTGTAATAGGTGTGGCTGTTGCGGTATTTCTGTTCCCCTTTGCAATCAATTCTGCATACTCCATAATGTATTCATTGCCTGACCTCATATATGTCTTCCCCTGGCTTTATGCAGGACTCAGCCTTCTTATTTCACTTGCATCCACAACTCTTGTAACAACCATTGCTATCAACAAAGAGCTTAAAACCAATCCGGCTGTTCTGATGCGTCCAAAAACACCAAAGGCAGGAAAGAGAATTCTCCTTGAAAGAATAACCTTCCTGTGGGAGCGTCTTAACTTCACGGCAAAGGTTACTGCGAGAAATCTTTTCAGAAACAAGCAAAGATTTATTATGACCATGCTCGGCATAGCCGGCTGCACGGGACTTCTTATCGCAAGTCTGGGGATGTATAATTCCATCGGTGCAATTCTTTCAAAGCAGTATGAAAAAGATGCAATATCAAAATATGATTTCCAGATAGTTTTCTCAAACACACAGACAACACCCACTCATTCATACGAGTTTTCACAGGCAAAAAGCGATGCCCGTGTAGAGTCTCTTATGCTTACCGCTATGAAGTCAATGACAGGAAGCAGTGAGAGAAGCGATAAAAAGCTGGATGTTTACACCCTTATTCCCGAGGATGCTTCAATGGTGGGTGAATATATTGATCTCAGAAACAGACTTACGGGAGAAAAGTACACTCTCGATGACACGGGAGCAATTATTACCGAAAAGCTTGCAGCTGATACAAAAACTTCCGTAGGAGAACAGATTCTGTTTACAGACGGAGACGGAAATACCTATTCGGTTACAGTAAGTGCTATAGCGGAAAACTATACCTTCCACTACATTTATATGACCGAAAAGGTATATATGGCAGCAACAGGAAAAGCTCCTGATTATCAGTATGCGGTCGGCAATCTCTCCTCAACATTTGACGATGCCGATGAAGAAACCCTCGCAAATGCAAAGGGGCTTCTGTCTACAGATCTTATGAAAAAGGACGGAATCACGGCTGTTGCCTTCACAAGCGATACAACGGAAAGCATTGCTCAGATCACCGATGCTTTATCAGTTGTAATTCTTCTTTTCTTTGTTTCGGCACTTATTCTTGCTTTTGTTGTGCTTTATAATCTTTCCAATATCAACATCATTGAACGCACAAGAGAAATTGCTACCCTCAAGGTTCTCGGCTTTGTAGACAAGGAGGTAAGTTCTTATATCTACCGTGAAAATATTTTTGTATCACTCTTCGGTATACTCTTCGGTGTGGGACTCGGAATCGGCATCCACTATCTGCTGATTTCCTTCACCGCAATTGATACGGTTATGTACGGTCAGAATATTGCCTGGTACAGCTTCCTCATTGCCATTTCTATTACCTTCATGATTATAATTGCAGTAAGCCTTTTGCTTCACAGAAAGCTTAAGAAAGTCGATATGGTATTATCGCTGAAATCTGTAGAATAAAAAAAGTTCAGCCCCGGCTTATAATGCACAAGTCCGTTAAAAACGGACAATAGAAAAAAACACCCTCCTATGGTAGAATAGAAATATCTACCGTAGGAGGAATTTTTATGCCCAGAGACTACAGACACATTCAGCAATACGAAAAAGAGATATTGGAATTGAAGG
>JAZNSD010000054.1:0-100365 GCA_045591055.1 Acutalibacteraceae bacterium | reverse complement strand
CAACCTGCACCGTATGCGGTGAAACCTCAGGTGAAGCAATCGGTCATGATATGGGTGAATTCGTAGTCACAACTCCCGCAACCTGCACAGCAGAAGGCGAAGAAAGATCAGATTGCTCAAGATGTGATTATTTCGAAACAAAGACAATTGAAAAGGCAAAGCATACAGAAGTTATTGATAAGGCTGTAGCTCCCACTTGTGAAGACACAGGTCTCACAGAAGGTAAGCATTGTTCAGTCTGCGGCGAAATTCTTGTAGCTCAGATTGTAGTAAAAGCACTCGGACATACAGAAGAAGAAATTCCTGCAGTTGCTCCCACTTGCACAGAAGACGGACTTACAGCAGGCGTTAAGTGCGCAGTATGCGGTGAAGTTCTCAAGGCACAGGAAACAGCTCCCAAGCTCAGCCACGATATGGGTGAATACGTGGTTACCACTCCCGCAACCTGCACAGCAGAAGGCGAAGAAAGATCAGACTGTTCAAGATGTGATTATTTCGAAACAAGAGAAATCGCAAAGAAGGCTCACACAGAAGAAGAAATTCCCGCAGTAGCTCCCACATGTACAGAAACAGGTCTTACAGCAGGTGTTAAGTGTTCAGTATGCGGTGAAACAATTGTTGCTCAGACAGTAGTTGCAGCAAACGGCCACAAGTGGGGAGAATGGACAGTTGTCAAGCCCGTAACAGAAACTGAAAACGGACTTGAAAGAAGAGACTGTGAAAACTGCGATGCATATGAAGAAAGAACACTTTACTTCAAGAATTCCGCAATAGTTATCAATGCACTTGATACATATTACACAGGCAGAACTCTTCCCATCACAGCAGCTTATTATCCTTCAGGCGAGGCTGTTGAGAATCCTCAGTGGGTATCCTCCGATGATTCAATCGTATTCTTCTCCGACGGCAGACTTATTGCGATTGGTATCGGTGAAGTTACTCTTACTGTAACAGATGGTGAATTCACTGCTTCTAAGACTATCAATGTTGTTGAGGGTGGCAATGCAAGACGTGTTCAGTTTGTGAATATTGATAAGATGCACTTCATTGTTGAAGACTACTTTGCAGTATTCAATTCCTCCGGCTTTTACTGGGCAGAGGGTGAACCCATCCGCTTCAGAGTAAGAGCATACGGTGACTTCTCATTTGAAACATATATTGTTTATGTTGACGGCAAACCCATCGAAGCTGATGAAAACGGCTATTATACTATCCCTGCAGATACCGAATGGGGCGTTGTTACCGTTCAGGGTGCAGCAGAGGTTGATGACGGCAACGGCAATACTGTAAAGAAATCCTTCTGGGAGCTTCTCCTTGAGTTCTTCAGAAAGATAGCAGCTTTCTTCAAGGGCTTATTTGCATAAGACTCTTGAAGAAAAAAAGCAGAATAAATAATCAGAAAAATACCCTTCACCGCTAAATGGTGAAGGGTATTTCATATGTTTATACATAATAAGTATTTATCAGAATTTTCCTCTTGTTCCGGTGTGAACTCTGCCTGAGGATGATACCCTTGCAGAGCCGCCGAATGAGCTTTTTCCTGAGGATGAATTATTTGATTTCGGTTTAGGAGTTTTCTTTACATTACCGTAGAGGTAAATGTCTCTTTGCTGAGTCAGATTAAAGCTTCCGGGAACGATATATTCTGATGCAGCAGGCTGTCTTTTCACTGTTTTCATCTGGGATTTAAGGTAAGTCACATAAATAAAGCCTATGACAATACCGATGATTACGGAAATACCTATCCATTTAATCGAGAACATTTCAGCAATAGGATTGTTGTCAACTGCGGGTTCAGGATAAGGAATATTATCCTTGCCGTGGGGAATAGCACCTTCGCCGCCGTTTTGGTAATTATACAAAACGGATTCACAGCTTGATGCAAAAGCACTGAATGCTTCATAGTAATTTTCATCCCCGAGGAAACCGATAAATTCGTTTTCAATAAAGCTGAAATCATCATCAGAGAATATTTCTGTTGCCCTGCCGTTTGCTGTGAACACGTATTCTCTTATATCCATAGCTACAACGAGCATTATTCCGTCGTCATTCTTCGAATAGCCAAAGCCGAAGGTGTCATAATAATCATCTGCAAATTCAGTCAGGTCTTTGCCCCCTGTAGCAGAAACTGTGAGAACAGCAACCTCACATTTGTAAGCCTCACTTATTTCTTCAAGACGGGTGAGCAGCTCTTTTTCCTTGAACTGATCAACCAAGTCGGCAAAATCGTTGAAAACACTTGCTCTTTCACCGCCTGAATAGTCATATGCAAAAGCAGATACGACAAGAGTAAAGAGAAGACAGATGCTGATTATGGAAATAAATACTTTTTTCATTTTTTTCTGCCCTCCTCAACCTATAAAAAGATTATAAAGAACGGTGGCGCCGAAGCCAATCACGGTTCCTACTGCTGAAGCAATACCGAAGTATTTCAGATATTTGCTCTTGTCAACAGGAAGATCGCCTACGAATTTGCCGGTTTGTCCGTTCATTGCAAAGGTGTATTTTTCCCCTTGAAATGTAGTGTTGAGTATCCACACGGGGTAGAGAGCATATCTGGCACTGCCGTTAAGCATATTGACATTGCTGCCTGAGGGCAATACGGAGCTGTAGCCGTGAACAGTTGAGCGAAGAGCCTCTTCTGTGCTTTTTTTGATTCGCTCATTTGCTCTGAGAATGCTTTGCTCCTTTGTGACATCGTATTTATCTGCAAAAAAGCCTGAAAGAAAGGCGGTGTTGAAATCTACAGCCTGAGAAAAATCAAAGGGTTCAACCGATTCCATAAGCTCATCTGCCATTTTTGATGAGCCATCAACAGGGATTTTTGAAAATGCCATGTTTCCGCTTCTGAAAACAGAAAAATGACGGGTTTCCGTGTAATTATAATTTGCATCGCTCCAATGGCGCACCGTGGTGGCTTTATATTGAGCCGAGCCCTGAACGGCAGAATCAAACAGCCAGAAGGGGACATATATACCCTTGATTTCATCTATATGATTCTTTGATGAAAAGACGGAGGGGAGCAGTTTTTTGCCTGTGATATGCTTTTTATAGGCTGCAATTGCCTGATTTTTATCAAGTCTGAAGGGGATAACGAAATCAGGCTTCAGCATTCCGTCAAGCCTGTCGTGAAGCACAACGGGATTGCCGCAATAAGGACAGCTGGTTGCAGCAGTTGCATTATCGGTTATTAATTCACCGCTGCAGGTACTGCATATATAGTTTTTCAGATTGCTTTTATCGTCATCGTTGATTTCGCAGGAGCTGTTGTCATCCCAATTGAAATTATCATCCTTGATTTCCTCTTCGTTTATAGCGCCCATAAGCTCATTAAGGCTTTCAACGGAATACTCCGTATCGCAATAAGGACATTTCATTTTCTGTAAAGAGGCATCAAATTCAATTTTACCTGCACAGGAAGGGCAGGTGAACTGCTGAATAACGGACATTGCTTTCACTTCCTTATTAAAAGTATAATTCTATTATACACGAACTGTTAAAAAAATCAATAAAGTATATCGCCGGACACTAAAAAGCGGGAAAGACATGTCAGCGTCTTTCCTGCTTTCAGATATTTTATGCATCTTATTAATTGTCAGATTTTTGTATTATTCAGGTTATCTTCCGCAGCAGCAGGGCGGGTCAAAAGCGGGAGGATTGTCGCAGCCGCAATCATTATCGGGGGTGTCGGGCGGGAAAAATTCCGAAACGGGGAAACGGATCTTTCTGAAGGAATCGCAGGGATCCTCTGTATCACAGGAGCATTCTTTTGAGGGCATACAGAAGTCATATGCAGGAATAAGCATCTGTACGTCTCTTTCAAGCTGTACGATGGAAAACAGACCGATTGTCACTCTTACTGCACGCTGAGTGCTCTGAGGTCCGAAGGTTCCTGAGAACATACGTGCAACACTTCTGGGAATCGAGCTGCCGGCATCCTGAATATTATTACAGCAATCACACGGGCGGCATATTCTTGCATCAAGGCAAAGAGGTGTTGCAACCTGTATTTTTGCTCTGGGATTTGCCGATACGGAAGACGGAATACTGCCGGATGCATCTTCATCTGAAGAGAACACCTTTACATTTCCTTCTGAACCGTAGAGGATACATTTTTTTGAAAATACCGAAAGACCTGTTACGGTGACGGGCTGCGAGGAGCCTGATGTGAATACGTCAAGTGTTACTGCAAAGAAAAATGTTATGTCAACGGAGTAATAGCCTCTGTTGAACGGGACGCTTTCCACATCGGTGAATACGTTGATAACCTCAGTACCTCTGCATCTTATATTGATTGCAGAATCGATAACAGACTGAACCGTATCCGTGAAATAGACCCGCAGATCCTGAAGACAGTCTTTGTCGGCACAGGAATCATAAACTCTTGCCGTGTCTATGCATATGGCTTCGTTTGCGCTTCTGTCGCATATGCTGTCTGCAGGCTGGTTGAATTTTTCAGACATAAAAAAACCTCCTGTAATATGTTATCTGAAATCCGAAAACTTCAATAACATAATACGGAGGTTTATTTATAATGTTACAAAAAAATCAGAACTCCGAAAAATCACATTCATAAGGCTTTCCGCCCTCTGCCATGGATTTGTCGGCAAGGAAGACCGTGAGATGACCTGCTATGGAATTATAAATTGATGTACATGAAACGGATTGCTCACCTGTCCGTACAAAATTTATGAAGTCTTCGGTAAGTGCATCGTCACCGCCGCCATGCCCTTCTCTGCAAAGAGTATTTGTGTCGAAGGTTTCGCGAATAAAGCCGTCGGGGGCTTCGGTTACGATTCTTTCAATGCAAAAGCTGTTTTCTTCAAAATTACCGTGAAGCTCAGCCTTTGTGCCTATAATATGTATCTTTCTGAGACTGAGTGCAGTGCCGCCTATCATATTGTGTGTGCCTGTAGCGCCGTTTTCAAAGTTAACAAGCACAGACTGATGGTCAACAACATTGTTGTCGCACTTATAAATACATCTGCCGTAGGGACTTTCGTTCCTTAAGAATTCTTCCTTCATTTCAAGAGAAGGATCCTTTATTGCTTCAAGACCTGACCAGACATAGCACTCCCATCTGTCGGGATGTCCGAGATACATAGGCTTTACGGAGTATCTGCAGGTGTCAACATGAGGGCAGTCAAGAAGACAGCGTGTGCCTGCACCTTCGGGTGCATTTTCAGGCTTGAACTGAAAAATACTGCCGTGGGAGGAAACTGTTTTTGGCTTGGTTTTATCCATAAGCCACATCATTATATCTATATCATGACAGCTTTTTGCAAGAAGCATGCTTGTTTTACAGATATCCGAATTTGCCCATTTGCCTCTGATATAAGAGGTGGATAAATGATGATAGCTTACGTGCTCGGAGAGCTGAATATTTATGATATCGCCCAATGTGCCGTCAAGAATCTTTTCCTTTATGCCTCTGTAGAATGAAGCATATCTCAGAACATGGCATATCATAACCTTATTTCCGTGCTTTCTTATAACGGCAATAAGTTTTTTCATTTCCTCATAACTCACCGCGAAGGGCTTTTCAAGGAGCATATCATAGCCGAGCTCAAGCAGCGGAACTGCTGTTTCATAGTGCTGATGGTCCATTGTTCCGTTAATTATAACATCTGCAAAACGGGGCTTTTTTGCCAGCTCCTGAGCGCTTTCAAAGCAGAATTCTTCTGAAAAACCGTATCTGTCTGCTGCTATTTTGCAACGCACACGGTTCGGGTCTGCAATTCCGACGATTTTAAGATCCTCAGGATGCTTGAGTGAATAATCGGCATAGGTCATTGAACGGTGGCCTCCGCCTACAATAATTGCTGTTACAGGTCTTTTAGTTTCCATAGTCTTTTTTTTGAATCCTTCAAAATGAAAATAAATATTTTACTCTGTTATCACCTGAGAAGCGGTGACAGTAATTTTATCTGCATTCTCTTTCATTCTTATAAAAGCAGATACGATTTCAGATGCAGTTTTTCTTCCTGCTGAAACCGCCTCCTCATAATGTACGGGCGCAAATACGCTGCCGTAGTCATTATCAGGGACAATGTATCCGATAAAGTCGTTGCAAAGTCCCGCAACAGCTATATCGGTGCCGAGTATTTCCTTAAGTGAGGGATAGTCCCAGCTTGTGCCGTTGTAGCTTGCCCAGTCGGGATATGCACCGCCTACGGCGATTTCAGGCATAAGCTCGCCCGGTACCATTGCAAGAGTGAGCTCATTTCCCAATACTGCAAAGCCAACCTCTGTCACAAGACTGAGCTCATATGATTTATCGTCCTTGTTGCCGTCATCAACCATAGTTATGCGTACAAGCGGATTGTTTACAAGTCTCAGCTTTGCCGCAAATTCAAGAATTTTATTGTCCGCACTGAGGAAAAGCTCGTTTACGGTGACATTTATGAGAGGAGCCAGTTCTTTATAAGTGCTCTTGTCAAAGCTCAGCACATATTCTGCAATTGCTTCTCCGTATGCCTTTATGCCCTCATCCTGAGTTGCGCCTTCCGGGATAAAAGCTCCGCGGTCGGTGGCAACGGCTGCTTCTGCGCCCTGAATGAACATAGCGTCTACACCCATAGCTTCCATTTTATCACACATATAACCGGGGAAATCACGGCTTGCTTCTCTCTGACGGTCTCCGTAGCATACGGGGTGAGCAGCAAGGAATACAGCATTGACCTCCTTACTCTTATCATCAGGTACAAAACGAAGGGATGTGATTTCATTTACCGTCACATAGGGAGGTCTTTTATCTCTTACAAACTGATCGGCAGGCAAAAGAGCATAGAAAAGTTTTCCCGGCTTCATATTTTCAATTGCTTCGGTAATGGTTTTTGCACAGGTTTCTTTAAGATGCTCCATAAATGCTTTGTTTTTACCTGTTATTATATCTTCGGGTCTGCCTTTTTTTATTGCCTTTTTGTTGTTTTTATAAGCCTTCGGAAGATCACCCCAGAGCCCCGTGGTGTCAATACCTGAGTGGCAATGAGTTGCGCTTATGTTTACAGACAGAATATTTTTTTCGGAAATAAGACTCTGAAGCCTTTGTCTTATATCTCTTATATCCGTGCCTGAAATGCCGATGCAGTCGATAACTGCAAATATGTGAAGACCTCTGCCCGAATTGTCGCTTACGGCAACGGCTCTCACCATCTGCTCGTTCATTATTCCGTTCATTTTATTTGGCGGAAAAGCAAGATATCCGCCGATATAATAGTCTCCCTCAATCTTTTCGGGAATAACGGAGGCTTTTGCAAAGCCGAGATGCCATTTTGCATCAGAAGAAGGAACGGAAAGGAAATAGCCGTTTCCCTCAAGAAATCCGCCGTTGTCATATCTGTTAAGATAGGGAATGCCTTTGTCTGATACCTTATCGGAAATCCTTCCCACTGTCTTCATTGCGAGGCTATGGGCGGTATCAAGCATACGGCGCTTGTTGTCGGGAGAAGCTGAAAAGTCTTTTATCTTTTTTGCTGCTGTGTGAGCGAGCAATGTTCCCGCAGCTGATGCTGCCAATGAAACAATTATTCTTTTTTTCATAATATACTCCCTTTATGATTTATAAGCTTCTTTTGTGAATCTTAACTCTGCTATTTCAAAGCCGTTGACCTTTTCTGTTATTTCAAGAAGGACGCAGCCGTTGATTATGAATTCAGCAGGGATTTTATACTCAACGGCAATAAAACCGTCCGGGAGCATATCCTTTTCATAATCGGTGTTTCTTGTGCCTCCGAACTGCTGACCTGAATATACGGTCTTTCCGTTAATTTTAACGGTATGCTTCACGCTGTCTTCATTGTTAAGCTCTCTGTAGGTTATCATAAGAATATAGCCGTCTTTGTTGTAAAGACCGCCTGCCTTTAGACGGAAGCTGAAGTGATCGTAAAGCTTGAACAGGGGAGTGGGAAGCGTGCCGTTATTCTTTTCGGGTCTGTCTCCCTGGATATTCATATAAAAGCCCTTGCTCTGGACTGCGCCTCCGGGACAAAGTCCGTCAAGTGCAACGCTGTAGTAATATTCGTCGTTATCTACACGGTTTCTTGTAAAACACCGTCTGATATAGGCTTCCTTATCAGCTCTGTTTTCAGCCTTTCTGAAGCAGTCAAGAAGCCATGGCAGATCTGTTAGTGCAAAATCTATTGTGTCAAGCACGGCACCGCGCTCAAAGTTTTTTGCATAGTATTTTTTTGTGCCGAGCTGCAGACCTATGAGTCTGAAAAGGGTGTCTGCATCCTTATCGATTGTTTCCCGCAAGGAAGTGATATTTCCGGGAAGTGCGGTTCTCAGAATTGTTTCTGCTCTTTCGGTATTTCCTGAGAATACAGCTTTTTTTGCTTTTTCGATAAGTGTTTTTTCAAAAAGAATCTTTCTTCTGACGAATGCATCGCATCTCGCTCTGAAAAGGCACTGAATATATCGCCAGTTATTATAAAGTGCAGGATCTGCTTTTCCGATCTCCTCCCAGTCGCCGAGCGTGTGTTCTATACAGGGATTTTCGTCGGGCGCACCCTCCCAGTTCTTTTCAAGACCGAAAATTGCATCAGCAACCTGCCGTGCATCGCTGCCTGGGAAAAACAGCCTTGAATAATCCTCAAGAATCTCTCTTACGGGAGTATCCGGATCAAAGTCGAGTGCGCTCCAGACAGCTTTGTTTATATCATCGTTTACTCCCTCGGAATATGAAACGCTTCCCACAACATATCCCTTGGTATTATCGTGTATCCTTTTATATTCGGTGGGACGGGGATTTGCACATTCTCTGCCGTTTACTGTCTGAAGGGCAAAGTGCCAGTCGTCACGGTCAAAATGCACCGGGTATTCGCATCTGAGATTATGTGTTATATCAGGGTAATATCTTATGGGGTATTCGCCGGGAAGATGCCGTCTTAATACATCAAGGGGGAAAGCCGCGTTGGGGCCTGTGATGACGCCGTCTATAAAATCAGGCTTTTTTTTCATTTCAATAAGAAATTTTGTGCCCCAGTCGGGATACTGATGGGGCTGCTGTGCGGAAGGCCACATCTCAGCATCGGGATGGTATTTTTTAAGTGTTTTCCTGATTTCTCTGCATCTTTCCATAAGCTCATCGGGAAGAATACTGCCGGGATCGCCTCCGGGAGGGAATACGTAATCTATTTTTTCACATTCGCTGAAAAGCTTATCTCTGTTTTTCAGTGCTTCGTCGAGAGTTTTTTCACAGTTCGGATACCATAAAGAAACCTGAAGACCTAAATCTTCTGCCTCTTTTGCGGCTTTGCATAAAAGCTCCTGCTCGTCCAGCTTCATTATTTCATTTCTGTCGGAGTGACCGTTTTCGTAGGGGATATGCTCGCAGACATTTGCACCGAAATACATAATGTCGAGATAGCTTCGGATATATTCGTCTATGCCCCACGCATCGTAGGTGTTGCTGGTCTGTCGGTAGCCTAACTGATGACCTCTGATTTTTTTATAGGGAGAATAGATTCCCGATATATCGGAGGGCAAATATATTTTATTATTATTTACTTCAATTTTTCTGAGGAAAAGACCTATACCGTAGATAAATCCTCTTACAGAGGCAGCACGGAAGGTTATTTTATCTGCTTCCTGCTCAACAGTAAAGCAATCTTCATTTTCTGAAGATTTATCCTCGCAGAACTCAATAAAAAAGGTTATTGTTTCTTCCGGGGCAACGTTTATACGTGCTGCAATTTCATCTGAAAGTATTGCTGCCGCTTTTTTTTCTGACGGAGAATTACCGTAAACACTGCAGGCGGAAATAATAAGCATTCTTTTTCCTCCCTTAATATAATGTCTTTTTTCAATTATATGTTAATGATTTTGCCTTGTCAAGTTAAGTGTATGACAAAAAAATATAAAAAAACAAAGTCAGCAAATAAACATTAATTTTGAACAAAGGTTTGTTATTTTCAATGTGCAATATTACAAAAAATAATTGTTTTTTGTTAATTAATCAGAAATTTATTGATTTAAATGAATTTGTGTTATATAATGCATCTGTAAAATAATATTTGGAGGAATTCCCATGAAAAAGTTACTGGCAATCTTTATGGCTGTTCTTGTTGTATTCACAACATGCTCAATTGCAGTTTTTGCAGGTGAAACAGATACTGAAACAACAACTGCACCCGTTGTTCAGGAGGAAAACACAACCCGTAATATCAAGAATGATGACGGTCTTGTAGTTCCTATCAATTTCAATCAGCTTAAGTCTTCTCTTATCTTCAAGATTTTTGAAAAGATCCTTTCCTTTATTTTCTCACTCTTCGGTGTTGATGTAGCTCCCGAGGTTGATCAGGAAGGCGCAACATTGGTTGATGAAATCGGCAGCGCACTTGATGAAAGACTTACAGATCTCTTTGCTTAATTGAATCAATAAGAAAAGTAAGAACTGCTTCGGCAGTTCTTTTTTCTTTGCGTGCGGCTTTTATTAAATTCTGTTAGTTTATATTTTTTATTAAATATATGTATTATAATTCTTTAGGTAAAATGTTGACATTTGACGATTATTGCGATATATTTAAGCTAACATATTTTTTTTGTATGGTATATCTATTCGTTGTTAACGGAGAGGGGCTGCATAATTGGAAAACAATAGTCTTATTGATCTCAGAAACATTTCGGTATCTTTCGACGGTGAACAGATACTTAAAAATATCAATTTATATATAAGAGACGGCGAATTTATCACCTTCCTCGGACCTTCAGGCTGCGGTAAAACCACAACCCTTCGTATTGTTGCGGGTTTTCTTGAGCCGGATTCCGGGGATGTTATCTTCGACGGCAAAAGAATTAATGGTGTTCCTCCTCATAAAAGAGAAGTAAACACCATTTTTCAGCGTTATGCACTTTTTCCGCATCTCAATGTTGCAGAAAATATTGCATTCGGTCTGAAGCTCAAAAAAATGCCCAAGGATAAAATTGCCGAAAAGGTTGCAGAGATGCTTTCTCTTGTGAATCTTAAAGGCTTTGAGCACAGAAACATCAACTCTCTTTCAGGCGGTCAGCAGCAGAGAGTTGCCATTGCCCGCGCGCTTGCGGTTGATCCTAAGGTTCTTCTTCTCGATGAGCCTCTCGGTGCACTCGATCTTAAGCTCAGAAAGGATATGCAGGTTGAGCTTAAAAAGATTCAGCAAAGCCTCGGCATTACCTTTATTTATGTTACTCATGACCAGGAAGAGGCTCTTTCTATGTCCGATACTATTGTTGTTATGGACAGCGGAAAGATTCAGCAGATCGGCTCTCCCACAGACATATATAACGAACCTAAAAACGCCTTTGTTGCAGATTTTATCGGTGAAAGTAATATCGTAGACGGCATTATGAAAAAAGACAAGGTAGTTGAGTTTTCAGGCCATATTTTCGATTGTCTTGATAAGGGCTTTGGTATAAATGAGGCGGTCGATGTTGTTGTCCGTCCCGAAGATGTTGATGTTGTTCCCGTCGATAAGGGAATGCTCACGGGTATTGTCACATCCGTTACCTTCAAGGGTGTCCACTATGAAATTATAGTTGACATCGGCGGCTTTTTATGGATGATACAGTCCACAGATATTCAGTATGTGGGTGATAAAATAGGTCTTTTGATAGAGCCCGATGCTATTCATATTATGAAAAAATCCGAGTATTCGGGTACCTTCGGTGATTTCTCCAGTTACTCTGATGAATTTGATGAATTGTCTGATGTAAACGCAGGAGTCGATACGGAGGACGATGGCGATGAGTAAGACAGTAACTATCGGAAACAAAAAAGCAACTGTTTCCCCCTTTGCATCCTGGATGACCGTGTTTGTGATCATCCCTATGGCGCTGGTGGTTTATTATGCCTTCACAACGGCAGAGGGTGCATTTACTTTTGAAAATCTCAAGTGGATATACACCTACCGTTCCACTATGTTTTTGTCTCTGCGCCTTGCCTTTATTGCCACGGTAATATGTCTTGTGCTTGCATATCCTATTGCATACAGTATGTCAAGGGCAAGTGAAAAAATCCAGAGAAATGCCACACTTATAATTATGCTTCCCATGTGGATGAATTTTCTTGTAAGAACATACTCATGGATGACGATTCTTGAAAACAACGGTCTTATCAATTCTGCTCTCAGAAGTCTTTTCGGCTTGTTCGGCGGTGAGTTTGACGGTTTTCAGATGATTAATAATCGCGGTGCTATTGTGCTCGGAATGGTATATAATTTCCTTCCTTATATGATACTTCCCATTTATACCTCGCTTACAAAGATAGATAATTCTCTGCTTGAGGCTGCAAGGGATCTCGGATCAAACGGCTTTCATGTGTTCAAGAGAGTTATTCTGCCTCTCAGTGTACCGGGTATTATTTCAGGTATCACAATGGTTTTCATTCCCTCTATCAGTACCTTTATTATTTCAAGAATTCTCGGCGGCGGTAAGGATTTCCTGATAGGCGACCTTATTGAAGACTATTTCCTCGGAAATTCCGGAGTTGTAAATTATAATATCGGTGCGGCTCTTTCTATGGTGCTGATGATTCTTATTCTCGCTGCAACCTTCTTTATGAATCACTTTGATAAGGATGCAAAAACATCGGGAGGTGGCAGAATATGAAAAAGTTTCTTAAGGTTTATAATGCCTTCATTCTTGCGTTTTTATATTTACCCATTCTTGTTGTTGTTTTCTTTTCCTTCAATTCAGGTACATCCCGTGCAAAATTTGAAGGCTTTTCCTTGCAGTGGTATCTTGAGCTTTTTCAGGATGAGCTTATTTTACAATCTCTTTATTATTCGATTATAATCGCGGTTTTATCCGCTTTTATTGCCACAGTGATAGGCACGCTTGCAGCTGTGGGAATTAATTCAATCAGAGGCTGGAAAAAGTCTGCACTCCTGAGTATAAATAACATTCCCGTTGTCAATCCTGAAATAGTTACCGCTATTTCAATGATGATACTTTTTGTTTTTGTTCTCTCAAAGTTCAACGGAATGGAAATGGGATTCGGTACGCTTCTTATTTCTCATATCACATTTAATATTCCTTACGTGGTGCTGTCGGTGCTTCCGAAGCTAAAGGGAATGGATCAGAATATCTACTATGCGGCACTGGACCTTGGCTGTCCTCCTGTAAAATCCTTTATCAAGGTTGTTATTCCGCAGATTCTTCCCGGTATAATTTCAGGTCTTATTATGGCTTTCACTTTGTCTCTTGATGACTTTGTTATCAGCTATTTTAATTCCGGTGCCACCTTCCAGACACTTCCCGTAACTATTTATTCAATGACAAAGAAACCTTATTCTTTGAAGCTCAATGCACTTTCAACACTTCTTTTTGCAGTTATCCTCGGACTTATGCTTATTTCCAATATCAAAAAGCCCGCAAACGGTGCAAAGTCAAAGAAAAGATAAGGGGGAACGGTATGAAAAAGAAAATTATATCCCTTATCCTTCTGGGAGCAGTCCTGATTTCTCTTACCTGCTGCGGCGAAGGGGGAAATACGGGAGATCCTCAGTCAATAAATGTGTATAACTGGGGTGAATATATTGACCAATCGGTGCTTGATGATTTTGAAGCTGAAACAGGAATAAAGGTCAACTACACCACATATGCCAGCAATGAAGAGATGTATTCAAAAATAGTAAGCGGTGCTGCTTCATATGATGTTATTATTCCGTCGGAGTATATGATATCAAAAATGATAAATGAGGATCTGCTTGCTGAATTGAATTTTGATAACATCCCCAATTATAAGTATATCGGCGAAGAATATAAAGGGCTTTCCTATGATCCCGATGAAAAGTATTCCGTTCCTTATACATGGGGTACTGTGGTAATAGTATATAACACAAAGTTTGTTGACGAAGAGGATGTTAAGGACGAAAGCATAAATCTTCTGTGGAATGAAAAATATGCGGGAAATATACTTATGTTTGATAATCCCCGCGATGCATTCGCTCTTGCACATATTAAGCTCGGTCATTCAATGAATACCACAAATCCCGATGACTGGTATGAGGCTGCCGAAGAGCTTAAAAAACAGAAGCCGCTTGTACAGGCTTATGTAATGGATCAGATATTTGATAAGATGCTCAATGAAGAAGCATATATTGCAACCTACTATGCAGGCGATGCTATCACAATGATGGACGAAAACGAAAATCTCGCGGCATATGTGCCCAGAGAAGGCGCAAATATGTTCTTTGATTCCATGTGTGTGCTTAAATCTTCACGCAATAAGGAAGCTGCGGAAAAGTTTATAAACTTTATGTGTGAAACCGAAATTGCAGTAAGAAATGCCGAAGCGGTATGGTATGCGATTCCCCATACTGCAGCCTTTGAAGCTCTTGACCCCGAGCAGAGCGGTGACCCTCTTGTTTATCCCTCTCAGGAGGTAAAAGACAAATGCGAGGTTTTTGTCAATCTTAATGAAGAAACACTTATCCTCCAGAGTGAACTATGGATAAACCTCAAAACCCAATACTGAAAAGAAGGATTGGGCAGATTGTTTTGCACAATCCTTTTGAGAATTGTAATTAGAAGATAAAAATTATTTTAGTCAATATGCCGATATGTTAAAAATTATATTTTTGATAAAATATAGTAAAGAAAGCATAAAGGGTGAAAATATGGAAAATAAAAAGTATAAGATTTTTTCTATTATTACGCTCGTAGTTTTGGGAATATATGCTGCTTTGAACATATTTGCCGTTGGTTATTGTTTTTATATGTGGAATAAAGAAGTAACAGACAGCATTTTTGACGGTATTATCGTTGCAATTCAAGTAATTGATATTTATTCTGTATTTATTCTGCCGATTTTCAGTGTTCTGACATTTTTGAAAAAGGTATTCTACTTAAAAAAACAAACCACTGTTCGAGACAAAAAACATATAATTGATATTATTTTGCATATCCTTTTTTCTGTGCTCAGTTTCGGCGGTATAGTTTTTATTATAATTAACAGTTTTTGATAAGCGGTATTGATATTTTTGCAGAAAAAACCTCCTCTTTCCAAAAAAGGAAAGGGGAGGTAAATTTCTGCTTATTTGCGCCGTTTTGCGGCATAGAAGGTAAGTTCGTCTTCTATGTCGGCTAACATCTTAAAATAGCAATTAACGGTCATTTCGCAGTCACCGAGGGCTCTGTGGAGAGTTCTCGGGGGCACGCTGTAGTATTCTGCAAGGTCATCAAGCTTATGATGCTTTAAGTGAGGCAGAAGTTTTTTGCCTATTTTGAGTGTGTCAACAAAATCGTTTTCAAAAAGAATGCCTGTTTTATCAAGACATTTGTCATACAGAAAATTGATATCGAAATTCACGTTATGCCCTAAAAGTATGTCACCGCCTACAAAACTGCAGAATCGGGTCAGCACGTTTTCGGCACTGTTGCTTTTCTTCAGATCATTATCTGTAATACCTGTAAGTGCAGTGATAAAGGGCGGAAGAGGTCTTCCTATATTGATAGTTTCCGAGAATGTTGCGACGGTTTTTGAATCGCACACTCGTATGCCCGAAACTTCTATTATATCATCATACAGAGGGCTTAAGCCCGTGGTTTCAATATCTATACATACAAAGCTTCTGGGAAAGCTTGTGAGACATTTGCCCTTGAAGGCTCTTTCACACACCATAATTATCTGATTATTGCGTTTGCAAGCTCACTGATTTCCTTGCAGTCGGAAAGCTCTATCATACCCTTATCACAGGCAGCTGCAAGCTTTGTATTTATAGGCAGCTTTGCGATATTTTTAATTCCGTGGGAGGCTGCAATTTCATCTATATGACTCTCGCCGTAGATTGAATGACGCTTACCGCAGTCGGGGCACTCAAAATATGAATAGTTTTCTACAATTCCGAGAATGGGAATATTCATCATCTCAGCCATTTTAACGGCCTTGTTCACGATTATTGAAACAAGCTCCTGAGGAGATGTTACAACAATAATACCCTTTACGGGGAGAGACTGGAATACGGTGAGGGGAACATCGCCTGTTCCGGGAGGCATATCAACAAACATATAGTCAATATCGCCCCATACAACATCTGTCCAGAACTGTTTTACTGCACCTGCAATAACAGGGCCTCTCCAGATAACCGGATCATTTTCGTTTTCAAGAAGAAGATTGAGAGACATAAGCTCTATACCTGTGGATGTTTTTGCGGGGAATATGCCAAGGTCATTGCCCTCTGCTCTCTGGTGGATTCCGAAGGACTGAGGCATTGAAGGACCTGTGATATCAGCGTCGATAATTGCTGTCTTAAAGCCTTTTCTCTGAGACTCCACGGCAAGAAGGGAAGTGACGAGAGATTTGCCTACACCGCCCTTACCGCTTACAACGGCAATCACGTTTTTGATGTCAGACATTTTGTTCTGTTCTTCAAGCATGGAAGATTTCTTATCCCTGCTGCTGCAATTTGCAGAACAGGTTTCGCAGTTGTGAGTACAATTTTCGCTCATAATAAAAACACCTCTTTTAATTTACTTAATAATTATACTCCTGTTTTATTTTAAGTCAATGCTTTAGCGCATTTTATCTTTAATAATACGTTTAAAACAGAAACGCTCCGGAGGGGGGATCCGGAGTGTTCCTGTTTTGAGGAGATATTTTATGAAGAAAACGAGATAGCTAATTCTTACTGTGTCTATACTATAACCGCAAATGCTTAAAACAATCTTAATTGTAAAAATTTTTTTGAGAATTATAATTTTTTTCAAAAAAGAACGGTAAAGCTGCCTTTCCCCGGCGAGACACTGATATGGTCTGACTATATTATACAGCAGAGCTTTGTTCATTGTCAAGTTTTTTTAGGTTGTTATATATTCGGAGAAATGATTGTTTAATAACAAACGAAGCCACCGTCAGTTGTTGTTTTATAATTCTAAATTATAAATATATTTGTTAAACAAGTGTTTTCTTTAAGTTTCATTTCAGTTTTTTTTATTATACTCCAATCACAGTAATAAGCTTACTGTAACAAATCAGCATTGCTCGTTTTTCTTCATAAATAATCTCCACAACGAAAAAACCGCAGTAAAATGCGGTTTTTTCGTTTTTATTATTATATGTTGTCAATTACTTCCGAGAGCTTCTGAAGAAAGGCTTCCTCGCCGAAGGTGTTCATTTTGAAAAACACAGCCTGGCTTCCGCCTGAGGTGATGCCTGATATGAATACGGGAGAATTATTACTCCCCTGAAAAAAGGTTACATTAAGGCTTACGCGGTTGCCTCCCATATACGAATATCTTTCAAAAACTCTTACTGCACATTTTGCTTCACCGCTTGAGAAAAAGGATGATTCCTCAAGAGATGCCGAGGCGCTGCCGTTCAATATGCCGTTTTCGACCTTGTCGATAATACGGTAAATATTGCCGTTTATCTGTCTTTCAATTTTTGCCATTGTTCTTCTCCTTAAGTATTATTGTTTTGTCTTCTTTTATTTTTTCTATGAAATCGAATTTCCAGACAATATCGGTCTGACGGCTGAATTTCAATGCTGAGCAGGCGGTATGGTAGTTTTCCGTGTCGGGGGTAGCGGCAAACATGACGGTAGGTCCGTCAGCACCGCCTATAATTGCAACAGAAGAGGATGAGTCGGGCAGAAATCTGCCGTTTTCATCGCTTAGTATTTCAGGCTGATCGGAAACATCCGTGTCTGTAATACGGAAGCGTGATATATCCGTTTCGGGAGAAAGGGAATATTTCAGTATGGAGAAAAGTGACGGATATCGTGTGTTTTTGTCTGTCATTCTGACGAAATCCATGGCTTCCTCTGTTATGTCAATTGCACAAAGGGTGTATTCACGGGATGTGACAGGATGGATAATTTTTATTTCTTCCTGAGGCTTTATTGTAAATTCGGCAGCTGTAAGATATTCTTTAGAAGCATTCAGCTGAAGAGTGAGAGTGTCTGCTTTCCTTTTTGTACTGCAGGGAAAGCATATTCTGTAGAAAGTGTGACAGTCTTTGCTGTCAAGCTTATAATGCTTTACAAGCTTATTTGCCTCTTTGTTTTCGGGATTGAAGGGAAGATATACGGTTGACTGCATATGACAGCAATGAACCGTTTTTTTGTTTTTTATAAGAACAGACGAAAAGGAGCTTTGAAGGGGATTTTCCTTTTCTGCTTTTTCCGTTTGTGCAGGAGTAAGTGAATTTATCTTTTTTTCGTCAAAAAGGCTCCATTTTTCTGCAAATGCATTGAATTCATCTATGGGAGTTGTGAAAATAACATCTACGACTATGCCCTTGGGGCAGGTGTAGTATGCCGGCACAAGCCAAGCCTTGCCGTCTTTTATAAATTTCTTGTTTACGGATGCTTTTCTGCCCTTTTTCTCATTTACCCTATGATGTGAAAAGCTGCCCGAAAAATAAACATCCGATATGCTTTTGTTTTTCTGAAAATGCATAGCATCTCCTCCCTGAAATCTATTATATATATAAATCCCTATGAATGCAATATAATAAAAACCATCACCCTGCCTTTCGTAAGACAGGGTGACGACTTTTCGGAATTATCCTAAAAGATTATTGAAAAAACTGATTATCATATCAAAGAAAGATTTGAGATAATCGAAAAGCTTTTCAAAAACATTTCTGTTATCGGGGATTTCTACCGTAAAATCAGGAGCTGCTCTGAGAATAAGAGGAAGTCCGTTCTTTGCGGTCTTTTCAAATGAAACCTTATGCTGACCGTAGGTAAGATACTCCTTGCCGATAATAACGGTGCCGTTTTCGTCAGCGGTGAATTCTGTTACGGTGCCGTCAGCTTCCCAATAAAGAGTGTAGCCTGCAACGGGACATTCCTTTGTTGTTGCATTGAACTGCTCATCATAGACGGTATCAAGGCTTGTAAGGGTGAATGTACCTGTTTCGGCATCAAAGGATACCTCAGGATACTGCATTCCCGTGTTGTAGGGATCGCCGTAGTAAATAACGATTTCATCGCCGTCATTTACAGTGAGTGCATCCATACCGACTGAGGGGGACTCACTGTTTACCAGGAAAAGCCAGCCGTCCCATTTAAGTGTTGTGTAGCTTCCTGCGGTAATGCCGTTTATGGCAGTTACATATGCGCCGTACTGACTCGCTGATGATATAACGGTAAGTGTGTCATCAGCCTCGTCAGCTGCGAGAAGCACATCATAAACCGTGCTGTCTGCGCTTACGGTAACATCATCGTAAAACAGGCAGCTTTCGATGCCTTCCACACGAAGTGAAGCAGTTACGCTGTCATCTGCGAAAGCAGTCAGAGTCAGCATACCCATGCAGCAAAGCACACTCAGAATAATGCTGAGAGTTTTTCTTAACATTGTTTTTTGTTTCCTTTCTGTAGATTTTATGTAATACAGAAATCTACCGTGCACTGTATTTTTCTGTAGTTACCGTCAGAATGAATTGCCGATATCCTCACCCATATCGCAGGTGTAAAGAATACTGATATTGTCGCCTTCTTTAACCTTATATGTGCTTATTCCCGTAGTCGGGAATACTCCGTTTACCGAATACATCCAGCCGGAGAGATATCCGCAGTCTTTTTCATACAGATGATGTATCCCTTCTATATAATAATTGTTAAAGGCAGGTGTGTAGTTATATTCAATAGGTATGCCGCTTTTTTGACAATAGCTGCAGTTCATCTCACATGAATTATTTTCACATACCCTTTTAAGCACGGAAAAAACCGTATCGCCCTCAAGAATTTCACATTCTGCAAGATTTATTATGATTCCGTCAGCGGGAATATACTTTTTCTTTTCAACCTTTAGTGAATCGGTATTATTGAGAATTGTTCTGCACTCAATTGTCAATGTGCAGAGAGCAGCCTTTTCTGTCGTTGGCTCTTCTTTTTTGCTTGTTGTCTCAACAGGTCTTGTTGCGCTTGACGGCTCAGTTTTTGTTGTTTCTTCAGCTTGCTTTGTTACTGCAATCTCAGCCTTTTTTGTGGTGCTTTCATTGTTGCTGGTGGTTATTTCAACCGAAGCTGTTTTTGTGGCTTCTTCATAAGTGCTTGCTGCAGTTTCTTCTGTGGTTTCGTCATCCGCAGCCGCTTGTGTTGTTGATACAGAGATAACTTCTTCGGAAGTCTCGTAAGAAGCATAGTCTTCTGACAAAACTGCAGCGTTGTTTTCTGTGGTTATCCCGTCGCCCGGTATCCCGGGAAGGGTGAAGGCGCAGGAATTGACACATATTGATAATGTAAGAATTAACAGTATAAATTTTGCAGCTTTCATAAGCTTACTCCATAGAAAAAATGCCGTATTTGATTCTCAGCCTTGAAAACTTATCTGTCATAGGCTTGTTTATGAAAAACAGAAGAACGGCGGTGGTGACTCCGTGTATTATATTAAAGGTTATACCTGAGAGATAAAAAGGAATTGCAGATTTTATTGAAAGAGAATTCGACAGCATCAGCACCGAGCAGCTGTCAACAATAAAGCCGTAGAGAGCAAAGCATAGTATGCCTCCCGTAAGGCTTACAATAATTCGGTCTGATGCATATTTTTTACCCGTGAATAATGCTCCGCATATAAAGCCTACAAGTCCCATTCCCAGCATCTGGAAGGGAGTGAACATTCCCTGACCGAAAATGAAGTTTGATAAAAACATAGAAAGTGCACCTGTCAGAAAGCCTGCATTCGGGCCGAAGGCAATTGCCGTTACGATTACAAGTGCGCAGGTGGGCTTCACCTGTGGGATAAACAGCATTACGCTTCTGGAAGCGACTGCAAGAGCTGTCATAATGGAAATGATTACTATTTCACCTGTTTTTATCTTTCGTTTTTCAAAGAAGGCAAAAAAAGGAATGATTGCGCAGAGTATTATTATCACCGCCGCGGCATAATAGCTTTTTTCTTTGATGATATTCATGCAGAGAATTATGCTTAACGGGGCAATTAAAAAAATTGATACAAGAGACAGTATTATCAGTTTCGCAGATTTTTTTTGCAAAGCTCAATTACCTCCCTTTCTGTCACGGCAAGAGGAAAATAATCCCGTGCTATTTTATTTGCAGCGGTTGTGTAAAAATAGTTGCTTGCAAAAAAGCTGTGCTTTTCGTCCACAGATACATTTCTTCCGTCTGATATCATCGCGCATAAGTCAGCATATGAAGCACAGAATTCCGTGTCGTGGGATACCATTATCACGGTTTTTCTTTCCCTGCAAAGCCTTCTTAGCATATCGGCAAGCTGCTTTTTAAAAAGGGAATCCATTCCTTTTGTAGGCTCGTCCATAAAAATGATACGGGGATTTTTCAGAAGTATCATAGCCAGAGCCGCACGCTGCATTTCACCGCCGCTTATGTCATATGGATGGGAAGACAGAATGTGACTGATTTCGCATTTCTCGGCTGTGTCGGAAATCCTTTCTTCCTTTTCTTTTTTTGAAAGTCCGGATGATGACAAAATATTCATAAGGTCTTCTTTTACGGTAGTGCTGCAGAAAAGACTCTCGCATTTCTGGGGAAGCACGGATATAAGTCCGTTATAAAGCTCAGAGCTTTTGTATTTTTTTATATCCTTACCGTATATTTTAACCTTACCGTCCTTTATGGGGAGAAGACCGCTCATTACCGAAAGAGCTGTGGATTTGCCTGCACCGTTTGCTCCGAGTATCGCAAAAAATGAGCCTTCGGGTACGGACAATGAAAGCTTATTCAGCACATATCCGGATTTATCATAGGCAAAATAAACATTTTTTGCTTCAACGGCGTAAGTGTCTGATGCTTCGTTTTCCGAAAATGACGGTACACCTGAGGCGTCCGCCTTCAGTATGCCTTCAAGCATCCGTCTGCCGCCGCCGATTGTAAGAGGAAGAACGCCGTTTTCTCCCGTGAGAGCGGCAATTCTCATAGGGGAGGGCATTGAAAGATTCACAAAATCATTATTATAGAAAAGATTTCTGTCAAGCTTTTCGGGATGTGTGTCGGAAATGATTTCTCCGTTGTGGAGGATAATAAGTCTGTCTGCCTCAGGTATAATATTTTCAAGTCTGTGCTCGGTTATTATCACAGTCATCCCGTTTTCTCTGCAAAGGCGGGAGGCTGTAGAAAAAAGCATTTGTGCAGACATAGGATCAAGCTGAGAAGCAGGCTCGTCAAAAATCAGAACTCTGGGATGCATTGCAAGGATGCTCGCAAGACAAACAAGCTGCTTCTGACCGCCGGAAAGCTCATCGGTTTTTTTATCCATAATATTCTGCAGGGAAAAATAAGCAGAGATTTCTGCAATTCTCAGCCTTATGGCTTTTGAATCAAGTCCGAGGTTTTCGAGTCCGAAGGCAAGCTCGCTTCGTACGCTGTGGGTCACTGTCTGATACTCGGTATTTTGCAGGAGATATCCGATATCGCAGGCGGATTCACGGGGGGAATAGTCCTTTTTGCTTTTACCGAAAAATACTATTTCACCCTCGGTTTTTCCGTGAGGGGTAAGCTCAGGCTTGAGCATGCTGAGAAGAGTGCTTTTTCCGCTGCCGGATTTGCCCGCAATTACAACAAATTCACCGTGGTTTATCTGAAAAGATATGTTATTAAGCGTTTTTTTATCCTGTCCGGGATAAGTAAAACTGAGATTCTTTAAGCTGAAATCGACCATTTTCGTTCCTCTCTGATGTCAAAGGTTAAGGGGAATAGTAAGAGAACAAGTGTAAAGAAAATTGCAATAATGCCTGAAATATCAGGAAGGGGAATGATAATTTCGGGATTGTAAAGGGAATTGAGAGAGCTTTTTGCTATTATCTGAGAAACAGAAGCTGCCGTGAGAATAATTGCCGCAAATATGTCCTTGAATGAAAAAATATACGGATTATACGCTGACCTGCCCTTAAGACCATAGCCTCTGGCATTCATTGAATTGAGTGTGTCCGTGCCTCTTTCAAGAGACCAGGAGACCAGTACGGAAAGCCTTTTTGAGGCATTGTTTATGCGCTTTATAAATGAGCCCGTATCTGAATTTCCCAGTCCCTTTGCTGCAAGGCTTATTTCCTCTGACTGATGAAGCACAAGAGGGATAAATCTTAATGCCATTGAAATAATAAGTGCAAGCTTAGGAGAGACTCTTCCGAATAAAAATATTATTTTGTCTCCCGTGAGAACCTCGTTGAACGAAATAAGCCATATGAGCATACAGCCTGCACGGAATGCAGAAAAAATGCCGTACACCACAGCTTCAAGGGTAAACACATTTTTGTCGGGCAGAGTAAAAAGCACGGTTACTCCGAAATGACTGAAAAGTCCGTTTATAAGGCCTGAGATTATTATCATCGGAAGTATCAGCTTTATCACAAGCCTCAGTGCTTTTGCGCCTGAGCATTTTATGTTATAGGCAGCTCCACAGATAAAAATGCTTATAAGCACCGCAGGATGTGTGGCTGTAAGGCTGAGTGAAAATATTAAAATGTAAAATAACAGGGATGTTATAGGATGAAGGCTTCTGAAACCTGTGTTCATATTAAAGCTCCTGTTTACAGAAATTAATAATTTTTTTCATAAGGGTAAGTATTTTATTGAAAAAATCCGAAAGCATAGAGTATAGTGGAAGTGTATTAAATTCTTCCTCAACGGCAAAAATGCAGCCCGAATCATTTTTATAATAAAGCGTGCCGCCGTTGTCACATATTACGGGGCTTACCGAGTATTGGCTGAATTCTTCAGGGGGAGTAAAAAGCTCGGTTTTTATGGGTGTGGTCTGATTATTTTTGTCCTTGAAAAGAGTTATTCCTCCGGGAGGAGTGTTGTAGGAGGCATATATGTATACAAAGCCGTTTTCCTGCTCGTAGTAATTATTTACAAGTATATCTCCCTGGCAATAGCCTTTCATTTCGCAGGTGTAGATTACATTCATGCTTTCTGCATCAAAAACAGCAAATTCACCTTTGCCGTCTTTTGAATATACCGAATATAATCGTTTGTTATAAACCGCAGGGGTTGAGGTGGCTTCGCCGGGAAGAGACTTTTCTGACAACATATTAAGAGTACCGCTGTTTTCATCAAGTGAAAATTTATAAAGATAACCGCCCTTGCTTACGGTATAAAAGCAGTCTGTTTCATTGTCGTAAAAAATACCGCTTCTTATATCTCCCGTGACACTGAGAGAGGATGCTGTTTTTCCGTTTTCTTTATTCAGTGCGATGATTTTTCCTTTTGCCGATGCTTCATCACTTCCGTTATCCGAACCGAAAATAATAAAGTCCTCTTTGATTACGGCTCTGACGAAATAGAAGCCGCCGTCTGAAATATAAGTCCAGTGTGCTGTTTTTTTATTGTCGGTATCGGAAGCATCAAGGCATATAAAAGAAGCCTTTTCTGTTTCTCCGTTCCAGAAGCCTGTGTAGATAAAGCCGTTGTCATACAAGATAGGGCACAGAGCCTGACCGCCGAGAGGATCGTTATATATCCACAAGGATGTGAGGGTGTAAAAATCAAGAGCCTGAACGATTCCTCCGTCAAGCTGAACAAAAATTTTACCGTCTGCTGCAACAGGAGGGACAAGGGAATAGAAATTCCGTCCCGAAAGCTTAACGGAGCTTTCAATACTGCCGTCAGTCTTGTTTATTTTATATAAGGTGCCGTTTGATACGGTGATTAAATAATTATCATATATAACGGGAGGCGCGGGAGAATTCCTGTAGCCGCTTCCGAGCTTTATTCTGTATTTCATATAAGAAACATTCTGAGGAGTGGGACTGAAGCAGACAGACTTATTCCCGTCAGCCTTCACAGAAAATGCCGTACAGAAAATGAGCATTATACTCAGAAATAAGGAAATAAATTTTTTCAAAAAAACAACGCCCTTTCCTATTAGAGAAAGGGCGTAATATGTGACAATACCGCAAAAATGCAGAATACCGTTGTCGTTCACTCTTCCTCTTGCCCAAAAGTGATGTTCTGACTTTACCGTGCAGGCATTCCGACTTACAGTATAAAAACTGATTACGGCAATGGCGGTTGCTCAGGATTTGCACCTGTATTTCCCCGACAGCGGTAAATATTCATTTTCTATATGATAGCAGATAAAAAATTATTTGTCTATACTTTTTCAAAAAAAACACGGCAGATAAAAATATCAGCCGTGCTTTACAAAGATATCAGTTTTTAGAATAAGCCTGTGATTTTTCCGTTTTCGTCAACGTCGATTTTTTCTGCTGCGGGAACCTTGGGAAGACCCGGCATTGTGAGAATGTCACCTGTAAGCACAACTATGAAGCCTGCGCCTGCAGAAACCTTGACATTTTTGACAGTAACGGTGAAGCCTTCGGGGGCACCGAGCTTTGTGGGGTCGTCTGAGAAGGAATACTGAGTTTTTGCTACGCATACGGGCATTTTATCAAAGCCGAGACTTGTGAGCTGCTCAATCTGCTTCTTTGCTGCAGGTAAAATGTTTATACCGTCACCGCCGTAAACCTTCTTGACGATTGCTTCAATTTTTTCTTCAATTGTGGTATCAAGCTCATATGAGTAGGTAAAATCACCCTGCTCTTCTTCGCAAAGACGTACAACCTCTTTTGCAAGCTCCTCGCCGCCTTTTCCGCCTTCTGCCCATACTGTTGAAAGAACGGTGTTAACACCAAGCTCCTTGCACTTTTTAATAATGAAATCAATTTCGTTATCTGTATCGGTGGGGAAACGGTTAACCGCAACAACACAGGGAAGCTTGTACACATTCTTGATGTTTGATACGTGTCTGAGAAGATTCGGAATACCCTTTTCGAGGGCGGTGAGATCTTCAGTGTTCAGAGCTGTTTTGGGAAGACCGCCGTGCATCTTGAGTGCTCTTACCGTGGCAACAACCACAACAGCATCGGGTGTGAGGCCTGCCATACGGCACTTGATATCAAGGAACTTTTCAGCACCGAGATCAGCACCGAAGCCGGCTTCCGTTACGGTGTAGTCGCCCATCTTAAGAGCAACCTTTGTTGCCATTACGGAGTTACAGCCGTGGGCGATATTAGCGAAAGGTCCGCCGTGAACAAATGCGGGAGTGCCTTCAAGAGTCTGCACAAGGTTGGGCTTTATGGCATCCTTGAGAAGTGCTGTCATAGCACCCTGAGCATTGAGCTGACCGCAGGTTACGGGCTTATCGTCATAGCTGTAGCCTACAATGATATTTGAAAGCTTTTCTTTAAGCTCTGTGATTGAATTGGAAAGACACAGAACAGCCATAATTTCACTTGCAACGGTGATGTCGAAGCCGTCTTCACGGGGCACACCGTTTGCCTTGCCGCCCATACCGTCAACAATAAAGCGAAGCTGACGGTCATTCATATCAACACAGCGCTTCCATGTGATTTTTCTTACATCAATACCGAGCTTGTTTCCCTGCTGAATGTGGTTATCGAGCATTGCAGCAAGAAGATTGTTTGCTGCACCTATTGCATGAAAGTCGCCTGTAAAATGAAGGTTAATGTCTTCCATAGGTACAACCTGTGCATATCCGCCGCCTGCAGCGCCGCCCTTAACACCGAAAACAGGGCCGAGGGAGGGCTCTCTGAGAGCTACGGTTACATTCTTGCCGATTCTCTTGAGTCCGTCAGCAAGACCGATAGTTGTTGTTGTTTTGCCTTCACCTGCAGGTGTGGGAGTTATAGCGGTAACAAGAATGAGCTTGCCGTCTTTTTTATCAGTTTCTTTAAGAAGTGCGGGATCAATTTTTGCTTTATAATTGCCGTACTGCTCAATATATTTTTCATCAACATCTGCAGATTTTGCAATCTCTGTTATATGACGCATTTTACAGCTCTGGGCAATTTCTATATCGGATTTATATTCCATGTTTTTTTCTCCTGTAAATCATCATTTATCATATCGACAGCTTATGGTTTGAAATATTCTACAGCTGCTTTGAACATCTGTATGTCGTATTCGCCGGGAACGTTTTTATAAAGACCGTCGCCGATTCTTTCGGAATGACCCATCTTGCCGAATACTCTGCCGTCAGGTGAGGTGATGCCCTCAATAGCGCAAAGTGAGCCGTTGGGGTTGAAGTCTATATCCGAGGTTGCATTTCCCTCAAGGTCAACATACTGGGTCGCAATCTGACCGTTTTTGCTGAGCTCTTCAATGAGAGAAGCGGGGGCGAGGAATTTACCTTCACCGTGGGAAATGGGAACGTTTACTATATCACCCACATCCATAAGGCTCAGCCAGGGAGATTTTACAGAAGCAATGCGTGTTCTGACAATTCTGCTCTGATGGCGGTTTATGTTGTTGAAGGTAAGAGTGGGACAGCTTTCATCTGTGTCAATAATCTTTCCGTAGGGCACAAGACCCAGCTTTATAAGAGCCTGGAAACCGTTACATATACCGCACATAAGACCGTCGCGGTTATCAAGAAGGTCTGTTACAGCTTCTTTTACAGCAGGATTGCGGAAGAAAGCCGTGATGAATTTTGCTGAACCGTCGGGCTCGTCACCGCCTGAGAATCCGCCGGGAATAAAGATTATCTGGCTTTCCTTAACCTTTTCAGAGAAGCCTTCAACACTCTTTGCAACATCTTCTGCAGTAAGGTTTCTGATAACGAATATTTCAGCTTCTGCGCCTGCTTTTTCTACTGCACGTGCAGAATCGTATTCACAGTTTGTGCCGGGGAATACGGGAATGAGCACCTTGGGGCGTGCAACCCTGTTTTTGGGAGATGCGCTGCATTTTCCTTCAAAGGAGAAGGTTGTTACTCCGTCTTTGTCTTCCTTTGCTTTCGTTGCATATACATCTTCAAGAGTTTCACTGTTTAATTTATATAATTCATCGATTGATACTGAGTCATTTCCGATGGAAATTACGGACTCTTCGGTGGTTACACCAAGCTTCATTACGCCGGGTATACTTACATCCTCTGTAAGTTCTGCAATTATAAAGCCCCACATGCCGAGATGCCAGTTGTCCTGAAGGTCAGCCTCTGCCTTGAAGCCGATATTGTTACCGAAGGACATCTTCATGATACCTTCCCCGATGCCGTGTTCAACAGCCCATGATGCCTTTACCTTGCCATCCTTGCAAAGCTTATGGAATTCATCCCATGAAGCCTTGAGGCTTTCAGCGCTTTCATCCTTAGCACCGAAGAGATAGACGGGAGAGCCTGCATTTTTAAATTCGGGAGTGATAACATCCTGCTTTTTTATGGGAGCGATTGCAAAGGAGATAAGCGTGGGAGGAACGTCCTTATCGAGGAATGTACCTGACATTGAGTCTTTTCCTCCTATTGCAGCTGCGCCGAGTTCAAGCTGAGCATCAAGTGCGCCCAAAAGAGCAGCAAAGGGCTTGCCCCAGCGTTCGGGCTCGGTTCTCAGTCTTTCAAAGAACTCCTGTAATGTAAGATATGCTTTTTTGTAGTCACAGCCTGCAGCAACAAGCTTTGCAACAGAGTTATAAATTGAAGCGTGAGCACCTGTGTATGGATCAACAGAAAGATGATCGGGATCACAGCCCCAGCTGAATACGCTTGCCATATCTGTTTCTTCTCCGGGAAGAACAGGCAGAACTGCAGCCATGGACTGAGCGGGTGTGCGCTGTAATTTACCGCCGTAGGGCATAGTAACACTGCCGGCGCCGATGGTGGAGTCAAATCGCTCAACAAGACCTCTCTGGCTTGCTGTACGAAGGTCTGAAGCCATTTCTCTGAGTGAGCCGAACATTGCTTTGCTCAATACTGAAAGGTCCTTCTTTGTAACAGCCACATCGGTGTGCTTTACTGCACCGTTTGTATCGAGGAATGCACGGCTGAGGTTTGCAATTATATTGCCCTTCCACTTCATAACCATACGCTCTTCTTCTGTTACAACTGCAACGCGGTAGGCCTCAAGGTTTTCCTTCTCGGCAAAGGCGATGAATTTATCTGCATCCTCTGCTGCTACCACAACAGCCATTCTTTCCTGAGATTCAGAAATAGCAATTTCTGTACCGTCAAGACCTTCATATTTTTTACGCACTGCATCAAGGTCTATCTGAAGACCGGGTGCAAGCTCACCTATAGCAACGGAAACACCGCCTGCACCGAAGTCGTTGCAACGCTTGATAAGACGGGTTACCTCGGAATTTCTGAAAAGTCTCTGGATTTTTCTTTCTTCGGGTGCATTACCCTTCTGAACTTCAGAAGCCATAGTTGTGAGAGACTTCATATTATGGCTTTTTGATGAGCCTGTTGCACCGCCGATACCGTCGCGGCCGGTTCTGCCGCCGAGAAGTACAATTACGTCTCCCGGTGCCGGACGCTCACGGCGTACATTATATGCGGGAGCGGCAGCAACCACAGCACCGCATTCAAGACGCTTTGCAACAAATCCCTCGTGATACATTTCTGCAACGTGGCCGGTGGCAAGACCGATCTGATTGCCGTAGGATGAATAGCCTGCAGCGGCGGTCTGACAGATCTTTCTCTGCGGAAGCTTACCGGGGAGGGTTTCGGCAATAGTTTTTCTGGGATCACCTGCACCGGTTACTCTCATTGCCTGATGAACATATGCACGGCCTGAAAGGGGATCGCGTATGCATCCGCCGATACATGTAGCCGCACCGCCGAAGGGCTCTATTTCTGTGGGGTGATTGTGGGTTTCATTCTTGAACATAAGAAGCCAGTCCTGATCCTCTCCGTTTACGGTTGCCGTAACGTGAATGGAGCAGGCATTGATTTCTTCGCTTTCGTCAAGCTCGGGAAGAAGACCTCTCTTTTTGAGAGTCTTTGTGCCGATCGTTGCAATATCCATAAGAGTCTGAGGACGTTTCATTGCTTTCTCTTCGCCGTAAACCTCAATTCTTGCAGCAAGATAACGGTCATAAGCCTTCTGTACTGCAGGGTCGTCAATGCGGACATTGTCGATATGAGTGGAGAAGGTTGTATGACGGCAATGGTCGGACCAATAGGTGTCAACAACACGGATTTCTGTTATAGTGGGATCTCTCTTTTCTGTATCTCTGAAATATCCCTGTAAGAATTTAAGGTCGTCAAGATCCATTGCAAGGCCCTTTTCGTCGAGAAGAGCTGCAAGAGCACTCTCATCCATATCCGTAAAGCCGTTTACTGTGTCAACTGTTTCGGGAGCTCCGTAAACAGCTGCAAGTGTTTCAGGCTTTTCCAAAGAAGCCTCACGGCTTTCAACAGCATTGATAACATGATGCTTGAAGGCTTCTGTTTCAGCCTCTGTAAGCTTCCCGTAAAGTGCATAGACCTTTGCTGTTCGGATAAGAGGTCGCTCACCCTGAGATATGATCTGAATACACTGTGCGGCTGAGTCAGCTCTCTGATCAAACTGACCGGGGAGAGCTTCAACTGCGAAAACAACGGCCTCGGGAATGTCAACACTTTCTGATACATTATCAAGCTGAGGCTCTGAAAAAACAGTTTTTACGGCATAGCTGAATAATTCTTCAGTAATGTTTTCTGCATCGTAGCGGTTGAAAAGACGGATGTCTTCTATACCTTCAATGCCGAGAAGGTTTTTAGCTTCACTCAGAAGTCCTTTAGCTTCATTGTCAAGCCCCGCCTTTTTTTCTACAAATATACGATATACCATTTGATATTTTTCCTCCATTATCATTTAGCCTGAAGGGCTCTTCTGCCGATGTCGCTTCTTCTGTAAGCGCCTTCAAACTTAACACCGTCACTAAGACGGTAAGCCTCTTTTACTGCCTCCTCAAGAGTAGGGGCAATTGCAGTAGTGCCTGTGACTCTTCCGCCTGAGGTAACCAGCTTCCCGTTTTCTTCCTTTGCACCTGCAATAAATGTAGCAGAAAGTGCTTCATCGGAAAATGTGATTTCAAAGCCTTTTTTATAAGAAGAGGGATATCCGTTTGATGCGGTGATAACGCAGCAGGCACTTTTATCTGAGAATTTAACCTCTGTTTCAGAAAGCCTTTCTTCTGTAACTGCTTTCATAACGGTGAGAAGATCGCTTTCGAGAAGGGGGAGAACCACCTGTGTTTCGGGATCACCGAAGCGGCAGTTGTATTCAATAACCTTAGGACCGTCTTTTGTTATCATAAGACCGAAATAAAGACATCCCTTGAAGGTTCTGCCTTCCGCGTTCATGGCATTTATTGTGGGAAGGAAGATTTCTTCCATGCATCTTCCGGCAATTTCTGCTGTATAATAGGGGTTTGGCGCAATTGTGCCCATACCGCCCGTGTTAAGGCCCGTGTCATTGTCTCCTGCACGCTTGTGGTCCATGGATGAAACCATAGGCTTTACGGTTTTTCCGTCGGTGAATGCAAGCACGGAAACCTCAGGACCTTCAAGGAATTCTTCAATAACGATGTTGTCACCGCTTTTGCCGAATGCCTTGTCGAGCATCATAGATTTTACTGCGGCCTTTGCTTCTTCAAGAGTGAAGGCAATTATAACACCCTTGCCCAAAGCCAGCCCGTCAGCCTTGATAACTGTGGGAACAGGAGCTGTTTCAAGATATGAAAGAGCTTTTTCCATATCATCGAAAACCTCATATTTTGCAGTGGGAATATTGTATTTTTTCATAAGGTTCTTAGAAAAAACCTTGCTGCCTTCAATTATTGCTGCGTTTGCCCTGGGACCGAAGCAGGGAACACCGATTTCCTCAAGTTTGTCAACGCATCCGAGCACGAGAGGATCGTCGGGTGCTACAACTGCATAGTCGATACCGTTTTCTTTTGCAAACTTTACTATACCGTCGATATCCGTGGCACTGATATTTACACAGGCGGCATCCATAGCAATACCGCCGTTGCCGGGAAGTGCGAATATTTCTGATACCTCAGGGTTTTCTTTTATTTTTCTGATGATGGCGTGTTCTCTTCCGCCACCGCCTACAACCATTATCTTCATTATAATATTTTCTCCGTAAATCAATGGTGGAATAAACGCATTCCTGTGAATGCCATTGCCATACCGTATTTGTCGGCACATTCAATAACAAGGTCATCTCTTATTGAACCGCCGGGCTGAACGACGTATTTAACACCGCTCTTCTTTGCTCTTTCAATGTTATCAGAGAAGGGGAAGAATGCATCTGAGCCGAGTGCCACACCGTCACGTGTGTCGAGGAAGGCTCTCATTTCTTCAGCAGTGAAGGGCTCAGGCTGAACGGTGAAGTATTTCTGCCAATTGCCGTCTGCGCATACATCCTCTTCATTTTTGTTTATATAGCCGTCAATTACATTGTCACGGTCGGGTCTTCCGATTTCAGGCTTGAAGGGGAGATTAAGTACCTTTTCGTGCTGACGAAGGAACCATGTGTCTGCCTTAGTGCCTGCAAGACGTGTGCAGTGGATTCTTGACTGCTGACCTGCACCTACGCCGATAGCCTGTCCGTCATATGCGAAGCATACGGAGTTTGACTGAGTGTATTTAAGAGTGATAAGAGAGATAACGAGATCTCTTGCTGCACTTTCGGGAATATCCTTGTTTGCAGTTACGATATTATTGAGAAGAGAAGCATCGATTTTATAATTGTTTCTGCCCTGCTGGAAGGTGATGCCGAAAACGTGCTTTCTTTCTATTTCTTCGGGAACATAGTCAGGGTCGATCTTAACTATATTATAGTTGCCCTTTCTCTTGGATTTGAGAATTTCGAGAGCTTCGGGTTCATAACCGGGAGCTATAACACCGTCGGAAACCTCTCTTTTTATAAGAAGAGCTGTTGTTACATCGCAGACATCTGAAAGTGCAACCCAGTCACCGAAGGAGCACATTCTGTCTGTGCCTCTTGCTCTTGCATATGCACAGGCAAGGGGGCTTTCGTCAAGACCTTCGATATCGTCAACAAAGCAAGCCTTTTTGAGTGTATCGGAAAGCTTTATGCCGACTGCAGCGGAGGTAGGACTTACATGCTTGAAGGATGTAACTGCAGGAAGACCTGTTGCCTCCTTAAGCTCCTTTACAAGCTGCCAGGAATTGAATGCATCAAGGAAATTAATGTAGCCGGGTCTGCCGGATAGTATTTCAATGGGAAGCTCATTCCCGTTGTCCATAAATATTTTAGAGGGCTTCTGATTGGGATTACAACCGTATTTAAGTTCAAACTCTTTCATCATAAATCTCCTTATACATTCTTGTTTACAATTTTTGTTTCGGTTTCGCCTGTTGCAAGGTCAATATATCTTACAAAAAGAGAAACCTTGTTGTCTTCATTCAGGTTTTTCCAGATGATATCCGTTAATTCATCAATGCTTACATCGGGAAGCTCAAGAGTTTTTGGCTCACCCTCAAAGCTGGGAAGAGGATTTCCGTCACATTTATATGTGTGAATAAACTTTGCTTTGCCGGGAAGGGGATCGTTGTAAGCAAATGTGTATCTCTGACAGGAGCTGCCGTCGCCGTCTGCTGATTTGAGAATTGACATTGCGAAATTCATTTCGCCCTTTTCGTGGTGGATGATTCCGGAAATACGGGGAGTGTAGTTGGGCGCATCGTCTTCGAATTCACGGGTTCTCAGAGCCTGCTCAAAGGTCATCTGCTTGTCCATAAGCTCATATATTGTGTCGGTCTGATCACCGTTTGTTACGATAGTTTTGTTGCCGAGCACTCTGACCGGATAGTATATGATAAGATGGGGATCTGACATCTTTGATTCATCAAATGCCTTTGTTCTCATAGCCTCGCCTTCAGCCACAAAAACTCTGTTACGGCTGTTAACGCTTCTTCCCATTATGAAATATGCCGTAACTGCTTTTTTTCCGTCAGCACTTTTGCCGATGATTATACCTCTGCCGTGATAGGGGAGTGAATTAAGCTCGCATTCAAGTGTTTTTACTTCCATCTGAAAAATCCTCCGTTTATTTTATATGGGTTTTGTTGTTTTCTACTGTTATTCTGTCGTCGCAGAAAAGCTTTACAGCTTCGGGGAGTATCTTCCATTCAGCCTGTTCCATTATTCTTTTCTGCAATATTTCGGGAGTGTCATTTTCCATAACCTCCACTGCCTTCTGAAGGATTATCGGACCTGCATCGCATTCTGCCGTTACAAAATGAACGGTGGCGCCCGATACCTTGACACCTTTTTTCAGCGCCTCCTCGTGAACGTGAAGTCCGTAGTATCCTTTTCCGCAGAAGGAGGGGATAAGGGCCGGATGTACATTTATCATTCTGTTGCGGAAAGCATCACATACATTTTCATCGAGTATGGTCATAAAGCCTGCATAAACGACTAAATCTGCCTTTTCCTCTGTGAGAATATCTCTCATGGCACAGCTGTAGGACGAAATATCCGCATAATCTTTTCTTATGAGTGTTCTTGTTTTTATTCCGTTTTCCTCAGCACGGGTGAGGGCATATGCATCAGCCTTTGATGAAATCACACAGGTGATTTTTCCGTTGCCCAGTTCTCCTCTTTTTTCTGCATCAATAAGAGCCTGAAGATTTGTGCCGCCGCCTGAAACAAGAACTGCTATTCTCTTATACATCAGAGAATCACCTTCTCTTTGCCCTCGATGATCTCACCGATTACATAGGCATCAATACCGTTTTCTCTAAGAATCTCAAGGGAGAGATCTACTTCATCTGCGGGAACAACGATGCTCATACCTACGCCCATGTTGTATGTATTATACATATCTCTTTCGGGAATATTGCCCCACTTTGCAATTACATCAAAGATAGGAAGAACTCTGACAGCAGATTTGTCAATTTTTGCGCAAAGGCCGTCGGGAATGCTTCTCGGAATATTTTCATAGAAGCCGCCGCCCGTGATGTGTGAAATGCCCTTTACACAGACCTTTTCAATAAGAGCGAGTACGGGCTTTACATATATCTTTGTGGGGACAAGAAGAGCTTCAGCAATGCTCTTTCCGTCAAGCTCCTCACGGGGAACATATATTTCGGGATTGTTATTGTCAATATCAAAAACCTTTCTGCAAAGGCTGAAACCGTTGGAGTGAATACCTGTTGAGGGAAGTGCGATAACCACGTCGCCTGCTGTCATTCTGCTGTTGTCTATCATTTTTGGCTTATCGACAACACCTACAGCAAAGCCTGCAAGGTCATAATCCTCGGGAGGCATAAGACCGGGATGCTCTGCGGTTTCACCGCCTATGAGAGCTGCACCTGACTGAACACAGCCTTCAGCAACACCTGAAACGATTTCTGCTATCTTTTCGGGATAATTCTTTCCGCAGGCAATATAGTCAAGGAAGAATAAGGGCTTTGCGCCTACGCAGATAATGTCATTAACACACATAGCAACCGCATCAATTCCGATGGTATCGTGCTTGTCCATAAGAATTGCAAGCTTTACCTTTGTGCCGCAGCCGTCTGTTCCTGAAACGGAAACGGGATGCTCCATGCCTGCAATCATGCTGAGATCAAAGCAGCCGCCAAAGCCGCCTACATCGTCTACAGAGCCTTCATTCCGGGTTCTTGCAATGTGCTTTTTCATAAGTTCTACAGATTTATAGCCTGCAGTAATATCAACGCCCGCTGCTGCGTAGCTTTCAGATCTTGAATTTTCTATCATAATTCTTATTCCTTTCCGTTCCAACAATATGTGCAAAGTTTTTCTGCGGGAAGTCCTATTGCTTCAATAAGACCTTCCATTGTCTGAAATTCAAGAGATGCAAAATGAAGCTTTGTACTGATGGTCTGACGAAGATTTCTTCCTCTTTCGGTTGAGGGGTCTGAATATTCGTCAAGGTGCTTCATTCCTTCATCGCCCTCGAGCTCATATATGGTGCTTCTGGTGATAAGCTCCATGTCATTTGTTGCCCTTGAGAAATTGAGGTATTTACAGCCGTACATTATAGGAGGACAGGCGGAACGCATATGCACAGCCTTTGCTCCGTTATCATAAAGGAAATCAACTGTCTCCCGAAGCTGTGTTCCTCTTACGATTGAGTCATCTACAAAAAGAAGGTTTCTGTTTTCTATAAGCTCATGTACGGGAATCTGCTTCATTTTTGCTATTCTGTTTCGTTCTTTCTGGTTTGAAGGTGTGAAGCTTCTGGGCCAGGTAGGTGTGTATTTGATAAAGGGTCTTGCAAAGGGAATGTCGCTTTCGTTTGCGTATCCTATTGCATGAGGAGTACCGGAGTCGGGAACCCCTCCTACATAGTCAATATTATCACATAAGCCGTTCTTTTTATCGTTTCTTGCAAGCACTTCACCGTTTTTGTATCTCATTACTTCAACATTGATTCCTTCATAGGTTGAAGTTGAATAGCCGTAATAGGTCCATAAGAATGAGCAGATTCTCATTTCCTTTCTCGGTTCTCTGAGTGTTGTTACTTTTTCTGCTGTGATTTCAACAATTTCACCCGGGCCGAGTTCTCTGTAATCTGAATATCCGAGTTTTTTATAGGCAAATGACTCAAAGGCTGCACAGTAGCCGTCTTCGCTTTTTCCGAGAATTACGGGAATTCGTCCCATTTTGTCACGGGCTGCAATTATTGCACCGTCATCCCTGAGGATAAGAATATTTGCAGTTCCTTCAATCGAATCCTGCGCAAAGGTAATGCCTTCAACAAAATTGCTTTTCTGATTGATAAGTGCGGCAACAAGCTCTGTTGAGTTGATATTTCCGCCGGTCATAGCGCCGAAGTGTCCGCTTGAAAAAGTAAGATATTGTTTTATCAGGGCATCTGCATTGTTTATAATGCCGATGATGCATATTGCATAAGTGCCGAGATTTGAACGTATAAGAAGAGGCTGGGGCTCACTGTCATTTATACATCCGATTGCGGACGAGCCTACCATCTCATCAAAAATATCTTCAAATTTTGTTCTGAACGGAGAGTTTCTGATGTTATGAATAACTCTCTGTAATCCTATTTTTTTATCAAATGCTGCCATGCCTGCACTTTTTGTGCCGAGATGTGAGTGATAATCCGTTCCGAAAAACACATCGCTCATTGCATCCTCTTTGCATGCAGCGCCGAAAAATCCGCCCATTTATCTTCCTCCTTTATTTTTCGGTGTGAGTTTATATCAAAGCTGAGAAAGAATGTTTTTGTCTTTTGCGAGAACTGCTTCTGCAGCAGACTTTCTCTTGCTGTCAAGCTTATCTGCGAGGGCTTTATCCTCAATTGCAAGCATTTCAGCTGCAAGAAGAGCTGCATTCATGCCGCCGTTGATTGCAACTGTTGCAACGGGAATTCCGGGAGGCATCATAACTGTTGATAAAAGCGCATCCATACCGTCAAGCACGGAAGATTTGCAGGGGATTCCGATAACGGGAAGAGTTGTGTTTGCTGCAACAGCACCTGCGAGATGAGCTGCCATGCCTGCTGCGCAGATTATTGCACCGAAGCCGTTGTTTCTTGCATTAAGAGAAAAATCTCTTGCCTCTTCGGGAGTGCGGTGAGCAGAGTATATATGCACCTCAAAAGGAATTTCCAGCTCTTTTAATGTGTCTGTTGCTTTTTTTATGATGGGAAGATCGGAGTCGCTTCCCATAACTATTCCGACTTTTTTCATAAGTTAACCTCCTTTATTTCTGTAAAAAAACAAAAGGGCACACTTACTTTGTTGAGTAAATGTGCCCAGACGGTCGGCTTTGATAAATTCTGTTCCTCGGTGGTTCTCCACCTTTATCCGTCAGTCACAGAATTTATTATTAATTGATGTATTTATATTAACATAAATACTTTTTTTAGTCAAGGCACGGAAAAAATATAATCAGTTTTTATATATCTTGCTGTCGCAGTAGACGCATCTGCAAATATCCTTTTCAGCATCCGATTCGTAGAACTTATGAAGAAGCTCCTGCTCAATGGAGGTGATGCATTTTGCATTGTTGCATCTCATTGAATTATCCACGATGTACTCCTTCAGCGCTTTATGTTCTGCATTGTTTTCGGCTTCTTCAAGAAGCTTTAATATGAGTGCCATCCTTATATATTTTCCGTTGAGTGCCTGCTTGAAATAACAGGCTCTGGGGTCCTTGTCCACACCGATGCTTATTTCATTGACTCTGGGAAGGGGATGCATAATTGTGAGAGATTCCTTTGCGGACTTAAGCTTTTCGGTGTCAAGGCAATATGAATCCTTAAGCTTGAGATATTCGTTATAGTCTGAGAATCTTTCCTGTTGAATTCTTGTCATATAAAGAATATCAAGCTCCGGGAGTGCATCTTCAAGATTTTCTGTTTCTTTGTAATTGCTTTCTGAAAGATATTTTTCCTTTATGCTTCCGGGAAGAACAAGCTCTTTCGGGGAGATAAGCACAACATTTATGTTGTTGTATCTTGAGAGTGCCTCTATAAGAGAATGTACGGTTCTGCCGTATCTTAGGTCTCCGCAGAAGCCTATTGTATATCCTTCCAGACTGCCTTTTTCACGGTTTATTGTGAGAAGGTCAGTAAGCGTCTGAGTCGGGTGGTTGTGAGCGCCGTCGCCCGCATTTATAACGGGAACATCTGCATTTTCTGCCGCAACAAAGGGCGCACCCTCTTTAGGATGGCGCATTGCGATTATGTCTGCATAGCAGCTTATAACCTTTGCAGTATCTGCAACACTTTCTCCTTTTGCCGCAGAGGAGCTTGTTGCCTCCGAAAAGCCCAGAACGCTTCCGCCCAGCTCCAGCATTGCAGCTTCAAAGCTGAGTCTTGTTCTTGTTGAAGGCTCATAGAAAAGAGTTGCAAGCTTTTTTCTTTTGCATTTTTCCGCATATTTATCGGGATTTGCAATAATATCCTTTGCAGTTTCTATAAGCTCATCTATTTCGGGGACGGTTAAATCAAAAATACTGATAAGACTTCTCATTTACGCCCGTTTCCTTTCTTTTATGCTTTTGCACCGTTGATTTCAAGATAGGCCTTTATTCTGTCAACATTTTCCTTGTTTGCAGGATCCTCTTCAAGGTATTCAATAATGTCGTAAACATCAACAACAGAGTATACGGGGAAGCCGAATTCCTCGCCGACCTCCGCCATTGCGGACTTTTCTGTCTGTCCTTTTTCTTTTCTGTCAACCATAACAAAGCAGGCTGCAACCTTTGTATCCTTGAGGCATGAGAGGATTGCCATGCTTTCTCTTATAGCTGTTCCTGCGGTGATAACGTCTTCAACGATAACGATTTCTTCGCCTGCCTGAGGCTTGTAGCCTACGAAAACACCGCCTTCGCCGTGATCCTTTTCTTCTTTTCTGTTGAAGAAGAAGGGAACATCAAGGTTTTCCTTTGAAAGAGCACATGCAACCGATACTGCAATGGGAATACCCTTATAAGCAGGGCCGTAAAGAACGGTTCTTTTGTTACCTACCTTTTCGAAGTATGCCTTTGCATAGAATTCGCCCAGCTTTGAAATCTGATCGCCTGTTTTTATATCGCCTGCATTTATGAAATAGGGAATTTTTCTTCCGCTTTTTGCTGTGAAATCGCCGAACTTGAGAACACCTGCGCTCTCAAGAAACTTTATAAATTCTCTCTTATAGCTTTCCATGATTTATCTCCTTAACCAACAAATTCTTTAACACATCTTCTGTAGGCTGCAACAGGGTCCTCTGCTCCTGTGATGGGTCTGCCCACAACTATGTAGTCAGAACCGATAAGCTTTGCCTGCTCAGGAGTCATAACTCTCTTCTGATCGCCGATTTCGCCGTCTGCGAAACGAACTCCGGGGGTAACCGTTACAAAGTCCTTACCGCATGCGGAGTGAACCTTTTCTGCTTCGAGGGGAGAGCATACAACACCGTCAAGTCCTGCCTTTTTTGCATTTTCTGCATAGTGCATAACAACCTTGTCGATAGGCTCTTTTATAAGAAGGTCGTTTTCCATAGCCTCCTGATCTGTGGAGGTAAGCTGTGTTACTGCAATGAGGATGGGACGTGTGCCGTCTTCTCTGGTGAGACCTTCGATTGCTGCCTCCATCATTCTTACTGTGCCTGATGCATGAAGATTTGTCATATCAACATCAAGACCGGAAAGAACAGCCATTGATTTTTTTACAGTATTGGGAATATCGTGAAGCTTGAGATCAAGAAAAATTTTGTGTCCTCTTGCCTTGATTTCTTTTACGATTTCAGGGCCTGCTCCGTAGAAAAGCTCCATGCCGATTTTTACAAAGGGCTTCTCCTCTGTAAAAAGGTCAAGGAAGCTCATAACCTTTTCTTTGTTCGGAAAATCACAGGCGATAATTACATCTTTACCCATTATCTTGCTCCTCCTATTATATCTGAAAGTGAATTGATTGAATATTTTTCCATTACGCGGGGAAGATCGTTTATTATATCTCTTGATGCAAAGGGATCTATAAGATTCTGTGCACCGATTTCAACTGCAGTGGCACCGGCGAGCATCATTTCGATAACGTCCTCTGCACTTGCAACACCGCCCATTCCCACAACGGGAATGTTTACGGCAGATGCCACCTGATAAACCATTCTTACTGCAACGGGGAAGATTGCGCTTCCCGAAAAGCCGCCCATCTTGTTTGCGATAACGGGTCTTTTTGTTTTAAGGTCTATTCTCATTCCGAGCAGTGTGTTGATAAGGCTTATTCCGTCTGCACCTGCTTCTTCACATGCCTTTGCAATGCTTACTATGTCGGTTACATTGGGAGAAAGCTTTATTATTACGGGCTTTGTTGTTACCTTTTTTACTGCTTTTGTGACCTCGGCAGCAGCCTCGGGGGATGTGCCGAAGCTCATTCCGCCGCCGTGAACATTAGGACAGCTTACATTTACCTCAAGCCAGCCTACTTCTTCACATTTATCAAGCTTTTCACAGGTGTATGCATAGTCGGGTACTGAAAAACCGCTGACATTCGCCATTACCTTCTTGTGAAAAACCTTTTTCATTTTGGGTAATTCCTCGGAAATAACCTTTTCAACACCGGGATTCTGAAGGCCTACCGCATTTATCATACCTGCAGTGCATTCTGCAATTCTGGGGGTGGGGTTGCCGAAGCGGGGATCCTTTGTTGTTCCCTTGAAGGAAAATGTTCCGAGAATATTTATATCGTAAAGCTCTGCAAATTCATAGCCGTAGCCAAAGGTTCCGCTTGCGGGGATAACGGGATTATCAAGGGTTATTCCGCAAAGCTCAACACTCATTTTTCCCATATTATCTCCTCCTTCTTAAGCACGGGGCCGTCTTTACAGATTCTCTTGTTTCCGTAAAGAGTTTTGCATGAGCAGCCCATACATGCACCGAAGCCGCAGCCCATTCTTTCTTCAAAGCTGAACTGGCCGGGAATTGTTGTTGCATTATAAAGAGCCTTGAGCATAGGCTCCGGACCGCAGGTGTAGAAATAAGTCACATCGGGATAAATGCCGAGAGCGTTTGTCACAAAGCCCTTTACACCATAGCTTCCGTCAACCGTAGTTACGGTCACGTCGCAGCCGAGAAGAGAGAATTCTTTTTCAAAGAATACCTCACTTCCGGTGTTGAAGCCCAGAATAACGCTTACCTTTTTGCCTTCTGAAATAAGCTTCTTTGCAAGCATATAAAGGGGAGGTACGCCTACTCCGCCGCCGACCAGAAGAACATTATCTCCCGAAAGAGATGTGTCGTAGCCGTTGCCGAGACCTGTGAGAATATCAAGCTCACCGGAGGTCATACGGCTCATAAGCTCTGTTCCTTTTCCCACCACCTTGTAGATGAGTGAGAGGATATCACCTTCAACGTCATTTACGGAAATGGGTCTTCTGAGATAAAGTCCGTCGAGCTTTATGTTTACAAACTGACCGGATACGGTAATATCCGAGGTGTCCCCCTGAAGACGCATAAGATATACGTCTTTTGTCAGGGGACGGTTTTCTGTTATCTTAAATAAACTCTGTTTCATATTTGCACCTTAAGCATCAATTGTGGAAATTGTGAGTGTGGTTTCTTCAAGAACATCAAGAAGTGCATCTACTGTGTCAAGGGATGTGAACATTGTTACGTTATATTCTGTGGCAACCTGACGAAGCTGAGCACCGTCGTTTATATTATTTGATCCGGGATCCTTTGTGTTGATGAAATATGCGATATGACCCTGACGCAGAGCCTCGGGGATTTCGTTGCTGCCGTCGCTGATCTTCTTGAGGGCATGAGTGCGGATTCCGTTATTCTTAAGGAACTGTGCTGTGCCTGAGGTTGCTTCAATATTAAAGCCGAGCTTATAAAGACGGCGGATGAGAGGAAGTGCTTCCTCCTTGTCCTTGTCTGCTATTGTGCAGAATACGGTGCCGTAATTCTGAAGCTTTGTGCCTGCTGCCTGGAGTGCCTTATATACTGCACGGGTTCTTGTCCGGTCATAGCCTATGGCTTCGCCTGTGGATTTCATTTCGGGAGAGAGATATGCATCAAGACCGCGGATCTTGTTGAATGAGAATACGGGAGCCTTTACATACCAGCGCTCTTTTTCGTCGGGATAGATATCGAAGAAGCCCTGTTCCTTAAGGCTCTTTCCGAGTATAACCTCCGTTGCGATATCTGCAAGGGAATAGCCTGTAGCCTTGGAGAGGAAGGGTACGGTACGGGATGAACGGGGATTTACTTCAATGATGAAAACATTGTCGTTGTTGTCAACGATAAACTGAATGTTGAAAAGACCTACGATGCCGATGCCAAGGCCCAGCTTCTTTGCATACTGAAGAATGATTCCCTTTACCTTGTTTGAAATGGAGAAGGGCGGATAAACGGAGATTGAGTCGCCTGAATGAACGCCTGTACGCTCAACAAGCTCCATTATTCCGGGAACAAACACATCACGACCGTCGCAGATAGCATCAATTTCAACCTCTCTGCCCTGGATATATTTGTCAACAAGCACGGGCTTGTCCTCATCAATTTCAACAGCGGTTCTGAGATAGTGTCTGAGCTGCTCTTCATTTGCAACGATCTGCATTGCACGCCCGCCGAGAACGAATGAGGGACGTACTAAAACGGGATAGCCGATGTCTGCTGCGGCTTCAATGCCGTCTTCTATTTTTGTTACAGCCTTACCCTTTGCGCGGGGGATATTAAGCTCGTTGAGAAGATTTTCAAACTGATTACGGTCTTCTGCGCGGTCAATTGCTTCACAGTCTGTTCCGATGATTTTAACACCGCGGTCGTGAAGAGGCTGCGCAAGATTGATTGCTGTCTGTCCGCCGAGAGACGCGATTACTCCTTCGGGCTTTTCGAATTCAACGATGCTCATAACATCCTCTGGGGTGAGAGGCTCAAAATAGAGCTTGTCGGCAGTTGTGTAGTCAGTGGAAACTGTTTCGGGATTGTTGTTTATGATAATTGCCTCGTAGCCTGCGTTTTTGATAGTCATAACAGCGTGAACGGTAGAATAGTCGAATTCAACACCCTGACCGATACGTATGGGACCTGCACCGAGAACAATAATTTTCTTTTTGTCTGTAAGGCGGGATGCGTTTTCTCCCGTGTAGGAGGAATAGAAGTAGGGGATATATGCATTTGTGTGGCAGGTATCTACCATCCTGAATGCAGGGAAAAGTCCCATTTCCTTGCGCTTGTTGTATACATCAAGCTCTGTGCATTTCCACAGGCGGGCAATATATTTGTCGCTGAAGCCCATTTTCTTTGCCTCGGTGAGAATCTCCTCATCGTTTCTTACACGAAGCTTTTCTTCCATATCAATAATATTTTTGAATGCCTGAAGGAAATAGGGAGTGATCATGGTGATCTCATGGATCTTTTCTATTGATACACCGTGATATATAAGCTCTGCAATTGCAAAGATATTGTCTGAACGGAACTCTGAGATATACTCAAGAAGCTCTTCAACGCTCATATTGTCGAACTTGGGAAGATAGATATGATTTGCGCCGATTTCAAGAGAACGTATACCCTTGAGAAGTGCCTCTTCAAGGTTTGAACCGATGCCCATGACTTCGCCTGTTGCCTTCATCTGCGTTCCGAGCTTATTTGTGGCAGAAGCGAATTTGTCGAAGGGGAAACGGGGAAGCTTTGCAATAACATAGTCGAGACTGGGCTCAAATGCAGCATTTGTGTTTGCGATTTTAATATCCTCAAGTGCCATGCCGACTGCTATTTTTGCAGTTACACGGGCAATGGGATAGCCTGATGCCTTTGAGGCAAGAGCTGATGAACGGGAAACTCTGGGGTTTACCTCAATGAGATAGTATTCTGACGAATTGGGATTAAGTGCAAACTGAACATTGCAGCCGCCTTCAATTTTAAGCTCCTTGATAAGCTTGATGGCGGAGTCATTCAGCATTTTTTCGTCTTCCTTGCTGAGTGTGAGAATGGGGGCAACAACGCAGGAGTCGCCTGTGTGAACACCGACGGGGTCAATATTTTCCATTCCGCAGATGGTGATTGCGTGGTCATTTGAATCACGCATAACCTCGAATTCGATTTCTTTATAGCCCTTTACGCTCTTTTCTATAAGCACCTGATGAACGGGGGAGAGATTGAATGCATTTACACCGACTTCAATGAGCTCTTCTTCGTTGTAAGCAAAGCCGCCGCCTGTGCCGCCGAGGGTGAAGGCGGGACGAAGAACAACAGGGTAGCCTATACGGGCAGCTGCCGCTTTTGCTTCATCAAGTGAATATGTGATTTCTGAAGGAATAACGGGCTCGCCGATGGATTCGCAGAGCTCCTTGAACATTTCACGGTCTTCTGCTCTTTCAATTGATGCGCTTGATGTGCCGAGAAGCTTTACGCGGCATTCCTTGAGTATGCCTTTCTTTTCAAGCTGCATTGCAAGATTAAGACCTGTCTGACCGCCGATTCCGGGGATGATTGCGTCGGGACGCTCGTGACGGATGATTTTTGCTACATATTCCAGAGTCAGAGGCTCCATATATACCTTGTCTGCAATGATCGTGTCGGTCATTATCGTGGCGGGGTTTGAGTTGCAGAGAACTACCTCGTAGCCTTCTTCCTTAAGTGCAAGACAAGCCTGTGTGCCTGCATAGTCAAACTCGGCTGCCTGTCCGATGACAATGGGACCTGAACCGATAATCAGAATCTTTTTGATGTCTGTTCTTTTAGCCATAACTTTCTCTCCTTATATGTCAGTGTTGTTGTATACGATTTTATTGTCCTTTACCGTGAGAAGACATACGCCCGAAAGAGTTTCGCCCGTAAAGGGTGTTGCCTTGCCCATTGAGAGGAATTTATCGGGATCGACGGTGAATTCCTCTGAAAGATCCCATACCGAAAAGCTGTTGTCAAAGGGAATTCCGAAACGCTTTCTCGGATTTATTGCCATAAGCTCAATAAGCTTTTCAAGCGTGATTTTTCCTGTTTTTACCAGATGTGTGTACATTACGGGAAAGGCGGTTTCAAGCCCCGTTATTCCGAATGCGCTTTTTTCAAGGCCCTTTGATTTTTCCTCTGCCGAGTGAGGAGCATGGTCGGTGGCTATCATATCTATGGTGCCGTCCTTTATACCCTCTATAAGCGCCAGTCTGTCTTCCTCAGAGCGAAGGGGAGGATTCATTTTGAACCTGCCGTCCTCCTGAAGGGACATATCGTTCATTACAAGATAGTGAGGTCCTGTTTCACAGGTGATATCAAGCCCCTCTTTTTTTGCCTGTCTGATAAGCTCAACGCTCTCCTTTGCCGAGATGTGGCACACGTGGTAGCTGCAGCCGGTTTCTCTGATAAGACCTATATCTCTTTCTATCTGCTTCCATTCGCTTTCTGAACAGATGCCTCTGTGAGAGTGCAGACGGGCATATTCTCCCTTGTGGATGTATCCGCCCTCAAGAAGGTCGTTTACCTCGCAGTGAGCTGCTATGATTTTTCCCAGTTTTTTTGCTTTAAGCATAGCTTGCTTCATCATTTCGTCGGACTGCACACCTCTGCCGTCGTCGGAAAAGGCTATAATGTCGGGGGAGAGACCTTCCATATCGGAAAGCGCTTCTCCTTTTTCTCCCACGGTGATAGCTCCGTAGGGGTAAACATCTATAGTTGCCTTTTCTTTTATTGCATCAAGCTGAGGCTTCAGATTTTCGGGACTATCAGGCACGGGGGAGAGGTTCGGCATTGTGCACACTGCCGTATATCCTCCGTGAGAAGCGGCAAGACAGCCGCTTTTTATGTCCTCTTTATAAGAAAAACCCGGCTCGCGAAAATGCACATGCACATCGCAAAAACCGGGGAAAATACTATATTTTGAATTGTTGAGCGTTTCTTCAATACCGGGAACAGAGAAAAAGTCACCACTACCGGTGAAAAAACCGGACATTGCTGACATTCCTGTAATTTGAGCCTTAATTGAACCAGTCATATTCTTTTCCTTTCAGTAGGTATAATCCTGAGCTTTGCCGGGACACAAAACAAGGCGAAAATACAAATAAGCATTTCCGCGCTGCAAGGTACGGCAGAAGCCGCGTAAATCTGTAAGCTTTTATCAGCAATAAGTTTACCACGGAAGAAGTTTTTTGTCAACTTGAAATTATTATAATAATTAGTTTTTTAATAGATGTACAGATAAAATGCAGAGAAAAGATGTGTTTTTGTTTAAAAGATAAAATCCTGTCCGTAGTATCGAACCGGTATGCTCTGACTGATCCGGATAACAGCTTGTTTTTTGTTGTCGGTATGCTTAAAAATGTGAACAGACTACACAAATCAAAGGTGTTTTCTTATGCTGTTTTTTAAGTTTTTATAAAATTATAAAAAAACATAAAAAATGTGTGAAAAAGCCTTGAAATTTCAAATGATACAGTATATAATAAAGAAAAAAATGGAACGAATAGGAACACAAACACACGAAATGGAACAAAAATGGAAGGGGTGAAAAAGCGTGTCGTATCTCGGAGTATATTTCCATAATATTGATAACAACAACCGCTTGGTCATTCCTTCGGCTTTCAGAGAGAAGCTGGGAACAGAATTTGTTCTGTTCAAGGCTCCCGAGGGCTGTGTGTTTATGTATGATATGGAAACCTTCGACGGAATGCTTAAGCAGGTAAATCAGCTGTCAAACACTTCCGAAGGAAGAAGACAGGCAAGAACCTTCACAAGAGCAGCGCGTACGGTTACGCAGGACAAGCAGGGCAGATTTACGGTGCCTGCCGAATTTATAGAATTTGCTGAGCTTGATGACGGTGTTGCAATAGAAGGTACGGGCCACCGTATAGAGCTCTGGAGTAAGGCTGAATATGAGCTGCAGCAGGCAGAAGAAAGCTTTGCCGAAGAGAATTATCCCCAGATCTATTATTGATGACACAGGCGGTGCTTAAATGGATTTTTCTCATATTCCCGTTCTGTTTTATGAAACGGTAGATTCTCTGAATATAAATCCCGACGGTATTTATTGTGACTGCACTGCAGGAGGCGGCGGGCACTCAAAGGCAATAGCTGATAAGCTTACGGGCAAGGGAAAGCTCATCGCTATTGATCAGGATCCCGATGCCGTAGAAAATCTGAAGAAAAAGTTCGCTTCTTATAGTAATGTAATAATTATTAAAGACAATTTCAGCAATATCGATTCGATCGCAGCTTCTCTGGGTATCTCGGAGTTTGACGGGATCATCGCAGACCTTGGAGTCAGCTCCCATCAGCTTGATACTGCAGACAGAGGATTTTCCTTTCATAATGATGCGCCTCTTGATATGCGTATGAGTCAGGAGGGAAAAAGTGCGGCTGATGTGGTAAACACTTATTCCGAAAGAGATCTTGTAAGAGTTATTTCCTGCTACGGAGAAGAAAAGTTTGCAAAAAGTATTGCAAGAATGATTGTTTCCCGCAGAGAAAAAGAAAAATTCAGCACAACATTTCAGCTGGTAGAAACTATAAAGGATGCCATACCTGCAAGAGCAAGACGTGAGGGAGGGCATCCCGCAAGAAGGACATTTCAGGCTATAAGAATTGAAGTAAATGAAGAAATTTCACGTCTGCCGGGTTCTTTGGAAAAAATGTTTTCTCTTCTGAAAAAAGGCGGAGTGCTTTCGGTAATAACATTCCATTCCCTTGAAGACAGAGCAGTCAAAAATATGTTCAGAGGCTTCACTGAGGGCTGCACCTGTCCCAAGGATTTTCCTGTTTGTGTATGCGGAAAAACTCCCGACGGCAGACTTCTTTATAAATCTGTAAGCCCCTCTGAGGAAGAGCTTGAAAGAAATCCCAGAAGCCGCAGCGCAAGGCTTCGCAGTATAGAAAAACTGAAGTAAAGAGAGAGATAGTTATTATGGCGGCATATGCATCAAATGCTTATGATCTTGATATAGAATATTTCGAAACGGCGTCCTCTGCAGCTCCTCAGAAAAAGCAGGAAAAGCCTAAAGCTGCACCGCTTAAAAAGGTTGCTCCGCGTACAAAGGATGAGCTTCACAGAGAAGAGGTCCGCGGTCTTAAAAAATCTGCAGGTGTTCTTGCTTTTGTGCTTGTTGTTTTTGCCCTGGTTGCTCTTCAGATATCGGCGAGCGCCCAGAGATATGAGCTTGTGAGAGCAATTCAGCAGGCTGAAAACGAAATAAAGGTTGCTCAGTCTGAGAATATCCGTCTTAATGCAGAGCTTAACGGTATTACCGGAATTGCTATTATAGACAGCTATGCTACCGATGTTCTGGGAATGACAAAGGTTGAAAATTATCAGATCGAATGTATAGATCTTTCCGGGGAAGACGCGGTATTATATTCATCTTCCTTGTTGGGAGGTTGATTTGTTGCATACTTTTGCTTCACTTGTGCATATATAAAAACAGGTACAAGTCGCAGAAGTATGTTTTTTTGACTTAATAATCAAAGAAATGCCGTGGTGTGCTTTGCGGCAGAGGGCGAAGAGATTTCGCCCGTTTTTTGGCATTATGAACAAGTTTTTTTGCGAATGAAGACATTGAAATTCTCTGCACATACAGTGATTGCAGAGACGGTTCGGGAAGGAGAATTACGAAAAATGACAGCAAGAGATAATCCTATGAAGCGTACGGCGCTTACCGCAAAAAGAGGTGTTATACTTTTTGCTGTGTTTACTGTTATACTTATGGTTTTTCTTGTGGGCAGGCTTATTTTTCTCACAATTATAAAGGGTGAAGAATACAGGCTTATCGCGGAAAATCAGCAGTATAATGCTTCAACTGTTTCCTCCTCGAGAGGCGCCATATACGATTGCAATATGAATGTTATTGCCCAGACTGCTTCGGTGTGGCTGGTTTATATAAATCCCGGCAAGGTGACAGATGAAAACAGAGAGCTTGTCGTGAGAGGCCTTGTGGATATTCTCGGAGTGGATGAAGAGAATCTCAGAAAAAATATTGCTGAGAAAAGCTCATACGGCTATTACAGAATCAAGAGTGAGGTTGAATATGCCGAAAAGACCGCAATAATGGAATATGCGAGAAAGAATAAAATAACAGATGTAATTTTTAATGACCCCGATACAAAAAGATATTATCCCGACGGCACACTTGCATCCACCGTTATCGGTTTTACGGGCTCGGATGGCTACGGTCTTAACGGTCTTGAGTATTATTATGATGACGAGCTGACGGGTGTGGACGGGAAAATATACACTCTCCAGGACGGTCAGTCAAATGACCTTGAGGGCGGTAATGAGGTTCTTTATGAGCCGGTAAACGGCGAGAATCATGTGCTTACTCTCGATAATGAGATTCAGACTATTCTGAGAAGTGCCTGTATGACAGCGTTGGAGGAAAACGGTGCAGAAAATGTATACGGCGTTGTTATGGATACGAAAACGGGTGCCGTTCTCGGAATGTGTAACGTTCCCGACTATGATTCAAATGACCCCTTTACTATTGCCGATGCAAAAACTCTTGAAATGATAGAAAGTCTTGCAACTGATGATGAGAAAGATGCGGCAAGATCGGAAGCGAGAAACTCACAGTGGAAAAACAAGGCTATTGCCGACTATTATTATCCCGGCTCTGTATATAAGGTATTTCTTGTTGCCGGCGCCATGGAAGAGGGAATAATAGACGAAAATACTTCATATACCTGCCACGGTACCATCACGGTAGGAGACAGACACGTAAAGGACTATAATCCCACGGGACACGGAGCAGAAACTCCGAGAACGCTTCTTGTAAATTCCTGTAATACCTTCTCGGTTTATGTGGGACAGAAAATGGGAATCGAAAACTTCTATAAGTATTTTGAAGCCTTCGGCTTTACGGAGAAAACGGGCATTGACCTTCCCGGAGAAACCACTCCGGTCGCAGGTGTTACATATCATTCCCCCGAAATATCCTTTACAAATTCAAACCTTGTCAGTGTTTCCTTCGGTCAGTCAAATCAGGTAACTCCGATGCAGGTGGCAACTGCCATAAGTGCGGTGGGCAACGGCGGTTATCTTATGAAGCCCTATATTGTAAAAAAGACAGTTGACGATTCGGGAAATACAATAAATGAGACTCAGCCCCTTGTTAAAAGACAGGTTATTTCAGGCACAACGGCAAGCACGGTTTCTTCTTATATGGAAGAGGTCGTAAAAAGAGGTACGGGTGCCAATGCTTATGTCGCAGGCTATCATGTTGCAGGAAAGACCGGTACCAGTGAAAAAACCGGTGTTGAAGATATAAAGTACATCGCATCCTTCGCGGGTTTTGCCCCCTGTGATGATCCTGAAATTACTGTTGTTATAGTAATAGACACTCCCACGGGAGCTGTTTATTCGGGCGGTGATATTGCCGCTCCCGTTGCAGGCGAAGTGTTTGAAAAGGTTCTTCCGTATCTCGGAGTTGAGCCGGATTACAGCGAGAATGAGCTTGCAAATCTGTCTCAGCCTGCTCCTTATCTTGAGGGTAAGAGCGTGAGTGAGGCAAAGAGCGTGCTTTCGGGTACGGATTATACTGTCAGAATCATCGGAAACGGTGATACTGTTATTTCTCAGTCTCCCGAAGGCGGAAGAACAACTCCCGCTAACGGTGTTATAGTGCTTTATACTGAAGAAGGTGCTCCATCGGAAACCTCACAGGTGCCCGATTTTACGGGACTTACAGTTTCTCAGGCAAATCAGCTTGCAGTGAACAGAGGCTTCAATATAAGAATTTCGGGCAGCTCCTTCTCAAGCAGCTCAGTTGTTGCCTATAAGCAGGAATATGAACAGGGCACTGAGCTTGAATCAGGCAGTATTATTACTGTATATTTCAGAACAAGCGGTATTTCAGACTGATATTACGGATGTGTAAAAAAGAGGAAGAATAATGGCTCATTAATATTTCGGAGGTATTATTTTGAATCTTGGTACACTTTTGGGAAGTCTCGGTATCAGCTGTGAGAATCCTTCTCAGGAAATTACATCTGTTACTCAGGATACGGAAAATGTTAAAGAAGGCAGCCTGTTTGTGGCTGTAAAAGGAAAAAAATCAGACGGTAATGATTATATTGAAGAAGCCTTTGCTTCGGGTGCGAGGGCAGTTGTTACCGATAAAGACATAAAAGGCAAAGGAATTATCAATGTTTCCGATGCGTGCCGTGCATATGCATTCCTTGCAAGTGCTTTTTACGGAAATCCTCAGGATAAGCTGAAGCTTATAGGAATTACGGGCACAAACGGAAAAACCACAACAGCTCAGTATCTTTCGCATATTCTATGTACGGCAGGCAAAAAATGTGCTGTGACCGGCACACTGGGAAGCTGCTTCGGAGAGTATCACAGAAAAACAGGATATACTACTCCTCCTGCTGAGGTGCTTTTCAGAGAGCTTGCTTATTTTGCCGGACAGGGTGCGGAATATGCGGTTCTTGAGGTTTCTTCTCAGGCACTGGATCAATACAGAGTTGATCCGATTGTATTTGATGTCGGTGTCTTTACCAATATCGGCAGAGATCATCTTGACTATCATCCGGATATGGAGCAATATCTCAGAGCAAAGCTGAGACTTTCGGCTCTTTCGGAAAAGACGGTTGTGAATGCCGACAGCCTTTTTGCAGAGGTTTTTAATCTGCAGGATGATAATAACTGTATATCATTTTCTGTGAAAGACTGTTATGCGGATATATGCGCAAAAAATGTCAGATACTCCGACGGATATATTTCATATCTTATTATGAACTCATCGGTACTTACCAGAGTGAAGGTGAAGGGAATAAGTGAGATAACGCTGTATAATTCTCTTGCTGCCGCTTCTGCTGCGATCGCTTGCGGTATAAGTCCTGAGATCCTTCCGGAGGCATTTGAAACTCTGCCCCGGGTGAAGGGCAGACTGGAGAGGATTTCTTCCGGAGACAAGGATGTTTATATAGATTTTGCTCATACACCCGATGCGCTTTTTTCTGTTTTGTCCGCATTGAAAAAGGTGTGTAAAAACAGGCTGTGGTGTGTTTTCGGCTGCGGTGGAGAAAGAGACAGGGGTAAACGCGGCGAAATGGGACGGATAGCTTCCCTGATTGCTGATTTTGTTGTTGTCACCTCCGATAATCCCCGGGGGGAAGCGCCTCAGGCCATTGCGGACGATATAATTAAAGGTATAAATAATAATAACAATATATATACACTGCTTGACAGATATGAAGCTATAGAATATGCTCTGAAAAAATCAGGCGGCGGAGATATTGTTCTTATTGCGGGAAAGGGACACGAGGAGTACCAGATTACCGCAGATGAAAAAAAGTATTTCAGCGATGAAATAGCCGTAAAAAATATACTCGGTGTTTAACTTTTGTGTTTGTGAAAGGACAGATAGTAATGGAATTATGGCTTTCTTTGATTTTAAGTGTGATTATAGGCTTCGGTGTTGCCTTCGGACTCGGCTTCGGTGTTGTTCCCTGGCTTCATAAGCTGAAGTTCGGTCAGACAATACTTGATATCGGCCCCAGCTGGCATAAGAAAAAGCAGGGCACACCCACAATGGGCGGTATTCTCATAATCGCAGGCTTCTTTGCAAGTATTGCCGTGGTTCTTATTACCGATAAGCTTCTCGGCGGAAATCTTCTTATGAACAAAGTCTCTTATGCAGAAAATGTTGTATATATAAAGGTATTCAGCGGAATACTTATGGCAACGGCATTTTCTCTTATCGGCTTTATTGACGACTATATCAAGGTTGTAAAAAAGAGAAATCTCGGTCTTACAGAATTTCAGAAAACAATTCTTCAGGTGCTTGTTATTGCAGTTTATCTTTTTACTCTCAATACCTGCGGTGTAAATTATACATTTATTCCTTATTACGGAATCTGGGAGAACAATGTTATTTTCTGGGTGCTCGGGTTTATTGCAATTTACGGTACTGTAAATGCAGCAAACTTTACAGACGGTGTTGACGGTCTTTGCTCATCCGTAACTGCAGTTATGTGTATAGGCTTTGCAGTATGCTCAGTGATCATGAGCTTTTCGGGAATGAGTATTATCTGTGCAGCTCTTTTCGGAGCGCTTCTCGGCTTCCTTATGTGGAACTGGAATCCATCAAAGGTTATTATGGGCGATATGGGCTCCTTCTTCCTCGGCGGTCTTGTTGTATCATTTGCTTATAATCTTGACTCTCCCTGGCTTATCGTTCTTATCGGTGCTATCTATGTTATAGAATTCGGCTCAGACCTTATTCAGATAGCTTATGTTAAAACACATAACGGAAAAAGACTCTTCAAAATGGCTCCTATTCACCATCATTATGAGATGAGCGGATGGAGCGAAAAGAAGATATGTAAAGTGTTTATGCTTGTCAGTGCTGTCGGTGAAGCCGCAGCTATAGCACTTACATGGTTCGGAAGACTTCAGTAAAGTAATTTGCTTTACATATAAAACAACTGAAAGGAAAAGCGGCCGCAAAAATGCCGGCTGCAGGTTATATATATGCAGAACGGTGCAACCGTAAGCCGCAGCGGCGGTGCGGCAAAAAAACGTCCGAGGGGCGGACTTGTTTCCTATATGTATTACTACGTAAAGGACAAAGGCGGTTTATGGGCTAAGGGCTCCTTTGATCTGAAGCTTTTTATCTTTATTACCATTGCTATCGTGTTCGGACTTGTTATTCTTTATTCGGCAAGCTATCCCGACGGCTCGGTAAAGGAAAACGATCCTGCGCATTATCTGAAAAAACAGCTTTTCGGCGTTGTGGTAGGCTTTGTTGCAATGATAGTCATTTCAAAAATGAACTATAAGATTTTTATGGAGATCGGTGCTTATGCAGGCTCTTTCGTATCCTTTGTGCTGCTTGTGGCAGTTCTTGTGATGGGTGAGAATGAAGACGGCAGCAGTATCAAGCGATGGCTTCGTATCGGTCCGATTGAATTTCAGCCCTCTGATATTGCGAAGCTGACGCTGATACTGACCCTTGCCTTTATGCTTCATAAATATAATTATTTGGTTATAAGCAAAAAGCCTCTTTCCTTCGGTCTTGCAAAAAGCATAAATTCAAAGGTTGGAAAGCCTGTTATAAATGAATCCGCAATAATCGTTGTTGCGTGTGCTTTTGTAATACTTGCATATGTCGGTCTTGTTCTTGTCGGCTCCCATCTTTCAGGTGCAATAATTATGCTCGGTATTTCGGTTTGTGTGCTTTATGTGGGCGAGGTGAGAATGAGCTGGTTCGGAGTGGGGATACTCTGCGCAATACTTGCCTTTGCGCTCGCATATTTTACAGGAATAATAAAGCCCTATCAGATACAGCGTATTGTATCCTTTGTGGGTGATAATGAGGATCCGCTCGGTGCTGACTGGCAGACCAATCAGGCATTATATGCAATAGGCTCAGGCGGTATCTTCGGAAAAGGTCTCGGACAGTCCATTCAGAAATATGACTACGTTCCCGAGCCTCAGAACGATATGATATTCTCTATTCTTGTGGAGGAGCTCGGCTTCCTCGGCGGTTTCCTTGTGATTCTTCTCTTTGCTCTTATAATCTGGAGAGGAACAGTCATCGGTATCAACTGCCCCACAAGATACGGTGCACTTGTGGCATTCGGAATTACCTTCAAGCTTGCTATGCAGGTTGCACTCAATATAGGTGTTGCCACCGACTTTATCCCGAATACGGGAATTACACTTCCGTTCTTCAGCTACGGCAGAACGGCTCTTATGGTGAATATGGTTGAAATAGGTATACTTCTCAGTATTTCGAGAAGTTCGAGAATAAGAAAAGTCTGACGACAGAGGGTGAGTTTTATGAGGATAATGTTTGCTGCAGGCGGAACAGGAGGGCATATAAACCCCGCTCTTTCCGTGGCACAGGAAATAAGAAGCAGATACCCCGATGCAGAAATTCTCTTTGTGGGAACCAAGGATAAAATGGAGGCAACCCTTGTCCCCAAGGCAGGCTTCGATTTTGCAACGATTGATATCAGCGGCTTCCAGCGTTCGTTTGCTCCCTCAGATATAATCTACAATCTGAAAACACTTAAAAAGCTTCTGTTTGTTACGGGTCAGTGTAAAAAAATCATTGAGGAGTTTTCTCCCGATGTAGCCGTGGGCTTCGGCGGATATGTAAGCGGACCTGCAATAAGAACCGCTCATAAGTGCGGTGTTAAAACTGCAATACATGAGCAGAATGCCTTTCCCGGAAAAACAAATATTGCTCTTTCAAAGTATGCTGATGCAGTAATGCTTACGGCGGGCGAAGCGGAAAAGTATCTCAAATGTGAAAGGTCTCCCGAGGTTACGGGGCTTCCCGTGAGAGAGGAAATTCTTACTGCAGATAAAAAATCGGCACGGGAAAAGCTGGGAATACCGGAAGATAAAACAGTTATTCTTTCAACAGGCGGAAGCCTTGGCGCTCAGGCTATCAATGAAGTGATGCTTGAGGTTATAAAAGAGCTTTACAGTGAGGACGTCATTTTTGTTCACGGCTACGGTCAGAACGGCACGTGGTTCCCTTCAAGGCTTAAGGAAAACGGAATCGATGTTGAAGAGAATGACAATCTCATAGTGAATGAATATATTTACGATATGGCAACATATATGGCTGCTGCCGATCTTGTTATAAGCAGAGCGGGAGCAAGCTCTCTTGCAGAAATACAGGCGCTGGGTAAGGCATCATATCTTATCCCTTATCCCTATGCATCGGAAAATCATCAGTATCATAATGCTCTTGCTCTTGTGAATAAGAACGCTGCTATGGTATGCGAGCAGAAGAATCTCAAGGCGTCAGAGGTTATTGATGTGATAAATGACCTGAGAGTTAACCGAGAAAAATACATAGCAATGGGAAAAAATGCCCGCTGTATGGCAAAGTGCGATGCCAAAAGCCGTATATGCGATATTGTTCTGTCCCTTCTGAAATAAAACAGAAAAAACTGTAATAATTTTTTCTTTTCTCACATAAAATATTCTCCCCGGTAACACGGACAAAAATCCTTTCATAGAATAAAGCGTAAGTTTTTCTCGGAAAGGGTGTAAATATGAGCGAGTTTATTATTGAAGGCGGAAAAAGGCTCAGCGGAGAATGCGGTGTTCAGGGATCAAAAAACAGTGCCCTGCCCATACTTGCCGCAACACTTCTTTGTGAGGGAGAGTGTGTTATAAACAACTGTCCCGATATACTTGATGTGAAAGCAACATCAAAAATTCTCAGACATCTCGGCTGCTCAGTCACAAGACAGGACGGGGCGGTAAGAGTTGATTCCTCATCAGCCTCAGGTTATGAAATCCCCGAACCGCTCATGCGTGAGATGCGCTCTTCGGTAATATTTCTCGGCGCAATTCTTGCAAGAAACGGCAGGGTGAGAATATCAACCCCGGGTGGCTGTGAAATAGGACTCAGACCCATAGATCTTCATCTTGATGCAATGAAAAAGCTTGGCGCAGAGATCAGTGAAGAATACGGTCATATTGAATGTGTGTGTACGGACAGACTCAAAGGGGCAAATATTACTCTTTCATTCCCAAGTGTGGGAGCAACGGAGAATATTATAATAGCCGCAAGCACGGCTCAGGGCACAACAACAATAATCAATGCGGCAAGAGAGCCTGAGATCAGCGATCTTGCCGATTTTCTCAACAGCTGCGGTGCGAGAATTTCGGGTGCAGGAGAGGGTACTGTTACGATAGAAGGCGTGAAAAAGCTTTCAGGAACCTTTCACAGCGTAATACCCGACAGGATTGCAGCCGCCACTTATATGGCAGCTGTTGCATCAGCCGGAGGAAGGCTTAAGCTGAATAATATTATTCCCGCTCACCTTGGGCCTATGATAGATCTTTTTGAAGAGGCGGGCTGCAGAGTGTCTACAGACTGCAGAAGTGTGACACTGGAATCTCCGGGTGAGCTGAAAAGTGTACGTATGATAAGAACAATGCCCTATCCCGGTTTTCCTACGGATATTCAGGCTCCGGTGGTTGCTATGCTTACCAAAGCACGGGGCACCAGTGTGATGATAGAAACAATTTTTGAAAACAGATTCAAGTATATCGGTGAGCTTGTTCGGTTTGGTGCAAAAATAAGTGTTGACGGCAGAATGGCTGTGGTTGAAGGAGTGCGCTCCTTGCACGGAGCAAATGTCAATACCACCGACCTCAGAGGCGGTGCGGCTCTGATGATAGCAGGGCTTTGCGCCGAGGGAATCACCGTGATAAGCGATATAAGACATATCGAACGGGGATATGAAAGTCCCGAAAAGGTAATAGAAGGTCTTTCGGGCAGAATTAAAAGGATTGATAATGATGGACAGGAAAAATCAGACTGAACACGACATTCTTAATATGGGCAACAGCCGTTTTTCCGGTGAGGAAAGAGCAAGAATGGCTGCAGAGGGAGCAAGGGCAGCAAGAGGCGGCCGCAGACAGGAAGGAAGCCGTGTTGCTTCAGAAAAAGGAAATGCAGGTTCCCGCGGAAGATCGGCTGCAGATAATAAAGGTTCCGGCTCAAGAAAAACCGAGGGCAGCCGTAATGACAAAGTGCGAACAAGCACAAATCAGAGAAAAAAAGAGAGAAAGAGACAGAATAATCTTCTTGTTGTTCTTCTGTTTGTTGCCGCTGCCGCTGCAATCTGCATAGCTCTGGTATTTGTGCTGAAAATAAATACGGTTGAGATCGTAAACGGCTCGGATATGTATTCTGATGCACAGATAGCATCAGAATCGGGAATTGAAGCAGGCGACAGTATGCTTCTCATAAATCCCGCTGCGGCAGAGCAGACTATTGCAACAGCGCTTCCTTATATTGAAAAAGCTTCGGTAGAAAGAGCCTGGCCTGATAAAATTGTTATTACCGTTGAGTATGCCGTGACATCTCTTGTGATTGATACGGGAACAGGCTATATTCTTATGAATGACAGCTGTAAGGTGCTTGATGACAATTCTCCTGTTTTTACCGAAATGGCAGCTGAGATAAAGGGAATAGAGGTGCTTTCCGCACAGCCCGGTGAAACAATCTCATTCGGCGGAAGTGTTGATACCCATTCCTTTGCCGGTCTTGTGACTTCTGTAAAGGAAAGCGGAATAGAAAATGTTACCTGCTACGATTTAACCAAAATTACAGATATTGTGCTTATGATAGACAGGCGCATTGAAATAAAGCTCGGTACACTTGCTTCTTCTTCGGAAAAGCTCGGCTTCTGCAAGGAGGTTCTTGCAAGGACTCTTGCAGAGGATTCAAAGCACGCAATCGTGATTGATTTTACTTCAGACGGTACGGCATATGCCCGTGTGAAGGACGATAATCATGTAAACTATGAGGAGATAACCACAACCGAAGAAGAGACAACAGGGGAGGTTCTTTCAGTACCTGAGGAGGATACAACAGCTTCATTCAGTGTGGGATAAGACTTTTTTCAGTGTAAAGAAAATTGCTTGCAGAGTGAACAATTCTGCTTATATCGGAAAACTCTTTTTTCGCCACCGGGATTGAGTTCCGGGCGCGAAACAGAATGCTTTTTATAAAAAATGCATAAAAAACGATATTTCCATCACACCTCGTATATATCGTGTAACAATTTGTAATATTTTTTTATTTTTTTTCTTGAATTTTAAGAATAAGTATGTTAGTATAAAAAAAGATTATGGTTAAATATAATATTGGAGGATATAAAATATGGGATTTGAAATGTCAAATGAGTACGATCTTGTTACTCAGATTAAGGTCGTAGGCGTTGGCGGTGGCGGCGGAAATGCCGTAAACCGCATGGTTGAATCAAATGTTCAGGGCGTTGAATTCATCGCCGTTAATACAGATAAACAGGTGCTTATCAGCTCGAAGGCAACTACAAAAATCCAGATCGGTGAAAAGGTAACCTCCGGTCAGGGCGCAGGCTCAAAGCCCGAAATAGGCAAAAAAGCTGCCGAGGAGAGTATGGAAGCTATCAATGAAGTGCTTGCAGGTACCGATATGGTATTTATCACTGCAGGTATGGGCGGCGGCACAGGTACAGGCGCAGCTCCCGTTATTGCACAGCTCGCAAAAGACAAGGGCATTCTTACTGTCGGTATAGTTACAAAGCCCTTTGAATTTGAAGGACGCCGCCGTATGCAGCAGGCAGAGGCAGGCATTGCAGAGCTCGCTCAGCATGTAGACAGCCTTATTGTTATTCCCAATGAAAGACTCAAGCTCGTTTCCGATCAGAAGATCACATTCCTCAATGCTTTCTCTATCGCTGATGATGTACTGCGTCAGGGCGTGAAGAGCATTGCAGAGCTTATTAAGATCCCCGGAATCATCAACCTCGACTTTGCAGACGTAACATCAGTTATGAAGGATGCAGGTCATGCTCATATGGGTGTCGGCAGAGGCAGCGGCAAGGATAAGGCTGAAACAGCAGCAAATGCAGCTATCTCCAGTCCTCTTCTCGAAACCACCATTCAGGGCGCAAAAGGTGTTATTATCCTTATCTCCGCTTCAACAGATATCACTCTTGACGATGTTGATGTTGCAGCTACAATTGTTAAGGATGCAGCTGATATCGATGCTAATATCATCTTCGGTGTTTCCACAGATCCCTCACTTGATGACGAAATGGTTGTTACTGTTATTGCTACCGGCTTCGGTAAGGACGGCAACAATATCAATCCCATACCTAATCAGGAAAAGAAGGCTGTAGAGCCCGAAATCAGTGAAAAGGCTCAGTTTGAACCCGAAAACGATAAGGGCGTTGATGACGAAAGCATTATGGATATTTTCAATATCTTCAAGAACAAGAACTGATAAGTCTCCCTTGAAAACAGAATTTGTTCATTAAACTTAAAGGGGTGTCCTTCAGACGCCCCGATTTTTGATTTTTATGAAAACAGAAAATATTGTATTTGATATCGGAAACGTTCTGATGAAATATGATCCCTCTGCCATGCTTGACAGGTTTTTACTTTCGGCAGAGGAAAAGCAGCTTTTTATTGATAGGATTTTTCGTTCCCCTTTATGGCTGGATGCCGACAGAGGCTGCGGATACAGGGATGTGCTTTTTGATGAAGAGGTGAAATGCCTTCCCGTAAAGCTCAGAAAAGTTTTTTATGCCCTTTGTGCGAAATATGATTTTGAAATCGGGAATATGCCCGTGAATGAGGGAATAGAGGGGCTTCTTCAGGAACTGAAGGATAACGGATATACGCTTTATATCATCAGCAATATGGGGCTGAACTTTCATGTGTTTTCAATAAGAATGCCGCTTTTTTCACATTTTGACGGAGCTCTTGTTTCCTGTGACTGTTCTGTCATAAAGCCGGACAGAAGAATATTTGAAAAATTTTTTGAAAAATTCTCCCTTGAGCCTTCATCCTGCCTTTTTATAGATGATACAAAGGTGAATGTGGAAGCAAGTGAAGATGCGGGAATGCCCGCTTTACTCTATAACGCACTTGAGAGCAGTACTGATGATCTTCGCAGGATGCTTGCCGAAAGAGGGATAAATATTAAAGCCTGCAACGGATAAAACCCTGCAGCAGACAAATTATGCCGGAGTTTACGGCATCGGAAAGGAAATTATTTATGGCAGACAATAAGAAAATGGTTGATGCTATCACATCAATGGAAGAGGATTTCGGTAAATGGTATACCGACGTTGTAAAAAAAGCTGATCTTGTTGACTATTCAAGTGTAAAGGGCTGTATGATCATCCGTCCCTACGGCTATGCTATCTGGGAGCTTCTTCAGAAGCAGATGGATGAAAGATTCAAGGAAACAGGCCACGAAAATATATATATGCCCCTGTTTATTCCCGAGTCGCTTCTTCAGAAGGAAAAGGATCACGTTGAGGGCTTTGCTCCTGAGGTTGCATGGGTAACACACGGCGGAAGCGAGCCTCTTCAGGAGCGTCTTTGTGTAAGACCCACATCCGAAACACTTTTCTGTGAGCATTATGCAAATGTTGTTCAGTCCTACCGCGATCTTCCCAAGCTTTATAATCAGTGGTGTAATGTTGTAAGATGGGAAAAGACCACCCGCCCCTTCCTTCGTTCCAGAGAATTCCTCTGGCAGGAGGGTCACACTGTTCACGCAACTGCTGAAGAGGCAATTGAAGAGACAGAGCGTATGCTTAATCTCTATGCGGATTTCTGCAAGGATGTTCTTAATATGCCTGTTATCAAGGGCAGAAAAACAGAAAGCGACAAGTTTGCAGGTGCTGAGGCTACATATGCTATTGAAGCACTTATGCATGACGGTAAGGCACTTCAGGCCGGTACGTCCCACTACTTCGGTGACGGCTTTGCAAGAGCTTTCAATATGACTTATACAGATAAAGAGAATAAGCAGCAGTATGTTCACCAGACCTCATGGGGCACAACAACAAGACTTATCGGTGCTGTTATTATGTCCCACGGTGATAATAACGGACTTGTGCTTCCTCCCAAGGTTGCTCCCGTTCAGGTCGTTATTATTCCTATCGCTGCTCATAAACCCGGTGTTAAGGAAAAGGCAGAGGAATTAAGACAGAGACTTGCTCCCGTATACAGAGTAAAGTGTGACAATTCCGACAACTCTGCAGGCTGGAAGTTCAGTGAATATGAAATGAAGGGTGTGCCTCTTCGTCTTGAAATCGGCCCCAAGGATATTGAAAACAATCAGTGTGTACTTGTGCGCCGTGATAACAGACAGAAGTATTTTGTTTCTCTTGATAATCTTGAAGAGGAAATTGCAAGGCTTCTTCAGGAGCTTGGTGATGCGCTTTATGAGAAGGCACTCGGAAATATCGAAAAGAAAACCTACAGATGTACGTCAATTGATGAAATCAAGGCTGCACTTGCTTCTAACGGTGACGGTTTTGTGAAGGCTATGTGGTGCGGCAGTGAAGAGTGCGAGGATAAGGTAAAAGAGCTTACCGGTGTAGGCTCAAGATGCATTCCCTTTGAACAGGAAAATCTTTCCGATACCTGTGTATGCTGCGGTAAAAAGGCAGTAAATATGGTTGTATGGGGCAATGCATATTAATTGAAATTCTGTTTTGATAAATACAAACAAATAAAAGAAGACTCCGGAGTACGGAGTCTTCTTTTATTTGCTTGCATATTATCGAAAAAATACTTCTGTGTCAGTTGCTTATTTTAGCTGACAGCATTCTGTTATGCGGAAGCGGGTTCTGCCTGAGCAGACATATACTGACGGCTCAATTGTGTGTGCAGTGTTTATGCAAAGAAAAAGGGAGCGGAATTTTGTTCCGCTCCCGGAATATTTCAGGAATTACTGATTATGCAAGCTTTTCAAGACCAACGGAAGCACGGAGAATAAGTCTTGCGTCAGCAGCTGTGATAGCATTGTTCTTATCTACGTCAGCAGCCTTGACCTGATTGTCTGTGAAGGTTTCAAGATCAACAGACTTTCTGAGAGCAAGTCTTGCGTCAGCAGCTGTAACAGAACCGTTGCCGTCTACGTCACCGGGCATTACTGCGGAAGGAAGAGTATAGCCTTCTTCAAAGAGACCTGTGAGAACGCCGTCAACGAGCTTGATAACTGCAGCATTTACCTTTTCATTGAAGATGGAAGCTTCTTCATTTTCTGCAAGGATTGAAACGGAAGCTTCAATATCAAAGTCGAGAAGGTTGCCGAGGAACTTGTCCATAAGCATTGTTTCAATATCAAACTTGAAGAGATCATTGCCGCAACCGGAAATGAAGGAAAGATCAAAGAGAGAATCAAGGATAACGTTGAGCTTGTAGAAGCCGCCTTCGCCGTCAAGCTTGCCTCTTTCAGTTGAAAGCTTGTCTGCAGATGCGGGAAGTCCGTCTACAAAGTTGAGAGCCCAGTCAACAATATCATCAAGATATTCTTCGCCTGTCCACTTGTCTGCTCCTGCGGGAAGAGTATAATAAGTTGTGCCCTTGTTGTAATCAAGTGCCTTAGCAGCTGTTTCCATACCGATTTCGAAAACGAGGTCAAGGCAAGCTTCGTCTGAAAGAGAAGCAACGTTCTTTGCCTTTGCAACAGCGGAAATTTCCATGGGAACCCATTCTTTATTTGTTACTGCATACTTAGCAGCAAGAACAGCGAGCTGTTCGAGAGTCTTTGCGGAGTCAAGCTCCTTCATATCAACGTTCTTGAACCAACCCTTGAAGAAGAGCTTGAGAACTGCAACAGCCATTTCTTCTGCGTTCATAGTCTTAACCTTGTCAGCTGTGAAGGCTGAAAGGTCAACACCGAGATCCTTTACGTCGCTGATAAGAGGAAGAATGTAACGGAATGTCTTTGTAAGGTTGTCGTTGAGGTTGGAGTTGTCGCCTTCCTTAAGACCGATCTTCTTGAATTCATCGGGCTTGATGATAACCTTGAGAAGAGTGATGATTGCGTTGTTGAGCTGAGCTACCATATTACCTTTGCCTGCACCGAGGATATTGTCAAATGTATCAGCCTTGAATTCATAATCAAGATTAATAACCTTCTTGAGCTTACCTGTTGTGTCCTTTTCTGCAAGATCCTTAAGAAGAGTCTTTGCATCGTTGTTGAGAAGGTCAAGGAGAAGGTTAGCATAGATGTCGCCTGCATATGTTTCAAGAAGTCCGTAGATTGTGAGATTCATAACCTGAGAGGCTTCCTTCTGAGCAACATTTTCAGTGCCTGTGAGAAGCTGAAGGAAAGCAACAGCTACGAGCTCGTCTGCTGTGTAGTTCTTGTATGTTTCATAATCAAGTGAAAGAAGCTCGCAAAGCATTTCCTTGATTGCTGCGGGGGAGATAACCTTTTTAATTTCAGCGTTTATGTCAAAGAAGCTTTTTACAATACTGTCAAGAGCGCCGAGATTGAGTTCACCCTTAAGAGCTTTTTTGAAGAGCTGGGGGTTGTCTGCAAGGAACTGCAAAAGAGCGTGGATAACGCCAAGATTACCGCTATTCTTAACTGAAACATTCTTAAGAGCTTTTTCATTAAGAGCGGAAATGTCACCGAAGAGATTTGTGTCAGCTAAAGAATAGAGAGAGGAGACAACTCCGTCTACAGACTGGAGATTGAGCTTGATCTTACCAAAGGTAACTGCTTTTATAGTGTCAAAAATTCCCTGAGGAAGATCCTTTGTCCACTCGGGAAGGTTTGCATTGAGCCAGTCAATGAGGATCTTTGCAAGAGCTTCATCGTTTGCAGTCATAAGATCAGTTTTTCCGATTTTTGCCTGAAGTGATTCATCTTCAACAAACATAAATACAAGACGAAGAACAGTGCCTGTAACTTCCTCTTTTCTGTTATTGAGGTTTTTGAGAAGCCATTCTATAAGACTGCCCAAAGAATCAGGCTGAATGAGCTTTTCGACTGTGTTTGTTTTCGCATCAATTGCGCTTGCGGAAGCAATAACGGAAATTGATGAGAAAGAGAGGATCATTGCAAGAACAACCGCAATGATTTTCTTTGTGTTTTTCATAAAAAACATCCTTTCTTTGTGATTATAACCGTGCCGCAATAGTATTACGGCGATTATGGTTATATTTTAAATTATGTTCAGTTAAATGTCAACACTCTAATGTTTGTAGAATTTAACAATTATTAGTTAATAAATTTGTTATAAATATTCCGCTTGAGAAAATGATTTTTTTTATTTCTTATATATCTTGCACAAAATGACAGAAGAATTTTGTTGCACTTGCAAAGCAAGACAATATTTGAAGAAACTGCAGATATATTTGATGATTTGTTTATAAAAAATTGTCAAAAATGCAGAAAAGTTAAAAATAATCAAGAAACTCTTTCTTTTTTCTTGATTTTATCATTTTTGTGCTGTATACTGTCATTGATTTGAATTTAATTTAAGGTTTTCGGGAGGGGCGTTTATGAGGCTGCTTGAAGAAAAAATACTTACTGCAGGAAGTGTGTATCCGGGAAATATCCTTAAGGTAGACAGCTTTCTTAATCATCAGCTTGATGTACAGCTTCTCAGCAGCTTAGGTGAAGAGTTCCACCGCCTTTTTTCTGATAAAAACATTACTAAGATCCTTACCGTAGAAGCATCCGGTATTGCTATTGCCTGTTTTGCTGCATTGCATTTTGATGTCCCTGTGGTTTTCGCCAAAAAGGGTCATCATAAGAATATAGGCAACGATTGCTATACGGCAGAGGTCTTTTCATTTACAAAGGGGACAAGCTACACTATTTTTGTTTCGAGAAAATATCTTTCTCCCTCAGACCGTGTTCTGGTTATCGATGATTTCCTTGCAAACGGACAGGCCGCACTCGGTCTTAAAAAGATCGTTGAGGATGCGGGCGCTACTCTTGAAGGTGTGGGTATTGCCATTGAAAAAGGCTTTCAGGACGGCGGTAAGAAGCTTCGTGAAGCAGGTGTTAATGTCAAGTCTTTAGCAATCATTGATTCTATGACTGATACAAGTATCAGTTTCAGAAATGATGATTGATAGAAGAATATAAAAAATGGAGGAACCCAAAGTGAAAAAAGTATTCAAAGTACTCGCTCTCGTTCTTGCTCTTTCTATGGTAGTTGCTTTCGCAGCATGCGGCGGCACAACTGAAGAAACAACAGCTGCAGCAGGCGAGGAAACAACAGCAGCAGAAGGCGCTCTTGCCGATGTTAAGATGGGTCTTATCTGTCTTCATGACGAAAACTCAACTTACGATGCAAACTTTATCCAGGCAGCAAAGGCTGCTCAGGCCGAACTCGGTTTTGAACTTGTAATCAAGACCAATATTCCCGAGGATGATTCCTGTGCACAGGCTGCAGAAGAACTTGCAGAAGACGGTTGCGATGTTATCTTTGCAAACAGCTTCGGCCATGAATCTTATGTTATGACTGTAGCAGAAGACTATCCCGATGTTGAATTCTGCCATGCAACAGGCACAAACGCAAAGACAGCAGGTATTGCTAACTTCCACAATGCTTTCGCATCTATCTACGAAGGCAGATATCTTGCAGGTATTGCTGCAGGTATGAAGATCAACGAAATGATCGAAGCTGGCGACATCACAGCAGAAGAAGCTAAGATGGGTTATGTAGGTGCTTTCCCCTATGCTGAAGTTATTTCAGGTTACACATCCTTCTATCTCGGTGCAAAGAGCGTTTGCCCCACTGTTACAATGAGCGTTAAGTACACAAACTCATGGTTTGATATTGCTCTTGAAAAGGAAGCTGCTCTTGCTCTTATCGCTGACGGCTGCATCCTTGTAAGCCAGCACGCTGACTCTGAAGGTGCTCCCAAGGCTTGTGAAGAAAAGGGTGTTCCCAATGTTGCTTACAATATCAGCACAATCAATCTCGGACCCACAACAGCTCTTATTTCTTCTAAGATTGACTGGACTCCTTACTTCAAGCTTATCGTTGAAGCAGTAGCTAATGATACAGCTATTCCTGCTGACTGGTGCGGCACTCTTTCTACAGGCTCCGTTGTTCTTACCGAGCTTAATGCTGATGTAGCTGCAGAAGGCACACAGGAAGCTATTGATAAGGCACTTGCTTCTCTTAAGGACGGCACACTCAAGGTATTTGACACTACTACATTCACAGTAGACGGTGCAGAGCTTACATCTTACCTTGCTGACGTTATTCCTGATGAAGCATTTGAAAAGGATACTGAAGTTGTTGCTGACGGTGCTTTCAACGAATCAGATGTTGAAGGTATGAGAAGTGCTCCTTACTTCGATATCATCATCGACGGTATCACAGCCTGATTATATCAGCCTGATTATAAAGTCTTTTCCGGGCGGAGCAAATTCTGCTCCGCCCGTGAGGTTTTTTCAGTAGCTTTTAATCTTTACGGATGTCAGTAAAAGTTTTTTGCTGCTATCCGTAAAGATTAAACGAAGGAGGATATCAATGGAAAATACAAGCACAGACAGAAAAGAAAAAACTGATGTGCCTGCAATTGAGCTTGTGGGTATAACCAAGCGTTTCGGTTCTGTTGTGGCAAACAAAAATGTTTGTCTCACCGTAAATAAAGGTGAAATTCTTTCTATTCTCGGTGAAAACGGAAGCGGAAAAACAACGCTTATGAATATGATTTCCGGTATTTATTTCCCTGATGAGGGGCAGATATTTATTAACGGTGAGGAGGTAACCATTGCTTCGCCGAAGGATGCCTTTAAATACAAGATCGGAATGATACATCAGCATTTTAAACTGGTTGATGTTTTTTCGGCTGCTGAAAATATTGTTCTCGGTCTTGAAGGACAGGGAAGATATGATATCAGAAAGGCAACTGAAGATATTCAGAAGACCTGTGACAAGTTCGGTTTTTCCGTTGACCTCAATAAAAAGGTTCACGAAATGTCTGTTTCGGAAAAGCAGACCGTTGAGATCGTTAAAGTGCTTTACAGAGGCGCTGATATTCTTATTCTGGATGAGCCTACGGCTGTTCTCACGCCTCAGGAGATAAAGAAGCTTTTTGCTGTTCTTAAGAATATGAAGGAGCATGGAAAATCCATTGTTATCATCACTCATAAGCTTAATGAGGTGCTTGAGGTTTCCGACAGTGTTTCGGTTCTTCGTAAGGGCGAATATATAGGAACGGTAAGAACTGCCGAGGCAGATGTTTCTTCTCTTACTCAGATGATGGTAGGTAAGAAGGTAGAGCTCAATATTGAAAGAAGTAAGTCCGAAAACTGCACAGACCGTCTTGTTGTAGAAAATCTTAACTGCCGCAACCGTGAGGGGCAATTTGTTATAAAGGATGTAACGTTTACTGCAAAATCAGGTGAAATACTCGGTATTGCAGGAATCTCCGGAAGCGGACAGAGAGAGCTTCTGGAAGCTATAGCAGGTCTTCAGAAGCTTGACAGCGGTTCAATTATATATAAGGATCCCGAAACAGGCAAGGATGAGGATCTCAGAAATAAAACACCTATGCAGATAAGAAATCTCGGTGTCCGTTTATCGTTTGTTCCCGAAGACAGATTGGGCATGGGACTTGTCGGCAATATGGATATTGTTGATAATATAATGCTCAGAAGCTACAGGAAGGGTCATTCGGTATTTTTGCAGAGAAAAGAGCCGAAGGATCTTGCAGAGCGTATTATCCGTGATCTTGAGGTTGTGACTCCCGGTGCAACAACTCCTGTCCGTCGTTTGTCCGGCGGAAATGTTCAGAAGGTTCTTGTCGGCAGAGAAATAGCATCCTCTCCTACGGTTCTTATGGTTGCATATCCCGTAAGAGGCCTTGATATCAATTCCTCCTACACTATATATAATCTTCTGAACGCTCAGAAAAACTCGGGCGCATCCATTATTTTTGTAGGTGAAGACCTTGACGTGCTTATTGAGCTGTGTGACCGTATTATGGTTATAAGCGGAGGAAAAATATCCGGTATGGTGGATGCCAGAAATACAACAAAGGAAGAGATAGGTCTTCTTATGACAAATTCGGGAGGTGAGAGCGATGTCTGATATGAAAAAGCATTCAGAGCCCTTGATAAGGCTTTCAAAAAATGATTCACTTCCTGTCTGGAAGGCATGGGCGGTGCGGATTGCAGCGGTTCTGCTTTCTCTTGCAGTTTGCTCTGTGGTTGTTATTCTTGTAACAGATATCAATCCCATTGAGTTTTTTGTTGAGGTTTTCAAAGGCAGCTTCGGCTCGAAGAATAAAATGTGGAAGATGCTTCAGGAAACAGCTATTCTGCTTTGTATATCCCTTGCAGTAACTCCCGCATTCAAGATGAAATTCTGGAATATCGGTGCGGAAGGTCAGGTGCTTGTCGGTGCTCTTGCGACTGCAGCGTGTATGAAATATTTCAGCGAAGGAATGACTTCAGTCACACTGATTCCCGTGATGCTTATATGCAGTGTGCTTGCCGGTATTATCTGGGGTATGATTCCTGCTGTTTTCAAGGCTTATTTTGATACGAATGAAACATTGTTTACTCTTATGATGAACTATGTTGCAATTCAGCTGGTATCATTTATGATAGCTGTATGGGTTCCCACCGGTTCACAGGTTGTGGGTGTTATCAACAGAAGCACGAAAATCGGTTGGCTTCCTGATATTTTCGGTCAGAAATATGTGATAAACGTACTTGTTGTGGCTCTTCTCACTGTTATTGTTTATATTTATCTCAAGTATTCAAAGCACGGCTATGAGCTTTCTGTTGTCGGTGAAAGTGTGAACACTGCAAGATATATCGGAATTAATGTAAAAAAGGTTATAATCAGAACAATGATTGTTTCCGGTGCACTTTGCGGTATTGCAGGCTTCTTGCTTGTTGCCGGAACTGACCATTCCGTGTCGGTGGATACTGCAGGCGGAAACGGTTTTACCGCAATTATGGTATCCTGGCTTGCAAAATTCAATCCCATAGTTATGATAATCACTTCATTTATTATCTCATTCCTTGATATCGGCGCAAGCCAGATTGCTTCAGCCTTTAATCTCAATGAAAGTGTGGCAGAGATACTCACGGGTATAATTATATTCTTCATTATCGGCAGTGAGTTCTTTATTAATTACAAGGTTAATTTCCGTTCGGGAAGGAATAAGCAGGAGGTGGAAAAATGATTTTTGCCATAGCTCAGTTTTTTAAGCAGGCGGTCATTCAGGGTATTCCGCTTCTGTTCGGTTCAACAGGTGAAATAATTACGGAAAAATCAGGAAATCTTAACCTCGGTATTCCCGGAATTATGTATATGGGCGGTATTTCGGGTATTATAGGTGCCTTCTTCTATGAAATGTACGGCAATACCGAAAATGCATTTCTGTGTGTGCTTATCCCTCTTATCTGTTCCTGTATAGGCTCGGTTATTATGGGGCTTATATACAGCTTTCTTACAATTACACTGAGAGCAAATCAGAATGTTACGGGTCTTGCTATAACTACCTTCGGTGTGGGTGTCGGAAATTTCTTCGGAGGCTCTCTGCCCAGTCTTTTCGGGCAGCCCAGCGGCACAATTTCACTTATTACCACAGGTAATTATTTCAAAACTACGCTTCCTTTTGCTTCAAAGCTCGGTGCCTTCGGTGAAGCATTTTTGTCCTACGGATTTCTTGCGTATCTTGCGGTTGTTATTGCGGTAGTATGTTCTCTTGTTCTTACAAAAACAAGAGTCGGACTTAATCTCAGAGCTGTAGGTGAGTCTCCCGCAACGGCAGATGCTGCAGGTATAAGTGTTATAAAGTATAAGTATATTGCTACCTGTATAGGCAGTGCTATAGCAGGTCTCGGCGGTCTGTATTTTGTAATGGACTACACCGGCGGTGCATGGACAAACGGCGGCTTCGGCGACAGAGGCTGGCTTGCCATTGCCCTTGTTATCTTTGCCGTATGGAAACCCAAGTTCGGTATTTTAGGTTCTATTCTTTTTGGCGGTCTTTATATTCTTCCTATGCAGTTCAACGGACTTTCTTCTGCAGCAACAGAGCTTATAAAGATGCTTCCTTATGTAGTAACGATTCTTGTACTTATTATCATAAGTATCCGCAAAAAGAGAGAGAATCAGCCTCCCGCTTCTCTCGGTATCTCATATTTCAGAGAAGAAAGATAATATAAGATAATTTTATGTTCAATAGTTTTAATTGAACCTATGAGTATCCGGAATGCAAAGATTGCGTTCCGGGTACTTTTTATCACATATAAATATTGATATTTTTTTATTTTTGTGTTATTATAATTCTATCTGTTCAGTTAGGAGTATTCTGATGCAAAAATATGTAAATGCATTAAAAACGGCGTTTTCTGTATTGCTTATATTTACCGTGATTTTTGTATCTTCCTGCGGTGTGAATACCATGAAGGTACAGGATGTTTCCGTCAGAGAATATCTGTCAGGTGAGGCTAAATACAGAAGCACCCTTAAAAGAGGAAATATGAAGGCGGCAGAGTCTGAAAGCGCAGGACTTTATTTTGATGCTGAAAACGGAAATGTTTCCTTGTGTGACAGTCAGTCGGGGGATGTATGGCACAGTCTTCCTGCTTTTACAAATGATTTTGCATCTCCGCTTATTATAAGGGTTTTACGGGATAATATTATTTATGAGCTTGATTTTGTTAATTCCGTTGAAAATGAAGATGCCCTGACCTGTGAAAAAACTGATAACGGTATCATAGCCACATATAATTTTTCCTGTGAGGACATAATAGTTTCAATTCCGGTGGAGTTTTCTCTTGACGGTGCTTTTTTTAATGCAACGGTGGATATGAAAAAGGTGACTCTTTCAGAGAATGTGATTCTTCTTTCCGTTGATTTTCTGCCCTTCTTGGGAGCAGTAAGATATGATGAAAACAATTCTGATATGAAGTCCTTCGGAGACTGGTTTCTTGTTCCTGACGGACCCGGTGCAGTGATGTATACTGCTATTGAGGATGAAGCTACTCCTCAGCTTACCTTTTCTGTTTATTCAAACATACAGGGCGAGGGAATTATTCCCGCATCTGTAGGAGCATATGCCGTGAAGCAAGGAGATTCTCTTCTTGCTGCTGCTGTGTATGACGGAGAAGAGAATACTCTTATAAAAGCTGTCCGTTCAAACGGTGATTCGAAGAAAACCAACAGAATATATCCTCAGTTTATTGTTACCGAAACAAGCGAGGACGAGGGGAATATCAGTGTGGGAAGCTCTTATGACGGTGCTTTTTCGGTTATGTATGAGGTTGTTAATACAGCTGCGCCTGATTATATAACCGCCTCGGTATCAGTTCGGCAGATGCTGATACACAAGGGTATTTTAAGAGATAAATCAGAGGGAACGTATCCTCTTTATGTTTCACTTACTCTCAGTACCGACGGCAGCAAAAACACAGCTGTAACATCCTTTTCTCAGGCTGAAAATCTTCTTACCATTCTCAAGGGTAAGGGAGTAAATGAAATAAATCTGATACTTGAAGGAATGTTTTCGGGAGGCTACACTCAGAAAAATGCATCCGGCGTGACGCTTCCGGGAATGCTCGGCGGCAAAAATGAATTTTTTGCACTTAAGGATTATGCAGCTTCTCAGGGACTCAATATTTTTTCAGGAATAAATCTGTTTTCTTCCGCATCCCGCGGTAATTCCGCAAAAGCAATTGATGGGGCAGCTATCGTAACGGTGCATGAGAATCCGCTTGCCCCGTATGTCGGTACTTCATCGTATGAGCTGTCGGCAAAGAATAATTCCCGCATTGAAAGAAATGTTTCCGGCTTCATAAAGAAAGCAAAGAGATACGGTATTGACGGTGTCTGTCTGCTTGACGGTAATACCGTAAGAGGGGATTTTTCTTCTGAAAATTCTTCTGCCGCAGCCACACTCTCTGTATATGAAAAGAGTCTTTCTGCATTGTCGGTCAATTCAGATATTATGCTTTCATCCTCTTGCCTGTATGCTCTTTCTTATGCTGATTTTATAAAGGATATTCCGTTTTACACCCTTGTGCCTGAAACAGGCTATTATTCGGCAGTGCCCTTTATTCCCGCAATGCTTCATGCTTCTGTTGGTTATGCCGGTACGGAAGTTAATCTTGCCGAAACATCTGTGCTTGAGCTTCTTAAGGCAGTTGAATACGGTGCAGTGCCTTATTATCACTGGTGTTTTTCAACTGCATCGGATAAATACTACGAAACAGCCGTCAATGATGCCGTTGAGTTTTATCTTGAAGCGAGAGATGAACTGGGTGAACTGTCCGCCAAGCGGATAACAGGTCATTATCTTCATTCTGACGGTGTTTATTGTACAGAATATGAAGGCGGTACCAAGGTTTATGTAAATTATAATAATTTTTCTGTGGTAATAGGTGAGGTAGCCGTGCTGCCTTACGATTATCTCAGAATCGGTTAATGTTTTTTCCCGAAGGTGATTTTTGATGAGTGACGGATTTGACGCATTCACACAGGGGGTGGGCCTGGGCGGTGCCCGTTCAAAATATACCATCCGTGTGCTTTTGTGTTATATATTGAAAAATGTAGAAAGCTCTGTTTCCAGAACGGCCTTTGCTGAAATTCTTCAATCGACGGAGCTTGTGAATTTTTTTGAAATCAACCCCGCTCTTGACGCATTGTGCGAAAACGGACTTGCAAATCTTATCGTAAAAGATGACGATGATTATTTTGCCATTACCCCCGACGGTATTTCCGTGGCTTCAAAGCTTGAAACGGATATCCCTCTCGGAACAAGGGAAAAGGCTCTTTCTGCTGCATTTGCCGTTGTTGCAAGAGAGCGTCTTAAGGGCTCTGTGAATTATGAAATAGAAAAAAGCGAAAACGGCTTCTATGTAACTCTTACGGTCTCTGATTCAGGAGAGATTATGATGCAGACTAAGATTTTTGCGGCGGACTATCTGCAGGCCGAAAATGCCGGGGAAAGCTTTATGAAAAATCCCGAAAAGCTTTACTCGGGAATTATAGATGCTTTGTCGCTCTGATTTCTTGTGAGGTAATTTATGTACGAACAGATAATCAATGTAGACAGAATGGAGCAGGCGGTAAGCCTCTTCGGAAGTTTTGATGAAAATATAAAGATGATAGAAAAAGAGTATGGCGTGGATATTGTAAACCGCGGCGGCACTCTTAAGGTCTGCGGAGAGGATGTTGATGTTGTAAAGGCATCAAAGGCTCTTCAGGGACTTATAATGCTTATCAACAAGGGCGAGCAGCTTACAGAACAGAATGTAAGATATTGTATTTCACTCGTAAATGAAGGAAATGACGATAAGCTTCCCTCAATAGCATCCGACTGCATTTGTATCACAATGGCAGGAAAGCCCGTAAAACCGAAAACTCTCGGACAGAAAAAGTATGTTGACACAATAAGCAAAAATACCATAGTTTTCGGTGTCGGCCCTGCGGGAACGGGAAAAACCTATCTTGCTGTTGCTATGGCAGTAAAGGCATTCAGAGCAAAGGAAGTAAACAGAATAATTCTCACCCGGCCTGCGGTTGAGGCAGGTGAAAAACTGGGTTTTCTTCCCGGCGATCTGCAGCAGAAGGTTGATCCTTATTTAAGACCGCTGTATGATGCTCTGTTTGATATGCTGGGGGCGGATAATTTCCAGAAATATCAGGAAAAGGGAAATATTGAGGTAGCCCCTCTTGCATATATGCGTGGCAGAACACTTGATGACAGCTTCATTATTCTTGATGAAGCACAGAACACCACCCCCGAGCAGATGAAAATGTTCCTTACAAGACTGGGCTTTAATTCCAAAATTGTAGTCACGGGCGATATCACACAGATAGACCTTCCCGACGGTAAAAAATCCGGTCTCAAGGAGGCTGTGAAAATACTCAAGGGGATTCCTGACATTGAAACGGTGCGTTTTTCGGAAAAGGATGTAGTGCGCCACCGTCTTGTTCAGGATATTATAAAAGCATATGAAAAGGTCAGCGAAAAAAAGCGCGACTAAGATATTATTTATCGGTGCAAAAGACAGAAAGGGAGATTAATATGGTAAATAAAATCAAAGTAATTATTTCAGACGATCAGAATACTGTAAAGGTGCCTTCGGGTGTAAGACTTCTTATAAGACGCTGCTGTAATGCTGTGCTTCTTATGGAAGGCTTCAACAATTCTGCAGAAATAAGTGTACGTTTCGTTGATAATGAACAGATAAAAGAGCTGAACACACAGTTCAGAAGTATCGAAAAGGAAACAGATGTGCTGTCTTTCCCTTTAGGAGAAAACGGAGAATATGACCATAATCCCGCAACAGGCGCTGCTCTTCTCGGAGATATCGTTATATCTATGCAGAAGGCTATGGAGCAGGCTCAGGAATACGGACATTCCCTTGACAGAGAGGTTGCTTTCCTTACAGTACATTCAATGCTTCATCTTCTCGGCTATGACCATGTTGACGGCGGTCTTGAAGCCGTGAGAATGAGAGAAAAAGAAGAAACCGTACTTACTCAGCTGGGTCTTAAGCGAAACGGCAGCTACTATCTTGACGAGGAATAATATATGACAGAAACAAAAACAGCATTTATTGCAATTGTAGGCTGTCCCAATGTGGGAAAATCTTCTATACTTAACAGGCTATTAGGTGAAAAGATTGCCATTGTTTCACCTAAACCCCAGACTACAAGAACAAGGATTATGGGTGTTCTTACAGATAAGGAAACTCAGCTTGTTTTTACGGATACACCCGGTTATCACAAGCCGAAAACTAAGCTTGGCGAAAAAATGATAAAGGCAGTGGGTGAGGGGATTCACGATGTGGATGCCGCACTGCTGGTTGTTGAGCCTGCAGGTGAAATAAGAGAAGCAGAAGAGACGCTTATAAAGAAGTTTATAAGTGCCGATATCCCTGCAATTCTTGCCATAAATAAGGTTGATACAATAGAGAACAAAGAGGAGCTGCTTGCACGTATTCTTGAGTTTTCAAAGATGTATGAATTTGAGGCGATCGTGCCTGTTTCCGCACTTGACGGAAACGGTCTGGGGGAGCTGCTTGATGAGCTTAAAAAGCTTGCTTTTCCCTCACAGCATCTTTTCCCCGACGACACTCTTACCGATCAGCCGGAAAAGGTTATTGCTGCAGAGTATATCAGAGAAAAAATACTTAAGTTTACGGATAAGGAAATTCCCCACGGCACCGCAGTTGCCATTGAGCGCTTCAGAGAGCGTGAAGACTGCGATATCCTTGATATCGAAGCTACGATATACTGTGAAAGAGACAGCCACAAGGGTATTATTATAGGCAAAAACGGAGCTATGCTCAAAAGAATCTCTTCCAGTGCAAGAATTGATATGGAAAAATTCTTCAGCTGCAAGGTAAATCTTAAATGCTGGGTAAAGGTTAAGGAAGATTGGAGAAACCGTGAAGGGCTTATCCATAACTTCGGATTGGATTAATGGAAAAATTTACTGTTGACGGTGTTGTAGTAAGAACATCTGTTACGGGTGAAGCTGACCGCATTTTATGGGTGCTTACCCGTAACAGGGGTATAATCAGGGCGTTCGCAAAGGGTGCGAGAGGCACAAAAAGCCGCTTGCACGGCGCAACGTCTCTTTTTGCTTACTGCACTTTTACCTTCAGTGAAAAGAATAATGTGTTTCATGTGAATGAAGCACAGGTCAGGGAGATATTTTTTGACCTGAGAAAAAGCATGGAAACCCTCACGCTTTCCCAATATTTCTGTGAGGTTATGATGAAGGTTATGCCCGAAAACAGCGATGAAGAAATATATCTGAGACTGCTTCTCAATTCTCTGCATTTTCTTTGCAAGGGAACAAAGCCGGAGCTTCAGGTAAAGTCTGTTTTTGAAATGCGTCTTGCCTGTGAAACGGGATTTATGCCTGCAGTTATAGCCTGTGATGAATGCGGAGAATATACAGGGGATTCGTCTTATTATTTTGACTGCGCTTCGGGAAAGCTGTTCTGCAAGCGCTGTGCAGATAAACGGGTATATCCCGAGTTCCCCTTAAGCGTTATTGAAGCGGTAAGGCACATATGCTTTTCCGATTTCTCAAAGATATTCTCCTTTGAGCTGTCGGAAAACGGACTTGTTCAGCTGAACCGTCTGACGGAAACCTACATAAAATCCGTCTTTGGTCAGGAATTCCGACTGCTTGATTATTTTAAGGATATAAATAAATAAGCTTATTATTCGAATGAATCCGTACCGTAAGGGTATGGATTTTTTTTGTTTGGTAAAATCGGATTATTAACGGTAAAACCCTTTTTACAGATACTGAAAAGCTGATGCTATAATACAGTCAAACAACAACGAGGGAGGCAAAAGCAGATGATTCATAACGGTTATAGTTAGAATCATATCGGGGAGATATGTTCAAGCGGCATCAAGCCATAAAAGAAGAAAAATAAAAAAATGAAAGAAAGGTATTTAATTATGACAAAGTCAGCATTTTTATCAAAGCTCACAGCAATTATTCTCAGTGTTCTCACTGTATTCAGTTTTTCCACACTTTCTGCATCGGCAGCTACATCCGGGGGGACAAGAGCTGCTACAATTACAGTAAACACAAAGGCAAATTATTTGTATCCGGGCGCAAGCTCAATAACCCTCAAGCAGAGCAAGCAGACTCTTACATACAAAAAGCTCGGCGGTTCAAAAACAAAAACAAAGGTCGGCTACTACGGTCAGTATGATATCAAGGTATATAATGTTACAAAGAACAAGACAAACAATATGACCTGGAGCGGCGGTCAGACAAAGAAGATATCTCTTGATCCCAATTGCACATACAGAATTACAGTAAGCTATAATTCGACTGCAACATGCATGTTTACAAGCAATCCTATCGGATATAGCTGGAAGAGTTCTTCAACACCTTCATGGTGGGTAGGCTCGACATGGAAGCTCGCATCTTATTATTAAAAAGCATAAAATACATATAAAAGCAGCAGCGGATAAGCCGCTGCTTTTTTTGTGAAAAAAAGAACATTTGTTCATATTTTGTGTTTACATTTGAAAAATATTTTGGTATAATATATATATATTTATTTTGTTTCGGAGACGGTATGGAAAAGTTTAAGTTAGTTTCCCCTTATAAGCCTATGGGTGACCAGCCTGAGGCAATAAAAGCACTTGTTGACGGAGTCAATGAGGGCTTTAAGGAGCAGACGCTTTTAGGTGTTACGGGCTCGGGTAAAACATTTACGATGGCAAATATTATTGCTGAGGTGAACCGACCCACTCTTGTGCTTGCGCACAATAAAATTCTTGCGGCACAGCTTTGTACGGAGTTCAGGGAGTTTTTCCCTGAAAATGCAGTTGAGTATTTTGTTTCCTATTATGACTATTATCAGCCTGAGGCATATATTGCCACAACGGATACCTATATTGAAAAGGATTCGGCAATAAATGATGAAATAGACCGTCTGCGTCACTCTGCAACCTCAGCACTTGCCGAAAGGCGGGATGTTATTATTGTTGCAAGTGTGTCGTGTATATATTCTCTGGGAAATCCCATTGATTATAAGAATATGGTTATTTCTCTTCGCACAGGTATGGAAAAGAGCCGTGATGAGCTGCTTGAGAAGCTTGTGGAAATTCAGTATGAGAGAAATGACATAAATTTTATCCGTAATAAATTCAGGGTAAAGGGCGATGTGGTTGATATTTTTCCTGTTTATAACAATGAAAACGCCCTGAGAATTGAGTTTTTCGGTGATGAAATAGACAGAATAAGTGAAATCAATCCTCTTACGGGGGAAACTAAAAATGTACTTTCCCATGTTGCAATTTATCCGGCCTCTCATTATGTTGTATCTCCCGAAAAACTTGATGCTGCTGTAAAAGAGATAATGGCAGAAATGGAAGAGCGTGAAGAGTGGTTCAAAACACAGGGCAAGCTTATTGAAGCTCAGAGAATCAGACAGCGTACTGAATATGATATGGAGATGCTTCTTGAAACAGGCTTCTGCAAGGGTATTGAAAACTATTCAAGAATTATGTCTGACAGAAAGCCCGGTGAAGCACCCTTCACCCTTATTGACTTCTTTCCCGATGATTTTCTTCTTTTTGTCGATGAGTCCCATGTGACTCTGCCTCAGGTAAGAGGAATGTTCGGGGGCGACAAATCGAGAAAGGATTCTCTGATAGAATTCGGTTTCAGATTACCATCAGCTTATGACAACCGCCCTCTTACTTTTAATGAGTTTTATGAAAAGACAGGGCAGAAAATTTTTGTTAGTGCAACTCCGGGCGATCTTGAAAAAAGCCTGAGTGTGCGCACAGCTGAGCAGGTAATACGTCCTACAGGACTTCTTGACCCTGAAATTGAGGTTCGCCCCGTTGACGGTCAGATTGATGATCTCATAGGTGAAATAAACGATAGAATTCAGAAAAAAGAGAGAGTGCTCATTACCACTCTTACCAAAAAAATGGCAGAAAGCCTTACAGATTATCTTACGGATTACAAAATAAGGGTAAGATATATGCATTATGATATAGATACCATGGAGCGTATGGAAATTATCAGGGATTTAAGACTCGGTGAATTCGATGTTCTTGTTGGTATCAACCTTTTAAGAGAAGGACTGGACCTTCCCGAGGTTTCCCTTGTGGTTATTCTTGATGCGGACAAGGAAGGCTTCCTGCGTTCGGAAACATCGCTTATACAGACTGTGGGCAGAGCAGCGAGAAATGCTGAGGGTAAGGTAATAATGTATGCAGATACCGTTACGCCCTCCATGGAAAGAGCTATAAGAGAAACTTTCAGGAGACGCGAAAAGCAGCAGCAGTATAATGAAGAGCACGGAATTGTTCCGAAAACTATAGTTAAGGGCATAAGAGAAATAATTGAGATCTCCAATACTCATAAGGCGGCAAGGAAAGCAAACGGTATGAAGATGTCGAAGCGTGAAAAAGAGCTGCTTATAAATCAGCTGACAAAAGAAATGAAGGCTGCCGCAAAGATACTCGATTTCGAAAATGCAGCATATCTGAGAGATAAAATTAAGGAATTACAGGAATCATAATTTTGCATCGCAAAGTGTGATTCCGGGAGGTTTTACAGTGCAAAGAAAGATTAAAATTGTCGGTGCAAAAGAGCATAATCTCAAGGATGTTTCCCTTGAAATTCCCCGTGACAAGCTTGTGGTGTTTACGGGGCTTTCAGGCTCGGGAAAATCCACTCTTGCATTCGATACTATATATGCCGAGGGACAGAGAAGATATGTGGAATCTCTTTCCTCATATGCCCGTCAGTTTTTAGGACAGATGGAAAAGCCCAATGTTGAGCTTATAGAGGGACTTTCTCCCGCAATTTCCATCGATCAGAAAACAACTTCAAAGAATCCCCGTTCAACGGTAGGCACGGTAACTGAGATTTATGACTACCTGAGATTATTGTATGCAAGAGCGGGTATTCCTCATTGTCCTGTCTGTAAAAAAGAGATCCGTCCCCAGAGCGTTGATCAGATGACGGATAAGATAATGACCCTTGAAGAGGGGTCAAAGTTTATGATCCTTTCTCCTGTTGTAAGGGCAAGAAAGGGCGAGCATGTAAAGATTCTTGAGGATGCAAGAAAAGCGGGCTTTGTAAGAGCGAGAATTGACGGTGAAATGCGTGAGCTTTCCGATGAAATAAAGCTGCAGAAAACCAATAAGCACACAATTGAAATCGTTGTTGACCGCCTTGTTATGAAGGAAGGTATTGCATCAAGAATATCCGATTCTCTTGAAACGGCACTGAAGCTCAGTGAGGGAATCGTTATGGTAAGCGTTATCGGCGGTGAGGAAATGCTGTTTTCTCAGAGCTTTTCCTGTCCCGACCATAATGTGGGAATCGGCGAGCTCAGTCCCCGTCTTTTCTCCTTCAATAATCCCTTCGGTGCCTGTCCTAAATGTGCAGGCCTCGGCATATTCAAAAAGGTTGCTCCCGAGCTTATCATTCCCGATAAGCGGCTTTCGATCAATAAAGGTGCAATAAAGGGCTGCGGATGGACAAATGAGAAATACGGCACTATATCAAGAATGTATATGGAGGGTATTGCAAAAAAATACGGTTTTTCAATGGATGACCCTATAAAGGATATTCCCAAGGATGCCGTGGATGCGATCCTCTACGGCACGGGAGACGAAAAGCTTAAGCTGAAAAGAAGCTTCCATACAGGAACAACCGAATATGAAGCCCCCTTTGAAGGTATTGTAAACAACCTTGAGCGCCGCTACAGAGAATCAAACAGCGAGTGGGCAAGATGGGAAATAGAGCTTTTTATGCTTGATCACGAGTGTCCCGAATGTAAGGGAGCAAGGCTCAAAAAGGAGATTCTTGCCGTAACCGTAGGGGATAAGAATATTGATGAATTCACAAGAATGTCGATTTCTGAGGAAATTCAATTCCTTAATTCTCTTACTCTCACCGAAAGAGAGCATCTTATTGCAGACGGAATTATAAAGGAAATCCGTGCAAGACTTGAATTCCTTGAAAAGGTGGGTCTTGATTATCTGACCCTCTCACGTTCATCGGGAACCTTGTCCGGAGGTGAGAGTCAGAGAATACGCCTTGCCACACAGATAGGCTCTGCACTTACGGGGGTGCTTTATGTTCTTGATGAGCCCAGCATCGGACTTCATCAGCGGGATAATGAAAAGCTTATTGATACTCTCAAGAATCTCAGAGACCTTGGAAACACTCTCATTGTGGTCGAACACGATGAGGATACAATGAAAAATGCCGATTATATAGTTGATATAGGTCCCGGTGCAGGTGTTCACGGCGGTGAAATAGTTGCGGCAGGCACACTTGAGGATATAAAAAAATGCCACCGTTCAATCACGGGGCAGTATCTTACGGGTGAAAAGAAAATTGAAGTACCCGAAGAGCGCAGAAAGGGTAACGGAAAAGTACTGAAAATAAAGGGTGCCGGACAGAATAACCTTAAGAATATTGATGTATCCTTCCCCTTAGGCAAATTCATTGCCGTAACAGGTGTGTCCGGCTCGGGAAAATCCTCTCTGATCAATGAAATCCTATATAAGCAGCTTGCCAATGAGCTTAACGGTGCAAAGAAATTCCCGGGTAAAAATGACGGCTTTGAGGGAATAGAGCATCTTGATAAGGTAATTGACATCGATCAGTCGCCCATTGGAAGAACGCCCCGAAGCAATCCTGCCACATACACAGGTGCATTCACCGATATCAGAAAGCTGTTTTCCGAAACCACGGATGCAAAGATAAAAGGGTATGCTCCCGGGCGCTTTTCATTCAATGTATCGGGCGGTCGCTGTGAGGCATGCTCCGGTGACGGTATTGTAAAAATCGAAATGCATTTTCTGGCAGACGTTTATGTGCCCTGTGATGTATGTAAGGGTGCAAGATATAACAGAGAGACCCTTGAAGTGAAATATAAGGGCAGGAATATAAGTGAGGTTCTGGATATGACGGTTGAGGAAGGACTTCACTTCTTTGAGAATCAGCCTGCAATCAGAAGAAAATTACAGACTCTTTATGATGTGGGGCTCGGTTATATAAGCATCGGTCAGCCGGCGACGCAGCTTTCGGGCGGTGAAGCTCAGCGAGTGAAGCTTGCAACAGAGCTTTCAAGAAGACCCAGCGGCAAAACCATGTATATCCTCGATGAACCCACCACGGGGCTTCATACTGCGGATGTGCATAAGCTTATTGAGGTTTTGCAGAAACTTGTTGATACGGGCAACACCGTAATTGTAATAGAGCACAATCTTGATGTGATAAAATGTGCCGACCATATAATTGACCTCGGTCCCGAGGGAGGCTTCCGCGGCGGTGAAATAGTTGCCGAGGGTACTCCTGAGGAGGTTGCTGAAAACAAGAAAAGCTATACAGGTAAATATCTTAAGGGCATTGTATAAAACGGCTGATAATACGGACTAATAATTTAAGAAGGTATACTTTTTTTGATTACTGCCGTAAATAGCATTTAAACGCAGGTGAAGGAAGACGCCGCGGCATCCTCCTTCACTTTTTGTTGTTATATTTATTTTATAATATTCTTCTGCGGAAAATCAGTTTTTTCTGAATCTGCCCTTAAGAGCAGGCTCTAAAAGAGCGGGGCCGAAACGGAAGAGGGGAATTATCATATCAGTAATTTTTTTATGCCCTATCATTTTTTCAAAGCCGGGAGCAAGAGTCATTGCAATTGAATAAATAGACGGCGTGCTGTAGGGCTTCATTTTTACTCTGCCGTTTTCATTGAACCTGATATCAAGCATTCTCTTGCCGATGGTTTCAACGGGACGTATCTGAATATAAAGCCTGTCCTTTTCGAGCCATTTTGCTGTTGAGCAGACCTTATAATCGATCTGACCGAGCCTCATTGTGCCGTAGCAGAAGCGTCCGTTGAAGCCTATGGGAATGGTGTTTCTTTCATCGCCCTCGCTCCAGCTGAGGAAATTTCCGTCGGGACCAAAATCAAATACCATTCTGTCGATATTGCCTGCCTTATCCGTTGTCATATATGTAACGGCAAGAGGCAGCATGCTCATGGGAAAACCGATAAGGTTAAGGAAAATTTTCTTTCTGAATTTTATTTCCTTGCCGCTGATTTTTTCTTCAATTGAAGAATCATTTGTTTTGTAGGGAGTATCAAGAACAGCATTCTGAAGCTTTTCTTCAAGTCCCTCATAAAAGGTGTTCTTTCCTTCATCAAAATCAGTGAAAGCCCGGGGGAAGAACTGCCACAGAAAGTCACGGCAGACCTGTTCCTCTGCAACGGAAGAGGTTACGGCAAGAACAGCATCAAAGTCTTCAAAAACAATGCCGAACTGAGAAAACATTCCGTCTGCTCTATAGCCGTTTATTGCCGCACAGCGCCACAGGCAGCAGCCGTAGCCGGTTTTTGAATCGCTGTCGAATTCCTCTGAATTATCTGCAAGCCTTGATGAAGCAAGAATTGCCCATTCTTCAGAGAATATACGCTTCCCGTTAAAAACACCTTTGTTTGCATACAGAAGCATAAGCTTTGCAAGATCCTCTGTTTTTAAGTATAAGCCCCAGCCGCCTGCTTCGTTGCCGTATAAATCTGTTTCCCAGAAGGGATAATCTATTCCCAGAGGCTCAAAAAGGCGGGGCTTCAGGAAATCTCTCACCGAAAGACCTGTTTTTCTTTTAATAATTACGGAAAGTATATAAATATTTTCGTTTACATACTTGAATTCCTTGCCCGGTTCGTTGTACCATGGAGAGGAGAAGTAGGAGCTGATCCAGCTGCCCTTGGTTTTATCTGCAAAAACGCTGGGATCCTTTCCGCTTGTCATTGTTATAAGATGCTTTATTGTAAGCTTATCAAGATAAGGGTCGGTTAGATCTGATGTATAATCAGGGAATATTTCTTTTACACTGTCGTCAAGAGATAAAAAACCCTCTTCCGCTGCAATTCCTATGGCTGTTGCCGTAACGGTTTTACTTATGGAATACATTGTGTGAGGTCTTTGAGCAGTAAAGGGCGCTCTGAAGCATTCTGCCGCAACCTTGTTGTGACGGATTACCATAAAAGAATGAATCTCGGTGTCTGTTTTTTCGATTGCTTCAAGAAGCTCTCCGATTACTTTTGATGAAACACCTGCATCTTCAGGTGTCAGAGCTCTTTCTAATGATATTTTCTTAGTATCTGCCATTTTTATATGCCCCCTTTTTTTATTTTAAGCCTGCTATTATACAGAAATTATGTTGATTTGTTAATAAATTGTTATGAATACGGAGGATTTATGCCCAGAAGACTTGATTTTGAAGTCACAAGTGAATTTGACGGCGTGAAGCTGATTGTTTTTTTAAGAGGTCATGTCAGAATTTCAGCAAGACTTTTAGTAAAGCTTAAAAATGACCCTCTGGGACTGCTCAGAAACGGTGAGCATATAAGAACCGTTGATAAGCTTAAGACAGGGGATATTATCACAGTGAATATGCCTGAGGAAATAAACGGCATAGAGCCCACTACTGCAGAGGGGCTTGATATAATTTATGAGGATGAGGATGTGCTTATTCTGAATAAGCCTGCAGGCCTTGCAATGCATCCGACCCATAATCATCAGGGGGATACCCTTGCCAATATGTTATCCGCTTATTTCAGAGATAATAACAAGGATATAGTTTTCCGCACAGTAGGGAGACTTGATAAATGTACCTCGGGAATTGTGGTAGTTGCCCTTAATGCACACACGGCAAATATTCTTTCCGATAAGATCAGAAAAGAATATCTCGCAATAGCTGACGGTGTTTATGAGGGAAGGGGAACAATAACAAGACCTATCATACGTCCCGATCCCATGAAAACCTGCCGTTGGGTAGGAGAAGACGGGGAATATGCCGTTACTCATTGGAAAAGTGAGCTTTCCGACGGCAGAAGGACCTTGCTCAGAATTAATCTTGAAACAGGACGGACTCATCAGATAAGGGTGCATTTTGCTTCAATGGGCACACCTCTTGCGGGAGATGATATGTATAAAGGCAATCATGAAGTTATTGACCGTGCGGCACTTCACTGTGCAAAAATCAGCTTCCCGCATCCTGTCAGCGGGGAAGAAATGGAATTTGAAGCACCCCTGCCCCGGGATATGCAGGCTATTTATGATAAAATGTCAAAATTGACAGAATAATAACACTATTCACAGAATATTAATATAAAATAATAAAAAAACATAAAATTGTTTCTTTGATTGCAACATTTTGGTTATATTATAACTGAGAAATAAATTTACGGAGAGATGATTTATGTTAAAAGTAATAATTCCCGTCGTTACAGTTTTAATTACAGCAGGTACAGCAGGCTTTTATGCAAGTGCTATTAAAAAGCTGACTCCTGTATTTGCAGCAGTAAGAAGATAAATGCTTTCACCCTCAGACGGAATTGCCTGAGGGTGTTTTTGTTTATATATCCCGTATTATAAATTTATTGAAAGGATGATATTATGCTTACGGTAGGTACAAAGGCCCCCGATTTTATTCTTAAGGACAAGGACGGAAATGATGTGCAGCTGTCTTCTTTCCTCGGACAGAAGGTCGTGCTGTATTTTTACCCAAAAGACAGCACTCCCGGATGCACAAGACAAGCATGTGCATTTGCAGGGCTTTATGATGAATTCAGAAAGAAGAATGTTCAGGTAATAGGAATCAGCAAGGACAGCGTAAAATCCCATCTGAATTTTGCCGAGAAAAATAATCTTCCCTTTATTCTTCTCTCCGACCCTGAGCGTACAGCTATTGAAGGCTTCGGTGTATGGCAGGAGAAGAAACGCTGCGGTAAGGTTTCTATGGGCGTTGTTCGCAGCAGCTTCATTATTGATGAACAGGGTTTTATAAGCACGGTTATGCCTGACGTGAAGCCTGACACAAATGCCGCTGAAATTCTTGCAATGCTCTGATGCTTTTTAAGCAATCGGTTTCTGTTCACGGAAGCTGAATACCGGCAATTATAACATCAATAAAACAGAGAAATGTATGCTTCTTTTTCGAGGTATACATTTTTTTTAATAAATCTGAAAAAAAATATTGACTTTTGTTTTAGAATGAGTATAATAAATTTAGAACAGTTCAAAAAAATGGAGGCGATAATATGACAAAACAACGAGCTGCCATTATCAAGGTTATGCGTGACAACTGCGGTCATTTTACCGCTGAAGAGATATATGAGCTTGCCCGCGGTGAATATCCTTCGATTGTACGGGCAACAATATATAACAATCTGAACAATATGGTTGAAGAGGGGCTTATAAGAAGAATCTGTCAATCGGGCCAGCCCGACAGGTTTGACCGTAATCCTGCACCTCATGAGCATATTATATGTACCGCCTGCGGAAAGGTTGTTGATGTGTGGCTCGATCATTTTCAGGAGCGGCTGTCAGAAGAGCTTAACTGTGAAACGGAAGACTATGAGCTTGTTATACACTGTAAATGTCCCGAGTGTCGGGTTTGATAAAATATATTAACGGAGGAACGAAAAATGGAACTTAAAGGAACAAAAACAGAAAAAAACTTAATGGAAGCTTTTGCCGGTGAGAGCCAGGCAAGAAACAAGTATACCTACTTTGCATCTGTTGCAAAGAAGGAAGGATATGAGCAGATCGCTGCTATTTTTCTTAAAACTGCTGAAAATGAAAAGGAACACGCAAAATTGTGGTTCAAGGCTCTTGGTGAGCTTGGCGATACCGCAGCAAATCTTGCAGCTGCAGCAGAGGGCGAAAATTATGAATGGACAGATATGTATGACCGTTTTGCAAAGGACGCCGAAGAAGAAGGCTTCACAAAGCTTGCTTACCAGTTCAGAGAAGTAGCAAAGATCGAAAAGAGCCACGAGGAAAGATACAGAAAGCTTCTTTCAAATGTTGAAATGCAGGAGGTTTTCGCAAAGGCAGAGGAAACAATGTGGGAATGCCGTAATTGCGGTCATCTTGTAATGGGCAAAAAGGCTCCCGGTATGTGTCCTGTCTGTGCACATCCTCAGAGCTTCTTTGAAGTAAGAGCAGAGAACTATTGATCTGTGATTCCTGCATAAGCATATACTGATAATTACAGCTGAAATATCCGAAAAGAGATGAGACAGAGAAAATCTGTTTCATCTTTTTTTTGTGTTTATCGGGGAAAGTATCACAATAAGCAATGATTGTTTTGTCCGTCTGACGGAATACGCAAATTTCTATAAATTGAAAATATGGTAAATAATGGTAAAATTTTCCAAAAACTATTGCAATTTGAAAAGCGATATGTTAATATATGGAAGAAATGGAAATAAATAACAGATTTTCAGGTTATTCTTCCCATAAAAAGAAAGGAAATATGTATTATGAAACAGAAAACAGTTTTGATTGCAGAAGAAAACGGAGAATTTCTCAGAAATATGCTGTCATCCTTCAGGTCATACGGCTTTCAGTGTATAAGTGTGCCGAAAAACGGAGAGGATGTTGTAGCTGCTATTGAGAAAAATCAGCCGGATATTATAGTTATGGAAGCATTTATGGCGCGGCTTGATGCCCTTGCTGTGCTCAAGCTTATTCCGTCGTTGAAGCTGAGGAATAAGCCATACATAGTTGTGCTTTCAAATGCAGATAACAGTGTGTTTGAACAGCAGCTTCTTTCTATGGGTGCAAATTATTATTTCATCAAGCCCGTGGATGTGAATATCCTGACAGAAAGAATTGCCCAGCTCACCGGCTTCGACGGTAAGACGGGCAATATAGTGAAGCTGAGAAGCTCCAATGAGCCTGACCTTGAGGTGATAGTTTCAGATATTATGCACGAGCTGGGTGTACCCGCTCATATCAAGGGCTATCAGTATCTGAGAGATGCTATAATTCTGTCCGTAAATAATCCCGAAATGATGAATTCTGTAACTAAGGTGCTGTATCCCACGGTTGCAAAGCATTTTGAAACCACATCTTCAAGAGTTGAGAGAGCTATCCGTCATGCAATTGAGGTCGCCTGGGACAGGGGAGATATTGATGTGCTCAGCTCTTATTTCGGCTATACCATTCAAAACAGCCGCGGCAAGCCCACCAACAGTGAGTTTATTGCAATGATAGCGGATAAGCTGAGGTTGAAGCTTAAGAAAATTTCATAAAAATCAAAAAAGGAACTCCGTAAAAAAACGGAGCTCCTTTTCAGTATTTTATTGAAAGAAAGCTGTCATATTGTTTAAGCGCTTCGCTTTTTCTTCGGGCGCTTATCATAACTCTTGTGTCGTCACTCATAATAACCTCATCTGTGGTAAACTGCTTTATGTGTGCCATATTGACAGCATAGCCCTGATGGACTCTGAGAAAGCCGTGGATACACAGCTTTTCATATACATTCTGAATCTTGCCTACAAAGCTGTATTCACCCTCTGCCGTATATACTGTCAGATGTCTGTTGTAGCCTTCAATATAAATTATATCCTTTATCGGGATATTATATCTTTCGTTTTTCCACCTGAGATGAAGGGTCGGGTGCAGGGTTTTGCTTTTTGCTATCATTCTTCTGAAAACCTCGGAAAATTCCCTGCTGCTGAAGGGCTTTACAAGATAGTAAAGAGCTTCAAGGCGGAATGCCTCATAGATAAATTCCTCACCGGTATGGGTAAGTATTATTATTGCATCGGGGAATTTACTTCGGATTATTTCTGCGGCGATAAGTCCTTCCCTTGTTGCATTTATGTAATAAGCATCAAAAACGGCCTTTTCGTCCTTAAACAGCATTTCCTCAGGTGAATAATACTGCTGCACCGAAAAAGCCTCTCCTGAGAGAAAGCAGTCCGAAATATTATTGATCAGTTCTTTTGAGATGAGTTCATCCGTATCACAAACGCAAATTTTCATAAGTATACCTCAACATTCAGATTCAATTTTAACCTTTTTGTTTTCAAAATAAAAGCCGATATGCCGAAATGACCGAATCAGATGCAAAAGTGTAGGCAGAAAAAAATAAAAGGCATCTCCGGATATATAAACGGAGATGCCTTGTTATCACGCAAAAAAATCAGAAAAACCTTTTTACGGGCGAACAAAACAACAGCCGTATATTTGTATTAACAGTCACTCGGGAATATGTGTATGTCATTTTGTTCACTCCTTTCAGATTTATATGTATTTACAATAACAGAAGCGGAATAATTTGTCAAGCATTTATTGACAAGCTCTCTTTTATTTATGATAATATAATAGGTGATTAATATGAATGAAATTAAGAGAAGACTTAAAGAACTGAGCGACAGCACATACAAAGACTTTCACAGCCGTCTTATGCCTACGGTTGAAAAAGAGAAAATCCTTGGAGTAAGGATTCCTCTGCTCAGAAAGCTTGCAAAGGAGCTTATCAAAGAAGGAAAAGCAGATGCTTTTATAAAAGAGCTTCCTCATTATTACTATGAAGAGAATAATCTTCATGCATTTATAATTGCTGATATTAAGGATTTCGAAAGACTCTCTGATGAAACGGAAAGATTTCTGCCCTTTGTTGACAACTGGGCAACCTGTGACAGCTTCAGACCGAAGGCATTCGGCAAAAACAAAGAAAGGCTTCTCCCCCTTATTTACCGTTGGCTTGAAAGTGATGAGGAATATACCGTACGCTTTGCAATAGAGATGCTCATGATACATTTTCTTGATGACAGCTTTGATGAAAGGTATCCGGAAAAAATAAGCAGGATAAGAAGCGATAAATACTATATCAATATGATGATAGCCTGGTATTTTGCTGAAGCCCTTGCTAAGCAGCCTGAGAGAATAAAGCCATTTATAAGCAGAGAATATCTCAGTGAGGATGTATATAATAAAACGCTTCAGAAAATAAGAGAGAGCAGCAGAACAAGGAATATAAAGCTGTAACAAAAAAAACCGTTCGGTAAAGAACGGTCAGCTTGCTGACAAAGCCTAAATAAAAATAATAGCTTGTTAAATTGCACAAAGAAAACTTACAAAACAACAAGAAACTGCCTTGAAATCCAGTAAAATCAAGGCAGTTTTTCTCTTTGTTTGGTTGTTTTGACAAACCCAAATTTCGAGAAGGGGTTTGTCATTACTCTGACCGTTCGGTAAAGAACGGTTTTATCTGATATTATTCTTCTGCTTTTGTGATTGTAAGACCGAGGAGCTTAAGCTGCTCGTCGTCTACTCTTGAAGGACATTCTGTCATAGCTTCAGTTGCGTCTTTAAGCTTGGGATAAGCGATAACGTCTCTGAGGCTTTCTGCGCCGATCATCTGCATTACAAGTCTGTCAAGACCAATTCCCATACCGCCGTGAGGAGGAGGACCGAAACGGAATGCATCAAGAAGATAGCCGAACTTGTTGTGTGCTTCTTCCTCTGAAAGTCCGAGAAGCTCAAAAATCTTACCCTGAAGCTCAGGATTTGTGATTCTGATCGAGCCTGAGGAAAGCTCAATGCCGTTGAGAACAAGGTCATATGCCTTTGCTCTTACGTTACCCTTGTCGGTTTCGAGATAGGGGATACATTCATCGAGGGGAGATGTGAAGGGATGGTGCATAGCAACCCAGCCGCCTGCCTCTTCGTCCCAATCGAAGAAGGGGAATTCAACGATCCATAAGAAGTTGTAGCCGTCACCGATGATATCAAGCTTCTTTGCTGCTTCATTTCTGAGAGCACCAAGAATTGAAAGCACAAGATTTTTCTTTGTGTCGCCTACGATAAATACAACGTCGCCCTTTTCGGCGCCTGCTCTTGCGAGGATCTCCTGCATTTTTTCTTCAGAAATGAACTTTCCGAAGGAGGAAGCAATACCGTCTTCTGTATATCTTACCCATGCGAGTCCCTTTGCTCCGATGCCCTTTGCAAATTCTGTGAGCTTGTCGATTTCTTTTCTTGTATAAGTTGTAACAGCGTTCTTAGCTGTGATACCTCTTACTGTGCCGCCTGCATTTACGGGGCCTTCAAATACACCGAAGCCGCAATCCTTTACGATATCGGAAAGATCGAAAAGCTCCATTCCGAAGCGGGTGTCGGGCTTGTCTGAGCCGTAGCGCTCCATTGCGTCGGCATATTTGAGTCTGGGAAGGGGAGTGGGAATGTCAACGTTTATAGCTTCCTTGAAGAGCTTCACAATGTAGCCTTCAATCATATCAAGCACATCGTCAACATCAACGAAAGACATTTCAAGGTCTATCTGAGTGAATTCGGGCTGTCTGTCTGCACGAAGGTCCTCGTCACGGAAGCAGCGGGCGATCTGCATATATCTGTCGAAGCCTGCTACCATTGAAAGCTGCTTGTAAAGCTGGGGTGACTGAGGAAGTGCATAAAATTCCCCGTTGTGAAGACGGGAGGGCACAAGGAAGTCACGTGCACCTTCGGGTGTGGATTTCATAAGAATGGGAGTTTCTATTTCAACAAAGCCGTTATCATAGAAATAGTCTCTTGTTATCTTTGTGACCTTGTTTCTTAAAAGAATATTGTTCTGAAGGTCAGGACGGCGAAGGTCGAGATAACGGTATTTAAGTCTGGTTGTTTCTGCTGTCTGGCAGTTGGGAACGATTTCAAAGGGAGTGGTTTCACTCTTTGCAAGAATTCTGAGCTCTTCAACAAACACCTCAATATCACCTGTGGGGATCTTGTCTGTTTTTGCGCTTCTTTCTCTTATTGTGCCTCTTGCAGCAAGAACATATTCGCTTTTTGCCTGAGCTGCCTTTTCAAATACTTCCTTTGCTGTTGTTTCGTCAAAAGCAAGCTGAATAATACCTGTTCTGTCGCGCAGATCTATAAAGATAAGACCGCCGAGATTACGGGCACGCTGTACCCAACCGAAAACAGTTACTTCCTTGCCTACATCGTTCTGTCTGAAATTACCGCAATAGTCGGTTCTTTTCATTCCTGTTACAAATTCCATTATTCTTTTCCTCCGTTCAAAAGAGTAAGCTCCTGTAATCCGTCAAATCCCATACCGCCGAGGGCTGCATTGATCGTGACGTGCATAAAATCTTCTGTGAATGTGTCAAGTGAGATTTTAGTTTCCTCACCTGTGTCCATATTTTTAACACTTGCCTCGTGATTCTTTATTTCATCCTCACCTAAAACAAGTGTGTACATAACGTTTTTCTTGTTTGCATATTTCATCTGTGCTTTAAGAGATCGCTCGCCGAGATCTGTGATAGCGGAAATACCTTCATATCTCAGGTCATTTACGATTCTTAATGCTTCAAATGAATATTCGGGAGAAGCGGGAGCAATATAGAGATTTATTCTTTGCTCCTCGGGGAGCGATTTTCTCTGTGCCTGTAAGAGCATTATAAGCCTTTCCATTCCCATGCCGAAGCCGCAGGCAGGAAGCTGATTTCCTCCAAGCTCCTTTATAAGACCGTCATATCTTCCGCCTCCGCATACAGTACCCTGTGCTCCGATAGAGCCGGATACAAATTCAAAAACGGTTTTTGTGTAATAATCAAGTCCTCTTACGATGCGGGGATTGACTTTATACTCAATGTTCATAGCATCAAGATATTTCTGAACCTTTCCGAAGTGTGTGCTGCATTCCTCGCAGAGGAAATCAAGAACTACGGGCGCATCCTTTGCTATGCCGGAGCATACGGGGGACTTGCAGTCGAGTATTCTCATCGGATTTCTTTCAAGGCGTGAAAGACAGGTTTCGCAAAGCTCGTCCTGCTTTGAACGGAAATAATCAAGAAGTGCCTTATGGTAATTTTTTCTGCATTCGGGACAGCCTATAGAATTGATTTCAAGATGAATGTCGTCCAATTCAAAGAAATCAAAAATTCCCTGTGCAAGAGAAATGATTTCTGCATCTGCAGCCGGAGATGCAGCACCGAGGCTTTCAACTCCGAACTGATGAAACTCTCTGAGTCTGCCTGCCTGGGGCTTTTCATATCTGTAGCAGGATGTGTGATAGAAATATTTCTGGGGGAGCGGCTCATTGAAAAGCCCATGCTCAAGAAATGCTCTTACTGTACCTGCCGTTCCTTCGGGACGAAGTGAAACGGAGCGGTTGCCGTTGTCGTTGAAGGTGTACATTTCCTTCTGAACAACATCGGTCGTATCTCCCATACCGCGGCAGAAAAGCTCTGTGTGCTCAAAAACGGGAGTTCTTATTTCTCTGAAACCGTAATTTCCTGCTGTTTCAGAAAGTATATTTTCAATCTGTCTTAATGTGTAACTTTCGGACGGGAGCACATCCTGTGTGCCTCTCGGTGCTTTAGTCAATAATGCCATATCTATCTCCTCAGATAAGTCAGAAATTTTTGAGCCGTTATCCGAAAATGAATAACGACTGGAATAATATTTACTTTACGGGAGCTTTCCCGTAAAGCAAATAAAAATCTGTTAAAATTTATTTTACAAGCTCACGCCAGTCGAGGTCGCCTCTTTCAAGACCTCTTACAAGTGACTCCGCAGTTGCAATATTTGTTGCAACGGGAATGTTGTGTACGTCGCAGAGTCTTAACAGGTCATTGTCGTCAGGTTCAAAGGGCTTTCGTGTAAGCGGGTCTCTGAACAGAAGAAGAAGGTCGATTTCATTGCAGGAAATAAGAGAGCCTATTTGCTGAGCGCCGCCCTGTGCACCTGCAAGAAATTTTTTGATCGGTATGCCTGTTGCATCTTCGATAAGCTTTCCTGTAGTAGAGGTTGCGCACAAAGAATGATGACTTAATATTCCGCAATATGCTATCGCAAATTGTGTCATAAGTTCTTTTTTGGAGTCGTGTGCTATAAGAGCAATGTTCATAAATCCACCATCCTTAATGAGTTTGTTATTGAATAATTTATAATAACATAATTAATTTTAATTTTCAACAATTATTTTAACTGTGAAAGAATAAGCTCTTCATATTCGCCGCCTATTCGTTTTGCGATACGCATAAAGGCTTTATCGCTTTTTGCTGTTTTCAGCTTTTTCTGAGAAACGCTGCGGTACATTATATTCTTATCCTCGGGAATGATTCCTATCAGCTGTACCGAGGTTTTATCTATGATTTCGTCAATTGTGAGAAGTCTTCCTTTTTTTGCAGCTTTTATGTCATAACGGTTGATAACAAGACGGGTTTCTTTGATTCCGTTTTCATCCGCTGTTTTTTTCAGGGCATAGGCACCTTTTACGGATACCTCATCAGCAGTGGCGATCACAATAAGATTGTCTGCCGCGGCAAGTGTACGTCTGAGACCTCTGCCGAGACCTGCGGGCGCATCGAAAAGAATAATATCATATTCATCATTCAATGTGTCTGTTATATTTTTCAGAGCATCCTCATAGTCTTCCGTAAGACGCAGAGAGGGGGAAGGAATAAAGAAAAGCCTTTCGTTTATCTCAATAACCGCATCATTCAGTGCACATCTTTCTTCCGTAACATCTATCCATGTGAAGTTGACCTTTTCGCTGCATCCGAAAATTATATCAAGGCCGGCAAGACCTGCATCACAGTCGATTACGAGAGTTCTGAGTCCTTTTTCCGCAAAGGCATATCCCAGTCCTGCAGAAACAGTTGATTTTCCCACACCGCCTTTGCCTGAGGCTATTACGGTTTTTTTTGCCATAAATTTATCTCCTTACCATATAACGGTATTGTCCTGCTGAACATTTGCAGCATTGTCAATTGTTGAGAAATAATACTCAAAAATATCTGCGGCTACCTGGGCTGTGGATGAACCGCTGCCTGCATTTTCTATAACAACGGTAACTGCAATTTCAGAATTTTCATAGGGCCCGAATGCAATAAGGAAGCCGTTTGTGCCTTCAACTATTCTTCCGTCAACTACAAGAGTTTTTTCTGCAGTACCTGTTTTACAGGCAACCTCGTATTTCAGATTTCCGAGGTATGGCTCACAGGAGCCGTCATTAGCAACAAGCCACATTCCTTTTTTTACTGTATCAAGTGTGGATTGGGAAATATTGGTCTGAGCTGCAATTACGGGAGAATGCTCAAAAATAACAGATGAAAATGAAGAGTCAACAATTTTTTCCACAAGATAGGGTGTGTATCTTGTGCCGCCGTTTGCTATTGTTGCACAGTAGTTTGTAAGCTGCAGGGGCGTGAAGGAGTTATCCGACTGACCTATGGCAGCAAGAAGAGTTTCGCCGGCCTTCCAGCCAAGTCCCAGGGATTCTCTGTATGCAATACCTGCAAGAATACCCTCGCTTTCTCCGATTTCAATACCGGTTTTCTGTCCGAGACCGAAGAGAGATGAATATGTGTTCATCTTTTCTATGCCCAGCTGTCTTGCCATTTCAAAAAAGAATATGTTGCATGAGTGCTGAAGTGCCTGTTCAACATTAATTGCTCCGTGGGCAGTCTGACCGAAGCAGGCGAAGGTCTGGTCGATATATTCATACTGACCTTCGCAGTAGCAGATTGAAGAAGAATCTATAATGCCCTCTTCAAGCGCCGCAATTGCAATAACAGGCTTCATTGTTGAACCGGGGGAGTATGTGCTCTGAAGCGTTCTGTCCCACAAGGGCTTTCCGGGATCCTCGGCAAGAGAGGAGTAGTCTTCATAATATGTGTTAAGGCTGTAATCGGGGTAGGATGCACTTGCAAGCACCGCACCGGTTCTTACGTCCTGAACCACACATGCACCGGCAGGATAAAGTCCGTTTGCTATAGCCTCTTCGGGAGTTACTGCCATAATCTGATTCGCAAGAGATTTTGAAGCGATCTCCTGAAGATTCTGGTCTATCGTAAGGAACAGTATATTACCGCCTCCGGGAAGGGAGGAATAGCTTTCGCTGATTATATCTGATGCACTGACGGATATTTTTTTTGTGCCCTTATAGCCTCTGAGGTATTCCTCGTAGGCACTTTCAATTCCGTTTTTTCCTGTTTTATCTGTAAGGGAATAGCTTTTGTTTTTTATTTCATTTATAAGCGCTTCGTCGTCGCCTGCGGCAGCGATAAGCGCATCAGTTTCTGCTTTGCTTGCATTGTATTCCTCAGCGCTTATTGCGCCAATAACGCCGAGTATGTGAGAAGCGGTTTTTCCGTCACCCGCATATTTTCTTTCGGAGGTGATGCCTGCATCAATTCCGGGGAAATCAATGCTGTTTTCTTTTATATATGCAATTGTTGTTATAGATATTTTTTCGGAAATCGTATAAGGAATTGACGCGGAAAAATACAGCCTGTCCATGTTGTAGCGTACAGATGCGATTTTTCTTGCTTCTTCCTCGGAATAATCCTCAAGCTCATATTTTTCAATAAGAACGTTAAAGCAGTCGCGGGCTGATGCGTAAGGGTTTACCGCGCACATATTTTCTGATTTGAGATATGCTATGGCACTTTCGGCATTCTCTTTGAAAGCTATTTCTCCGTTTTCGTCAAAAACAAGAGGAAGTGCGTCTGTCCAGGCTTCTTCCTTGGATTCCAGATATCTGATAAGCTCAATTATAACCCGGTTTTTATCTTTGCTTTCCGACGGGAAAGAAAGTGCATCAGCGGTAATAGTGTTTACTTGTTCATTATAAACAAGAGGATTGCCGTTGATATCCATAATTTCACCGCGGGGAGCGGATACGGAAACCGAATAAGTGGACACTGCGGAATCTGAAATGTATTTTTCGGGATTCATTGCCTGACAGTAAAACAGCATAACGAGAAAGCCCAGTATACACAGGGCAAAGACGGTAAATATGAAATTTGAGCGTTTAACAAGATTTTTCTGCAGCATATTCTTCCTCAGGAGTTTAGTTTATCGTATCTGAATTTTACTGAAATTTTACGAACACTGAAATATATGGGGATGCCTGCAAGCACGGTAAATATAAGCGCGGGCAGATACATTCTCAGTGCCAGCTCCCCGAGAATATCCGTGCCTGACGAGAATCCTGTATGGATGAGCATAAACAGAGAATACAGCACAGACATTACTACCGTGAGCACGATCTGACTGAGCATAGTGTTTCTGAGTATATAACGGGACAGAAGGCCTATTATATATGCGCCTGCGGCAAAAACCAATGCGAGAAAACCGTCGGTAAGGGGGGATGCAAGGTCCCATAAAGCACCTGCAAAAAGCCCGAAGAATAACCCTGTGAACTCCCTTTCGTACATGGAAATGCTGATAAGCAGCGGCAGAAGGATGTATACGGGTAACGACGGAATACCTCTCGGAAGTATTATACACTGTATTATAAATGCGAAGACTGTAAAAAACATGAAAATGAGCCTTCGTATAAACTGCGTTGTAAGCCTTTTATGCTTCATCTGAAGAATCTTCCTTATTTGTTTTTACCTTCAAAGTCGGTGATTATAAAAATATCGGTGAGAAGGGAATAATCTGCTTCCGGGGTTACAAGAGCATAGGATGAAACACCTATTTCATCGTTTCTGAGTTCCTTTATTGTGCCTATTATAAGATCCTTGGGGAAAATTCCTCCGATGCCCGATGTGCACACTATGCCGCCTGAAACAACAGGTGTTGTTTTTGTAAGTCCGGATAGCCTCAGAAGTCCGTCTGCCGAGAAAGCAGGCTCAGCTTCTACATAGCAGTCTTCTCTTGTTCTTATCTCATATGCTCCGACACTTACGTCAGGATTAAAAAGGGTGAATACCGTGCTTGTATTTTCATTCACTTCACGGACAGCACCTACGAGTGCATTGCCGTAGATAACGGGGTCATTGACCTTTACACCGTCTGAAGAGCCCTTGTTTATTGTAAACGAAGCATATATGTCCGAGCTGTCTCTAAGCACGATCGTAGCGGGAATGAAGGTAAAGTCGGGGTTATCGTCCTTTACCTCAAGAAAGTCCTCATATGCTTCAAGCTTATGTAAAGCCTTGTTGTAGTCAACAAGCTGTGATTTCAGATCTGATATTTCACTTCTGAGTGACTCAGCCTCTTCGGCGTATTTTTTTGATGAAACAAAATAGCCGTGAAAGTCGTCGAAAAACTCACTTATATAAACTGCGGCATTCTGCAGGGGCGCAGTAATAAAGCTTAGTGCGGCTGAAATGGGAGAAGAGCCGCTGTTTGATACAGCAGCAAAGAACACTCCCAGAAAAAGGGAAGTGAATATTGCAAGTGCAATTCTGAATTTTGTTCCTTGTAAAAAGTTACGCATTTTTACTTCTCCGTGTAGTTAGTTGATGGAGGGGCTTATGATTTGATAATGTTGAGTGTGTCTTTTCTCAGACATATTGCAATGCCTGTTATAACACAGTCAACAGGCTTTTCCGCTATATGTACGGGCATTCCTGTTTCTTTTTCTATGAGCTTGTCAAGCCCTCTTAAAAGAGCTGAGCCGCCAGTGAGAATAATGCCCGATGAAATGATGTCGGACGAAAGCTCGGGAGGAGTCTTTTCAAGTGTGGAGCGTATGGCTTCCGTGATCTGGGAAAGGGGATCGCTGAGAGCCTGTCTCACTTCCTTTGAGGTGATTTCAACCGTGTTAGGAAGACCGTCGCTGAGGTTTCTTCCCTTTACTGAAACTGCGGCTTCACCGTCATAAGGATAAGCCGAGCCTATTGTGAGCTTTATGTCTTCTGCGGTTCTTTCGCCTATAAGGAGATTGAAATTCTTTTTTACATACTGAACAATGGCATTGTCAAAGGCGTCGCCTGCAATTTTTACTGTTTTTGATGCAACTATGTCGCCGAGGGAAATTACGGCAACCTCGGATGTGCCCGAGCCTATATCTACAACCATGCTTCCTACAGCATCTGCTACGGGCATACCTGCTCCGATAGCTGCTGCCATGGGTGCTTCTATGAGGCTGACATAACGTGCACCTGCACTTTTTGCCGCATCGTGAACAGCACGTCTTTCAACCTCCGTGATGCTTGAGGGAATACATATGAGAACTCTGGCTCTTGAAAAAAGGGAGCCGCTGGTTGCTTTTTTCATAAACTCTCTCAGCATATCCGTTGTAATATCGAAGTCTGCAATAACGGAGTCCTTAAGAGGCTTTACTGCTGTTATTGAGCCCGGTGTTCTGCCGAGCATCTGCTTTGCCTCTTCGCCTACTGCAACCACCTTTGACGGAGTATTTTTAACATCAACGGCAACAACAGAGGGCTCTCTGATGATAATTCCTTTGTTTTTTGCACAGACAAGAGTATTACCTGTGCCGAGATCTATTCCGATATCCTGGGAGAATAACATAGAAAGTTTCGTCCTTTCGAAAAAATGAGTGATGCAGGAAGGCCGCACTGACTGCGGCTTCCTGCTTCTTTATTAAAAACTGATGCTGTCAGAATGTGCTGTTCATATCTGATTCGATCTGTTCAACAACTGTTTTCTTCATTGTTGAATTCTTTATTTTTTCCTGAAGAAGCTCATAATAGAGGTCTTCATCAATGGGGAGAGTTATTGTTTTGTCGAGCCAGGATGAGAGGAATGCTGCATTTGAAATGGTAAGTCCGTTGATTCCTTCCGAACCTTCTGCAACAAGGTCTTCGCCTCTTAAAATGTGAGCGGCAAAGGCATTCATAACGCCCGAATGCTGTTCGTTCTTGCCGTCTGTTTCAACAGTTACCCATTCGCCTTCGATTTTTCCGAAGCCCTTGTCGGCATTCATTGTATATTCTGATGTTGCCATGTTGAGCTTGTACATTCTGATTTCGTTGTTTTCGCAGATGATCTTTGCCTGATCGAGTGTTATTTCAAGACGGTTTGTTCCGGGATAATCGCCTGTTGTTGTTATGAATGTGCCGGTAGCGCCGTTTGGGTATTCAACATAGATAGAAACATCGTCTTCAACCTCAATGTCGTGCCATTTGCCTTCGTGGCATATTGCCTTTACCTTTGAGGGCATACCGCATATCCACTGCCAGAGGTCAAGCTGATGGGGACACTGGTTGAGCATAACGCCGCCGCCTTCGCCTTCCCATGTTGCTCTCCATCCGCCGGAATTGTAATAAGCCTGTGTGCGGTACCAGTCGGTGATGATCCAGCTTACGCGCTTGATTTCGCCGAATTCCTTGCTTTCAACGATTTCTTTTACCTTACGGTAGATGCAGTTTGTTCTCTGATTGAACATAATTGCATATGTAGCATCGCAGTTTTTTGCGACCTCGATAATTTCATTTACCTGTTTTGTATATACACCTGCAGGCTTTTCGCTCATAACGTGAATACCTGCTTTAAGAGCTTCTATGCCTATTGTGGGATGTGCATAGTGAGGAGTTGCAATAATAATTGCTTCGCAAAGGCCTGAAGCAATAAGCTCGCTTGCTGTATTGAAGCACTTCACATCGGGAAGCTTTTCTAAAGCATTTGCAAATCTGTTTTCGTCGATATCAGCCACACAGGTGATTTCGATTTCAGGCATTTTGCCTTCGATATAATTATTGATATGACTCATACCCATATTACCGATACCGATAATACCGAGCTTTACTTTAGCGGACATATGAACATCTCCTTATTTTATAATATAACAGATTAAGTATAAAATAAAATACATTAAAATGCAATAACTTTCCGATAATTAATTTTATTTTAATAAAAAAGCATTCTGCTTCAACCCCCCGTCCCCCAATCTTGGGGGCGAAAAGGTGTTTTTTGTTCAATAAGCTTGCGTCATTCAATGAGCCCGCAGGCGAATTATATGCTAATTGCTCACAACGCGAGCAATTTCC
>JAZNSD010000053.1:0-97132 GCA_045591055.1 Acutalibacteraceae bacterium | reverse complement strand
GCCTCTTCACGGAAAGTTGGGGGAAATTAAAAAATAAATATTGAAAAAGAGCATAGAAAACTCCAAAATGGTAGTTGCGAGACAAACCAAAGAAGGAGAATTCTATGCTCTTTGTTGAAGATATCAAAATTGAATTAAAATGTCAAGGGTTTGAAGTGAAACATTTATCATTTAGCCCCGATTATGATAGTGCTGTTGCGTATATGGAAAGCATCCGAAAAACAAGCACAACACTATGTCCGAAGTGTTGCAGTCATGTTCATATATACGATAGCTTTGATGTAACATTGAAAGACATCCCGCTTTATCCTAATATGCCATTGTCTTTGTTCTGTTTGGGACACAGATATCGTTGTCTTAAATGTAAACATTCATTTACAGAAGATGTACCGTTTGCATATCCCGGAACAAGAATAACAAAGAGAGCAGCGACATGGATAAAAGGGTTCCTACAAAACAAACTATCGATTAGGGCAATACAGAAGCTCACGGGAATACATTGGGATACTATACGAAAAGTACAGCAAGAAATTATGGATGAGGCATTGGAAGAAAGAACCGCTGAGTTAAAAGCTATTGATTACAAGCCGAGATACCTTGCGGTAGATGAATTCGCTATACATAAGGGACACAGCTATGCTACAAGCGTTATGGATATTGAAACAGGAGACATATTGTGGGTGGGTAAAGGCAGAAGTATAAATGATTTTGAAAAGTTCTTTCAAGAAACAAATCCGAACACTTTATCAGCAGTCATGGCGGTAGCCATGGACATGAATGCTTCATACAACAGATTAGTAGAAAAATATCTTCCGCAGGCTGAAATTGTGTACGACAGATATCATATGCAAGCACAGTTCGGGAAAGAAGTTCTCGGTGTTGTTCGATTGGAAGAAGCAAGAAAACACAAGCAAATATCAGAAGAAATCCTTGCCGGAATAGATGAAAATTCCGACAAGGAAACTAAGCATGAATTAAAATTACAAGCTAAAGCAGAAAAACAGAATTACAACAAACTCAAAAAAGCACGCTGGACTTTATTGATGAATCATGAAAAACTTTCTGAATCTCACTCAGAACATCTTGATGCAATTCTTACAACGCATCAGGATTTAGCTGTTTGTTATGCTATGAAAGAAGAAATGTGCAGATTATTTACATTGACTGATTCTGTTCGTGCCGAACAAGGCTGGAACGATTGGTTCACAGCCGCTACAGAAAGCAATATACCTGCATTAGTTAAATTTGCAAACATAAAAAGATCAAGGATCAAAGGATTAGTTGCACACGCAATACACCCTATCAGTACCGGTAAACTTGAAGGCTTTAACAACAAAATCAAAGTAGCTAAACGAATCGGGTATGGTTATCGTAATGAAGATTACTTCTTTAAACTGATTCGTTATCTTGCTTTGCCTTCTGTTAGAACATTATCCCCCAACTTTCCGTGAAGAACCAAATTTTTTTACCATTCTCCATTCTTTAAAACATTCTTTTCATTCTCTTATATATAATTGTTTGTACACCTTACATGCTGCTTACAAGCTTTGCAGTCCTGCTTTACATAAAAATGAGCACTTTGTAATTCTAAACTACAGAGTTTGTATTTGATATTTCCCGTAAGCCCTTGAAAAATAAGGCTCTGAGCGTTATCATAAATACAAAGTCTGCAGTTGTCACAACGCTTTTATGTCACATAAAAACAAGGGCAAAATACAAACTATGTACACACCCCGCCGTAAAACCTGTTTTACAGAACTGCTTTTAATATTAATATAATAATGATAAACCTTGCACGGAGATGAAATTAATGAAAAAATCAGAAAACAGATCAACCTTCTTATTTGCTGCAATTCTTGCAGTTATCCTTATTATCGGCGCTTTAACAGGCCTTATGACAGGTATGCTCATTGCAAAAAACAATACTGAAGAGGAGAAGCTTCCCGTTTCCGATGTTTTTTCAGAGGTAATAAAAGACGGCAACATAACATATTGCTATCACATTCCTCAGATCAAAAGCGAAGCGGAGGGCATCAACGAGGTAAATAAAAAAATATATAACACTCTTTATCAGGTATATTCCGAGGGTGTGACCGTAAGCAAAAAAAACAACGGCTTTCCCGTTCTCGGCAGTATGGTTTATACCTATACCGTAAAGGATGATATTGTTTCAATTATTGTTCAGACACAGGATGCAAGAACCCTGGAATACAATTATTTCACCTTCAATGCCGACATAAAAAACGGCTGTGAATTATCAGCAAAGGATATGTGCGGACTTTTCGGTACGGATATAAATGCCTTCAACACAAAAATCAGAACAGCCGTCAGGAATTATTCCGACAGAGAAAAGGTGAATTACCCCGCAGATGAAGTAAGTAAATACATAGACCCCATAATTGAAAAAACTCTTTCAAAGGAATACATCAATATGGCATCCCCTTATATAAGCCATGACGGAAAGCTTTTTGCGGTGGTGTATCTCTTCTCCTCAGGCGGAAAGGACACCTATCCTCATATGATGAACCTTGATACATCAATTCCTCAGGAGGAGCTTCCTATGTGTACCGCCCACGACTCACTCACCGAGGCTATAACAAACGCAGCAGCTCCCGTTCTTACTCCCGAGCCCGAGGTTTCTTATGTGTATATAGAATCCGAAACTGAAACAAAGAAGGAGCCTGAAAAAGAAACAGGAAAGAAAGAAGAAGCCACCACCCAAAAAACAGCCTCCCCCGCATCCTCAGACGTGCTCACCAAAGAGCTTCTTATGAGCCACAGCTGGAAATACTTTGCTCAGGTTGAATGGGAATATGTTTTCAATGCTGACTCAACCGTTGATATATATAACATCGGAATAGAAACAATGGATTACCGTATAGAAGGCAACACTCTTTATATAGGTGAGCTGGAATATGAATATATTTCTCTTGAAAGCAGCGAAGCATGTAAAAACAGCTCTTTCAGCGAGCATACCGCAAAGCAGCTGAAGCCCGGAGAAAAATTCTTCTGGGGAAAAAACAACACAGAATTATGGATTATTGATGCAACAGGAAGAATGGAGGGCGATTCTTCAATTGCTGTATATCAGCAATTCTCATTCGATCAGCTTGAAAATAATAATCCGGATGAATATATATACTTTGAATTTGCAACATGGGATATTGACAACGACGGCACGGAGGAAATGATATTCCATGAAGGCACCTGCGAACAGGACAGAACATATCATTTCTACACTGTAAAAAACAGAGAGCTTATTCACTTGGGTGATGTTCACGCATGGCACGCAGGACTTTCTGCAACCGACAACGGATTGATAAAATATTCGGGCATGTCGGGCGAGGGTGATTATTACCGGATTACTGTTGAAAACGGAAAAATCAAGGAAACAAAGGAAGGTACATATTCCTTCCCGCCCGTCCCCGATTTCGGCACACCCATTTATTTCCATCCCTCATTGTATTAATATGTGAAACAAGGAAAATGAAATTATGAATAAAAAAATGATTATAATTGCAGTGATAAGCTTTGTGCTTGTCGTTATTGCAGGTATAGCTGCAGGTGTGTTTGTGGGAAATATGATAAAAAACTCTTCCGACAGCACCGCCGCGGAAGAATACACCGAGCCCTTCATTGAAGAAGAGAGCGGAAATATAAATAATGTTTCCGAAGAAGCACAGCCGGAAGCTTCTGAAAAAGACTCACAGCCCGCAACAGTTATACACACCGTCACAGAGACCACTCATATTTTTGTAAGTGAAGAAGCATATGAAGGTGCTCCCGACCTGTCCAAAGAGGAAGAATATGTAAACATACCCGCTGAGAACAACACAGCTGAAGCAGAAAAAGAAGACAAGCCTCAGCGTGACAGCTCCGACATTAAAGAAAAGGTTCTTGATATCATCAGAAGCAATTCTTCAAATACCGACGGGGAATATCTGATATTTGACGGTGAAACAACAGAAACCGACACCGAAATAAAATTTATCATACGTTTCCAACGCAACAATGCAGGTCCGGATTCCACTCCGAACAAGCTTTACGCAATTGCAACGGTAAATAAAAATGACGGAACTATGGTACTTTCAGATATGCTGAATGAGTATGTCTATTCATTATGGTAAAAACCATTCATAAATAATATTAACATACCTGCCGAAAGGATTTAATTATGCTTACCTCAAAAACCAAAATTATAATTGCCGTTATCTTTGCTGTTGTTTTCGTTACAGGAATCGGCACAGGTGTCTTTGCGGGCTTCTTTCTTAACGGCAAAAAGCCTGAAGCTCCTCACAGCGACACGGCACTTCATAACGAGATACCTGCCGATAAAGCTGAAGCAGGATATGAAGCAGCTCCGGGAGAAGCGCTCAGCGGCGGTCATAATACCGCACCTGTCCCCGGTGCAGTACCCGAGGATGTCACTCTCGGCAAGGAGTTCTCCGATACTTCTGAAAAAGAAACGGAAAAGAAGGAAAATGAAAGCCCTTCCCCTGACACAGGGGCTCTTGTAACAGATGCCTTTCGTGAGACCGTTCCCGGAGAATACGGTGAATACACCTATGCAATACCGAAAATAAACTCCGACAAAAAGGGTGCAGAGGAATTCAACAAAAGAATGTATGATGAGCTTTATGCCGTCTGTAATAAAACCTCCTCCGCCTATCCCTCGGGCAGCAGCCGTCTGATTTCAGATATGAAATATTACTGGGAAAACAGCGGAGATATAGTTTCAATAATTGTTATAACAAATAATACCGAGTTCTTTTATCCCGAATACTATGTTTATAATTTCTCTCTCACGCAGGGAAAGGAGCTCACTAAGGACGAGGTAATAGCCGAAGCAGGCTATACAAATGAGCTCTTCAATGAAAAGCTCAGAGAAACCGTAAGAAAGGTATCCGATGATTTTCTTTCCGCCGATCCCGACAGACCTGACACAGCTGATTATTACAGTACCGTCATATCAGACACACTGAAGGACAACCTTATAAACGAAGCAAAACCCTTCTTCAACAGCCGTGGAGAGCTTTGCTCCACAGCAAAAATATTCTCCTTCGGCGGTGCAGGTATGTATATCCATACGGTAAACACAGCATCAGACTCCGACTGCTGCTACGGCTCCTGCATAAACAACCCTTGATTAACTCTGTCCCGGGAAAATAATATTGAGCTTCTTACGGATATGTGTTAAATCAGAATAAAAACCGAGAGGAGTTTTTGAATGAAAAATAAAATAACCGACAACAGAAAAGTGCTTATTGCTCTTATTCTTGTGCTGGTGATAATATGCGGTATTCTCACAGGGGCAATTTTTACCCTTGTAAGCGTAAGGCTGTTTCCTCAGAATGAAGAGGTCATCACCGAAGAAAACAAGACACGTATTGAGCCTGAAGCAGAAGAATTTTCTGATATAATGCCCGACAACGGCAATCACGGCAATTATGAAAAGCCCTCTGAAGCTGTGAGTGTGCCTGTCACAAGCCGTAATGACAGCTCCTCATCGGATGTGCTGACAAAAGAGATTCTTATGAGCCGCAGCTGGTATATAGAAATGCAGTGGTCAGCCGAATATATATTCCTTGAAGACGGCACCTATGAATGCTACGGGGCAAAGTACATCACAGGTACTTATTCTATCGATGGAAATTATCTCTGCTTTGATAACCACGAGCTGGAATACACCTCAATTGCTGAACGCAGTGATATAAGAAAAGACGATTATTTCATGACCTTCGCAAAAAATAAAAATGTGGACGAAAATGAAAAAATCTTTTATACAACCTCCTCCGATAAGCCTATGTGGCTTATTGATGCAACAAACAGATTGAATGAACACAGATATTACAGCATCTACAGAACATTTTCCATTGAAGAAAACGACAAATATGCTGACGATAAATATCCTTATTTCGGTTTTTCAATGTATTTTGCAGATGAAGACGCTATGCCTTTGCTTATATACCACAAGGGCACCTGCGAAGACGACAGAACATACTCCTTCTATACGGTACGAGACAAAAAGCCTTATCTTCTCGGTTGCGTGTCTGCAACACATTCCACACTTTTCGCATGCGATGACGGTCTGTTCAAATATATCGGAACACCGGGCGAAGATATGTATTTCACAATAGATTTTGTAAACGACAGTATTATCGAAACAAAAGAGGACAGCTTCACCTTCCCGCTATTCCACGATTTCAGCAATGAAATGACCTTCGATCCGATAATATACTGAAAATAAATATTGTTATCCCCCTGTTTTTGTGTTAGATTATTAATAACACTTTAACAGGGGGATTTTTTATGGCAGACAAGACACAGAATAAACGGACTACTCTTATTGCTCTTATTCTTGTGATGGTGATAATATGCGGTATTCTCACAGGGGCAATTTTTGTTATTGTAAGAAACAAACGGATCGTCACGGATGAGGAGCTTGTTACCGATGCCTTCACTCAGATGAAAAAGGACGGCGACTCGGAATACTGCTTCCATATTCCTAAGATTAATAAAAAGTCAGAGAAAATTGAGGAAATCAATAAAGAGATCTATGATACCCTCTACAAGGAATATTCACCCGACGACAAAAGTGCTATGCACTATGAATGGGCAACAAAGGGCAACACCCTTTCCATCGTTGTTGAAAAAGAGAATATTGACGAAGAAAAGCCTGATTTCTTTGTATTCAACGTTGATATAAAGGATGAGGAAGCCCTTTCCGTTTCGGATATGTGCGGGATTTTCGGTCTCAGCGAGGATGAGTTTTATGATAAATCAAGGGATGCTGTAGAAAAATATTCAGAGCGTGAAAAGCAGTATTTTTCAAAAGAGGATCAGGAGGCCTATATAAATGAGGTTATCGAATCCACTCTTTCAGACAGCAGCATAAAAGAAGCTCTCCCCTTTATTGACGAAAACGAGAAGCTCTGCATAATCGTTCCCGCCTTCACCCCCGGCACAAGAGACACATATCTTCATATGATAGAATTCGACACGGGTACGGCAAAGGAAAACATAGGCTGCGACAAATCACACGATAATACATCAACAGTGATTATCACGGAAGTCGCCACAGCGGAAGAAACAACTGAAGCTGTCACAGAGCCTTCAACCGACAAACAGGAAAATGATGAGTGGAAAGATATTCTTACAAAGTATTACTGGGACGGTTCGGTACAAAGCAACACTATCTACCGCTTTTTTGAAGACGGAACATATATTGAATACTGGTATCCGGGCTCTTTTGACACCGAGTTTTATCCCGAGCTGTTGGAAGCTCAGTCAGAAGGCACATATGAAATAAAAGACAACAAGCTTTTCAGATACTCTAATCATAGCGGTGAAACATTCTACACAGAATATGAATGGCTGAAAACTGACAGCGACAAAATACTTGATACCTGGATAAAGAACAGATGCAAGGATGCCGGATATATTCTCTATGACACCTCATGGCGTCCGGACAGCGTTCCCTTTGTCGGAGAGAGCTCCTCGTATCTGAAAAAGACAGCTTGGGTCACCGATGAAAATCACTACAAAACCGATGTTTCCGAATCTGAAGAAGCAAAAACATATACCGATTTTCTTCAGAACGGCGGCCTTGAAGAATTCAACTTATACAAAAATTGCTATAACTACGATTACTACGATACATACGAGCTCAGCAATCTGGATTTCAGAACCTGCTTGTATGATTTTGATTCCGACGGCACAAAAGAGCTTTATATGACAATTCAGAACAGTAGGTTCCCTGACAAAGAGGCGCAGGCTTTATATACAATAAAAAACGGCAAGGTTGAAACTCTGCTTCTGGCAGAAAAGGATTTTGCCACTGCAGGATATGTAAGGCTGAATCTTAAATATGACAGCACAAAGCAAATACCTGTTATTGAAAAATATCATATTATGAGAGATTCATCTGCTGCCACTTATTCAAGCTTGATACGGGATGTTTTTACTGCCGAAAACGGCTTTTCTGAGCCTGTGGTAAGCTATGAATCCACTTGGCTGCAGCTTAATAACAGCTATTACACAGAGGATATTGCAAAAATAAAAGCACAGACAGATCTCTATCATATAGGCGAAACTCATTTTGAATTCTATGAGATAGACGGAGAATTCGTAGAAAAATCCGAGTTTGAAAAGTATAACAGCCGTTATACCGATTCACTCCCCGCCGGGCTCACCTTAAGAGACGGCACACACAAAATGCCTATAAAATAAAGCTTCACCGCCTCAGGGAATGTTCCCCGGGGCGGTGGTTTATTATTATATTGATTTTATTTGTGATAAAGCTTCTTTGTGTGGCTGTTGGGCTCGCAGGTCATGTTGATTCCCAGCTTCTTGAAGGTCTGAGTATCCACACTTGCAAGCATAACGGATGAATGAGCCTCAAGTCCCTTGAGCTTGGGAAGCTGCTCGAGTGCCTTTTTAGCAACGGGATTTGTTGCGGCACAGATTGAAAGGGCAATAAGCACCTCATCCACGTGCAGACGGGGATTTATGCTTCCCATACAATCAGTTTTAAGCTTCTGGATAGGCTCAATAATTGCGGGAGACAGAAGCAGTATCTCATCGGGAATATTTGCAAGCCTTTTGATAACATTTATAAGCATTGCAGAGGAGGCACCGAGAAGCTCTGAGGTCTTACCCGTAATTATCGTGCCGTCTGCCATCTGCAGGGCGGCTGCGGTATCGTTGGTCTCCTCAGCCTTTTTAAGGGCAGCGCCCACGGCGGGTCTGTCTTCTGTGGAAATACCCAGCTGATTCATAAGAATTTCAATTCTGTGAACAACTGCAGTGTCCCCCAGTCCCTGACGGGCAAGACAGGCGGCTTCATAATATCTTCTTATAACCTCCTGCTTTGAGGCATCGCACACGGCTTCATCGTCAAAAATACAGTTTCCTACCATATTCACACCCATATCCGTGGGGGATTTATAGATGCATTCGCCTGAAATCTTGGTGAGTATGGTATTGAGAACAGGGAAAATTTCCACATCTCTGTTGTAGTTTACCGTGGTAACACCGTATGCCTCAAGGTGGAAGGGGTCTATCATATTAACGTCATTAAGGTCGGCTGTGGCTGCTTCATATGCCACGTTTACGGGATGCTTGAGAGGAAGATTCCATATGGGGAAGGTCTCAAACTTTGCATAGCCTGCCTTCTGACCTCTTTTGTATTCGTGATAAAGCTGAGAAAGGCACACAGCCATTTTTCCCGAGCCGGGGCCGGGAGCAGTAACCACAACAAGTGAACGCTCAGTCTGGATAAATTCGTTTCTGCCGTAGCCGTCATCACTTACGATAAGGGGGATATTTGCAGGATAATCGGGAATGAGATAATGTCTGTAAACCTTCATGCCCAGCTTTTCAAGTCTTTTCTGAAAGCTTATGGCTGCAGGCTGCTCAGCAAACTGAGTGATGCAGATGCTGCCCACAAAAAGACCTTTGGCTCTGAAGGCGTCGATAAGACGAAGGCAATCCGAATCATATGTAATACCGAGGTCGCCTCTTCTTTTATTCTTTTCAATTGCATCCGCAGAAATAACGATAACCATTTCTGCCTGATCCTTCAGCTCATACAGCATTCTGATCTTGCTGTCGGGCTGAAAGCCGGGAAGCACACGGGAAGCGTGGAAGTCATCAAAAAGCTTTCCTCCGAATTCAAGATAAAGCTTTCCTCCGAACTGTGCAATGCGCTCCTGAATACATTCGGACTGCATATGAAGGTATTTGTCGTTATCAAAACCTGTCTTTGCCATAATAACACCCCTGAAATTAACAACATACTATTTATTATAACATAAAAACAAAAAAAGTCCACTACAAATCTGATTTTTCCTATTGATGAAATTACCCGGGAATCACAGAATTATCCTCTTCTTTGCAGGGACACCGGCGTCCCCTGCAGGAAAAGAGGCAACAAATATCAGATATACTGATTTTTGCTGCACCCTTCACATTGCTGAATTATACTTCATTGTTCCGATGCGATTTTTATCAATACCTTCACCATTGTTTCCAGACTTTCGACGGGGATAAATTCTCTCACGCTGTGGAAATTTTCGCCCCCTGTGGAAAGATTGGGACAAGGAAGACCTTCATAGGAAAGTCTTGCTCCGTCAGTGCCGCCTCTTATAGGCACGCATCCGGGAGTGACACCGCAGTCAAGGAAGGCTTTTTTTGCATTGTCTATAAGATACATAAAGGGCTCTATTTTTTCTTTCATATTATAATAGCTGTCCTTTATCTCTGCAGTGAATGTGCCCCCGCCGTGAACAGAATTGAGATATTCCGTAAGACGGAGAATAAAATTCTTCTTTTCTTCAAATTTTTCTCTGTCGTGATCGCGGATTATCATTCTGATTTCCCCCGAGGTCTCATCTGCCTTTATATCGTGAATATGATAAAAGCCCTCATATCCCTCGGTGCAGGCGGGAATTTCGTTTGACGGCATCATTGATATGAATTCATTAACATATAAAACCGCATTTTTCATCTTGTTCTTTGCAGAGCCCGGATGAATGATAACACCCTTTACCTTAACCGAGACACTTGCCGCATTGAAGTTTTCATATTCGATTTCTCCCAGCGCACCGCCGTCTACGGTATAAGCCTCTTTGGCAGAAAAGCGCTCATAATCAAAAAAGTCTGCGCCTCTGCCTATTTCCTCATCGGGAGTGAAGCACACAGCCACGGTTTTACGGGGAATTTCGGGATGCGTTATAAGATATTCACAGGCAGAAACTATTTCGGCAACGCCTGCCTTATCATCAGCACCCAGAAGTGTTTTTCCGTCGGTAACAATAAGATGCTGACCCTTATATTTTTCAATAAAGGGAAATTCCTTCACGGTAGTGAAAATACCGGGAGAAAGCTCAATGTCACCGCCGTTATAAAAAATTTCACGGGCATTCACAGGGGCATCGGGTGCATCGGGGGAGGTATCCATATGGGCAATAAAGCCGATTTCACCGGGGAGATTTCCCGTAAGCTTTGCATAGACATAGCCTTTATCGTCAAGAACAACATCCTCCATACCTGATGCCTTCATCTCGTCTGCAATATACTGCCCGAGAAGCTTCTGCTTTTCTGTAGAGGGAACACTCTCCGAAAGCTCATCGGAGGAAGTGGGAAAGGATACATATTTCAAAAATCTTTCTTTAACATTCATTAGCTTTCACCTTCTGACAAAACTTTACCTTAATTATACAAAATCTCCCTTGTAAAAACAAGAGAGATCGTGTAAACAATATGAATTACAGGCTTACGGATTTGCTTCTAAGAACTTAAGTGTTACATCTGCTGTTTCGTCGGCCTTGTTTTCAATAAACATATGTCCGCCGCCGTCTACCACATAGTCAACACTGCCCTCGGGAAGCACCTCACGTATGCTGTTTTTGCTTGCGTCAGGGATAACAGAGTCAGCACTGCCGTTTACGAAAAGAACAGGCTTGCCGTTTTTTATAGCCTCATAATCTGTGTTTGTAAGCATTGAGAAGCTGTAGCAAGCACCCTTGCCCGTGCCCTCAATTCTTATAGGCTCGGTTATCTTTGAAAGATCATAGGAAGCGGCATATTCACGGTCGTTAAGTCCCATCTGCAAAAACAGCTTAACGAGAATATCAAACTTAGTCATAAGCTGCATGAGAGGCCCCATAAGAGCAACAAAAACATCATTTCCCATCATAGCTGCCATTGCAGGATCGTTGTCATTTCCGCCTGTTCCGTAGAGAAGAAGATTCTTCACTGATCCGGGATATTTTGCAGCGAGGGCTTCGGCAACATAACCGCCCATTGAATGTCCTGCAAGATACCAGGGCTCAGAGGAAAGCTCTGTCATAAGTGCGTGCATTATATCCTCACGGGGAAGCTTTTCCATACCTGCAGTTTCTCTTGTGGAATATCCGAAATCGGGAAGGTCTGCCATTACACAGGTATAGCCGTTTGCCACAAGACGCTCTGCTAACTCAACCCAGCAATAGGAGGAAAGAGCAAAGCCGTGAATCATAAAAATCTGACCCTTGGGATTTTCGGCTTCCCATTTTCTGTAGTGAATGGAATAATCCTCATACTCGAAGAAAAGGCTGTCTTCAAAGGGTGTTTCATATGCCGCAAAGGCAGGAACCGCAGCCGTAAAAAGAAGACATAAGCTTAAAATAACAGATAAAAACTTTTTCATAAATAACTTCCTTTCAAGAGTTAATTATAATTTAATTATATTGTAGCATCACCGGGGTAATAATTCAAGTGCAGATAAAAAACTTACAATATTTTCGTGAAAAATGTGGAAATTATGTTAAACCTGTGTTAGAATGAAATGAAACGGAGGTAGAAAATATGGATATTATGGATCTCGCCTCAAAGGGCATTATCAAAATAACAAAAAATTTCGGTAAAAAAGTTCAGAAAACGGCTACGGCTTATCCCATTCCCGATGAAAAGCCCACCCTGATTTCGGGTAAAACATTCCGTGCAGGCTTCAGCAAGGCTGAAATTATGCCTGACCTCAGCCTCGACAGAACATACTGGATCGCAGGCCACGGCTCGGGGCATAAGATGGAGGGCATTCTCTCCCCCGTATATATCCATGCAATGTGGCTTGATTGCGGCAACGACGAGGGAATTATATGGATAAGTGCCGACATTGTAGGACTTACCAATATTGAAGTAAACAAAATAAGAAAAATGATACTTTCCCGCCCCGAAATGAAAAGCTGTAAGGCTGTATTTTTCAGCTGCACCCATTCGCATTCGGGCGTAGATACCCTCGGCTACTGGGGTAAGGCAAATTTAGTCAGCATTCCCTCTGACGGCAAGGTGCCCGAGTATATGGAAATGCTCTTCAAAAAGGCTGTAAAGGTCAGCGTTGAAGCGTATAACAACAAAAAAGAGGGCACTCTTTTCAACGGCAGAATTGCTATTGACGACGGTCTTTCCACCGGCAGAAGGCTTCCCGACAGACACGAGGTGCTGACCCGTCTGAGATTCTCTCCTGCTGACGGCTCAGATGAAATCTGGATTATGAATATCGGTGCACATCCCAATTCATTGGGCGGCGGCAACCGTCTGCTTTCAGGTGAATACCCCTACTTTATGCGCGAGCAGATAAAGGCTGAAACGGGCGCAGAGGTCATTTTCGGCATCGGTGCCATAGGCGGTATGGATGCAAAGGATTTCGGCAATGAAGACAGAGTTGAGGAAATCAAATGCCAGGCAAAATATTATGCGGAAAAATCCATGGCAATCGATAACGACAAGGAGCTTTCTCCCGAAATCAAATTCATTACACAGCAGTTTTATCTTCCCGTTGACAACAATGTACTCACCCTTCTTGCAATGAGAGGAACAATGAGCTTCAAGGCTTTCCCCTCAAATATATCCGAAACAGGAATCGCTATGAAAACAGAGCTTACTTATATGACAATAGGCTCGCAGAAAATTCTTATGCTCCCCGGCGAAAACTTTGTTTCGACGGTTTACGGCGGATATATGGATAAAGAAAATTCCACCACGGGTATGGGTCCCGAGGTCAATGCAAAGCCCCTTGCAGATATTGCAGGCGACCGCGAAATTATCGCATTCGGCGTAACAAACGATATGACAGGCTACTGTCTGCCTATGAATGACTTTGTGCTTCATCCCACACAGCCGTATCTCAACTCCACCCGTGACCGCTTCGATGAAAACCACTATCACGAAACAAACTCCATGGGTCCCAACACCCACAGAATAATAGCAGAAGCTTTCGAAAAAACCGTAAAAAACTTTTAACCGAAAGAGGCGCAAAAGCTACCATATCTGACGCGCAGATAAGTAAAAAAATTGGAGGAAGAGTTTTTACTCTTCCTCCTGTTGTTTTTATTTGAGAATATCCTTTGAGCAGGCAAATACTGCTGAAAGGATTCCGCCTGTGCGGGGAACATATTCCGTTTCTTCCGGGGAAGTTGTTTCCTCTTCCGAAGAAGAATTGTTTTTGTTGCCGGTGTTTTTATTTGAGTTGTTTTTAACCGTGGTGGTTTCCTCTTCCTCTGCCGCAGGAAGAGAGACCTCCTTCACAGCATCGCAGAAATAAAATGCACGGTAGCCGACATTTTCAAGACCTTCGGGAAGGGTGACAGCTTCAATACCGTTACAGTCAAAGAAAGCATTTTCACCGATTGTTTTCACACCCTCGGGAATAACAAGCTGAGAAATACTGTCGCAGTTACTGAATGCTCTGTTACCTATAGTTTCAAGCTTTCCCGTAAAAACAATATCCTTGAGTGCGCTGCAGTTTTCAAAGGAGGATGTTCCTATTGTGGTAACACTTGCAGGGAATTCTATTGCTGTAAGACCTTCACAGCCGATAAAAGCACCCTCGCTTATAATTTTTACCTTTGAGGGAATCACAACGGATGCAAGACCCGTGCAGTTTTCAAATGCATAGGCTGCAACATTCTGCATACCGTTGGAAACAGTTACCGATTCAATACCCGTACAACCGCAAAAAACCTTTTCTCCCATAGTTTTTACACTGTCGGGAATCACAACCTCTTTTACAGATGTACAGTTAAGAAAAGCCTGTGAATCAATTGTTTTAAGAGAAGAGGAAAGCTTAAGCTCTGAGATACCGCTGCAATTCTCGAAGGCATTTTCACCTATAACGCTCACTCTTGAGGGAATTTCAAGAGAGGCAATTGCATTACAGCCGGAGAAAGCACTTGTATTGATCGTTGTAAGCCTGTCTCCGAGATAAACTGAGGTAAGACCCGTACATCCGTAAAATGCCTTCCGGGCAATGGAAGTAAGACGGGAGCCCACATCAAGAGTTTTAAGACCGGAACAGCCTTCAAATGCACTTTCACCGAGAGCTGTAAGGCTGTCGGGGAGAATTACGGAATTTATCTTAACACAATCTCTGAATGCGTGGTTTCCTATGGTTTTAAGAGAAGCACCAAGCTGAAGAGATACTATATTTTTACAGTTACGGAAGGTTTCGTTACCTATAAGACCAACCTTATCGGGAATAAATACGGATTTAAGGCTCTTGCAGTTATAAAAGGCATAGCTTCCGATGGATGTGAGCTTTTCACCGAAATTAGCGGAAACAAGATTTTCACAGTTTCTGAAGGCGTGGTTTCCGATGCTTGTCACGCTGTCGGGAAGAGTTACTGATTTAAGAGAGCTGCAATCATAGAAAGCATAGCTGCCTACAGTTGCAGTCTTCTGTCCTATGGTAATATCCTCAAGGGCACTGCAGGAATAAAAAGCATAGTCGCCTATTGCAGTAACACTGTCGGGAATAACGATTCCGGTAAGCGCAGTACAGCCGTCAAAAGCATAGTCGCCGATAACCGTGATGCCCGAAGAAAGAACTATGGAAGAAAGAGAGCTGCAGCCGTAAAATGCATTGCTGCCTATGGTTTTGACTGCGTCGGGAATTTTTATTTCCTTAAGAGCAGTGCAGTTGAAAAACAAATTGTCGCTGAGTGCAGTGATACCGGAGGGAAGCACAGCCTTTACAAGAGAGCTGCATTCGGAAAATGCGGCGGCACCTACGGTTTTTACCGTTTCGGGAAGAACAACGGATGTTATTCCCTTGCAGTTGTAAAACGCCTTTTCGCCTATGGCAGTAACAGTATATTCACCTATCTTTTCGGGCACAGTAACTTCTCCTTCAATGCCTGCGGCACATTGAAGTATTGTTGCCTTTCCCGATGCTACCGAGCAGGAATAGTCCCCCGACAAAAGTGCAGATGCATTTGCGTCAGCAGCAAACAGGCTCACAGCTGCCGTGCTGAACAAGGCACATCCCATTGCGGCAACAAGACATACCGGAAGCATTACTCTCATAAACCATTTAAGCTTTAACATGGTTCTTCTCTCCGTCCCTTTTTATACAAAAAAATATTTTCAGACATACAAATAAAACAGCCGTATACGGAAAATCAAAAAAAATAACTTGTTTTTCAGACGTATCTCCTCATAAAAACGCAAAAAAACAAAGCAAAAAAAGACAAAAGCTGTCAGATTTTCCGTTACAACCTCACAAAAAACATATACAGCCAATAATTTAGCATATTATAAAAAAATTATCAAGATTTTTATGCAAAATAATTAAAAAATTTATTATATTGAAGCAAAAAAATCCCCGTCGGTAAGTATAACCGACGGGAACGGTATTTATACACCTTACAGAATGTCCGGAAGAACAGCTTCTGTGCAGTATGACGGGATTTTTTCTTTATTACAGGCTGTTTATCATATTGAAATGCTCTGTATAAAGCTCATATACCTGAAGATTTGTTTTCATCATTCCGCCCTGAAGAGACATATGGTCTCCTCTGTAAACAGGCATAATGTTCCATATACCGGGAGTGACATTTCCCTCTTCATAATCCTTTGAGGGTGCCGAGGAAGGAGCCTTTGCGGAGATTGTGTTTACAAGTCCGTCGTTTTCAAGCCATTCCTCACCGAATTCATAGCCGCCCACTGTAACGCCTGTATATGCGCCCATTTCATCGGCACTGCTGTGGAACATTCCTTCCATTATCTTTTTGTCTGCCTTATATGTGCCGTCCTCCTGCTTTGTTGTAGCAGAGCATGCAATTGAGAAATAATAGGTGTTTTCGTCTGTCACCATCTTCTCATTAAGTGCCATAGCATTGTCGATATACATATCATTGGCTGCAGAATCCTTGTCCTCAGAGGGAGCACCGTAGGCGGTAGTTCCGTTATGAGGAGCACTCAGCGCCGTGAGAGAATATATATAGTCTGCCTTTCCGCCTGTGAACAGGGGAGAAATCTCATCAGCGGGAGTTACTGCAATTTCAGCCTCATCGCCCTTTGCCATAAGAGTAGCAAACACTCTCATGGTAGCTCCGCCGAAGGAATGGCCGAGAAGGTTTATTTTGTGCTCGCTGTCAAATGCGGGAAGAAGAGCCTTTCCCGTAAAATCGGTACCGTATCTGTCGTGGCCGTGCTCTTCGCTGTGTGCCTTACCGTAGTCAGTTTTTGTGCCTGTAAGCTGAGCATATAATTCACAGGCTCTGTCGTGGGCACTTGAAGAGGGAGCAACAGATGCTGCATAGCAGTCATAGCCCTGACTTTCAAGCTTCTTTAGCAGCTCACCTGCAAACATACCCCAATAGGGCATAAACTTATACTGAATATCGTATTCGCCCCAGCCCATAAGACCGTGAACGAATACATAGGAATAATTGGTGTTCCATTCATCCTTATTTATTTCTGTTTCCGGCTTGGGAAGATAAACCCCGAAAAGCGAAAGGAAAAAGAAGAAAAGTGAGAAGGGGAATGCTAAAATCTTTGCCATAAAAACTACTCCTTTTACTGATAATTTCTCTTCCTGAGATAATTTATTATCTTTTCAGAAATATTATAAATGACATTATTCTTTTTAGCAATAATTTTATAAACACTAAATAAATTACAAAGTATTTTATTCTGCTTTTACCTTCTGCGAATAGCTTCCTGAAGTGAGTGTATATTCCTCGCCCTTTATTATATCGGGTGAACTTATTATTACCATTGAAAAATCAAGAGAGGGCACGGCTTCAATAATAACCTTGGAGTCTGACGAAGTAAGCTTAAGAGAGCTTCCTGCTGAAATTCTGTCTGTCCGCACAGTGATAACTCCCTGAGAGGCTTCCGAAAAGCTCTGCGCCATTCCCGATGCGCCCGTTCCCAAAAAGCTGCCGCCCGAGATCACACCCGAAAAATCATAGTCAAGAGTTGCCGTATCCCCCGTATCAGGTCCCGTAACTGCAATCAGACCGCCTGAAATCTCAAGGGTACCGTTGGAATCAATACCGTCACCGAAGGCGGTAATATCGAGTCTGCCGCCTGATATCAGTATACTTCCGTTGCCTGATACGGCACCGCCCGAAAAACCTGCGAAGCGGTCGCCTCCTCTGAAGCCGCCCATACCGCTTAAGTCCATACCGCCTGCGGCATTGAGTCCGTCATCGGTTGCATCAAGACTTATTTCTCCGCCTGAGATATCAAGCTGAAGAGCCTCAAGCCCCTCGTAGCTCTCCTTGATATCTATAGTACCGCCCGTAACCGTGAGTTTTTCTTCGGCATGAATTCCGTCATCTCCCGATTCAATATTATACACACCGCCTGAAATACTCACCGAGGAATCGGAGTGTATGCTGTCATCGGCACTGTCAATATTGAATGTACCGCCGGAAATGCTGATATTTCCCGCAGCCTTTATTCCCTTAAGGCTGGTGCTGTCATCGGAATCGGAAGAAGCTGAAGAAGCGGCTTCAGGTATACTCATATCCCCGGGCATGCTCATATCTTCGGGCATAATCATATCCTCAGGCATGCTCATATCCTCAGGTATGGTCATATCCCCGGGGTTTCTCATATTTCCCGAAAAATTCATTTCCCCCGAGGGTATTTCTTCCCGGAAAAATCCGCCCTTGTTGCCTTTCCCCCCTGCCATATCCTGTCTGCCTCCGAAATCACCGCGGTTTTCGGAAACTGTCTGCTGTGCGTTTTCGCTGCCGCCGCCGGTGAGCACGGAAAATTCACCGCCCGTAATTTCACAGGTAAGTCCGGCACTGATACCGTCACCCTCTGCGGAGATATCAAAACTGCCGCTACCGATATACACAAAGCCTTTTTCCGTATTTTCATCATTTTCACAATGAATACCGTCTTTTCCCGAGGCAAGTGTGAAAGCAGCATCCTTTATTCTTACGCTGTCGTTGGATTCAAGTGCGTGACCTGCACTGCTTACGGTGTATTTTCCCCCTGTAAACACAAGGTCATCCTTACACACAATACCGTGGGCAGAGGATGAATTTACCGTAAGGCTTCCGCTTCCGTTAAAAGTAAGGTCCTGCTTTGAAAAAACAGCTCCGTCAACATTGTTTTCATCGGTATTTATAAATGTACCTGTGTTTTCAAGGGTGTTTTCACTGCCCTCAGTGAGAGTTACAAATACCTTGTCACAGCTCAGAATATATAAGGGGGCAGAGGTACTGTTATTAATCTGAGCCCCGTCAAGCACAATATTTATCTTTGCCGTATCAGGTGCATTTACAATTATTTTTCCTTCATTGAGAGAGCCCGAAAAAACATAGGTTGCCTCTTCCTTCAGGGTAACAGCCCCGTCGGCAATACTAACGGCTTCAGAGGAAGAAAGCGCAGAATCATCCTTAAGAGAAATAAAGACAGCACCGTCTTGTGAGGGTATCTCTGAATCGCGGTCAGAAAAAATATCTCCCGGGGCAATGCTTACGGATGCATCATCTCCGGAAGCCGTATCAGAACCGGCTTCTTCGGTCTCTTCGGAAAAAGATGCCGTTTTTCCGCAGGAAGAAAGCATAACACAAGCACATAAAGCCATTATCAGCAGGTAATATAATTTTTTCATTTTTCCTCTCCTTAAAGCTCGGTTACGGCTGTAGCCTGCTTTGATACCGTTATTTCAAGATTTCCGTTTCTTTTACGGATTTCGTCTATAAATTCCTTTTCTTTTTTTTCATCCCTCAATATTATGTCATATGTAAGCCTGAACATACTGCCCATATTTACGGTTTTTACCTGAGAAAGCTCATATTCCCTGCAGTATGTATTCAGAATATCATCAAAAACACCCGTGTAATCAAGGCTTTCGGGAATAACAATTCTCACACTCTTGTAAAGAGCCGAGTTCTTTTTTGCACCGAAGGAAAAACGGTTATATACAATCAGCACAAGGCACATAATCAGCGTAAACAGAAGAGCAAAGCCCAGATATCCCATACCTGCTATAAGTCCCGTACCCATTGCAAGAAACAGAGTGCATATTTCCTTGGCAGTGCCGGGCACCGAGCGGAAGCGAACAAGCGAAAAGGCACCTGCAACGGCAACACCTGCACCCACATTTCCGTTTACCATCATAATAACCACGCAGACAACAGCGGGCAGAAGCCCCAAAGTAAGAATAAAGCTCTTTGTGTAGCGGGTTTTATACATGTATGAAAGAGTGAGAATAAGCCCCAGAACAAGAGAAAAGCCTATGCACAACAAAAAATCCGATACCTCTATCACGGAGGTAAGCTCTGTGTCAAAAAGTCCTCTGAACAAATTTTCCATAATTATTTTTCCTCCTTGTATACCGACGGAAAAATCAGCCTGCAATAGGCTGTTCCGTATTTTGAAAAAGATGTTTTATATAATTTTTCTTCTGATAAAAAAGAAGCAAGCCACAAGGGAATACCTGAGCTGCACTTTATTTCCATAAGTACATTTTCTTCGGGAAGTATTCTCTCTCCTCCCGCCTCCTCTTCAAGAGAAAGCCTGTCGGTACGGCAGAAAATATCCGTATCAAAGGTTATTCTGAAGCTTCCGTCATCTTTTCCGAAATAAGCTTCTCTTTCATAAGAAATAAAAGCCTTGGGTTCAAGCTTTTTATAGTAAGAAATAAAATAATCTATTTCATCGGTTATCTGACTTCTTGATTCGGGAGGCTTTTCTCCGGAAAGCCACCGTACGGCATCCGGTTCACCGATACTCACCCTTCTTTTATAAACAATATGATCATATTTTTTCTTAAGCTCTGCAAAAACAACCGTATCCTCGCTTGCCTTTTTATAGCTTCTCAGCCTCAGCTTCTCCTTATACACAGGCTTTTCTATTGATTGCCTGATAAGTCTGTAATCATCTGTATCAAAATATATGTTTCTGATAACGGTTTTTCCGTAGCTATCAGGAATCATATGCTCTGCCATAAGCTTTTTCAGCCTGTCTCTCTGAGAAAGTGTCAGAAGATATTTGAGCTCATACCTTTTGAACACGGTAGAAAACGCCACATCATCATCCCTTTTTATATTCTGACGCTGATTATAATACCGCAACCTTAATGCAAATAAAAAAAACAGGACACATCTTTTCCGATGCATCCTGATTTTTTGTTTTATGCTTATTTCTTAGCCTTGAGCTTATCAAGCTCTCTTTTGTATTTATCTCTTTCGATGGTAACCTTTTCAACATCCTCAAGATAAGCAGCCATTTCGCTTCTCAGCCTTGCCACTTCCTTTTCGTCTGCCTTTTTTTCACTTGCAAGATCAAGTGCGGTAAGCACAAGTGCCTCGGTAAAGGAAATCCTTCCCGAAGACATAAGAGAAGTGACCTTTTCATCTACTGAAGAAGCAAGCTCTTTTATAATTTCGGGGGCTTCTCCTGAAAGCACGGTGTATTTCTGATTACCTATATTTATACTTACCTTATTCTTTTCCATTATATTTTTCCGTCCTTACTGTTTTTTGAACTGCTGCTTCATTCTCAGCTCTTTTGAGAGAATCTTTTTACGCAGACGCAGAGATGTGGGTGTTACCTCAAGCAGCTCGTCATCGCTTAAAAATTCCATGCTCTGCTCAAGAGAAAGTGTGGAATGAGGCACAAGACGAAGTGCATCGTCACTGCCCGCAGCACGGGTGTTTGTCATCTGCTTTTTCTTGCATACATTACAAACAATATCCTCTGCCTTTGCACATTCACCCACTATCATTCCCTCATATACGGGAACACCGGGGCCGATGAAGAGTCTTCCTCTGTCCTGAGTATTGAAAAGACCGTAGCCTGTGCTGTCGCCTGTTTCGTGGGCAACGATCGAGCCTCTTTCACGGGTTGCGATATCTCCCTTATAGGGTTCGTAGCCTGCGAAGAGATTATTCATAATACCGTAGCCGTTGGTATCTGTCAGAAATTCCGAACGGTAGCCGATAAGTCCTCTTGCGGGAATTTTGAATTCAAGATGTGTGGTGCCGCCGTCGCGGGTGCCCATATTTTCGAGCTCGCCTCTGCGTGAGCCGATTTTTTCCATTACGGGGCCCACATAATCTGTGGGAACCTCAATAATAAGAAGCTCCATAGGCTCTAAAAGAACGCCGTCCTCCTGCTTATATATTACCTTGGGACGGGAAACCTGGAATTCATAGCCCTGACGTCTCATGGTTTCTATAAGAATGGAAAGATGAAGCTCGCCTCTGCCCGACACCTTGAATGCATCGGTGGTTTCCGTTTCTTCAACTCTCATGCTTACGTTTGTTTCAACCTCTTTGAAAAGCCTTGCTCTTATGTTTCTTGAGGTTACAAATTTGCCCTCCTTGCCTGCAAAGGGAGAATCGTTTACGTGGAAGGTCATTGCAAGGGTGGGCTCGTCTATCTTTATAAAGGGAAGAGGCTCTACGCAGTCGGGAGAGCATATTGTTTCACCGATATTAAGATCTTCAATACCCGACACAGCGACAATATCGCCTGCCTTTGCAAAACTTGTTTCCGTTCTGCCAAGGCCCGTGAAATGATAAAGGCGGGAAACCTTTACATTTCTTCTGCCGCCGTCGGTCTCGCAGAGAACCACAGCCTGACCCTCTTTTATTGTACCTCTTTCAATTCTGCCCACACCGATTCTGCCTACATAATCGTCATAGTCAAGTGAAGAGAAAAGAAGCTGCAGGGGTGCTTCCTCTTCGCAATCGGGAGCAGGAATGTTTTCAATAATGGCATCAAGCAGGGGTCTCATATCCCCTTCGCGGTCATCCTTGTTGAAGGAAGCAAAGCCCTCTCTTGCAGAAGCAAAAATCACGGGGAATTCAATCTGCTCCTCATCGGCACCAAGCTCAATAAAGAGATCAAGAACCTCATCAATAACCTCGTCGGGACGTGCTCCCGGACGGTCAATCTTATTGATAACAACAAGAGGTGTTTTCTTAAGAGCCAGAGCCTTTGAAAGAACAAATCTTGTCTGAGGCATACAGCCCTCAAAAGCATCAACAAGAAGAAGCACACCGTCAACCATGGTCATAATTCTTTCAACCTCACCGCCGAAGTCAGCGTGGCCGGGAGTGTCAACTATATTTATTTTTATATCCTTATAAGTAACAGAGGTATTCTTTGACAGAATGGTGATACCTCTTTCTCTTTCAAGGTCATTTGAGTCCATAACACGGTCTGCAACAACCTCATTTTCTCTGAAAGTACCGCTCTGCTTAAGAAGCTTGTCAACAAGGGTAGTCTTACCGTGGTCAACGTGAGCAATAATGGCAATATTTCTTATATCTTCTCTTTTACTCAAAAAAATTCATCTCCAAAATTTTTATACAACATCTTATATTACACCTTATACAAAAGAAAATCAACATTTTTATGCAATTTTCCCACTTTTACAATTTTTTTATTTTTCCACTATGATTTTTGTACTTATAATGATAAAATATAATCCATTGAAAAAATGTTATTTATATATAAGGAGTGTGTGTTATGGCAACTTTTCCCATGACAGATTTTTTACTTAACTACGATGTATATCCTCTTGTTTTTCCTGTGGGAAAAGAGGTTACCGTGCATATCCGTCCCACGGGGGGCAGACCTGAGTTTACTCCCGGCAAGGACTACAAGGTGCTTATATGCGCCATGAACGGGGGCAGACCCTGTGATTATCCCTCCTCTGCAGATTATAAGGAGCTTATTCTCACCTGCAACAGCATAGGCGGCTTTGATGTTACTCATACCTATGACAGCGAGCAGCAGTATTTTATAAGAGTGCTGGATGATGAGGGAAGAAAAATAAATCAGTTCGGTGTATATGCTGTCGACAGCGACCTTGCAGGAAGATACCCTCTCAGAGGCGACCTTCATATGCACACAAACCGCTCCGACGGACGCCAGACTCCTGAGGTTGTTTCATCAATGTACCGCAGCCACGGCTATGACTTCTTTGCAATCACCGACCATCACAGATATTATCCCTCAATCCGTGCTATGGAATTTTTCAAGGATATCCCTACAGAATTCGTAATCGTGCCCGGTGAGGAGGTTCACCTTCCCGATGTACACGGCAAATCCGCAGATGCACATATTGTAAACTTCGGCGGTGAATATTCAATCAATGCTCTTGTAAAGGATGAATATTTCGGCGAAACCGCAGACAACTGGGTGCGTGCAATGCCCGGCGTTACACCTCCCGAAGCGAAGGAGCTTTCCGACTGGGAGGATATGCTTGAAGAGCTTGCAGAAAAAACCGAGGTCCCCGAGCGAGTTGACAAGGTTCCCGCTGCAGTTATGAAGTGGGCATTTTCCGAAATCAAAAAGGCAGGCGGTCTTGCAATATTCCCCCATCCCTGCTGGATAAGCGACACCCTTCACGTGCCCGACCCCTTCCTTGAATATATTATGGGAAATCAGGACTTTGATGCATTCGAGGTTTTGGGCGGCGAAAGATATTTCGAGCACAACGGCTTCCAGGTTGTAAGATACTATGAAGACAAGGCAAAGGGCAGACGCTATCCCATCGTGGGAAGCACCGACAGCCATTCCTCATATGAATCAAATGAGGGCGCTCTTATCTGCTCCACCGTTGTTTTCTCCCCCGAAAATGAGAGAACGGCACTTATAAAGTCCATAAAGGACTTCTATTCCGTTGCCTTTGATACCATAAGCACCGAATTCAGAATCGTAGGCGAAAACCGTCTTGTAAGATATGCCTGCTTCCTTGCAAACTACTATTTTCCCCGTCACGATGAGCTGTGCCGTGAGGAAGGAAGACTTATGAGAATCTGTGCTACAGGCACCGAAGAGGAAAAGGAAGATGCAATAAAGCAGCTTTCTGCCATAAACGGAAGAATGAAGAAGTTTATGAATAAATATCTCGCATTCTGATAAAGGATATATAATATGAAAATAAGCGGATTTCAGAAGCTCACCCTTCTTGACTTCCCGGGGCACACTGCCTGCACGCTTTTTACATCGGGCTGTAATATGCGCTGTCCCTTCTGCCACAACACTCCCCTTGTTACGGGAGAGGCGGAGGAGGACTACACCGAGGCGGAGATTTTCTCTTTTCTCAAGAAAAGACAGGGTCTTCTTGACGGTGTGGCAATAACAGGCGGTGAGCCTCTTATGCAGAAGGATATAATTGAGTTTATAACAAAAATCAAAAATGAGGGCTACGCGGTAAAGCTGGATACCAACGGAAGCTATCCGGAAAAGCTTAAGGAGCTTATAGACAAAGATCTTGTTGACTATGTTGCCATGGATGTAAAAAACACCGTGGAAAAATATCCCCTCACCGCAGGCGGCTTCAGGGCAACCGATAATATACTCAAAAGCATTGATATATTAAAAAACAGCTCTGTTCCTCACGAATTCAGAACCACCGTGGTAAGGGAGCATCACACCCCGGAGGATATTGAAGAAATCGCAAAGCTGCTGGGAAAAACCGAAAGACTCTATCTTCAGCAATTCAAGGATTCGGGCAATATATTGTGTGAGGGCTGCTTAGCACACCCCGATGCGGCGCTTCGGGATATGGCGCAAATGGCATCGGAATATGTGTTTTTGTGTGAAACACGCGGCATCTGACATATGGCATATATTGTACAAAAATCAATGCATTGGCACAACATCTTGTGTCAATGCTGATTTTTTCGGCTTTTTTACAGACATTTACCACAAAAACTCAACAAGATATTGTGCATACTTCCGAATTTATCAAAAACTTGCCACAAGATATTGATTTTAATATCTGTGATGTGCTATTATTACGGAGCACGAGTAAAGGACCCCTGAAAGACGGGCGTTGAAGCTTATATATCAATTCACCAAAAGGAGGAAAAATTATGGCATATCAGGTTATTAAAAGAGACGGCGAAAAAGCCGATTTTAACATCACCAAAATTGCTCAGGCCATATCAAAGGCTTTCGAAGCACAGAACAGAGAATCCCACCCCAACATAATAGATTTCCTTGCTCTCAAGGTTACTGCCGATTTTGAATCAAAGATAAAAGACGGTTATATCTCAGTTGAGGATATTCAGGACTCCGTTGAATCAGTTCTTGTTCAGGCAGGCTATGCCGATATCGCAAAGGCATACATTCTTTACAGAAAGAACCGTGAAAAGATCCGTAATATGAAGTCCACTATTCTCGACTACAAAGAGATTGTTGACAATTACGTTAAGATTTCCGACTGGAGAGTAAAAGAAAACTCCACCGTTACATATTCCGTAGGCGGTCTTATTCTTTCAAACTCAGGCGCTATCACAGCCAACTACTGGCTTTCCGAAATATATGATGAAGAAATTGCAAATGCTCACAAGAATGCCGACATCCACATTCACGACCTTTCAATGCTCACAGGCTACTGTGCAGGCTGGTCGCTCAGACAGCTTATTGAAGAGGGTCTCGGCGGTGTTCCCGGAAAGATCACCTCTTCTCCCGCAAGCCATCTTGCAACCCTTTGCAACCAGATGGTAAACTTCCTCGGCATTATGCAGAATGAATGGGCAGGCGCACAGGCCTTCTCCTCCTTCGACACATATCTTGCTCCCTTCGTAAAGGTTGACAATCTCTCCTACAGAGAGGTTAAAAAGTGCATCGAATCCTTTATTTTCGGTGTAAACACTCCCTCACGCTGGGGCACACAGGCTCCCTTCTCAAACATCACCCTCGACTGGACAGTTCCTGCTGACCTTGCCTGCAAGCCCGCTATCGTAGGCGGCAAGCCTCAGAACTTCACCTACGGTGACTGTAAGAAGGAAATGGATATGGTCAATAAGGCATTTATTGAAACCATGATCGAAGGCGATGCAAACGGCAGAGGCTTCCAGTATCCCATTCCCACCTACTCTATCACAGCTGATTTCGACTGGTCAGAAACAGAGAACAACAAGCTTCTCTTTGAAATGACCTCAAAATACGGCACACCCTATTTCTCAAACTATGTAAACTCCGATATGGAGCCCTCAGACGTACGTTCAATGTGCTGCAGACTCCGTCTTGACCTGAGAGAGCTGAGAAAGAAGTCCGGCGGCTTCTTCGGAAGCGGTGAAAGCACAGGCTCAGTCGGCGTTGTTACCATCAATATGCCGAGAATTGCATATCTTGCCAAGGATGAAGCAGATTTCTTCGCACGTCTCGACAAGATGATGGACATCTCTGCACGTTCACTCAAGGTAAAGAGAGAAATCATCACAAAGCTTCTTGATGAGGGTCTTTATCCCTACACAAAGAGATATCTCGGCACCTTCAACAACCACTTCTCCACAATCGGTCTTGTCGGTATGAATGAAGTAGGTCTCAATGCAAACTGGCTTAAGAAGGATATGACAAACAAGGAAACTCAGGAGTTCACCAAGAAGGTTCTCAATCATATGAGAGAGCGTCTTTCCGACTATCAGGAAATGTACGGCGATCTCTATAACCTTGAAGCAACTCCCGCAGAATCCACATCCTACAGACTTGCTAAGCACGACAAGGCAAGATATCCCGAAATTCTCACAGCTCACGAGGGTGAAACTCCCTATTATACAAACTCCTCTCACCTCCCCGTAGGCTACACAGAGGATATCTTCACAGCTCTCGACATTCAGGATGAGCTTCAGACTCTTTACACATCAGGTACTGTATTCCACGCATTCCTCGGCGAAAAGCTTCCCGACTGGAAGGCAGCAGCAAACCTTGTAAGAAAGATCGCAGCAAACTACAAGCTCCCCTACTATACTCTTTCTCCCACATACTCGGTATGTCAGGAGCACGGATATCTTATCGGCGAGCAGTATAAGTGTCCTCTCTGCGGAAAGGAAACTGAGGTTTATTCAAGAATCACAGGCTACTACCGTCCCGTAAAGAACTGGAACGACGGCAAGAGCCAGGAATTCAAGGACAGAAAGGTTTACGATATCGAAAAGTCTGTTATGACAAGAAACGGCGTACCTGCAGAAGAAGCAGCTGAAGAATGCTGCACCTGCGCTGAAGCAGAAAAGGTTCTTCTTTTCACAACAGAAACCTGTCCTAACTGTAAGCTCGCAGTTCAGTGGCTTGACAAAGCAGGAATTTCCTACGAAAAGCTCCTTGTTTCCGAAAATCCCGACCTTGCAAAAGAGCTCGACTTAAAACAGGCACCCACACTCGTTACCTACAAAAACGGTGAAGCAGTGAAATATGCAGGTGTAGCTGCAGTTAAGAAGTTCATTGACGAAAGCAAATAATTGTTATCAACCTGAGAAACTGATACAAATAAAAAAGACGGAAATGCCTTTATAGGTGTTTCCGTTTTTTCTGCAAAGAAAGTTCATTTTTACAGCTGATACACATAAAATTATTGACCGGCACAAAAAATAACTTTATAATATAATAAACATCCGAAAAAACACCTGACAGGAGTTTTCTTATGAAAAAAACACTCATCGTAGTAGATATGCAAAACGACTTTATCGATATGGCATTAGGCACAAAGGAGGCCGTTGCCATAGTTCCGAAGGTAAAGGCAAAAATTGAAGAATATAAAAATGCGGGCAATGAAATAATCTATACCCGTGACACTCACGGAGAAAACTATCTTGAAACAGCAGAGGGCAAAAAGCTTCCCGTACCCCATTGTATCAGAGGTACAAAGGGCTGGGAAATTGCAGATGGTCTTTATGTTGAAGGCTGTGAAATTATTGACAAGCACAATTTCGGTTGGAAAAACTGGGGCGAAAGAGATTTCAGCGAGGTTGAGCTTATCGGTCTTTGCACCGACATCTGTGTTGTTTCAAATGCCCTTATTATCAAGGCAAGCTTCCCCGAAATAAAAGTAAGCGTTGATAAAAGCTGCTGTGCCGGTGTTACCCCCGAAAGCCACAATGCAGCTCTCACCACTCTTGCAATGTGTCAGGTTGACATTCTCTGATAACCTTGACAGGCTTTATATGTCAGAAAAAAACGGAATGAAATAAATTTAACGGCGGTGATTTTTAATGTTTGATGCACTTAAAGTAAAAAATGAATGTGTTCAATGGATAAGAGATTTTTTTGAAGAAAACGGAAAGGGCTGTAATGCGGTTATAGGTATTTCCGGCGGTAAGGACAGCTCAATTGCAGCAGCACTATGCGTTGAGGCTCTCGGCAAGGACAAAGTTTTAGGGGTGCTTATGCCTCAGGGCGAGCAGCACGACATCGATAAGGCATATATGCTTGTAAACCATCTCGGAATAAAGCATTATGAGATAAATATCAAAAACACTGTAGACAGCATTCTTTCTGCCTTCCCCGATGACCTGCCCGTTTCTGAGCAGTCAAAGCAGAATCTGCCTCCGAGAATCAGAATGTCAACTCTTTATGCCGTAAGCCAGTCTCTCAACGGCAGGGTGGTAAACACCTGCAATCTCTCTGAAGACTGGGTAGGATATTCCACACGCTACGGCGACGCGGCAGGCGACTTTTCTCCTATGTCAAACCTTACGGTAACCGAGGTAAAGGAAATAGGCTATCTTCTTGATTTGCCGAAGGAGCTTGTGGATAAGGTGCCGATAGACGGACTGTGCGGGAAGACCGACGAGGAAAACTTAGGCTTCACATATGCCGAGCTTGACGTTTATATAAGAACAGGCGAAATTGAAGACCTGAGCAAAAAAGAACTCATAGACAGAAAACACAAGGCAAATCTCTTCAAGCTTCAGCTTATGCCCTCTTTTAAGCCCGAAGAAATTTAAAAAGTATAAGATCATAATTTTCTTTGGATTAAAGGCAATTATGATCTTTTTTGTAATTGTATCCAAATATAACAACAAACTGTTTTACAAAATGCTGAAAAACAGTTTTTTGCTTGATTTTAACCGTCATAAAGCATATAATGTTGTAATATTAACTTTATTCGGAGGGATAACATATGGAAACATTTTTGCAGTCAGTTGCAGATTTTTTCAACGGCTACTCAGATCCGGTTCTCGTAATCAGAATTATCCTTGCCGGTATCTGCGGCGGTATAATCGGCGTTGAAAGAACCCTGAGACAAAAGGATGCAGGCTTCAGGACCCACATCATTGTTGCTATGGGTGCCGCTCTTATGGTTATTATTTCAAAATACGGCTTTCTTGATATCGTTTTTCTTGATTCCGTTCAGGTTGACGTTTCGAGAGTTGCATCAAATATCATAACAGGTATATCCTTCCTCGGAGCAGGTATGATTTTCGTAAAGGGAATCTCTATAAAGGGTCTTACCACAGCAGCAGGAATATGGGTCACCGCAGCAGTAGGAATGGCAATGGGTGCAGGACTTTACATAGTTGCTATCGTTTCTGTTGTGCTTCTGCTTTTGGTGCAGATAGTTTTCCACAAATTCCTCATAGGCTTCGATAAGGTGCTGGCAAACGACAATCTTGTTCCCTGCTTTGTTCAGATCGAAAACACACCTGTTGCAGTAACCGAGCTCAAGACATTTCTCAAGGCAAACGGTGTTCAGATATTCGACTCTGTCGTAGAAGCCTCCTCCGATAATCTTACACTCACCATACACCTCAATGTACAGTTTGAAAAGGATGTAAACATTGATGATGTGTTCACAAGATATCTGGAGAAGGAAGGCGTTCATCAGGCATTCTCTTTATAAAACCGAATACAAATACAAAAAGCGTGAATTTACCGGCAAAAAAGTAAATTCACGCTTTATTTTTTTACATTTTCTTTCCGTAAAGGAATAAGCCTGTTTTGCGCCGGGAAATGCTTTCTGCTTACAGAAGAACTATTCCGTTTTCACGGCACTTTTCTCTCATATCATCAGGCCAGATAGAAACCTGCACCTCGCCTACATGGGCTTTTCCCAGAAGGAACATACAGATTCTTGACTGTCCCAATCCTCCGCCTATTGTGAGAGGAAGTGTGCCTGAAAGCACTCCCTGATGATAGGGGAAAGAGCTTCTTTCCGTCGCGTTTGCAATTTCCAGCTGTTTTTTAAGACTTTCGCTGTCAACTCTTATGCCCATTGATGAAATCTCAAGGGCGGCATCAAGCTGCTTATCCCACACAAGAATATCACCGTTAAGACTCCAGTCATCATAGTCGGGAGCTCTGCCGTCGTGGCGGTGTCCGCTTTTAAGTCTTGCACCGATGCCCATAATAAACACGGTGCCGTGCTCTCTTGTGATAAGATTTTCTCTTTCCTTACCTGATTTGTCGGGATACATATCCTCAAGCTCCTGAGATGTGATAAAGAAAACATCCTTATTGACCACAGTATCAAGCACGGGATATTTTTCCTTCAGAAGCTCATTTGTTTCATAAAGAGCATTTATAATGGCGCTTACGGTATTTTTGAGATATTCTTCCGTTCTCTGCTCTCTTGTAATGATTTTTTCCCAGTCCCACTGGTCAACAAACAGAGAATGAGTATTGTCACAGTCATCATCACGGCGTATGGCATTCATATCCGTATAAATGCCCTCGCCCTCAGAATAGCCGTAGCGGTGAAGGGCCATTCTTTTCCACTTGGCAAGTGACTGCACCACCTCCGCAGTACCGTCAATCTCCTTCATGGTAAAATGAACCTTTCTTTCAACACCGTTAAGATCATCGTTTATACCGGAAGCCTTTGTTACCATAAGAGGTGCTGTTACTCTGTCAAGGTTCAGAGCCTCAGCAAGCTTCACCTGAAAGGTATCCTTTATTATTTTTATTGCCCTCTGGGTATCCTTCTGAGAGAGAGAAGACTTATACCCCTCGGGATATACCATGTTTCTTGCCATATTATCACCTTTTATCTTATATTTCCGACAGTTCTGGGATAGAAGATAACATCACGGATATTAGCCATGCCTGTGCAATACATAATTACTCTTTCAAAGCCGAGACCGAAGCCTGAATGAGGAACAGTACCGTACTTACGAAGATCGAGATAGTCGGAATATTCTTCAGTACCCATACCCTTTGCTTTCATAGCGGAAAGAAGCTTGTCAAGGTCTGCTTCTCTTTCGCTGCCGCCGATAATTTCACCGATACCGGGCACAAGAAGGTCGGTTGCGGCAACTGTCTTGCCGTCGGCATTCTGCTTCATATAGAAGGACTTTATCTCCTTAGGATAGTTAATAAGGAATACAGGCTTATTATAGACCTGCTCTGTGATATATCTTTCGTGCTCACTCTGAAGATCGCAGCCCCATTCTACGGGGAATTCAAACTTCACATCAGCTTTTTTGAGAATCTCAATGGCATCTGTGTAGTCCACAACCGCAAAGTCGTTATTCACAACATTGAGAAGCTTATCGGTAAGTCCCTTTTCAAATCTCTCCTCAAAGAATTTCAGCTCATCGGGACATTTTTCCATATAGTCTTTTATGATATACTTTATCATATCCTCAGCAATTTCAATAAGGTCGGGAAGCTCTGCAAAAGCAATTTCGGGCTCTACGTGCCAGAATTCTGCAACATGGCGAAGAGTGTTGCTCTTTTCTGCTCTGAAAGAGGGACCGAAGGTATAGATCTTACCCATAGCCATAGCGGCAACCTCACCCTCAAGCTGACCTGAAACGCTGAGTCCTGCCTTTTTGCCGAAGAAATCGTCTGCATAATACTCTTCAGCATTCTTATAATCCTCGGAATAGCCTATAGTTGTTACCTTGAACATTTCACCTGCGCCTTCACAGTCAGAGCCTGTGATAAGAGGAGTATGAACATAAACATAGCCTCTGTCCTGGAAATATCTGTGAATAGCTGCTGCCATAACGGAACGGACTCTGAAAACAGCATTGAAGGTGTTGGTTCTCACACGGATATGGGGATTTTCTCTTAAGGTCTCAAGCTTCTGGAACTTCTTCTGAAGCGGATAGTCAGGAGGACATTTACCTAAAAGAACGATTTCCTTTGCATTGATTTCAACACTGCCGTTGTTTTCATTTTTAACAACTGTTCCCGTTACCTTAACGGATGCGCCGAGCTTTGTAGCCTCTGTATCAACCTCTATGCCTGAGGATTTGTCGATAACTATCTGAAGATGATTGAGAGTAGTACCGTCATTGAGTGCTAAAAAGCCCACATTCTTTGAATCTCTTGCTGTTCTTACCCAGCCGCAAACAACGGCTTCGGTGCCGATAAAGGCTGCATTTGTGAAAATTTCTTTGATGTCGGTGTGTTTCATAGAAAAATTTTCCTTTCATAAAAAAATAACAGTTGTCCGTCCGTTATAGGACGAGCAACTGTAACCCGCGGTACCACCTATCTTGCTCTTTACGAGCCCCTTACGCTTCTTTATCAAAAGCCTTTCGCTGTAACGTGCGATTCACGGCAGTCCTACTGAGTTTCCCGTTCAGACAAGCAGCTCCGAAGTGTTATTCAACGGACTGCATCTGTATGTGCTTTCCACCGCCGCACACTCTCTTTGACCGCATTTTCCGTCTACTTCTCTTCATCTTTGCCTTTATATATGGCATTATATTCAATTTCTTACGGTTTGTCAACTGTTTTTAGTTGTGCACATATATATTATTTATTGATAATTATTTTATGCTATGGTATAATATTTATTTGGTGATACATATGAAAAATATTGTGCTTATAGGAATGCCCGGTGCGGGCAAAAGCACCGTGGGAGTGCTTCTTGCAAAGAGCCTTCTTATGGATTTCACGGATACCGACCTTGTTATTCAGAGAAAAACAAAAAAGGCACTCTCGGATATTATAAATGAGAACGGAACAGATTATTTCATAGACCTTGAAGAAAAAATCATTCTTGAAGAGGATTTTTCAAACTGCGTCATAGCCACAGGCGGAAGTGCCGTTTACGGTGAAAGGGCAATGGAAAAGCTTTGCCGTAAAGGAATATGCATATACCTTGATGTAAGTCTTCCCGAGCTTCTCAGAAGACTTGGCGACATCACCACAAGAGGAATTGCCATGGACAGCTCCGAAGGCATCCCGGAGCTTTTCAATAAACGCTCCCCTCTGTATAAAAAATATGCAGATATCACTGTTGAGTGTACCGGTAAAACTCCCGAGGAATGTGTAAAAAGCATATACACACAGCTTGATAAAATTCATATAAAGGAAGCTCAGCTATGACAAAAATTCTTTTTGTATGCCACGGTAATATCTGCCGCAGTCCTATGGCAGAATTCATATTTAAGGACATGGTGAAAAAAGCAGGCAGAGAAAACGATTTTTATATAGAATCCGCAGCAACGAGCACGGATGAAATATATATGGGAAGAGGCAACCCCGTATATCCCCCTGCCCGCGAGCAGCTGCTTCTGCACGGAATTGACCCGAAGGGAAAAACCGCCCGTCAGCTCACAAAGGCGGATTATGAAAAATTTGATCTCATAATCGGAATGGACAATATGAATATGAGAAACATAAAAAGAATGCTGAAAGAAGATAAAGAGGAAAAAATAAAAATGCTTCTCAGCTACTGTGGCGGCGGTGAGGTAGACGACCCCTGGTACACCGGCAGATTCAAAGAAGCATATGACTGCATATATAAAGGCTGCACTGCCCTTTACAGTGTTTTAACAGAAAAATAAAGGGCAGCAGATATCAGATGTGCTGATTTTTGCATACCCTTAAGAATTTACAGTTCGTTATTGAAAAAGGCGGTTCTGAACCACACATCCTCTACCTCAAAGCTTTTTCCCCTGAGGTAATTGAGAATTCCCGCATCGCTTGTGAAGCTGAATTCGGTTTTGTATGAGCAAAGACACTGCTTTTTGTAGCCGCCGTATTTTTTATTGAGAGCGTTGGTGCCGTATTTACCGTCACCTAAAAGAGGACACCCCACCGATGCCATATGGGCTCGTATCTGATGGGTTCTGCCTGTGAAGAGGCTTACCTCAACAAGCGACAGCTCCCCTCTTGTTTCAATAACGGTATATCCCGTTTTTATGCTCTTTCCCCCGGGAACGGGATGCTTCAGCACAGTTACGGTGTTTTTCTTTTCGTCCTTTACAAGAAAGCCCTCCATAACATCCTTATTTTTCGGCGGACGGCCTATTGTAATGCAAAGATATTTTTTGTCAATTTCCCTGAGCTTTATTTTTTCGTTGAGAATTCTCAGTGCCTCGGCATTTTTTGCCGCAATAACGATTCCTGAGGTATTGCGGTCAATACGGTTTGCCAGAGCCGGTGCAAAGGACTGCTCGTTTTTAGGGTCATACTCCCCTTTTTCATAAAGATATCTCTGCACTCTTGTAATAAGAGTGTCCGTATATTCTCCCTGCTCGGGATGAGAAAGAAGCCCCACCTTTTTATTGAGAAGCAGGATATTCCCGTCCTCATAAACTATCTGAAGGTCTTTTCCCGCAGCAAGAAAAGAATATTTTTCTTCCTTGGGTGCAAAAAACTCGTCGTTTATATACATCTCGACCCTGTCGCCCTCTTTAAGCCTTGTGGAGATTTCCGCTTTTTTTCCGTTGAGCTTTATTCTCTTAAGACGGAGATATTTATACAAAAGGGATTGAGGCAGCAAGGGCACGGTCTTGGTGATGAATTTGTCAAAACGCTGATTTGCGTCATTTTTTGATATAATAAATTCTTTCATATTCAGTAGTTTACAATATATAAAAACTTTTTTCAAGGGGTGGCAAAATGAAAATAGTTACATTCAACGTGCTTCACTTTAAGGATTACAAAACCGGAAAAATTGACTTCAATAAATTCTCAGAGGAAATAAAAAACAGCGGCGGAGACATTACGGGACTCAATGAAGTAAGAGGAAAGGGACTTCTTAAGGACTACACCGACCAGCTGAAAACAATATCAGAGCTTACCGGACAGAATTATTATTTCGGAAAAGCCATTTCCGTGAAAGGACTTGCCCCCTACGGCAACGGTCTTTTATCGAAATATGACATCACCGATGCCGAAACCGTAAAAATTCCCGATCCCGACAAAAAAACAGGCTCCGAAATGTATGAATCAAGGAGCATTATAAAAGCCCGCATCAGGGATCTTACAATAATTGTCACCCATATGGGACTCAACACCGACGAAAGAGAAAATGCAGTAAAAGCAATTCTCCGTATTGCACCGACCGAAAGGTGCATAATAATGGGGGACTTCAACTGTCCTCCCGATGCCCCTGAGCTTTCTCCCCTGTTCGGAAAATATTTATGCTCCGATAAGGCTGCATTCACATTTCCCTCAGATGCTCCCCGTATAAAAATAGACTATATTTTTGTTTCAAAGGACATTAAAATAAAAAGCTTCGGCATATCGGAAAATGTTGTTTCCGATCACCTTTACCATTACATTGAAATTGAGGAATAAGCCATGACAGCAGAAAATGCAAAAAAACGTATAGACGAGCTTTGCGAAAGCCTTAATCTGTATTCTTATAAATATTATGTTGAAAACGAAAGCCCTGTAAGCGACTATGAATATGATATGCTTCAAAGAGAGCTCTTGTCCCTCGAAGAAAAATTTCCCGCGCTTGTCCGCCCCGATTCTCCCACCATAAGAGTAGGAGGTGAAGCGGAAAACACCTTTGAGCCCGTTGCCTTTGAGGTTCGTCTTGAAAGCCTTCAGGATGCCTTCAGCTTTGAAGAAATTGATGACTTTGACAGAAGAGTAAAAGATAATATAAGTGATTATTCCTATGTTGTTGAGCCGAAAATCGACGGCCTTTCCGTAAACCTTGAATATGAAAACGGTGTTTTTGTAAGAGGTGCAACAAGAGGCGACGGTGACGTGGGTGAAGATATAACGGAAAATCTTAAAACCGTAAAAAGTATACCCTTAAGACTGAGAAAAGATGTAAGCATCACCGTAAGAGGTGAGGTTTATATGTCAAAGGAAGTATTCTTATCCATTGTACAAAAGCAGGAGGAAAAGGGAGAGAATCCCTTTAAGAATCCCCGTAATGCCGCAGCAGGCTCCTTAAGACAGAAGAATCCGAAAATAACAGCCGAAAGACAGCTTGATATATTTGTTTTCAATGTTCAGAAATATGAGGGCACGGAGCTTTCGGACCATAAAAGCTCGTTGGATTTCCTTAAAAGCCTGGGCTTTGTGACAGTTCCCTTTTATACCCCCTGCCGTAATATTGACGAAGCAAAGGCCGAGCTTCTGCGTATCGGAGAAATAAGATCCTCACTTGCCTTTGACATTGACGGCGCTGTTATAAAGGTAAACGGCTTCAGCCACAGAAAAACTCTCGGCAGCACGGCAAAATTCCCCCGTTGGGCAATTGCATATAAATACCCTCCCGAAGAAAAGGAAACCGTACTGCGTGATATAGAAATAAGCGTAGGAAGAACAGGTGTGCTCACTCCCACGGCGGTTTTTGACAGCGTGCTTCTTGCAGGCTCCACAGTATCCCGTGCCACTCTTCACAATGAAGACAGAATAAACGAATTTGCCCTTGCTATAGGCGACACGGTAACAGTCAGAAAAGCAGGTGATGTTATTCCCGAAATCACGGGAGTGAAAATCCGCTCCGGAAATCCTGTTTTCAGCTATCCTTCCACCTGTCCCTCCTGCGGCGCCCGGGTTTTCCGCGATGAGGGTGCGGCAGCACACCGCTGTACAAATCCCGAATGTCCTGCCCAGATTATGAGGCTTATAATCCATTTCTGTTCCAGAGACGCTATGAATATCGAAGGCCTCGGAGAAGCAATACTTGAGGTTTTCTGCAAAAAGGGAATGATAAAGGACATTTCAGACATCTACCGTCTTCAGGCAAAGGACATTGCCGTGCTTGAGGGAATGGGTGAAAAATCTGCTCAGAATATCCTCAGTGCAATAGAAAAATCCAAGGCAAACGATCTTTCAAAGCTTATATTTGCTCTCGGAATAAATCATATCGGTGAAAAAGCCGCAAAGCTTCTTTCGGGACACTTCGGAGAGCTTGACAGTATTATGAACGCTTCAAAGGAAGAAATTCTTGAAATTGAAGGCTTCGGGGAAATTATGGCAGATTCACTTATTAAGTATTTTTCACTCAAAGAAACGAAAGAGCTTGTTTCAAAGCTTATTTCCTGCGGTGTCAACACAAAAAATCTTGCCGAGATAAAGGATGAGCGCTTCAGAGGAATAACATTCGTTCTCACAGGCAGCCTTTCTCAGTATACAAGAGACGAAGCATCGGAAATAATTGAACAGTTCGGCGGAAAAACCGCATCCTCGGTTTCAAAGAAAACGAGCATAGTCCTTGCAGGCGAAGCAGCAGGCAGCAAGCTCAGAAAAGCAAATGAGCTGGGAATAAAGATAATAACCGAAGACGAATTCACAGAGATGATCAGATGATTTTACGGTCTGAGGAAAGGAACAGGATATGAAAGAAAAAATTTCGACTTATATTGATTCACAAAGGGATGTCTTTCTTAAGGACCTTAAAAGCCTTGTTGATATTAAAAGCGTGCGTGAAAAAGAAAAGCCCGGTATGCCCTTCGGTGAGGGACCTGCAAAAGCACTCAGAGAGGCTGTGAAAATATCAGCCTTCCACGGCTTTGAAGCCGTGAATTTTGAAAACTACGCAGGTGAAATAACCTTCGGCAAAGACCCTGTGTTAATGCTTCTTGCCCACCTTGACGTGGTTGATGAGGGTGACTTCTGGACATATGAGCCATATAATATGAAGCTTGAGGACGGGAAAGCTTACGGCAGAGGCACCACGGACGACAAGGGTGCTATGCTTTGCTGTCTTTATGCAATGAAAGCGGCAAGAGAGCTTTTCGGAGAGCCGAAAAAAGGTGTGCGCCTGGTTATGGGCTGCGGTGAGGAAACAGGCAGCGAGGATATGGAATATTATTTCTCAAAGCGTGAAGCTCTTCCCTACACCCTCTCTCCCGATGCGGATTATCCTCTGATAAATCTTGAAAAAGGAAGATTTGCCCCCGATTTTATAAAAAATTGCACCAATGACGGCGAAAAGCTTCTTGTTTCCTTTACGGGGGGCAGCACAAAAAATATTGTTCCCTGTAAAGCAAAAGCAAGCATTTCGGGTCTTCGGGCAGAGGATATTGAAAATATTGTAAGAGACTGTGAAAAAGAAACGGGCGTTTCCTTTTCTGTTGAGGAAAAGGACGGATTTACGGTTATTTCCGCTCTGGGAGTTTCTGCCCACGCAGCACATCCCGATAACGGCAACAACGCACAGACCGCACTCATTTATCTTATAAACCGTCTGCCTCTCAGCGGGAATGATGTAACCTCCTCTTTTTCTGAACTCGAAAGGCTTTTCCCCCACAAGGAAACCGACGGCAAGTCTGCAGGCGTAAAAATGAGTGAGGAAAAATCAGGTGAGCTGACCCTCAATTTCGGTGTGCTTCATTTCAATGACGGTGTTTTCACAGGTGCGCTTGACCTTCGCTGTCCTCTCGGAGCAAACGAAAAAAACGTAGCTGAAGTAATTGAAAATAAGCTTTCCTCCTGCGGCTTCAGTATTTCGGGTGAGGCTGAAATGATCCCCGTACACTTTGTGCCCGAGGATGCTCCTGTTATAAAAACAGCGCTTAAAATATATGAGGAATACACAGGAAATCCCGGAAAATGTCTTTCTATAGGCGGCGGTACATATGTCCACGGAATTGAAGGCGGTGTTGCCTTCGGAATAGAATTTCCCGGCACTGACTACCGCATACACGGCGCAGATGAATTTGCTGTCATAGACGAGCTTCTTCTCACGGCAAAAATGTATACCGGGATAATATATGAACTTTGTTACGGAGAATAATAAAATGAACGTTGAACTTTTGGCCCCTGCCGGCTCCTTTGAGAGTCTTAAAACAGCTTTGTATTTCGGAGCCGATGCCGTTTACTGCGGCGGCCCGCTTCTCCAGCTTCGTGCCTCAGGTGCAGGCTTTTCCTTTGATGAGCTCAGTAAAGCCGTGGAATATACCCACGAAAGGAATAAAAAAATATATGTCACCGTAAACTGCTTTGCGGAAAACGAAGAGATCGAGCAGCTGGGCGACTATGCGAACACTCTTTACAACATGGGGGTGGATGCGGTTATCGTATCTGACCTCGGTGCAGTCTGCGAGATAAGAGAAAAATGTCCTCTGCTCCCTGTGCACATCTCCACTCAGGCAAACACCCAGAATTTCAAGACCATTGAGGTCTATCATAAAATGGGTGTTGAAAGAGTTGTTCTGGGAAGAGAAATGACTATGGAACAGATAGAAGACCTCAAGGGCAGAATCCCCGGAGATATGGAAATTGAGGTGTTCGTCCACGGTGCTATGTGTATGGCATATTCGGGCAGATGTCTTTTAAGCTCCTTTCTCTCAAACCGTTCGGGAAACCGCGGAGAATGCTCACAGCCCTGCAGATGGAACTATTATCTTGTTGAAGAAAAACGACAGAATATGTTCATCCCCGTTATTGAGGAGGAGGGTGCAACGGCTGTTCTCAGCTCAACCGATCTCAAATCCATAGAATTTCTTGACCGTCTTGAAAAAGCCGGGGTAAAATCCTTCAAAATTGAAGGCAGAATGAAATCCCCCTACTATGTGGCAACGGTTGTGAATGCCTACCGTCATTTTATGGACGGCAATGCCACCTTAGAGGAATGTGAAAGTGAGCTTGACTGCGCATCCCACCGTCCCTTTGCATCGGGCTTTTATTTCGGAGAAGCAAAGGCAGACCCCAATAACGACGGACTTTATCATCAGACCTGCTCATTTATCGGTATCGTTCTTGAAGACAGGGGAAACGGCAGATACATAGTTGAACAGCGCAACCGCTTCGACGTGGGCGATACTCTTGAAATTCTCTCCCCCTCCGCTATCGGCAGGTCCTTTGAGGTAACATCCATAAAGGATAAAAACGGAAATGACAGAGAAAGTGCCCATCTCGTACAGGAAAAGGTAGATATTTTCTGTCCTGAAAAGCTATATGCAGGTGACATTCTCAGAAAAAGAATAAAATAACAGGAGCAGGAACAAAATGCCTGTGCCCCCTTCCAATTAATGATTGACAAATGCTTTATCTTTATTTATAATAAAAATAGTTATCTTCATAAAATGTGTTTTTATGCGGATAAATGCAAACAAAGGAGATTTGGCTATGCTGTTTTTTATGTTTAACCGCAATGCAATTTTAGCAGTTTCAGCTATTGTTATTGCTGCAGTTGTTGCTCTTGCAATTCTTTATATCAAAAAGATCAGGAATATTCTTGTGCTTGAGGATATGAAGGATTCCGCAAAGAAGGATCTTCTCATAGGTCTTCGCGACAATGCAGAAAAATTTTCAGATTATTATGAGCCTCTCTTCGTTCTTGCTGCAGGCAACACAGGCAGAAAAGAATGGGTTTTTGACAATTGGAACAATACCGTTTTATCGCTCGAAAACAATGATGCCTTCAAAAAGGCTTTCGCAGACACTTTCGGTATGCTCAATTCCGATCCTGCTCTTATTCCTCAGAAGGACTACTCTCCTGTTGCTGTTCCCGACGGAGCAACAAAGAAGGAAGCAAAGAAAATAAAGAAGCTCAATAAGAAAATTGCCAAGAAGGCTAAAAAGGCTGCTAAGAAAGCAAGAAAGGCTGAAAAGAAGGCCGATAAAATCGCAGCAAGCCAGAAGAAAACCGAAAAGTTTGAAAAGAAACAGGCAAAGGAAGCCGAAAAGCTTTATACCAAAAAAGCATATAAGCTTATCAAGCTTCTCAAAAAAGCAGGCGTTTGCCGTGATAACGAATTTACGGTAACTGCTGATGAAAGCACAGCAGAAAAATATGATGTTATCGGAAATGTGTCTCTTGTAAGCGGTGCAAAATATGATGTACATATCCCCTACTGGGCACTTACTAAAAAAACAAAGGTTTTCCCCGGTGAAGAGGCAACAGCCGAAATAAAGGAATATGATCCCGCTTCTTACACTGAGGAAGCTCCCGTTGAAGAGGCTACAGCTCCCGCAGAAGAGGCATATACAGCTCCCGTTGAAACGGTTGATGCTCAGGCTGAAGCAGAAGCAGCTCCCGTTGAAACAGCTGATGCTCAGGCTGAAGCAGAAGCAGCACCCGCCGTGCCCGCAGAAAGCACAGCTTCCGAGGCTGTTTCAGGCTTTGATTTCGCAGCTGATTTTGCATCAGCTCCCTCAGCAGCTGTTGCAGAAACTCCCGTTGCAGCTGTTGCAGAAACTCCCGTTGCAGCTGCAAATGAGCCCGAAAAGAAGGTTTCAAAGAGAAAAGCAAAGAAGGCTGCAAAGAAGGAAAAGAAAGCAAACAAAAAGGCTGCAAAGAAAGCAAAGAAGGCTGCAAAGAAGGGCGAAACCGTAGCAGAAGAGCCTCAGTTCACAATCAACGAAACAACAATTCTCGTTGCAAAGGGCGCTATCAAATAAATATTAACATACAACAAAAGGCAGGTCACACCGACCTGCCTCTTTTTTTGCCTCCGACGAAAAATCAATCAAGAAGAATGTTGATTTTTTCTGCACATTTTCTGCAGATTTTTTTATCCCTGAAGCTTATAAGCTCTTCCATGCTTGCACAGAATGTGCAGGAGGGCTCATATTTTCTCAGAATTATCATATCATCCTCGACAAAAATTTCAAGGGCATCATCCTGAGAAGTAAGTCTGAGCTGCTTTCTCAGCTCCATAGGAAGCACAAATCTTCCGTTTTCGTCAAATTTTCTGACAATACCTGTTGCTTTCATATGCAAATTTCCTCCTTATTTGTTTTTCTGTAACAATGATACCATAAATTACCATAATTGTCAACAATTATTTTTGTCTGCCGACAAAACAGCTCTTTCTCAGACAGCACACGGCAAAAAATATACAATACCGCTGCCGCGCCATTGCATTCCGGCTCACATAACGAATACTTTTCTTTCTGCTTTCATACATATTACTATGATGAATTATATATGGACAGTAATTATGCTGACGGCATTTATATGTGCCCTTTTCACGGGAAATATGGCAGGGCTTTCCGCAGGGATCCTTGAGGGAGGCAGAAAAGCGGTAGAAACTGCGCTCACACTTTTAGGGGCAATGTGCCTATGGAACGGGATATCCGAAATAGCCACGGAATCAGGCTTCAGTAAAATATACGAAAAACTGCTTGGCCCGGTCATAAAGCTTATTTTTCCGCGGTATTCAGAAACACCTGCCAAAAGTGCAATAAGCGCAAATATCGCGGCAAATCTTCTGGGGCTGGGAAATGCGGCAACACCTCTGGGAATAGAGGCTATGCGCCGTATGAAGGAAGCCTCGGGCAATACTGTTCCCGACAATGAAACTGTTCGCTTTGTAATAATAAATACTGCTGCAATAACCCTTATTCCCACAACCGTAGCCTCTCTGCGCAGCGAAGCGGGAAGCAAGGATGCATTTTCCGTCCTGATACCCGTCTGGATTACGGGAATAATTTCTCTGTGTGCAGGACTTATTGCAGAAAAACTATTGTCTAAAAGGTGGAAAAAATGAAAAAATTCTTTATTCAATGCCTGATCAATGCCGTAATACTTACAGCTATCCCTCAGAGCTTCCTCTGTTTTTCTTCGGATACCGTAACTGAAGACGTAAGAATTCCCGACAATATAAGCATAGCTGAGGAAACAACAACAGAATTGACTGAGCAGACAGATTTCAGCACCATAAAGGTTTTCAATACAGTTACACAGACCGTAAGTGAAATGGATTTCAGGGAATATATAACAGGTGTCGTAGCAGGAGAGATGCCTGTTGAATTTCACAGCGAGGCTTTAAGCGCAGGCACCGTAGCAGCAGCAACCCTTGCAAGAAAAAAGCTTCTTGAGGGGGAAAAAAATGAGCTTATGGGAGGAGTTATTTCAACCGATCCGACAAAGCACCAGGCATTTATGAGCAAGGAAGAAATGAAGGAAAAATGGGGCGATGATTTTGAAAAATACTATAAAAAGCTCACTGCTGCCGTAGATAATGCCATTGATTATTCTGTTGTTTATAACGGAGAATTGATAGTTGCGGCATATCACGCAATAAGTCCCGGAAAAACAGAGAATGCAGAAAATGTATGGTCAGCCGCCTATGAATACCTGAAGGGTGCCGACAGCCCGTGGGACAAACTCTCCCCGAAGTTCTCCTCCTGTCTTGAAATAACAAAAGAAGAATTTATTCAGAGTCTCACTCCCTACGGAGCGTCATTCTCTGAGAAAAACCTTAATATCGGTGAAGGAGAATATTCGGATGCCGGCACACTTCTGAATATCTCCATAGGCGGAGCATCATTTTCGGGCAGGCAGCTGCGAGAAATATTCTCTCTGCGCTCATCGGCAATAACCGTAAATGAAACAGACAGCGGCATTACCTTAAGCGTAAAGGGCTACGGTCACGCCGTGGGAATGTCACAATACGGAGCAGACTATATGGCAAGGCAGGGAAAAAGCTGGCAGGAAATTATTTCACATTATTATCCCGGCACGCAAATAGTATTGAATTACGGTGAAAATAATAATTAAACACCCCCGGAGTAAAAAAACAGGCATTATTTGGCAATTCTTAAATTTACAGTATATCTTGATTTATAAGCAAGGTATATGATATACTTTTTCCGACAAATTATTTCAAGGGTGTTTTTATGAATATAATAAAAAAATGTTTTGCTGTTACCCTCACCTTTCTTATGCTTGTTCCCGTTTTTTCGGCAAAAGCAGGAGAAGCTACCGGATATGACAAAAAGCTTTCCGATATGGCACAGGGCATGAAAGCCTGCATCGCCTATGATGTAACAAACGACAAAAGAATTTTTCAGAAAAATACAGATATGAAAATATCGATAGCAAGCACAACCAAGCTGATAACCTGCCTTGTGGCACTTCAGCATGCAGGTCCTGATGAGGTTTTCACCGTCGGTGATGAGCTTATGTTAGTGCAGCCGGATTCAAGCCTCTGCCTGATACAAAAAGGCCATCAGCTGAAGCTTAAAACCCTTATTGCGGGTATGCTTCTTCCTTCGGGAAACGATGCGGCATATACAGTAGCCGTGAATATTGCAAGAAAGCATTCGGGCAACACCGAAATGACCGATACAGAGGCTAAGGATTATTTCTGCGGTCTTATGAATGAATATGCTGCTTCACTCGGCTGCAGCAACACCCATTTTGCAAATCCCGACGGTTGGGATGATCCTGCCCACTATTCAACCGCAGACGATATGCTCATTTTTACAAAAGAGGCAATTAAAAATGAAACTCTTGTTCCGATCATGAGCACATTTTCAAGAACCTTCTACTTTGCCTCAGGCGAAAATATTTCCTGGAAAAGCTCCAATGCTCTTCTTGATCCTTCAAGCCCGTATTATTATGCTTTTGCAAACGGTGTAAAAACGGGCACAACAGATGATGCGGGCAACTGCCTTATCGCCTCCGCAAAAAAAGCAGGTGTGCAGATGATCATTCTTGCCTTTGACTGTGATGCTGATTATATCTATTCGGGAAAGGAAATAAAAGAATCTGTTTTCACAGATAAGGAAGCACTCACAAAAGCCCCTGAGGAAAGCACGGCCCCGACCGTAAACGATAGTGCGGAAGAAACAACCGCTTCAGAGGAAACGGCTACCGGAGCCGAAGCTACAGAAGCAACCACAGCACAAGAGGCAACAACCGCTTCGGCAGCTGAGGAAAAAGCAACCTCTCAGCCTGATTCACAGCAGGACAAGCCTGCCGCTCTTTCTGAGGATGCTGCAAAAGAAACCCGCCTTACAGATAATGTCATCCGCTTCGGTAAGGTAAAAGAGATGTTTGAATTTATATATAATGCTCCCGAAAAAGGTGATGTTGATATAAGCGGGGATATATCCGCTTCTGATGCAAGATTCACACTCAGAGCCAGCGTAGGTCTTGAAAAAATCACAGAAATTATACTGAAACGCGGCGACATTGACGGTAACGGCAGGCTGACAGCTTCAGATGCACGTATTATACTCAGAGCCAGCGTAGGTCTTGAAATTATAAAATGAACGGTAAAGCAATATTAAGAAAGCAAATAAAGGAATCAATAAACAAGCTTCCCCTGTCTTATAAAATAAAGGCAGGGGAAATTATCGGTAAAAAAGTGATTGCTTCTCCTGAATTCCAAAAAGCTCAGAGCTTATTCATATATTTATCAACCGTGAATGAGCCTGAAACGCGCCGGATAATAAAAAAAGCCCTTGAAGAGGGCAAAAGGGTATATGTTCCCGTTTGCATTTCAAAGGGAGTAATGAAGCCTGTTCAGATATATAAAGATACTCTTTTTATCAAAGGATATATGGGTATAAAAGAGCCTGCCGCATTTAACGGATTTTATGAAAACGATATTGACCTTGCAGTTATTCCCTGCCTTGCTGCCTCAGAAGACGGCAGAAGGCTCGGCCACGGCGGAGGCTTTTATGATATATTTCTCAGCAGGCAAAGCTGCCGGACTGTCTGCCTGTGCTTCAGCAAACTGCTGACAGACTCTATTCCCGAAGAGCCCCACGACATAAAAGCAGACAGGGTTTTAACCGACTGAATTTTAATTTCATACTGCAATTACTGTCAATAATATCCGAAAAAACACACTGAGCCTTCCCGTGAAAGGGAAGGCTCAGCTTTATGTTTTATTGTACAGATAATCAGTCCTGAACGGGAGCCTCTACGGGGCAAGCATCTGCACAAGCACCGCATTCGATGCAAACGTCCTCATCGATTACATAGATATCGCCTTCGGAAATTGCCTCAACGGGGCATTCTGCTGCACAAGCGCCGCAAGCGATGCAAGCATCTGTAATTTTGTATGACATAATCTGTTCCTCCTTCTGGGTTTTTTTTCATTGTAACACATAATATGAAAAATTCAATATGTTTTTTAAAAATTTTTCATATGATTACCAAATTATTCAATATCCTTAAGAGCCGCAATTTCATCTCTGTTAAGTCTTATCTGAGCATCGCGTATAATCTTAACATCCTTACGGCTGTATTTACCGGGAGCGGCATCGGGATTGCGGTCAAGTCTGACCTTGAGCATACCCGTAAGAAGATTATTTTCAATAACCTCACCCTTGCCGTCGGGTGTTTCAACAATAGCTCCCACCTTTGGTGTTATCTTAAGGAGATATTCATAAGAAGACTGCTCATATTTAAGACAGCACATAAGCCTTCCGCAGGTACCGCTGATTTTCACAGGGTTAAGAGAAAGCCCCTGTTCCTTTGCCATCTTGATTGACACCGGCTGGAAATCGTGCAGGAACTCCTTACAGCAGAAGCCTCTGCCGCAGATACCCAGGCCGCCCAGCATTTTTGCTTCATCTCTCACACCTATCTGCCTCAATTCAATTCTCACCTTAAAAATTGAAGCAAGACATTTAACAAGCTCACGGAAATCAACTCTTTCGGGAGCAGTGTAAAAGAACAGAACCTTAGAGCCGTCAAAGGTATATTCAACATCCACAAGATCCATTTCAAGACCGAACCGGGCAATTTTCTCCTGACAGATGGAAAATGCTTTTTTTTCTTTTTCCTTGTTGATTTCAACATTCTTAAGGTCTTCTTTAGTTGCAATACGGATTATGCTTTTAAGAGGCTTGACAAGAATTTCATCCTCCACCTCTTTATTGGCAACGGCACATTCACCGCATTCAACTCCGCGGACAGTTTCCACAATAACTGCCTGACCCTTTTTAACCTCAAGTCCTGCAGGGTCAAAATAATAAGTCTTTCCGACTTCCTTGAATTTTACTCCAATAATCTCTGCCATAATTTTACGTGCGGAAAAGCTCCGCCCTTTCTTTAATATACAGGATAAAGAACATTTTTATATTCTGTCCTTCATTATCTTTGCCGTATCGGAGGAAAAGCGTGAAATAAGAAGATTCTCGTTCGCATTCATTCCTGCCTCCGATATTATTTTATCCATAATCTCTTTAATTTGCAAGAGGGAAGATGTGCGGTAATTTCTTGAAAGTGCATAAGAAGCCATATCGCTTCCCGATAAAAGAGGCGTGCCGCTTCCCTGCGCCATGGCATCACGTATTATAAGAATAAGACGTGCGGCAACAGATGCCATCATTTTTCTGTTTTTATGCATGGAAGAGGCCGCTTTCATCACAGCGAACTCATCCTCATTCGCAATACACAAAGCGATATTTTCGGCTGTTTCGCTAACAATATCATCGCTTTTTCTGCTTTTGGAGGAAAGGGGATCTCCAAGGGGATATTCCGTAAGACGGGAAATAACCGTAGTGAGCAGTCCCTCTCTGCCCTCGGCACAAAGAATAAACATAGTGTCATCAGGAGGCTCTTCAACAGACTTGAGAAGTGCATTCTGAACCACGGTGCTGAGATTATCGCACTCGGGAAACAAAAACACCTTGTTTTCAGCTTCCGTGGGTGCGGCAAACAGACGTGACAGACAATTCTCTCTCACGGTTTTTACGGAAAGAAGCTTTTTGCCCTCCTCGGGCACAATACTGAACAAATCAGGATGAATCCCCTGAAAAGCCTTACGGCAGCTGCTGCAGCTGTTACAGGGATAGCCGTTCACGGGGGCCTTGCAAAGCACACTCGCAGCAAGCTCAAGCGCACATTTTCTGCGCAGAGTCTCCCCTGCCCCCGTAATAAGGACACACTGAGGCAGTCTTTTTAGCTTTACGGCAGAATTTACTGCTTCTCTCGTTGAAGCAATGATCTCCTTATCTGAAAAAAGCATATTTATCACATCTTTATAAATCTTTCAACATCCACGATAAACACGGTAGCACCGCCTACGGTGATTTCAACAGGCAGGGATGTAAAAAACTGTTCGGCATAATTGCCCGATGCAGTGCTTACCATCTGAGTGCGCTTTGAGCAGCACTCCTCCATAATACTGAGGCATTCATCCACTTTTTCGTCGTCAACACCCATAAGCAAGGTAACGTTACCTGCCTTAAGAAAGCCGCCCGTAGTGGAAAGCTTTGTGGACATAAACCCCGCCTTGTTGAGCTTCACGGTAAGTGCAGAAGAATCATCCTTGTTAACAACTGCTACGATAAGTTTCATAATTAAACCTCCCTGAAATTATAATTCACCCTTATGGGTTACAATTTCCAGATTTCTGTCAATAACAGCCTTGCCGCGCCAGGCAAAGGCACGGTTTTCTATTTCTGTTTCTTTGGTAACTACAGCTGAAGCCGTATCAAAAAATTCCTTTATCGGCGTGGGCTTTGCACCCAGATTCATGGGGCACACCTTCTGACAGATATCACAGCCCCAGGCACAGCCTGTTGAGGCAATAAGTGCCTTTGTTTCTTCGTCAAGCTCTCCTTTTTTCTGAGAGAGGAAGGAAAGGCATTTTTCTTTTATTATCCCCTTTCCCGTAATTGCCGAAACAGGACACGCCTCACGGCACTTATTACAGCCGTCACAAAGGGAGTATTCACCCTTGTAGGGCTCAAAATACCTGTCTGTCACGATTTCTCCGAGAAAAACCCAGGAGCCGTAATCCTTGTTTATAAAAAGATTGTTGATTCCCATTACACCCAGCCCCGCATTTACTGCACATCTGACCTCGGGCAGAGGAGAATTGTCCACAAATGCTTCAAAGACATTATCGGGATACATTTCTCTGAGAGAGGAGACAATATCATTTATGATACTTCCCGTAATAATATGATAGTCTTCACTTACAGCATAGCGGGAAACATTGGAATTTTTATAATATTCCTCTCCGAGATAATAAGGGAAAAGTATTGATATAACGGTTTTTGCATTTTCGGGAATCCTGCTTTTTGCCCTGCAGCTTATAAGAGAATCCTCAACAAGGCTGAATGAGCTGAATCCATAAGGGAGGAAATGAAATATTTTATCCATAATTATCATCCTTGGGTAAGAGCGATCATAACAGGCATTGTAAGAATGGATGCAAAGCTTACAAAGGCAACTGTCTTTGATGCAACACCCGTATCTCTGCCGTATTTTGCGGCAAACATAACCGTGTTATTTGCACTGGGTGCAGATGACTGTATCATACAGGCAGTAAACAAAGCACCCGTAAGAAGTCCCGTGGTCTTCATTATTATAAAGAATACTACGGGCACGGCGATAATCTTCACAAGAGCAACAAGATACTGCTCCTTATTCTTAAAGATGGTCTTAAGCCCTGCATTGGACATGTAAGTGCCCAGCATCAGCATGGCAAGAGGAGTATTCATAGAGCCTATAAATGCGATAGGCGACATTACGACCTGAGGCATTTTCACCTTGAGAAGGAAAAAGGGAAGACCTATACACACGGCTATTACACCGGGATTGAAAAACAGCTTCTTGGGACTGAATTTCTCTCCCTCGGCATTTCCTCTGTTCATCTGCCACACACCGTGGGTAAAGGTAAACACCTGAAAAACAATTATACCTGCGGAGCAGTAGAATACACCCTCACTTCCCAGCACCGCCTCGGCAAGAGGAAGCGCCATATATCCCATATTGCCGTAGATACATGCAAACTTGAATACCGCATTATTCTTGTTTTCATTATTTCTGAAAAAGGGAATTGAAAGCACAATTCCTATTATATGAGTGAGTGCACCTCCGAGCGCTGCAAGAAGAAAGCCCTTTGAGGTTTCAGCAGAAAACTCGGTCGTAAGAAAAGAATTTATAATAACACAGGGGGTGATTATATAAAACAGCAGGTCGTTTGCCGCTCTTGCGGTCTTTTCCGTAAAAACCTTCTTTTTATCGGCAATGAAGCCTACGGCAACTATAAGATAAAGTATCACAACCTGCTCGGCAGCGATAAGACAATTCTGAAAAAACAGCGATATATCCACTTTATTCTGTCTCCGTCACGATATTATTTTCTTCTCCGTCAGCATTCTCATTCTTTTCCTCTTCTGCGGCTGCTTCAGGAAGCTCTTCTGTAACCACACTGCCGCTTCTGTAAAAAAGCTGTCCGAGAGTATAGATCACGCCTGCCGCTGCAGTAAAGCTGAAGGGAGCATAAACACATTCCTTTTCGGGAGTAATAAAATGCATCAGAATTGCGGGAATACAGGATGCAAAACCGAAAACCACGGTGATTATACCTGAGGCATAAAAGAACCATACAGCATCCTTTTTGCCGATATCCGAAGAAATTCTCGCATTTTCAAAAACAAAAAGCATAAAGAACACAGATGTGAATATTGAAAGCAGAAGCTGAACTACCTTTACATAGCTTACAGTGATGGAGAAAAAGCTGAGAGTATTTGTAAATGCCCAGAGTACGGGGAAAAGCATAGGGATCTTCATAAAAGAGGGAAGCTCTTTTCCTCTTATGCCGAATACTGCCTGAAGCAGGAGAACAAGCGCACCGAGGAAAGCAAATGCAATACCCACCTTTCCTGCGCTTGTGCCGAGGGCAGCTTTCACACCTTCAGTCCCCTCAGTGGGAAGAGACTGCATATTAAGCTTTGAGATACCGTCAAAGACCAGAGCTGCCGCCATAATAACACCTGTGATGCCTGCAGGCAGGGAGGCCTTTGTATTTATTTTTCTTCCGCTGAGATCTCCGCTTACAAAGCACATAACGAGAGCTGCGGCAACAAATACAATTGCAAGCAAGTACACAAGGGGAACCGTGATATTATTGCTGCTGAAAAAGCCTGTGCCCCCTTCGGTAATGGCAAAGCTCTGATAAACTCTTAATGCTGTAAGAAGCACAAGAGCAGCCGCTGAAACAAGTCCGATGTTTTTAAGGCTTACACCCGCTGAACCTTTTATCTTCATTTATTTTCACCTTTCTTTTCAGGAGAATCGATCCTGATATTTCCCTCAGAGGATTTTATCTGTCGGAAAGCTCGAAATAGGGCTGACGGCGGGAAATGCTCTTATATGCGGGACGCATAATCTTTGAGCAGGTTGCCACCTCTTCAAGACGGTGCGCACACCAGCCTGCAACTCTCGCAACCGCAAACATGGGAGTGTAGAGATCCTCGGGGATATTGAGTGTTCTGTAAACAAGACCTGAATAAAGGTCCACATTTGCGCATATTTGCTTTGAAAGTCCCTTTTCCTCATTGAATACCGCGGGAGCAATTCTTTCTATGCAGTCAAGCAGCTTCCATTCCCTGAGAAGACCGTTTTCCTCTGCAAGCTCCTTTGCATTCTGCTTGAGAAGCACGGCTCTGGGATCGGAAAGTGTATAGATTGCGTGACCCATTCCGTAAATAAGACCTGATTTGTCATTTACTTCTTTTCTTACTATTCTTCTGAGATAATCTCTTACCGCATCCTCATCCTCAGTATCGGGGACATTACTGAAAATATCCTGAACCATTTCGCTTACCTTGATGTTTGCACCGCCGTGACGGAAGCCCTTAAGAGAGCCGATGCCGGCACCGATGGCGGAATAAGTATCAGTTCCTGTTGAAGATATACATCTTGTGGTAAAGGTCGAGTTATTACCGCCGCCGTGGTCTGCGTGTATCATAAGACAAAGATCAAGAAGCTTTGCCTCCTTTTCGGTAAAGGTCTTATCCGAACGGATGGAACGAAGCACTACCTCCGCAGATCTCTGCTCAGGCTTTACCTGATGAAGATACATGCTTTTTTTATAGAAAAACCTTCTCTTTACCTGATAGGCATATGACATAATTGCAGGAAGCTGTGCAATAAGCTGGATAGACTGACGAAGAACATTTTCAACGGAAATATCGTCGGGATTTTCGTCATATGCATATAAGGCTGTCACAGAGGATGCCATCTTATTCATAATATTGGGTGAGGGGGCGCGCATAATAACATCCTCAACAAAATCATAGGGCAGCTCTCTGTTTGCCGAAAGCAAAGCACAGAAGGCATCAAGCTCTTCCTTTGTGGGAAGAGAGCCGAAAATAAGAAGGAAAACAAGCTCCTCAAAGCCGAAACGGTCATCCTTCTTGCAGCCGTTAACAAAATCATAAAGGTCAATACCTCTGTAAATAAGGCGTCCGGGCTTGGGTACCTTTTCACCGTCATCGATATAGTAGCCTTCAACATTACATATCTTTGTAATTCCTACCATAACACCCGTGCCGTCGGAATTACGAAGCCCCTTCTTTACGGGAAAACGGGAATAATCCTTCTGAGGGATGGAATTGTTCTCTATAAATTTATCAGTCAGACGCGAAAACGCGTGATTATCATCATAAAAAAGTGTCTTATCCATTGTTTTGCCCCTTTCAGGCGGAATAAAAATAATCTTTGGTAAATATTTATTATAATATAATATATTTTATAAGTCAACAAAAGACAAAAGGATTTAGGGTGATAAAATGGATATTTTCAGAAACTCCGTACTGCCTCTTACCGTGATAATAATAAGCCTTTACGGACTTTACAAGAAAATACCTGTCTTTTCCGTTTTCATAAGAGGAGCAGAAAAAGCACTGTCACAGACTGCAGGACTTCTTCCCGTGCTCACGGCTCTTACTCTTTCGGTATCAATGCTCACCCGTTCGGGAGCCGATAAAATTCTGACAGAGCTTCTGTCACCGCTGTGCCGTCTTACGGATTTTCCGCCGGAAATAATTCCTCTTTGCCTGATAACACCGTTGTCGGGCAGCGGAAGCATTGTGGTTCTTCAGGATATTCTGAACAAATTCTCACCGGATTCAAGAACGGGAAGAATTGCAAGCGTTATTGCGGCTGCAAGCGAAACTACCTTTTATGCATCAACGGTTTATTATTCGAGCGTAGGAATAACCCGCACCCGCCACACTATCCCATCGGGGCTTATTGCTGACATAACAGGCTTTATTACAGCATCTGTATTAATCAGATAACGTTTTTTCGGTATTATACTCTCTCCAGTTGCCCTTGAAATAAAATACTATACCTATCACAAAAGGAGTGAAGCCTGCCAGCGCGTCACCCAGCCAGAAGCCGTAATGCTTCATACCGAGAGCCACACCGAAAAGAAGAGAAAGCCCGATCCTCATAATTATGCCGTCAAAAAGTGCGGTGGCAAAATTGACCTTATAATTTCCGCTGCCGTTGAGAAGAGCATTCATTATGGCTCTCATGGCACTTGCATAGAAAAGAAGAGCAGCTATGGGGAAGAAATATTTTCCCACGGCAATAACATCAGGATCACCGTCGGCAAAGAAGCCTATGATCTCAGTGTCAAACAGGAAGAAAATGACACTGAGGAAGGTGGATACGCTGAGCGTTATAACAGCAAGAGACCTGAGTATTCCCTTTACACGCTCAACCTTTCCTGCTGCTATATTCTGTCCCACCATAGTGGAGCCTGCAGTATTCATTGCGGCAGAAATAAGATTGCTGATGCTTGAAATCTTATTTACGATACCCGAGAACGCGGAAACCTCCACGCCGTAGGAATTTATCCAGGAATTAACGAAAAGCTTGGAAAACTGCACCGATGCCATTTTTATTGCCATGGGGATTCCCAGCTTTACAAGATCGGAAAGCATAGCCTTGTCGGGAATCAGAAAATCTCTCATACTTGCCTTAAGCTCAAACTCTTTTCGCTTTCTGAACAAAAACAGGGAGCAGGTCAAAAAGCTTACCGCCTGACTTATCACCGTTGCAAGAGCAGCTCCGGGAGCACCCATGCCGAGACCAAGAACAAAAATCAGGTCAAGCACAACATTCACACAGGCTGCGAGGGTGATAAAAACAAAGGGATGCTTTGAATCGCCCATTCCTCTGAGCACTGCGCTTACCATATTGTAGCCGTATATAAAAACAAGTCCTATCATACAGATAAGCGAATACCCTGCAGCGGAATCATATGCCTCAGCGGGAGTATTCATAAGACTTAAAAGTCCGTCCTGAAAAATGATACTCACAATACTTACGGCAACCGAGCTTAAAACAAGAAAGTTGGACAGCGTACCCACAAACCTTCCTATTTTTTCCTTCTGCCCTGCGCCTATGTATTTTGCCACAATAACCTGACCTGCATTGGAAAAGCCTATGGCAATAAAGGTGAGAAGATTGCACAGATCTCCGCCTACACTGACAGCGGAAATGCCTGCCTTTCCCAATGCCTTTCCCACCACAAGCATATCCACCATATTATACACCACCTGCATAAGGTTGGATAAAAACAGAGGTGTGGCAAATATCACAAGCTGCTTTGAAATTTTTCCTTCGGTAAAATCTTTAATATTGCTTTTCATAACAAAACTGATGCTTTCTTTCCATAAAGTCAAGAATTCGGTGCCCTGAAGCCCCGAATTCTTTTACTGATCAGCCGTAGCTTATGGCTGTAGTTGTTTCTTTTTCAACAGTAACATATGTGGTTTCGATTTCTTTTACTGTCTGAGAAGCAGCAGAAGAGCTGTCATCGTAAACAGAGGTGATACCGTAATACTCTTCAAGACAAAGACCGCTCTGATAAATCTTTGTTGCTACATCAACACCCACATATCTTATGTGCCAGGGCTCATACATATAGCCCGTCTGTGCTTCCTTACCCTGAGGATATCTGAGGATAAAGCCGTAGCGCCAGCAGTTTTCGGCAACCCATTTGCCTTCTGCAGTATTTGCAAATGCAGATGTGATATCATTAAGGTCAAGAGCAAGACCTGTCTGATGCTCGGAATGACCGGGACGTGCGGAATATCTGTCGGCAGCAGCCTTGCCGTCACGGTTTGAATATCTTGTGTAAAGATCATTCTGAAGAGAATATGAACGGAAGCCTGAGGCATTGTAGATATTAAGACCGTTTGCTGCGGCTGCAGACTGCATTGAGCTGAATGCACTCTGACACTCGGGAAGGAGATCGCCGGGATGATAGCTTGAGGGAAGACCGTATGTCTTATTCGCAACAAGCACACCGTCAACATATGTAATACCGTTCTGTCTTGTGATGGTATAGCCCTTTGAGGAGGTACCTATAACACCGTCGCCCTGAGGAGCCTGAGACTGAGAGGGTACCTGTACTTCTGTTTCGGAAACAACGATTGCTGTGGTTTCCTCTGAAGCTCCCCCCTGAGGATTATTCACTGCGGGCGCTTCCTGTGAAGGCTCTGCAGCCTCTTCAGTGGGAGGAGTAGCAAACACCTGTCCTGTCGTAATCTCACCTTCTGACGGAAGAGTAGTTGTAATGTCTTCAAACTCGGGCACTTTCACACAGGAAGACAGTACTGTTATAACAGCAAGCAAAAATGCCGGCAATGCAAAATATATTTTCTTCATTTTCTGCACCTCATTAATATATGCTGAGAAAAAAGAAAAAATTCCTTTTTCCGCTTATAATATTATAATACCGAAAAAATATGATGTCAATTAAATAAATCTGCTTTAAATATACATATTTTTGTGATATTATACAAACCGAGGTGTTGAAAATGATTGATTTCGCAAATACATTCAATAAGATATTCTCTGTTCTTTTTGCTGCTCTTATACTTTTCACAGGCTCATTAAACAGTATGTTCTCCTGCGGCGCCAGACCCTATGATGAGCAATACGCTGTAGTAGGGCTTGAAGCACTTACCCGCTCTCAGGATGTCACCACAGACGGTGAGTATTTCTATTTCAGCGGAAAGCACGCTCTTGAAAAAACAAATCTCAGCTGTGATGAAATAATAGCCCTCAACCATGAGGCAATACCCGCAGAGCTTAAAGAAAAATACGGCTCTGCCCACATAGGCGGTATAAGCTATTATAACGGAATAATCTATGCAGCACTTGAAGACAGCAAGGTCTGGCTTCATCCCGTAATTGCTCTTTATGATGCCGAAACTCTCCTCTACACGGGAGTATGCTATGAGCTTCCCACAGACCTGCAGACAAGAGGTGTACCCTGGGTTGCCGTTGACGGCGAAAATGGTGTGGCATACACGGGAGACTCAAGAAATTATACGGAAATCTATAAATTTTCCCTTGAGGATTTTTCATACATTGAAACTGTCACCTTAAGCGAAGAGGTGGTAAAAATTCAGGGCGGTGAAATCAGCAGCGGATATTTCTATGCCGGAACAAACGATATGAAGCGCTCCGTATATAAAATTGATCTTGCTACGGGCGAAACAGAGAAGCTTTTTGAAAGAATAACCTACGAATATAAGCTTATAGATAACTTCGGCGGCGAAGGAGAAGGCCTCACCGTTATAAAATCAGAAAACAAAACAGAGCTTTATACCCTCCAGATCGGAGCAACCTTCCTCGATGCAACCCTGAACCATTATACGCAAGAGGCGCAAAAATAACCATATTTGCCGCGCAGATAATATAAAGGTGCGTGGGACTGTATATGGTTTGTTATAATTTTTCGTTTTGTGCCTCTTATTAAGTGGGGAAAGCGCGTTGTCTTTGCCATCCTCGGCGTACCAACGTACGCCTTCCGGTGTCAAATCCAACAACTATGGCAATTTTTGTCCTCTTGCTGCTGCAGTGGCTTTAGGGAAGTTTGTGCGGGACTGTCTTCGTCGTTCCGACGAACTTTGGTTTTTTTGGTTTTGTTTAAGAGGACAGTATGGTCGGCGGTTCATAAATGCCCATATTTCACGCCATTGCATCCGTTTTTCCAAAACGGCGCACTGACGTAAAATCTGAACATTTCTGAATCCGCTCTCCCGATGGGATATTTTGGTTTTTATCTGTTTTTAGTTTGTTCGGATGGGCGCTCGTGCGTTGCACATTGCTGAAGTTAGTTTTTTTGAGAACTTTAGAGATAGACGCTCGTGCTGCGCACATTGCGGATGTTAGTTTTTTTGAGATTTTGGGGGCTCGTGCGTTGTACATTGCGGATGTTAGTTTATATGAGAACTTTAAGAGATGGACGCCGTGCTGCGCACATTGCTGAAGTTAGTTTATTTAAAATTTTGGGGGCGGGGAATTGCCTGTAAGACGATAAATTGTGATTTAAGGTTTACTTTTTTCCCTTTTTCTGTATAATGTATTAGTATGATTTATAAAGGGTGAAATTGATTTTGGAAATTTATCTTGATAATTCTGCAACCACTAAGGTTTGTCCCGAGGCGGTGCGGGCGGCAACAGAGGCTATGACCGATGCTTACGGCAACCCCTCGGCTGTTCATTCCTCGGGAGTCAGAGCAAAAAATATACTTGAAGGCAGCAGGCACACTATTGCAAAGGCACTGGGTGCGGATGCAAGTGAAATTTACTTTTCCCATTCGGGCACGCTTGCCAATAATACGGCTGTTTTCGGTGCTGTAAATGCACGCAGAAAAATGGGCAACACCATTGTCACCACCAAGCTTGAGCATCCCTCCGTGCTGCGGTGCATGGATGTGCTTGAGGAGCAGGGCTTCAAGGTTATCCGCCTGTCCCCCGGAAGAAACGGTGCTTTTGTCACGGAGGAGCTTCTCAATGCCATCACAAAAAACACTATTCTTGTTTCCGCACAGCTTGTAAACAATGAAACAGGAAGCATAAACCCCGTTGAACTCATATCCCGTGCCGTAAAAAGGGTATCCTCCCCGGCACTCATTCACGTTGATGCAATTCAGGGCTTCGGTAAAATACCCGTAAGGCCGTCAAAAATGGGAGTTGACCTGCTCACTATAAGCGGTCACAAAATTCACGCCCCAAAGGGTGTGGGCGCACTTTACATAAGAAAGAATCTCAGCATAAAGCCCTTTGTGGTTGGCGGCGGCCAGGAGGCAGGAATGTTTTCGGGCACAGAGCCTCTTCCCGCAATTGCAGGCTTTGCGGCTGCGGCGGCTGCAATCCCCTCTTATTCCGAGCAGCTCACAAAAACAAGGCAGCTTCGTGACTACACTCTGTCTTTATTGAAGGATATTCCCTCCCTTCATATAAATTCATCTCCCGACGCTCTTCCCTACATACTGAACATATCCCTCAGAGGCATCCCCTCTCAGGTACTTATCAACTTCCTGTCGGAAAAAGGAATTTATGTATCGGCGGGCTCAGCCTGCAAAAAGGGACACAGAAGCGAAGTGCTTACCGCAATGGGAATGAATCCCGACATTATAGACTCTGCAATAAGAGTTAGCTTTTCACGCTACACTTCCGTTAATGAAGCAGAAATTTTTGCTTCTGCAATAAAAGAAGCAGTAAACAATATCAGAACAAAACTTTAAGATTAAGGAACGATAAAATGAAGGAAATTATATTACTCAAAGACGGTGAGCTTGCCCTCAAAGGACTCAACCGTTCAACATTTGAAGATATGCTCATCAAGAATATAAAGGAAAGAATATCTTCATTAGGCAATTTTTCTTACAGAAAAGCACAGTCCACCATCGTTGTCACGCCCGAGAATGAAGACATTGACCTTGATGAGGCAGTTGAAAGAATCGGCAAGGTTTTCGGCACAGTGGGTATTGCCCGTGCAGCCGTGTGCGAAAAGGACATTGATGTTATAAGAAACACCGCATACGAATATCTTAAGGATGACCTTATGTTTGCAAAGACCTTTAAGGTAACTGCAAAGCGTGCCGACAAAAACTTCCCTCTCAAATCCCCCGAGATCTGTGATGAGGTAGGCGGCTTCCTTCTCTCAAAAATCAGAGGTCTTAAGGTTGATGTTCACAATCCCGAGGTCACCGTTGCAGTCGAAGTAAGAGACAACGGTGTTTATATCCACGGCAGACAGCTCCCCGGTGCGGGCGGTATGCCCACAGGTACCTCAGGCAGAGCCTGTATTCTTATTTCCGGCGGTATCGACTCCCCGGTTGCAGCATATATGATGGCAAAAAGAGGCGTGCGCCTTACTGCGGTTCACTTTGCCTCTCCCCCCTATACATCGGAGCTTGCCGAAATGAAGGTTCACGAGCTTTTAGGTAAGGTTTCTATGTATTCGGGCAGAATAAACCTCTTCACAGTTCCCTTCACAAAGCTGCAGGAGGCTATAAGAGACTATTGCCCCGAAGAGATGTTCACAGTTACCATGAGAAGAATTATGATGAGACTCGCCTCCCGTATTGCCGAATGGCAGGGTGCAGATGCTCTTATCACGGGCGAAAGCCTGGGCCAGGTTGCAAGCCAGACCATTCACGCTCTCAAATGCACCGACGAATGTGCTTCTCTTCCCGTTTTCAGACCCTGCATCGGTATGGATAAAAATGAAATCGTTATAATTTCAAGAAAAATCGACACCTTCGATATTTCAATCCGTCCCTATGAAGACTGCTGCACCGTATTCACCCCCCGCCACCCCAGAACCCGTCCCACACCTGCATATGCAAGAGAGGTGGAAAGCATGATTCCCGACCTTGAAAAAATGATGGACGAAGCCTTCGACGGAGCAGTTCTTAAAATAATTGAAGAGTATAAATAATCTCTGAAGCCTGTGTAAATCGCAGGCTTTTTATTATGTCCGCAAACGAAGATACCAATGTTATTTGCTTTTTAAATCAGTAAGCAATTCTTTTCACACACAGCTTTTTTCATTGGTGTTCAAAAAATTCTTGATACTTCCGACAATATGCGTTATAATACTTTTTGAACACAGTTAATTTAATTTTTGTTTGAAAAGTTGGTATGGCCGTGGATAAAAAAACAATTGCAAAAAGCGTAATAGCAAACTCAGAAGGCATTGCAAAAACCGCTGAACTTATTCTTGCAGGACTAAGCAAATCAGATATATGTAATCTTTGTAATAACGGATATATTAAGCGTGTACGGCACGGATATTATTCTTTAGCAGATGCTGATGATGCGAGCGAAGAACAGGTAATACAAACCTTTCTTCCTGAAGCTGTTGTATGTGTAGAATCTGCATTGTTTTTTTACGGATACAGCGACTTTACACCTCGCGTATGGACACTTGCCGTCCCCCGCACTATGACAAAAACAAAAATCAATATGGATATAATTTCATACAAGCCTTACTACATTCAAAACAAACTGCACGGTCTCGGAAAAACATTTGCGGAGTTTAACGGTGTAACACTTCCCGTTTATGACAGAGAACGGACAATATGTGATTGTTTCAAATATCGGACAAGGATTGATAATGAAATTTTTAATAAAGCGGTAAATGCTTATGCTGCTGATGATAACAAAAATCTTTCAAACCTTTCTAAATATGCAAAAGAAATGAAAGTGTATAAAAAGGTTATGGATTTGATGGAGGTGCTGCTTAATGGCTGACCAAGCTGCATCTGTGCTTGCACGGCTTAAAAACAAGGCAAAAGCATCAGGCAGAAGCTATCAATTATGCTTGCAGCTCTTTTGTCAGGAAGAATTTTTGCGCCGATTGGAAAAATCCGGGTATGCAGAAAATCTTGTTCTTAAGGGTGGCTTGTTTATTTACTCACTCACCGATTTTGACAGCAGAGTAACTGTTGATGTTGACTTTTTGCTTCGTAAAATCCCAAACACACCTGAACAATTAAAGGTGATTCTTGAAAAAATTATTGAAACAGATACAGGAAATGACTTTGTAACCTTTGAAATCAAAGATATTGCACCTATTGCTGTAACAAAGAAATATGCAGGAATCGGAGTATCAGTAATTGCCCGCATCAAGAACACAAAAACACCTTTCAGTATAGATTTTGGTGTAGGTGATATAATTGTGCCGAAGCAAGTAAAAAGAAAGATACCGACACAGCTTTCGGATTTTGATGCACCTATAGTGAATACATACTCTATTGAAACAACTGTTGCAGAAAAAATAGATGCGATTCTCAGTTTGATGGAATTTTCAAGCAGAATGAAAGATTATTATGATATTTATTATCTAGCAAATAGATTTGATTTTGACGGCATAACATTAACAGAAGCTCTTAAAAAGACTTTTTCAAACAGAAATCATAATTTCAGTACAGAACAATTTGAACAAATGCTTGAATTTGATTCTGACGATGCTATGCAGAAGAAATGGAAAGCCTTTATTAAAAAAATAAATATTAAAACGGAGAATTTTGAAACTGTACTGAAAATGATAAAAATGTTTTTGACCCAACCGTTTTTGGCTGCGACAGAAAACAAAAGCTTTGACAGTAAATGGTCCTCTGCCGAAAGTAAATGGAATTAACAGCAAACCATCGGGGACCAGAAGAAAACTAAAATTACACATTTAATAAGCACAAGGCTGCTTTTTGAGGCTGCCTTGTGCTTGTATTTTGCGGAATTTTATAAATTCCGTCTTTGTTATCTGATTGTCTTCATCCAATCGCTGAAGCTTTCGAGGTTTACTGATGCGCGCAGGATAAATCTTGCGTCAGCGGCGGTGATTTTGTTTTCTTTGATGTTATCAACATCCGAAGCAGAGGTCTGCCAGGAGTTGAGTGTGTCAAGTTTTACGGAGGCACGAAGGGCACTTCTTGCATCGGCAGCCGTTATCTTTCCGTCACCGTTGTTGTCCCCGGGCACAACAATAGTCTTCTGATCAACTACCTTACCCGCTGAATCCTTAAGAGTAACCGTCATACCGCTTGCAACACTGTCTTTTCCGCTGACAGACTTTCCGTCCTTGTCCGTAACGCTTACATTACCCTTTGTATTTTTAAGCACATCACCAACCGTGGAGGCTTCAAGCACAAGAACTGAATCCTCACCGAGAAGCTTTACGGTATCGCTTACGGCAATTTCGATTTTCTCAGCTACAAGCTTCGGAATCACTCTGCTTTCTGTCTTTTTGCAAACGCTGCAGCTTCTTTCTTCCTTACCTTCAGCCTCATAAGTAGCAGCCTTTGTAACCTTCCATTCACTCCACTTGTGAGTAGTAAGCTTTGCTATGCTCTCAGTGTAACTATCCCCGCAGGAGCAGGTGAAGGTCTTCACACCTGCCTTACCGCAGGTAGGTTGGGTTGTTATTGCTGATGTATATTTATGTACATGATCAATAGAAACAAATTCATTGCCGTAGTTTTCTGCATATTTTTTTGCTGTAGAGTTGTTGTATCCGTAAATTGCAGTTTCAGGGTCTATGGTATTTGGAACATTTTCACTGCCATCAGGTTCCGGGGATTCAATAACTGTATCGGCATTCTGAATTGTTATCTTTGTTAAATGGGTGTATGAAAACGCCTGTCTGCCAATAGTATTGACTTTTTCCGGGATTGTTATGTTTGTGAGGCTGTAGCAAGACATAAAGGCACATTCACCAATGCGGGTAACACTATCCGGTATAGTTACTTTTTTAACTTTTCCATAATCAATAAAAGCATAATTACCGATACTTGTTATTCCGTTTTCTATAATAATTTCGGTTATTCTGTAAGGTATAAATGGGTTATCCCAACCTTCCCAATCATTCATATCTCCCTGTCCGGAAATTGTAAGCACTCCCAGATTGTTAACGGAATATGTAAGATTAGAGCCAAAAGAACCGCTGTCTATAACTTCTACATTGCCTATATAATCACCAAGAGAAACAAACTTGTGATACTCGCTTTCATAGACATGGTTTATGTATTCTACATATTCAATTGCCGTGGAATTATTGTATCCGTAAACACTTGTCCCTTTCGGTAAGCAAAGGTCGTATTTGCCATAGGGAATTAAAATATTACTTCCGTAGAAATAAATACTTTTTATTGAAGTACAGCCGTCAAATAATTCTCCCCCAAGCTCTCTTACAGCCATTGGTATCTTCATACTTTTCAGTGCTGTACAATCTGTAAATGCCCTGAAGCCGACGTTTTTTACAGAATTTGAAATAACTATATTTTCAATATAGTTATTTCCTGAAAAAGCGTTTGCTGCAATATTTTCTATGTTATCCGGAATTATGTATTCTTTTTGAGTTTTGCCCATGGGATATAACATTAATGTTTTTTCTCTCTTATTTATAAGAACACCATTTTCTGATACATATACGGAATTTCCGCTATCTACAGATATTACAGTAAGCTTATTGCAACCTGTAAAAGCAGAATCAAGAATTTCCGTAACACCGGCAGGTATAGTTATTTTTCCTGTAAGACCCGAATAGGCAAATGCGCTTGAGCTTATGCTTTTAAGTTTTTCAGAGAAACTTATATTTGCAAGCATTTCACATTCTTCAAAAGCGGCTTGGCCGATAGCAGTCAGATTTTCGGGTAACTCTATGTCTGCAAGTTTTTTGCAACCGGCAAATGCACGCCAATTAATTCTTTGTATGCTATCATCCAATTCTATAGCTGTAAGGTTTTCACAACCTTCAAATGCTGCATTTCCTACGGAAGCAACTCCTTCTTTTATTATTACTTTCCTAATTTCAGTCCTGAAATTATACCAAGGTGAACCATATCCTCCATGAGAATAGTTTTCCATATCGCCGTTGCCTGAAATTATCAGTGTGCCGTCTTCATAAAATTTCCATTCAATGTTTCCGTTACTGAAAGTGCCAGTGTCTGTATATGTATCATTATTGCACTTGTCACAGAAATAATCATTATTAACATCAATGTGAGAACAATTCAGAACTATCTCAATAGTTTCATTCTGAACAATATCAGCGCCTGAAGAAGATACAGAGCTTTCTACTCTTATCTGCGTTATATCTGCAGCAGTATCTATTATTTCAAATTTAATAATTGCTATATCGAATTTTGATTCATCAAAAACATCTCCATTAAAAAATTCTGCCTCTATTTCAGTAGAACTGGAAATATTATATGCGCGATTTGGTAAATCCGGAAAAAGTTCGTTATTTGTTTCTTCTACTACATAATCACTCCATTTAAAACTACGGCAACGTAATATATTAGCATCAAATAATAAAACAATATTAGCAAACGAAATATTATTTATCCCTTCATTGTAAAGAGTGATTATCAAGTAGTTATCTTCCACATTTGAGGAAAAGGCAATTTTCTCGGATTGTTCCGGTATTTCGTTTGCCTTTGCTGTAAATTCGGTTAACGGAATTACAGACAAGAGCATTACAAGACTGAGCGTAATACACAGAATGTGTTTAAGTGCTTTCTTCATTGTCATCATTCACCTTTCTTTTGTTTAAAATTAAAAAGTGCGTCCCGAAGAACGCACCAAAAAAGTGAGTTCTTCAAGTACTGCGACATACATTCATCAGATCCAAACACGATGACAGAAGAAACCCACTTTTTTACATAAAAAGTGAATTTGTGTTTGGTCTTATATTAAAATGTATGTCGCAAGGTTATGTTATCATAAATCATTCACAGATTCAAGAAAATTTTGTTTTTTCTGAACAGGATTTCTTGTAAATTTTCGGCAAATACAGAAAAATTTCTTTCCCAAAACCCGCATTTTCGGAAAAATGTGCAAAAACACTTAAAAACAGTCGGAAAAATGTGCAGATACAGCCTTGAAATGACCGGAATTTTGTGAAATGTCCGTTTTTACCTTGTATCTGGAGAAGGATTTTATCAAAAAAATAACCGGCGGGAGATTTTTCTTCCGTCGGTTGCTTCTTCTGATATATTATAAATATCTGTTGTTCTTTTTCTGTTCAACGGTGATGCTGCCGTCCTTGTGAAGGGTGGTGAGCGTTACACCGTAGTGGCAGTCCTTCTCATCGAAGTTCAGCTTTTCGGTCATATTATAGGTGTTGTAGCCTGTGCACTGGGTATAAACGAGATACACACCCTCATAAACCGCGCAAAGGTCATTTATATGGTCGTGGCCTGAGAAAATTGCCTGAAGATTTGCATTTTCCTTGCCTGCTGTGAAAAAGCCGCTGTTATAATAGGAGCTTCCCACGCTTTCATACTGTGTGCCGTAGAGAATCTTTGCTTTTCCCGAATCACGGAAATCATACTCACCGTAATTATCGCAGATGTTCTCATATTCCTTAACAGGGATATGCATAAAGCACAGAGATTTATTTTCGGGAGACGTCTTCAGAGTCTTTTTCATATTTTCGGTATACCAGTCAATCTGATTCTGCTTGATGAAATCATAGGTATCCGACCATAATTCCTTGGGCACATTATGGGAAATATTATATTCCTCTATCATATCTCTGCCCGAATCGAAAAGATACAGGCTCTTATAATATGAGCCGTCGCCGTTCACAATATGAATTGCCGTGTTGCCGAAGCCGAAAAGCTCCTTTTTGCCGAAAAGAGAAAGACAATGGGGATAATACTGAAGACCTCTTAAAAGCTGATATTTATAAAAGCCCTTTTCCTCTCTTGCCTCATGATTTCCGAAGCAGTAGCACCAGTAAACACCTAATTTTTCCATCATCTGAGAAAACTGCACAGAGTCGATATGCTGACAGTCCGACTGAATAGTGTCCCCCGTAACAATAACAAGGTCGGGCTTTTCATCCCTTATCTGACGGACAAAACGGTCAATAGTCTTGTTATTAAGCTCCCAGCCGGGCGTGCCCAGATGCAGGTCCGTTGCCGTGAGAATCTTAAAATCGGAATTATCTGTGTTTCCGTTTTTATCTGTTTTTGAGATATAAACCTCATCCTCGGTTTTTCTTATAACCTTCACACTGCTTCCCACATATGAAAGATCGGTGCTTGCTTCAAAAAGGAAGTGCGGTCTTTTTCCCTTTGTTATTTTATGAATCACCTTTGAAGCACCTAAAATGCCCACAATAATTTTATGTCTCAAGGATGCTATTGCTTTACTGTACATAAAGAGTCTCCTTTATAAATCAATTGCCGTTTTTAGCAGTATCTCTTGCACTTGTTTTGCCCTCGGGAGTAATTTCGCCTGCCTTCTGAAGAGCCTTCTTTGTAAGGAAGGGACCAATAAGCTCATAAACAAGCACTGAGAAAAGAGTAATATTTGCAACAATAATACCGGGATCACCGAGAGTTTCCGCCTTTATTGCCATACCGAGTGCCACACCTGCCTGGGGGAAGAGGGTGATACCGAGATATTTTACAATATTGGGATCGCACTTTGTAGCCTTTGCACTGAGACGTGCCCCCGAGTATTTACCGATACAGCGCACAACTATATAAACAATGCCGATAAGAACTATCATAAAATCCTTGAAAACTGAAAGCTCAAGCTCTGCGCCCGATATAACAAAGAAAAGAACATATAAGGGAGCTGTCCAGCGGTCGAGTCTGTCCATAAGCTCTTCGGAAAAATCACAGATATTGCAGAATACCGTACCAAGCATCATACAAACGAGAAGTGATGAAAATGCAATATGAATACCGCCTACATGGAATTCAAGCATTGAAAGTGCCACGGTAAGAAGCACAAAGGTCACGGACATTGCAAGTCTTTTTGAACGGGAATGGAAAAATCTTTCGCAGAATGTAAAAAGTAAACCCATTACCGCACCTAAAAGAAGGGAAAGCACAACCTCAAGTATGGGTTCAACAATTACGGAAAGAATATCCGCATGTCCGGAGTGAAGAGCCTTTGCAATACCGAAGGAAACCGCAAAAAGCACAAGTCCCACCGCGTCGTCAAGAGCAACTATGGGAAGAAGTATATTTGTAACGGGACCCTTTGCCTTATACTGACGGACAACCATAAGTGTGGCAGCAGGTGCTGTGGCAGAGGCTACCGCACCCAATATAATAGCTGCGGGAAGAGGGAATTTTTCGGGGATAATAAAATGCACGGCAATAAGCGCAATATCAACGCATACAGTTGTCATAACCGCCTGAAAAATACCGATAATTGTTGCCTGCTTACCTATCTGCTTCAGCTGGCTCATTCTGAATTCGTTACCGATGGAAAAAGCGATAAAGCCCAATGCCACATCGGGAATGATACCGAAGGAATCAATGTCCTCCATACTGATAAAGCCAAGTCCCCTGACGCCGAAAGCGCCTAAAAGATAGGGCCCTATAAGAATACCTGCGACAAGATATGCCGTGACAGCGGGAAGCTGTACCTTCTTAGCCACTCGGGAAAGCATAAGTCCTGCAAACAATGCGACAGACAAAGCAAGTAACGTTTCCATATATATTAACCTCCGACCAAAAATTAAAACCAATTGATTGTATTACTTTCACAATAAAAAGTCAAGTATTTTGGATTGTTTTAACAAATATTTAACTATGGGATGAATTATCTGAGACATTAAGGTAGAATATAGTAGTCTGTAGGTGAAAGGACGGTGGAAAAATGGACGATAAAGCTATAATTGCTCTGTTCAATGAGCGCTCACAGAATGCAATAAAAGAGCTTTCTCAGAAATACTCCCGGCTGAGTCTTCACATATCGGGAAATATTCTCGGCAACACCCCGGATTCAGAGGAATGTGTCAACGATGCACTTCTTGCCGTGTGGAATAATATCCCCCCTGAAAATCCCGAAAACCTTAAAACATATTTTCTTAAAATCGTAAGAAATCTGTCAATAAAAAAATACCACAGCAACAAGGCAGTGAAGAGAAACAGCTGTTACGATATAGCTCTTGAGGAGCTTGAAAATGTTCTTTCGTCGGGAAATCAGCCCGACAGCGAATACCACCTGAAGGAGCTTTCTCTTTCAATAAACACTTTTCTCGGCACTCTCACCAAGGAAAACCGGGTATTATTTGTCCGCCGTTATTACTACGCCGACAGCGTGAAGGATATCGCCGCTCTTACGGGAAATTCCCCGCACTTTGTCAGCGTAAGGCTTTCAAGAACAAGAGAAAAGCTGAAAGAATATCTCAGAAAGGAAGGTCTTTTATGAACGAGGAAAACATTTCTGAAATCATATCAGCCACCGATGACAAATACATCGAAGAAGCAGCCGAGCCAGTAAAGAAGAAAAAAACGGCTGTGCGAATCGCCGCAATCGCCGCATCCCTTGCAGTTTTACTGATTGCAGGTATTGCAGTAAGCAGGTCAGATTATCTCAGCACCTACAAAAAAGTACCTGCAAGCCCTGAATATGCCTCAGGAGAAGCTCCCACGGCAGCATATGCTCCCTTGGTGCCCGAAACTGAAATTGCAGTATCTCCCGCCGCTCCTGTCGTCCCCCAGGGCGAAATGGCAATGCTCCCCCGTTGGGAGGATCTTTCACCCGCTCAGAAATTCCCCGAAGTAAAATCCGGACCGTACACCTATTCCACAACTGCACAGCCCATAGAGGATGAATACATCTCAGAATTAATTTCAGACACTTCACTTGCAGGCACTCTCGGAGGCTTTCTGAAGCAGTACACTCAGACGGGAAAAATCTATTCAATCAGAAATATAAGCACCGATTGTGCCGTTGCCGTTAAAATCGGTGAAGAAAGCACATATTATGTATATGTAAATTCAGATTACGCCCCTCAGACCCTCGGGGATTTTATCAATGACCTTGATCTCAGAAGCACCCTTATATTCGGAAACGCATATAAAGATACCTATGAATTCACAGACACATCATCCTCTCACACAAGAAGAACCTATGAGGATTTTGACGACAGCATTATATGGGATATGCTTCTTTCCGACACAAAGGCTTCTCGCACGGAATATGAAAACACCCTTAACGGAATTGATATTTCCATAAGCCTGCCTCTTTTAGGCTATAACAATATTTCCTTTGACATTACCGATGACGGCTATATAGTCACAAATATTCTGAACACTCAGAAATGCTTCTTTATCGGTACGGAAAAATCTGCAGAATTCAATGAATATCTCGAAAACAATGTAAAATACACCGAAAACACAGATGTGTATGAATATCCCGCAAGCACTCCCGGTACAGGCGAGGTCATATCTCCCGGCTACAATCCCGATATGCCCGTAACCTCCCCTGCCTTTGATCCTCAATGGAGCAATAATTCCGGTAACAGCAGCTCATCAATACCTGCCGTGCCTGCTCCCGCACCCGCACCGGCGCCGCCTGTTGAGCCCACTATGCCCATTGATGCTTCCCCCATTCCCGACAACTTCATTGTAGTTGAAACAACACAGATAAGCTAAATTATCCGAACAAAACAGCAAGCACAAAGCCATATCATAATGATGAGCTTTGTGCTTGTCTTTTTTATCAGCTTACTGTTTGTAAATATTATTTTCTTGTTGCATTGATTATCGCAAGAACCGCAACTCCTACGTCTGCAATAACCCCCAGCCACATATTTGCAATGCCGAGGGCTGCAAGCAGCAGCACGGCGAATTTTGCACCCAATGCAAAAATCACATTCTGCCTTACTCTCAGCCTTGTTTTCTTAGAAATTTCAATTCCGGTAATGCATTTTATGGGGTTATCGTCCATAATAACAATGTCTGCCGCCTCAATTGCGGCATCGCTTCCGATACCGCCCATTGCGATTCCCACATCGCTGAGAGAAAGCACGGGAGCATCATTTATGCCGTCCCCCACAAAGGCAACTGCTTCTTTTTTGCTTCTTTCTTCGCAGAGCTTCTTTACAAAATCTGCCTTATCCCCGGGAAGCAGCGAGGAATGATATTCCTTGATGCCGAGCCTTTCTGCAGTTTCTCTTGCGGCATATTCAGAATCGCCCGTAAGCATAATTATCCGCTTTATGCCGTTTTTCTTAAGCTCATTTATACATTCCCTTGACTGTTCCTTAACAGTGTCGGAAAATGTAACACAGCCTTTATACTCACCGTTTACGGCTGCATAGATTACCGTTGAGCAGGCATCAGGCACTTCGGCTTTTATATTATTTTTTTCCATCAGCCTGAGATTTCCGCAAAGCACCCTGTTTTCTCCGTCGGATGCACTGACACCGAGCCCCGGAAATTCCTTTATATCCTGAAAAGGCTTCACATCGGGACATAATGCGCACACACTTCTTGCAATGGGATGCCCCGAATTATACTCAGCCGCTGCAATAAGTCTTAAAAGCTCTTCCTCACTCACACCCTTTTCGGGACAGACTCTGTCGACACTGAGCTTTCCTGTGGTGAGTGTTCCTGTTTTGTCAAACACAAAGGTCGATACCCTTGCCAGAGCTTCAAGATAGTTTGCACCCTTTACAAGCACCCCTCTTGCCGATGCCTTACCGATTCCGCTGAAAAATGACAGGGGGACGGAAATTACCAATGCACAGGGGCAGGACACAACAAGGAATATAAGAGCACGGGATACCCATGATTGCACATCCCCTGTTATAACAGAGGGGATAACTGCAAGAAGTACAGCAGAAATCACAACGGCAGGTGTGTAGTATTTAGCAAAGCGGGTAATGAATTTTTCGCTTTTCGCCTTGTTGAGTGAAGAGTTTTCAACAAGCTCAAGTATTTTTGAGGCAGTGGATTCGCTGTATTCCTTTTTTACCTCAATATGAAGCAAGCCCGTAAGATTTATGCTTCCCGCATTAACGCTTTCTCCCGGGAAAACATCACGGGGCGCACTTTCACCTGTAAGGGCAGATGTATCAAGAGCTGATTCACCCGAAATAATACTGCCGTCAAGAGGAATTTTTTCTCCGGGACGTACAATAACCGTTTCACCCACCGCCACCTCATCGGGAAAAACAGTTTCCTCTTCGCCGTTTCTCAAAACAACAGCCTCATCGGGGCAAAGCTCCATAAGTGCCGATATTGAGCGGCGGCTTTTTTCCACGGCAACACTCTGAAACAGCTCGCCTACCTGATAAAACAGCATTACAAAAACACTTTCGGGGTATTCCTCCATAATAAGAGCACCCACAGTTGCAACCGTCATAAGAAACTGCTCGTCAAAGACCTTGCCGTGCAATATGTTTTTCAGAGAGCCCCACAGCACATCATAGCCTGCACAGAAATACGGCAGAAGATACAAAGCAAGAAGTATATATCTTCCCGGAGAAAATATATGCTCTATGGTAAACACAGCGGCAAACAGAACGGTGCTGATTATTATTCTTACAAGAAGCTTTTTCTGTTTTTTAGTCATTGCTATCCCTTCTTAAATAATTACGGTGCAATCGGGTACTGCTTTTTTTGCCACCTTGGGAAGTGCCTTTATTATGGCATCAAAGTCATTTTCGTCAGCCTCAATTATCATCTTCTGTGCAATAAAGCTTACGGATGCACGTGTAACACCGTCGATATCCGAAACGGCTCTTTCAAGCTTTGCAGCGCAGTTTGCACAGTCAAGATCTTCCAATTTAAATGTCTTTTTCATATTTATTCCTCCCGGAAATTAATTTCATTCACTGATATGCTCCATTCCCTGAGACAGTATGCTCACAATGTGATCATCCGCAAGGGAATAAAGACAGTTTTTGCCCTCTTTTCTGAATTTTACAAGGCGGGCATTTTTTAATATTTTCAGCTGATGGGATACCGCAGATACCGTTGAGCCCATGCTCCCTGCAATATCACACACACAAAGCTCTCTGCCGAAAAGAAGATAGAGTATCTTGAGTCTGGAAACCTCACCGAAAACCTTATAGAATTCGCCCAGAGCACCGAGAGCTTCCTCGTCGGGCATATGGCTTTTGGCTTCGGTTATTTCCTCCTTATGCTCATGAAAGCATTCACACACGGGAGCTTCTGCCGTATTATCATAGGCCTCCGCGGCAGCAGATATAATTTCCTTATCTGTTGAATACACAGCCTCACCTCATCAATCATCATAACATCATTGAACATTTGAACAACTGTTCAATTATTCAAATGTATTATACCCCCGTTTTTTTCCTTTGTCAATAATAAAACAAAAAATGCAGACCTACATTCCGGTAAGCCTGCAAATTATGATTAAATTATTTTAATTTATCAACACTTCTTATCAGAACATCTTGATGATCCAGCCGAACATAAAGTAAACGACCTTCATAAGAGAGGTAAGAAGAGCGGGAGTGAAAAGGTCAACCACAACAACGGGGATTTCGTTACCTGTAACTTCCTTATATGTAAGAAGCTCTGTTGTATAGTTTTCAACATCGTTTTCGTTGAAATTAAATACTCTTGCGCTTCTTTCATCGCCAAGACCGTATGCACGGAAGCCTGTGCCGCCGTTGTAGCCCATAACGATACCGTCATCTGTTGTGCCTACGAAATTGTTTACGTGGTCGTGAGCAAAGAAAGCACCGATGATGTTATCTGTCTTGAGCCAGGATTCATACTGACCTGTGATGTGGTCAAAGTCTTCGCTGCAGGGAGCTTCGCCTACATAGCCTTCAGCCTTTGCAGGGTCAAGCTTATACCACTTATTGTCGCGGCGTGAGAAGAAAGCGCCGTCTTCGTTATATTCACATTCAATAAAGAGGCTGTAAATTTCTTTGGGGGGAATGTGCTGGAAGAGCATTGAAGGAACATTTTCGCCGCCGTTATCTGCCTTAAGCTCTGCACTTACTGCTTCATACCATTCATTCTGACCTGCAACAACACCTGAATATCCGCCTGACTCAGCCTTGTTATGAGTATTCATCATAAAAATGTTCATAGCAATACTGTTGCCGTCGGAGGAAAGAATGGGCTCATTTACGGTAAATTCATCCCAGCCTTCATTTCCGTTGAGGCAATTGCCGTATTTATTATAAGCGGCAAACTGCTCAGCCTTTGATATTGTGTCAAGATGATCGTGGTCGTGATTTCCGAGAGTTACAAGGAAAGGAATGTTTCTTTCAGCAAGAGGAGCAACAACATTGTCAATTGCCAATTCCATATCCTCTTTTGTGCCGAAGGGATACATATCGGAAAGCTGGTCGCCAACAAAAACAACGAGATCGGGCTGTTCTTGATCAAGAGCAGCTTCAATGAATTCAACCATTTTTTTGTCAACACCCTTGCCGACATCCTGTGTATCATTAAACTGCAGAATCTTGAAGGTGCCGTCTTCATTGAACTTCAGAGCCTTTTCATCCTCTGCCGCAATACCGATAACAGCACAGGAAAGCACCATCATAAGAGCAAGGAAAATACTTAATACTTTTTTCATTTTACTACCTCCGTAAGTATTACTTTATACCATACTGCTTAAGCCCGGACCATCTGACTCCCCAGGAGTTTGCCCAGCTTTCACAGTAGAGTTTATAATATGATACATTGTTTTTCTTTCTGTATTTTTCAAAGAAATTACACCAGATTGCAGAAGGAAGCGCAACAACTATCCAATAAAGAGGCCCCAGCAGCAAACACTGTATTGTGTGACCGTATTCGTGAATCTTTGTGTTGTTGGTCCAGCCCTCGCTTTTACCCTCTGCTATAAATATAAAAAGACCGAGAGACAAGCCGCCCCAGTTACCGGGGATATAGGTGATAAATGCGTTCATAAACCTTTCAGTGCGGTATTTTTTTCTGAGAAAAAGATAAATAATGCCGCTTATTAGATTCACCGGAAGCCCCCATGTAAACTGCACAATATAAAACAGAACTCTTTCGGCTCCTTTTGTTGCCACAGATCTGTCCTTGCGGGTTTTGATTTTTGCCATCCTTATATTTCACCTCCGCACAAAAAACAGGAATTAATACTGATTCCTTATAACAGAGATATTATAACGAAATATAAAAAATTTATCAAGCAGAATTTATAAATTTATGCATTTTTCTGAATTATAATATTTATATATTGATTTTCAGACAAAAATACTTTATAATAGAGCTAAATTAAAATGATTCTAAAAAAGGAGTTTTTATGCAATACATTGTTTCCTTTATTGAAGGAATAATCACATTTATTTCTCCCTGTCTTCTTCCTATGCTGCCCGTATATCTGTCATACTTTGCCGGCGGCGGAGAGAGAAGCACAAAAAAAACACTTCTCGGTGCATGCGGCTTTGTTATGGGCTTCACCGCAGTTTTCACGGCAATGGGCGCACTTGCAGGCACTCTCGGAGGCTTTCTGAAGCAGTATGAAACTGTTGTAAACATCGTTCTCGGTCTTATTGTTATAGTTTTCGGTCTTAACTATATGGGTGTTTTTAAGCTGAAGCTTTTTTCGGGAATGAAAAAAACCGTAAAAACCGAAATGGGATTCTTTTCAGCAATGCTTTTCGGTATAGTCTTTTCAATAGGCTGGACACCCTGTGTGGGAGCATTCTTAGGCTCCGCACTGGCGCTTGCTTCAAGCGAGGGCGATACACTAAAGGGTGTTATAATGCTTCTTCTGTATTCACTGGGTCTCGGAGTCCCCTTCCTGCTCAGTGCAATTCTCATCGACAAGCTCAAGGGCGCCTTCACATTTATCAAAAAGAACTATAAAACGATCAATCTTGTCTGCGGAATATTCCTTGTTATCATAGGTATCCTTATGATGGCGGGCCTTATGAACAAATTCCTTATGATTCTCAGTTAGAAAGGTGAAATCACAATGAAAAACAAATCTCTCATAATTATTATAGCAGCTCTTGTCGCAGTTATTGCAGTAGCGGCAATTGCGTATCCGTCCCTTGCAAAAAAAGCAAATGAACAGCAGAATGCCGAAACCACCGCCCTTGATGAGGAGCATGATATCAATTCGGATAATACCAAGACGGGAGAAAACGTTTCCGATATAAGGATCTTCGACGCTAAGGGTAATGAGGTTTATCTTTCTGATTTTTCAGGTAAGCCCGTGATCATCAATTTCTGGGCAACCTGGTGCGGTTATTGCATTCAGGAAATGCCCGATTTTCAGGCAGCCTACGAAAAATACGGTGAGGATGTGCAGTTTCTTATCGTCAACACTGACGACGGAATCGAAGCCGGAGAAAAATTCCTGAAGGACAAGGGCTACACCTTCCCCTCCTACTACGACCTTGAATACTCAGCCGCCATAACCTACGCCGTCACCGGCATCCCCCGCACCATAGCAATAGACAAGAACGGCACCATAAAATACAACCGGGCCGGAATGATAGACTCCGCCACCCTGGAAAGCATCATAAAATCGATAAAATAATTCCCCACATAATATTTTTATAATCATACAAAGCAAAACGACTCCCGTTCAGGGCCAATATATTAAGATAAAAACCGGATTTCACAAATCGTGAAGTTCGGTTTTTTAGTAACTTTTTTCCTTCAGAAAATAAAGCCGCTTTATACAAAAAGCCGAAGTCCGAAAAAAACGCCGTAAAAACACATCTCTGCACCGCGCCGGTTAAGGCAGGGTGCAGAGATACTTATTTACCATATAACTTTTGTTTCGATTTCTTCTGTTGCGAGTTTGATGAAGTCGGCTACGGGTTGTACGCCCTGGTCGCCGTGGCCGCGTTTTCTTACGGAAACTGTGCCGTCCTCAGCTTCCTTATCGCCTATTACAAGCATATAGGGAATCTTTTCAAGCTGAGCTTCTCTGAGCTTATAGCCGAGCTTTTCGCTTCTTGTATCAACATCCACCTTTACGATGCCTGCTTCCTCAAGAGCCTTTTTAACTGCGTATGCGGCATCCTGATGGCGGTCTGCGATGGGAAGGATTCTTACCTGCTCAGGAGCAAGCCACAGGGGGAATGCACCTGCATACTTTTCGATAAGAAGAGCGAGAGTTCTTTCATAGCAGCCGATAGAGGTTCTGTGGATGATATAGGGATTCTTCTTTGTGCCGTCTGCTGCCACATATTCCATACCGAATTTTTCGGCAAGCATCTGGTCGATCTGAATTGTGATAAGGGTATCCTCCTTGCCGTGAACATTCTTTATCTGAATGTCAAGCTTGGGGCCGTAGAAGGCAGCTTCACCGATGCCTACCTTATAAGTGATTCCCAGGTTATCAAGAATTTCCTTCATGATGCCCTGAGCCTCATCCCACTGCTCGGGAGTACCGATATATTTTTCCGTATCCTCGGGACCCCACTGTGAGAAACGGTATGAAACATCCTCATAAAGGCCGAGAGTTTCGAGCATAAATGTTGTAAGCTCAAGGCAGCGCTTGAATTCGTCGCTGAGCTGTTCGGGAGTACACATAAGGTGACCCTCTGAAATTGTGAACTGTCTTACACGGATAAGTCCGTGCATTTCACCCGATGCTTCATTTCTGAAAAGAGTTGATGTTTCCGCAAGGCGCATGGGAAGATCACGGTAGGAGCGTGCACGGTTAAGATATGCCTGATACTGGAAGGGACAAGTCATGGGACGAAGTGCAAATACCTCATCATCCTTTTCCTCATCGCCCAATACAAACATACCGTCTTTATAGTGATCCCAGTGACCTGAAATCTTATAAAGATCGCTCTTTGCCATAAGAGGAGTTTTTGTTCTTACCCAGCCTCTTCTTCTTTCCTCATCCTCAACGAATCTCTGAAGTGTCTGAATTATATCACAGCCCTTGGGAAGAAGAATGGGGAGTCCCTGACCGATGGATTCAACTGTTGTGAAAATTTCAAGATCTCTGCCCAGCTTATTGTGGTCGCGGCGCTTTGCCTCTTCAAGTGCTTCAAGGTGAGCCTCTAAATCAGCCTGCTTTGTGAAGGCTGTGCCGTAGATACGCTGAAGCATCTTGTTCTTTTCGTCGCCTCTCCAGTATGCACCTGTACAGGATGTGAGCTTGAATGCCTTAACACGGGATGTGTCGGGGATATGAGGACCTGCGCAGAGCTCTGTGAATTCACCCTGCTTATAGAAGCTGATGTTTTCACCCTTGTCTGCGTGCTCCTTTATAAGCTCGACCTTATATATTTCGCCCTGTTCCTCATAGAACTTTATTGCCTCATCAGGAGTCATTTCAAACTGCTCAAGAACAAGACCCTCTTTAACAATTTTCTTCATTTCAGCTTCAATCTTTTCAAGCTCTTCGGGAGAAAATGCCTTGGGCACGTCAAAATCATAGTAAAAGCCCTTGTCGATTGCAGGACCTATTGCAAGCTTTGCATCAGGATAAAGTCTTTTTACTGCCTGAGCAAGAATATGAGAAGCAGTGTGGCGGAATGCCTTCTTGCCATCTTCGTCATCAAAGGTAAGAAATTCCACTTCGCAGTCTTTTTCAATTTTTGTGCGAAGGTCTTTTACTTCTCCGTCAATTTTACAAACGCATACAGCCTTATAAAGACCTGCGCCGATGGATTTTGCAATTTCACCGGCAGAAATACCTGCTTCGAACTGCTTAACATCATCTCTGAGTTTTACATTTACCATAATAAACACCTCTGAATTATATTCGAATCTTTGATTTACGCAATTAAACGGCTTCACCCCGGGCATATCATTTTACTTTACGGAAAGGATTTCCCTATAAAGAAAAAACAGCCTCATCCCGAAAACAGGATGAAGCTGATGCTCCACGGTTCCACCCGTATTGACAGAAAATCTGCCCGCTCAAAAAGTTTTTAACGGCACTTAACCGGCAATCCTTGAATCTTTACGGACTGCACTCGGGAGCGGTAGCAATTGAAAACCGACAGATATTCCGCTTTCAGCATCATGCGGAACTCTCTGAAAAATGCCTTGTTTTCTGCTTCTCCGTCAACGCATTGGTATTATTCAATAAACATTCTATATCACTTTTGTGAAAAAGTCAAGTTAAATCATAATTCAACTGTACTGAATTATGATCTGCAGCCGCTGAAGGTAAAAGTGAAGGCACAGCCGTCGGAACGGCGCAGTCCCTGAATTACAACAAAGTCCCGGAGGAACAAGACTCCGCGGCAGCTTACTTTGCTCTTCAGCATTACTTCTTACTCTGCACTTAAATCAGAAGCTTCCGTGGTTTCAGCAGAATTCTGATTTGCTATGTCTGTTGATTTATATTCTTTCGTTGCTTCTATTACTCCATCATACTTTTCAAGATACTCCATGATCTGTTCATTATCGAGCATATCAAACTTTGGTGTATACCAGCCGTTTGCAGTTCTGGTTACATCCTTTGTTCCGTCGGGATTATAGAATGTATAAATGGGATAAGAATTTGCTGAGTCAAAATCATAGCTGTAGACAAAGCATCTCAGGGTTCCGTCATCATTATAATACCATGTGGTATCTTCATCACCGTAAAACTCTATCCAGCCGGTTTCCACATTATAGCTTGCCGATGCATACACCTGTTCCTCTTCATCAAAGAAAACCGCATGTATTTTTATATCTTCCGCAACGAAAAAATACTGGGCATTATCACTTTTAAGTATTTTATCGTGAGAGGCATCGGGGAAAAACGAATCCTTTGCTTCAATTTCTTCAAAAGAATCAAAATCGATGTCGGAAACTCTTTTTTCAAACTCCTTCTGAGGCTCAGGATTCATAGTCTTCGGAGACACTTCATTCATATCAACAGGTGCTGCTGTAGTGATTTCAACCGGAGGATGTGTCTCAAACTCGGTGGTTTCCTCTGCAGAATCATTGCAGGCACTAAGAACGAGAAGTAAAACCGGAATAAGAACGATCAATATTTTTTTCATATTATCAACACTTTCAGAAATTAAAATACAAATTCAAAGAAGGGTGCTTTGTAGCCGTCCTTTTTAAGGCTGAAATATCTGTCGGCATTAACATAAATTCCGTATACGGTACTGAGCCATCCTGCCATAATACCGCCGAGTTTTCTGAAGAAACCGACCTTTTCAGGAACATAGTCATCGTCCTTCTCAAGAGTAAAATTTATATACTCTTCATTTGTTTCAAGATTATATGTAGTTACCTTTATTGAATCGGAGGAAAAGTCAAGAATATTATAATAGCTGTCTGTAAGCTTTTCCATACCGATAGAAACCAGATCGCTGTAAGCTATTTCTGCATCCTCCTCAGGTCTGCCGATGGATGTTGACACAAGATATACAGTGCCTGCCGCATTATTTACGGTTTTTCCGTCTTCTATCTTTTCCACGCTCTTGCTGTTATAAATAACATCAGATACGGAATAGTGATGGGAATGCCCCATAAGCACAAGGTCAATATGGAACTCATCAAATATGGGGGAGAAAAGTAATCTCAGAAGCTTACATTCTCCCTCTCTGTGGGGAATGCTTCCGCCGTAAAGATCGTGATGCATCATAACAACACGCCATTTTGCCTCGGGATGCGCCTTCACAGCCTGCTTGATCATGCTTCTGTGAGCGGATGCACTTGCATTATTTGTGTCTACCACAAGGAAGAGAACATCGCCCTTTACGAAATAGTAATTACCTGACTGATAGCCGCTCATAGCACCGAACATTTCATTGGGAAAATTGGTGAAATACTTGAAATCAAAGCTGTGACGGTCGTGGTTACCCATTACATTTGCAAAGGTAAGACAGCGTGATGCCTCAGAAAATGTAAGACCCTCATATTCAACTCTCTGACCCTCGGTTGCCATATCTCCGCCTGAAAGAATAAGGCTTATATCAGAGTTTTCCTGTGCCTTGAAAAGAAGATCGGCAAAGGCAAAGGAGGTTTTCTTAAGGCTTGCTTCATCCTCGGGATTGTCATAAACATGTATATCTGACATATAAAGAGCGCTGAAGGTTTCATCATCTGTTACGAATGAATAAACTGCACTCTTTTCTTTATCCGTAACACAAGTGTAATAATAGGTTTTGTTCTCTTCAAGACCCGTCACGGTGACCTTTGCTGCTTTATCGCCCTGATAAGTGGTAATTATTTCACCTGTGAAGACTTCGGCATCCTTCATATCCTCATTTTCACTGATAAGAACCTCACAGTGCGATGCAGTCTCAGGCATATACCAGTGGAAATTTCTTTCGCTGTCATCCTTACCGGGGTTTACGGTGATGCCTCTTTTTGCCTCTTCGGTATCTGCCCACTGCTTTTCAAGGTCAGCTGTATTTTCATCAGCTTCATCTTCTTCAGCAGATACTTCAGCTTCATCATCTGCTGCTTCATCATCAGCAGCCATTAAAGCGGTTGTTTCTTCATCTGTTTCCATTGTGGCATACGCAGGCACAAGACCTGTGAAAAGCACCATCAGAGACAAGGCTACACTTAAAACTCTTTTTGTTACCTTCATTTTTTCACCCTTACTTTTAATCAGAATACGGTTTCAAAAAAATCCACATTGAAGCCGTCTTCGGTAAGATCCGAATATCTTCCGATATTATTGAATACGGCATAAATCGTGCCTATTACACCGAGGATTTTGCCTATAAGCTTTCTGAAAAAGCTGATTTCAGGCGCTTTATAATCCTCATCCTTTGTGAGAGTGAAGCTTGCAAATTCCTCGCCGCTTCCTCTTTCATATGTTGTTACGGTAATTGCATCCTCTGAAAAGTCAATTATGTTATAAAGCCTGTCGGTGAATTCATCCATACCGATAGCAACACGGTCTGAATAAACTCCCTCCTCGTCACGGGGTCTGCCTACGGATGCGGAAACCATATAAACCGTACCCTGAGCATTGTTTATAACATCACCGTTTTCAAGCTCTTCGGCAATTTCACCGTTATAAAGCACATGAGAGATACTGTAGTGATGAGAATGACCCGTAAGCACAAGGTCAATATTGAACTCATCAAAAATGGGGGAAAGTATCATTCTTAAAAGATTGTTTTCGCTTTCTCTGTGCTCAATGCTGCCGCCGTAGAGATCGTGATGCATCATAACAACACGCCACTTTGCACCGGGATTGTTTTCAACCGCGTTTTTGATAAAATTACGGTGATCGGTGGAGCTGGCATTGTTTGAGTCAATAACAAGGAAAAGCACATCGCCCTTAATGAAATAATAGTTTCCGCCCTGAGGTGAGCTTATCATTCCCTCATCCTCATTGGGAAGATTCATAAAATACTTATATGCTATACCCTTACGGTCGTGATTACCGATGGCAGTAGCAAAAGTAAGGGAGCGGGACACGGGAGAAAAAGTAAGTCCCTGATACTCTGTAAGAAGACCGTCTGTTGCCTGATCGCCTGCAGAAAGAATCATATTGATATCATTCTTAAGAGTAACCTCTGTGAGAAGATCTGCAAATTCATAAGCAGTAGCCTTTGTGTCACCTGTCTCTTCATCAAGAGTGATGTGAATGTCAGACATATAAAGAGCAGAGAAGCTGTCGCCTTCAACTGTTTCAAAGGAATAAACTGAGCTCTTTTCGGTGCCCGAAACACAGGTGTAATAATAGGTTTCTCCTGCTTCAAGTCCTGTTACTGTTACCTTGGCAACATTGCTGCCGTGCTTATCGGAAATAACCTCGCCTGCAAAGCTCTTAGAGCCTGCAAAAAGCATATTGGTGCTTATTTCCACACTGCATGAGGTTACGCTTTCGGGCATATACCAGGAAAAGTTTCTTTCGCTTTCATCCCTGCCGGGCTGCATGATGATGCCCCTTGCTGCCTCTTCGGCATCCTGCCAGTAAATATCCCATACGGAAACTGCGGATGCAGAAACCGTTGCAGTAAAAAGCATAATTACTGCAAGAACGATACTTAAAATGCTTCTGAACTTTTTCATAAAACAAACACTCCTTTTAATATGTTATAAGCTCATTGAAAACCTTAATTGCATAATTATCGGACATACCCGAAATATAATCAAGTATTGCCCCCTTATAAATATCCTCTGTTTCAAGACAGCCGTAAATCTTTTTATTACGGCACTTGACAGTTTTTTCGGTAAGATTTCCGAACATATCAAGTCCGGGCTCGCAGAATTTGCTGAGCCATTCCGCAAATGCACCCATAAGCTCGGGATATATCTCCGCTTTTTTACGAAGACACTTGAGGGTGTCTTCTCCGTCGTAGCACTCGAGAAGAACAAGAAAAATCTGCTCGATTACAAGACGGGCATATTTTGTAAATGTGTCAAGACGGGGATTTCTGTAAATAAATTCATAATTGAACTGTTTTATTTCCATAAGCTGCTGAGCGAAGGTATCGCTGAGGCAGATTCCCTTTTCAGGGGATGAATTCTTGCTTACATCCGATATCATATTATGAATTATAACCGTGGTATTTATTGCCATTTTGTCATATGCCTTTGCCATATCAGACAGGGATGAAATATTTTCCTTTGTAAGGAAGCGAAGCCTTATTGCATCCTCAATATCCCTTCCCACATAGGCAATTTTATCGGAAAGCTTTACCACACAGCCCTCCCAGGTATAGGGCTGATACTGACCGCATTCGGTAAATTCTGTCAGGTCAATATATTCTTTTCTCGGCTTGAGTCCGTTTTCATCAACCTCGCCGCAGTGAGAGATTATTCCGTCACGCACGGCATAGGTAAGGTTCAGATTACGGTAAACTCTGTAGTCATCCTCTAAAAGCTCAATATTGTCTACAAAATGAAGACCGTTTTTTTCATGAAAAAAGCTTTTACCCAGATACTTTTTTGAGATTGCATCAAGCTCTCTTTCCCCCTGATGTCCGAAAGGAGCGTGACCGAGATCATGGCCTATGGCAATTGCACGGGTCAGGTCAACACTGAGTCCCAGCTGCTTTGCAATCGTGGTGCTCACCGATTCCACGTGAGACACATGCTCCATACGTGTGCAGATATGGTCATTTTCAATATTGAAAAAAACCTGTGTCTTGTGCTTAAGACGCCTGTAGGCAAGAGAATGGAGAATACGCGTATAATCCCTCTCAAAAGGATCTCTGCAATCATTAGGCTTTGTGTATATTTCATCCTGACGCACCGTAAGCTCATCAAAACCGGGATTCCCCGGAAAAGCACCGTAGGAGGAAAACACACCCTCTGTTCTTATTGCCACAACCAACACCCCTTTTATCAAATAAGAAGTAACAGTAAAAAGACCTCATCAAAACAAACATTAGCGATGTGCGCAGCACGAGCCCCCAAAAATCTCAAATAAACCAACATCAGCGACGTGCAACGCACGAGCATCAAAAAACCAACATCAGCGATGTGCGCAGCACGAGCCCCCAAAAAATCTCAAATAAACTAACTTCAGCGATGTGCAACGCACGAGCATCCATCCGCACAAACTAAGAAAAGATAAAAACCAACGTTTCCCATCGGGAGAGCGGATTCAGAAATGTTCAGATTTTACGTCAGTGCGCCGTTTTGGAAAAACGGATGCAATGGCGTGAAATGTGAGCATTTATGAACCGCCGACCATACCAATCTCTTCAATAAAACCCAAAAAACCAAAATTCGTCGGAACGACGAAGACAGTCCCGCACAAGCTTCCCTAAAGCCACTGCAGTAGCAATGGGACAAAAATTGCCCGGTTTGTTGTTTTCGCCGCTGGAAAGCCGTACATCGGTACTGCGAAGCGGCGAAAACAAAGCGCTTTTCCCACTTTATAAGAGGCACAAATCCAAACATCACAACAAGCTTATACAGCCCCACGCATCCTTATTCCGTTTGCGCGACAAACAGGGTAGTTTTTGCGCCCATTGCGACTACCTGCGTTTTCGGGTGATTCTGTTTATGATGCTTTGCACATTTCTTGCTTTTTCAAGAAGATGTGTGTATGAAAAGAAAAGAGTTTTATTTGATACCAGAACATATTCGCCTACATATTCTATGTAGTCTGAGCCGAAGCTCTTTTTGAATGAGAGTATTCCTTCAAAATCTGCTCCGACCTTGCATACACCAAGGGTGCCGTCGGCTTCGGGAGGAGTTTTTTCCACAAGCACATAGCCGAGATCGTGAAAATCGTTACCTTTGGCTATGCTGTGGCAGATTCTTCTGTAGTTAAAAAAGTGACTTGCTCTGAGATTATTTCTTAAAAGATTTCTTGAACCGCCGAAAAGACAGGAGCTCATTTTATTATAGTGCATTGTCATACCGCCCGATACACATATGAGATCCTTTTCACTGTCTGCGGTTTCCTTCATTCGCTCTTCAAAATGGACTGTACCCTTGTCGATTGAATCTATCTCTTCCTTTATGCCCCTTACCTTCTTTTCGGGGGCAGTTTCAAGAGCCTTCAGCAGCTCTTCCTTTCTCTTAAGCTTTTCTTCCTGCAATGCCATATCCTTTTTCTTGTCATAATAGATAAGCATCATATCAAGACCGTCCTTGCCGAAAACCTCCATAAGACGCTTGCAGTATTCTCCGCCTCTTTCAACGAAGTCATTTCTCTCGGAGGTATCCTTCATAACGGCAAGGAAATCCTCCATAATGGCAGGATCCTTTTCTATATCCTCAATTGTATATATTTTTTCAACAAGACCTCTGCCCTCACCGATTCTTACCGAATATCTGACACCCTTTTCAAAGGTTTTGAGAAGCTTATCGGCTGTGTATCTTTCACCCTTTTCGTTGATGAGTTTGGTGATAAGCTGAACAGGTGACTTATAAAGACACTTTGAAGCGTCTGTATTGAGAACAAAACCGTTTTCTGTGAAAAGCTTATGGGCAGCAAGTCCCTGAGGCTGAGTTTCACCGTTCACACGAAGCTCAATAAGAGGATCGTAGAAAAGCGCTGTAGCACGGTTTTCCTTAAGCTCCTTTTTCATAAATGCGGTAAACTCAGCAAAAAGCTCACAGTTATTATAATCGGTAACTGCACCTGCAGGGCAATACCATATTTTTCCTGCAGCGGGAATGTGTCTTTCCATAACAAGCGCTGTCAGCACTCTGTTGCCGTCACCATCAAAGCCCGAATAAAAACGGCTGTTCCATTCAAGCTTTACTCTTGCCCATTTCTCCGACTGCAGAAATCCGCCGCCGTGAGAAAGAACAAATTCTTCAAATGCATTAAGATCGTTTTCTTTTTTAAATATATAACTCATACTGAACTCCCCTGTAAATCAATTGAGCCGCAAGGGGCGCAAAAATTACCATATTTGCCGCGCATATATTACAAAAGTACGAGCGACCGTAAAATAGTAATGCAGATACCGGACAAAGTGCCTCATTTTCAATTAATAAAGCGCTTTGTCTTTGCCATCCTCGGCGTACCAACGTACGCCTTCCGGTGTCAAATCCAACAACTATGGCAATTTTTGTCCACTTGCTACTACCTGCCTCTTTGATAGTTTGTTCGGGACAGGTTCGTCGTTCCGACGAATCTTGGTTTTTTTGTTTTCATAAGAAGTAACCCTATGGTCGGCAGTTCATAAATGTCCATATTTCACCGTATTGCATCCGTTTTTCTAAAACGGCGCACTACAGTAAAATCTGAACATTTCTGAATCCGCTCTCCCGAGAAATTATTGTCGTTTTGATATTTCTTCGGATTGTGCGAATTGCACTCGTTCTTCACACATTGCAAAATTTATGATTCTTTATTAAAAAAACTGTTTACACTTTCGTGGTCGGAATAATGGAGCTTTTCGCCCTTCACCTTCTGCACGGTTTCGTGACCCTTTCCGAGGATGAGAACGATATCATCTTTTTCCGCTTCACTAAGAGCAAAGTGTACTGCCTTTTCACGGTCGGTGATTATCACATATTTTCCGCCCTCTTTTTCCACGTATGAAGCAATTTCCTTTGCAATTGCTTCGGGATCCTCAAAGCCCGGGTCATCGGTAGTGATAACACTGAGATCCGCTTTTTTACCGCACACAAGCCCCATCTCCTGACGGCGCAGCTGTGCACGGTCTCCGACAGAGCCGTAAACGCAGATAATTCTGTTGTGAGGATATTCCTTTACTGTATCAATAACAGAGTTGAAGCTCTGTCCGTTGTGGGCATAATCTATAATTACGGCATAGGGAGCATCAACATTCATAAGCTCATTTCTGCCCTTTACTCTTGCTTTTTCTAGAGACACGGCAATTTTTTCATTGTCTATGCCGTATTCCTTGCACACAGCCACAGCGGCAAGTGCGTTATATACACTGAAAAATCCCGGCATTGCAATTTTTGCTTCAAATGTATCCTTCCCTGCCTTACAGCTGAAACCTACTCCGAAGAAATCTTCAGAACGCAGTGTCCTGATACAGGAAGCGGAGAAATCAGCTTCGCCTTCAATGGAAAACTGAACATAGGGTACGGTTATCTCTTTTATTATTTCCTCTGAGAAGAGGTCATCCTTATTGAAAATCGCTTTTTCACACATACCGAAAAGCTGCTTTTTCCAATATGAATATTCTTCGAAGCTGTCGTGCTCTGCTCCGCCTATATGGTCGGGAGACAGATTTGTGAACACAGCTGTGGAAAATTTCATTCCGTCTACTCTGTGATTCTTTATTCCTATGGAAGAAACCTCAATACAAGCTGCCTTACAGCCTGCATCAGCCATAAGACGAAGCAGCTTATGAATTTCATAGGATTCGGGAGTTGTGTTTACCGTGGGCACAAACCTTCCGTCATAATAAGCTCCCACTGTACCTATTACACCGCTTTTTATTCCGCATTCATTAAGGCAGGTACAAAGCATATGTGTAACGGTGGTCTTTCCCTTTGTTCCCGTAACACCGATAACATCTAATTCACGGTCGGGATGGGAAAAGAAATTACCGCTTATTTCGGAGAGAGTCTTTCTTGTATTTTCAACATAGATACACAATGCATCCGAAGGAAGCTTCATATCTCTGCTCAGAAGAAAAACTCTTGTGCCCATAAGATATGCACTTTCTGCATAATCATGTCCGTCTGAAAATGCACCCACAAGGGCAACAAATATCGTATCGGGGGCAGCAAGCCTTGATGAATAGACGATATCATTTATTTCGATATCGCAGAAATTTTCACATTTGTAGCTGACATTTTCGAAAATCTTAGATAAAAGCATATTTTTTATTCCTTTTTTTAATATACACTCAGAAGCTCTGATATAATACTGTTTGAAATAAGATAGCCTTCCGCATTAAGCACAAAACGGTTATCCTCTGTTATTTTTCCAAAGCCGCTGTCCGCAAACAAGCGGGCTTTTTTAATAAACAAATCATTTTTATCGCTGAGCCTCACACCGTCAAGTGTGCGGAGTCCGAGAAGAATTTCTTCTTCCTCATCTCCGCCCTCTCCGTCATAAGCAGCAGGTTCACCGTTCATAAATGCACTTATGTCCCTTGGGAAATAAAAGCGTTTTTTATTGTAAAATGAATGTGCGGCAGGTCCTATGCCGAGATAAGGGGCACCCTGCCAGTATTTCATATTGTGCCGGGAATGATAGCCTTCCTTGCAGAAATTTGATATTTCATAGTGAATAAAGCCGCGGTCCTTAAGAAAACGTGACATAAAAAGATACATATCCGCAGTTTCATCCTCATCGGGAAGCTGAAGCTTGTGCCGGTTTTTATAAAAGTGTGTTCCCTCTTCAAGCTTAAGCATATAAGCACTTATGTGAGGCACACCGAGACTTACGGCAAAATCAAGAGTTTTTTCAAGAGACAGCATACTGCTGCCGGGAACACCTATCATTATATCAAGAGAAATATTTTCTATTCCTGCTTTTTTTGCAAAACGGACAGCATTTTCCACACTTTCTCTGCCGCCTGTCCTTCCGAGACTCTTTCGCTCATTATCGGCTGCAGACTGCATACCGAGAGAAATTCTGTTTACTCCTGCCTGTGCGGCTTTCTGAAGAAAATCCTGAAGCCCCGGGGAGGAGGGATTGCATTCGACCGTAATTTCAGAATCTTCGGCAACAATAAAGCTGCTTTTGACAGCGCAAACAACCTTCTGAAGCTGAGCACCTGTCATAAGTGAGGGAGTTCCGCCGCCGAAATAAACAGTATCAACACTTATTTTTTCATCACAAATTAAAAATTCTTTCATTCTGCGGCGGTTTTTTATTTCATCGCAAAGAGACTCTATATATTCATCACTGCAGGATTGAGAAACAAGAGAATAGAAATCACAATAAGGGCATTTTCCCCTGCAGAAGGGAATATGAAAATAAAGCCCTGCTTTATCAGTCCTGTCCATCGAGCTTGAGTATTGCCATAAAGGCTTCCTGAGGCACTTCAACAGTACCGAACTGGCGCATTCTCTTTTTACCCTCTTTCTGCTTTTCAAGCAACTTTTTCTTTCGGGTAATGTCACCGCCGTAGCACTTTGCAAGAACGTCCTTACGCATAGCCTTTATTGTTTCTCTGGCTATTACCTTGCCGCCTATTGCTATCTGCACGGGGATCTCAAACATCTGTCTGGGAATATTATCCTTAAGCTTTTCGGCAATTTTTCTGGCTCTCGGATATGCCTTTTCCGAATGGATAATATATGAAAGAGCATCTATGAGATCGCCGTTGAGAAGAACATCAAGCTTTACAAGATTGGAGCGCTCATAGCCGATAAGCTCATAGTCAAAGGATGCATATCCTCTTGTACGGGATTTAAGAGCATCAAAGAAATCGTATATTATTTCATTAAGAGGCAGCACATAGTGAATATCAACTCTGTCGCCGGAGATATAGTCCATATTCTTGAATATGCCTCTTCTGTCCTGACAAAGATCCATAATAGTTCCCACATATTCCGAAGGAGCATATATATGAGCATCCGACATAGGCTCTTCAACGAAATCAATAATTGCAGGATCGGGATAGTTTGTGGGATTGTCTATATCAAGCACAGTGCCGTCGGAAAGATGTATTTTATAAATAACGCTGGGAACGGTTGAAACCAGATCGAGATCGTATTCTCTTTCAAGACGTTCCTGGATGATTTCAAGATGTAAAAGGCCTAAAAATCCGCAACGGAAACCAAAGCCCAGTGCACCCGAGGTTTCAGGCTCAAAGGATAAAGCCGCATCATTGAGCTGAAGCTTTTCCAGTGCTTCCTTGAGGGATTCGTAATCCGCGCCGTCTGCAGGATAAACACCGCAGAAAACCATAGGATTTACCTTTTTATAGCCGGGAAGAGGCTCAGCGGCGGGAGCATCTGCTCTTGTTACCGTGTCGCCCACACGTGCATCAACAACACTCTTGATCGATGCAGTAATATATCCTACCTCGCCTGCCTTGATTTCATTTCTGCTTTCAAGAGAGGTGGCACCCATTCTGCCCACTTCAACAACAGTGAACTGTGCGCCTGTAGCCATCATTTTCATTGTGTCACCGGGGCGCAGCACTCCGTCGATTACACGCACATATACGATAACACCCTTATAGTTATCATAAACCGAGTCAAATACAAGTGCCTTGAAGGGAGCATCGTCATCTCCCTCGGGACAGGGTATGTATTCCACTATTTTTTCAAGCACTTCCTCCACATTTTCACCGGTCTTCGCAGATACTCTGGGAGCTATGGAGCAGTCAAGTCCTATAATCTCCTCAACATCTGCACAGACTCTGTCGGGATCAGCTGCAGGAAGGTCAATTTTATTAACAACGGGCACAAGCTCAAGATCATGATCAAGGGCAAGATATGTGTTCGCAAGGGTCTGAGCCTCAACACCCTGAGTTGCGTCAACAATAAGCAAAGCACCCTCACAGGCAGCAAGAGAACGGGAAACCTCATAGTTAAAGTCAACATGTCCGGGAGTATCAATAAGATTGAGCTCATATGTGTTGCCGTCGTGAGCTTTATAATTAAGTGTTACGGCACGCGCCTTGATGGTTATGCCCCTCTCCTTTTCAATATCCATATTGTCGAGTATCTGCTGCTGCATATCACGCTTCTGAACCGTCTGCGTCAGCTCAAGCAGACGGTCGGCAAGAGTAGACTTACCGTGGTCGATATGAGCAATAATTGAAAAATTTCTGATGTGTTCCTTTTTAACTTTCATAAAAAATCCTTTATCAATATATCAAATTTACTTTTTCACTATTCGAAGCTCTATATTACTTTCAAATCTCACAGCGTGTCCTTGTGAGATTTGAAGCCCTGTCCGAGGACCTCTGATGAATCTGCAACGATAATAAACGGGTTTTCGTCATACTTCGCCACAACATTTCTCACTCTTGAAACCTCGTGGGTGCGCACAACACACATAAGAAGCTTTTTGTCATTTCCCGTATATCCGCCCTTGGCAGGAATAACGGAAACGCCTCTTCCGCATATATCAATTATATCCCTTGTAACCTCCTCGTGAAAATCCGTGAGTATAAATAAAAGCTTAGAATGGCTTTTGCCTGCCACGATATAGTCAACTGCGAGGGAGGATAAAAATACTATAATAATAGAGTAAAGAATACTCTCAATGCTCTTATATACAACTCCCGACAGCAGCACTACTGCAAAGTCGCATATAAGAATCAGTCTTCCCACCGAGAAATGAGGAAATTTAATTTTAAGCAGTCTTGCAAGTATGTCAAGCCCGCCTGTGGTGCCGCCGCCGAGAAAAACTATTCCGAGACCTGCACCGGCAATTATTCCGCCGAAGATAGCACCGACAAGTTTTTCTTCACCGCTGAAAAACCAACCGTACTTTTCTCCCAAAGAGCTGAGAATATCAATAAAAACCGATACCAGTGCAGTGGAAAAAACCGTTCGTGCAATAAATCTGAAGCCGAATTTTTTCCACGAAATTATAAACAGCGGTATGTTGGCAATAAATACAAAAGCACCTGTTGAGATAAAGGGCACAAGGTAGTTTATAAGTATACCGAGACCTGTAAGTCCGCCTGCCGCAAATTTAAGAGGTGTGACAAAAAGCGACACTGCGGCAGAATACATAAATGCTCCCGCCACACACATCAGAAGCTGAGTGATCGTTGCCAGTATCTCTTTAAGGGACTTTTTCTTATTGTTCTTTTTCATTTTCTTCACCCTTTTTCAGAATAAGAGAAAATATTTCATCAAGCCTGTTATAATCCTTTTTCAGATATATATAGCCTATAAGTGCCTCAAAGCCTGTTGACATATGATAGCTCGCCTCCGATTTGTTTTTCGGAGTATGTCCTGCATGGGCATTTCTGCCTCTCTTATATACAGCAGTTTCTTCCTCGCTGAGAAAAGGCATGAGCATTTTTGCCATATCTGCCTGATGATCGGCATTCACAAGCTTTACAGCCTCTTTGTGAAGAGAGGAGACCTTTGCTTCGCCGAGGGAGAGTATATGCCGTCTTATAAGAAGCTCATATACGGCATCTCCGATAAAGGCAAGGGTCAGTCCGCTTAAGGTTCTGTAATCTGTATCGGGGAGTAAAGCATCAAGATTTTCAGCATCAAGGTACATATTGGAACTCCAGATCATAAATTATTACGGTATCGCCCTCCTGAACTCCGCGGTTGCGGAGCTCTTCAAATACACCGCTGTTTTCAAGAACTCTCTGAAGATACTGAAGTGACTCATAGTCGTCAATATCTGTTTTGTTAAGTATTTTCAGAAGCCATTCTGCCTCGATATAATAATCTCCGCCCATTTCAGTGATCTTAAAGCCTGTATCCTTCTTCTTTTCAAGCACCTCAAGAGGAACTCCTTCGGATTCAAAACGCTTTATCGGAGGAAGCTCATTAAGCTTTGCGGCAACCGCATTTATAAGCTCCTGAGTGCCCTCCTGAATGGGAGCAATAATTTCAAAATACTGAAGCCCCTGATCCTCAATAAACTTTCTGAAGGAAGCAAGCTGTTCATCTGTTGCAAGGTCGATCTTATTTGCTGCAACTATCTGGGGGCATTTTGTAAGCTCGGGATTAAAAACCTCAAGCTCTTTATTGATTATCTTAAAGTCCTCAACAGGATCTCTGCCCTCGCTGCCGGAAACGTCAACAATATGCACAAGCATACGGCAACGCTCCACATGACGCAGGAATCTGTGTCCGAGACCGACTCCTTCTCCCGCTCCTTCGATAAGACCCGGAATATCCGCCATTACAAAGGAGCTTTCGGGTCCCATCCTTACAACACCGAGCACGGGAGTAAGAGTTGTAAAATGATAATTTGCAATAACGGGCTTTGCTTCGCTTACAACAGAAATAAGTGTGGATTTTCCTACATTGGGAAAGCCTAAAAGTCCTACATCTGCAAGAAGCTTCAGTTCAAGAATAACCTCCCACTCTTCTCCGGGATAGCCGTCACGGGCAAAACGGGGTGCCTGACGTGTGGGAGTGGCAAAATGCTGATTGCCCCAGCCGCCTCTGCCGCCTTTTGCACAAATGAAGGGCTCATCTCCCGACATATCGGCGAGCACTGCTCCGCTTTCAGCTTCCTTTATAACTGTTCCTCTGGGCACACGGATGGTAAGACTCTTTCCGCTTTTTCCGCTTCTTCTGCCGCCTTCTCCGTTTGCACCGTTTTCTGCAGAATATTTTCTTTTATATCTGAAATCGGCAAGGGTTGCAAGATGATCGTCGGCAACAAAAATTATATCTCCGCCCTTGCCGCCGTCTCCGCCATCGGGACCGCCGGAGGCAACATATTTCTCGCGGTGAAATGCCACGGCTCCGTTACCGCCGTTTCCTGCTTTTATCTTTATTTTAGCTGAATCAACAAACATCTGTATTTTTTCTCCTGACATAGTTATACATAGTATATTTTAGCACAAAGATAAATAAATATAAATAGGAAATTTCAATTTTATAAGAAAAAAATCTTACCCTTTCCCCGCTGCATTAAAGCTAAAATATATCCGACGCGGCAAGCAGGTATTATTTTTAACGGATCTGACATTATCAGTGTATATATGCTGATGCTTTTCTTTTATCAGAAAATTATTTTAAGAAGATAACGCTTTTATGTCGTATCCTTCTGTCGCTTCTGTTGTGTCTGAGGGATAAAAAAATGTTCGGTAAATTTTTATGTCTTTTTTTGTAAAACTTGTTGACAACCACAATATATTGTGGTATATTTTACTCAAGACCACAAGTCTGTTTTACAAGTCCCATTATAGGGACACTTTTTCGACATTTTCCGAACATTTGTGTTGACAAATGGAAATTTATGTTGTAGAATACAATCACAGAAAACAAAACAAATGTTCGAAATCTGAAAGGAATGAATATTATGTCAACAACTATTTCTTTTATTATATTAGCAGAAGTTCTTCTTACACTGTTTGTAGTATGGGGCTTCACTCACGAGGAGCGCTTCGTTAAGTTTGAAGACAAAATCATTCTTGCAGTGCTAAGAGCAGTAAGAGGCAGGAAGCACAGCAAGGAAACGGCAAGACGCGAGCGTATCAATGAAAAGGTCGTTTACACTCCCGTGAGACCCGTTGCAAAGGCTTCCGTAAAACACGACACAGCTGCATGAAACGGAAAAATTATTGTTTTTGATCCCGAAGCCTTTAAGTAAGATTTTTATTAACACACTCTTTCTTTACATACCCCATCTTTCTTATTATCCTTTACAAGCAGAAACCGCCGACCCTTTATGGGGACGGCGGCTTCTGCTTTATAAGCTTATTTCCGATGTTTTCAGAACCCGGCTTATGAGTTGAAATAATGTGATTATCTTCTCATCGCCCTTAGTTAAAAGCTTTTATTAATGAAATCAGCCCCCTCGCCGGTTTTGGCGAAGGGGCTGAACTTATTTGTTATCGAGACTTCGGATTATATCTTATGAGAAGAGATTCTTGAAGAAATCTGCGATCTTCTTGAAGAAGTCAGCAATCTTCTGGAAGAATGCGATAAATCCGTTGGGAACTACTTCATCATCGTCAACGATATCACCGGTGTACTTATTGAGAAGTCCGCCGAGTGAAATTTCGATCTGACGAAGGAATGCAAGGTCGCTTGTTTCGAACAGCTGGTTAAGGAATGAGTAGTCGCCGTTGAAGTCTGCAAGCCAGTCTTCTGTCTTGTGTGCTGCTACGTTAGCTGCATAGAAGATCTGGTATACGGTGTACATGATTTCGTCCATACCGTCCTTGTCTGCTGCCATCTGTGAGAAGTTCTCAAGAAGTGAGCAAAGGAATGTGTAGCCGTCGCCGCTGAGGCTGTCTGCAAGGAGAGCTTCAATAGCTGTTGCATTTTCGGGGATGGAGATGAATGTAAGAACAAGTCTGAGAATGATTGTTACGAAGTCAACACTGTCAGCACCTGTTGCATACTTCATTGTGTAAGCAAGGTCACCGTTCTTGGATGTGTAGGAAATAACTTCACCGAGTGTGAGTTCAGTAATAGCTTCCATAGCTACTTCTGTGAGCTCGAAGCCTGTATCTTCAGCAACGCTTGTAAGAAGCTGATCAATAAGACCTTCGATATCAACCTCGAAGTTGAAGCCGATTACTTCGTAGAGATCAATTTCGCCTGTGAGAGGTTCAATTGTTTCAAGAACTCTGATTACTGCATTGATTGCATTGTTGAATGCTGTATCAAGACCCTTGGAGTTGAGGAAGTATACGATACCGGGAAGAGTAGCGAGTAATTCATCAATAGGATCTGCAAGAATTGCATCAACACGTGCAAGGATGGGATCAAGAATGCCTCTGAGGAGAGCTTCGGGATCGCCTGCTGCAGCAGCCTTATATTCTTCGGGAGTCATAATCTTATCGTTATCATATCCGAATGCTTCAAGAATCGGGATGATACCGTATGCATAACCTTCTGCACCGTGGATGATTACATAGCTGTTTTCATCGGATACTACAGAATTATCAATGCCGTCATCCTTGTTGAAGAATGCGAGATCTTCGTCTGTAAGAAGGAATGCAAGTAAGGGATATACGGGAGTGAGGATATTGAGAAGCTCATCAATGAATGCTTCCTTATCGCCTTCCGTAATGGGAGTTACTGTGTAAGTATCCCAGAATGCTACGTTAACACCGAGAGATTTGTCAAGGATGTTAGCGATGTGTGTGAAGAGTTCTTCACCGATGCTTTCCTTAAGGTCACCAATAAGTCCCTTAAGAGCATCTGCTATTGTAATAAGGAGATCAGTCTTGTAGATTGATGTACCGATAAGCTGATCGAAGATATCCTGGAGACCGTCGTAAAGCTCACCGTTTTCATTCTTAACACCGAGAAGAACGATCATTGTATCAATGAAGCTGGGAAGCCACTTTGTAATGTATTCGCCCATTTCTCTTGTGTAGAGCTCGCCGTACATGTAGTCATAGAGACCTTCGCCTGTGATGGGAGAAAGAACCTCGCCTGTGTCTGCCTTGTCAGTGTAGAGCCACTGATAGGGTCTCATGGGAACTTCAACTTCTGCATCTGTAAGGAATGCCATAATTGTGTTATAGATTCCTTCGCCGTCTTCGCCGAAGAGCTCAACAAGAGCATCCTTGTTGCCTTCATATACGAATACATCGAGAACAACAGAGAGAACGATTGTGATGAAGTCGTGCTTTTCTTCAGTTTCGGTGTAAACCATTCTGAATGCGCCCTTGCCTTCAGCATATTCATAATATTCGAGTTCGCCGAAGTAGAATGTGCCGAGGTAGTCGCCTACTGCGCCCCAGAGATCGATGCCTGTTTCATCCTTGAGGATCTTGCTGATGCCTTCAAAGCTGAGGTCGGAAAGGTCGAAGCCGATAAGATCAGAAAGAGTTACCATTCCGTCACCGTTCTTATCTTCACCGACAACATCGTTTAATCCGTTAAGGATGTAGTCAATGGGCTGGAGAATGTTGTTTACTGATACGGTAAGACCGTCTGCATTTACGAAGTAGAAGAGGTTGAGAAGGATGTCGAATACTTCATCAACAGGCTTTGCAAGAATTTCATCAATTCTGTCGCAAACTCTGAGAAGGATAGTTTCAAGTACCTGCTCTGTGATTGAAAGATCACCTTTAACCTCGGGAATTTCGCCGATGTTTGTATCAACGCCGAGCATTGAAAGGATGGGAGCAAGGCCGTTTACATATCCGTCACCGCCGGAAACTGTAAGCATTGCTTCTTCGCCGTTTTCAAGCTTGGTGAAGAGTTCAAGATCTTCTCCGAAGAGAACAAGGTCAAGGATTTCGCCTACGCCGCCGAATGCTGTGGAGAGTGCCTTAACAAAGCTTGCCTTATCGGTTACGTTTGTAGCTGTGTAGTTGAGGAGTGTGTCGACGTCAACACCGAGGAGAACACCTGCGTGGTTGAGAACATACTCATCAAGCTGCTTGAGGAGATCTGCAACACCGTGGATCATCATGTTAGCCATTTCATTTGTGTAAATGTCAAGGTTTGCATTGATGAAGTCGTTGAGAGTTGCATAATCTGTTGCCATTGCAATTACAAGGTCTACGATTTCGGGAAGATTGTCAACAAGATATTCTGCTGTTTCTTCATTCCAGTTGTTATCGTATTCGATGTAGTGGAGTGTACGTTCGGGAAGCTCGGGAAGCTCATTGAACTTACCTGCAAGAACGTTTTCGATAGCTGCATCAAGCTCTGCGCCTTCAAGGCCGAGGTAGTATACCCAGTTGATATCAGCGGGTGTGAATTCCATCTTCTGAGCAAAGATTGCTGCGATTGTGGAAATTATATTTCCGTCGAAGTCGAACTTAGCGCCGAGTGCCTGTGCGTTGTTGCCGTAAAGAACTGCATCAATTGCGAAGGAGAGAAGAAGAACAACAATGTCGCCTCTTGATTCTTCTGTGAGATGCATCTTATAAGCAAGCTCGCCTGTGGAGCTGATATAAGGATCAACATCGCCGATGTAGAACTTCTGGATGATGTTTTCACCGTTTACATCACGAACAAATGTTACTGTACCGTCAGCATTTTCTGTTGTGTAGCCCTTGAATGCATTGTTGAATTCAAAGGGAACTTCGTCTGTGCCGAGAACATTGAGATCCTCAAGGAGTGTGAATACTGCTTCAAGATCAAGCTTTTCGATGTCTATACCGTAAAGAAGTTCCTTAAGATCGATATCTGCGATACCGTTTTCATTGAGAACATTGATTACGTTGAGCACGGAACCTGCAAGGTTACGGACTGCAACTGAGAGACCGTTTGCATTGATGAAGTAGAGAAGTTCGGGAAGAAGGTCAAATACTTCTTCTACCGGGTTTGCAAGGATTTCGTCAACTCTGTCGAGAAGAGAAGTTGCAAGGTCGGTAATGAATTCGTCTACGTCGTAGGTATTGTCTGCCTGCAGGTAACGAGCCTTGGGCATCATACCGGTTGCGGTTGCGTTCTTGGGATCGGTACAGCCGAGAGCTTCGAGCAGGAGTGCAAGACCCTTGCTGTAGCCGTCTGCACCTGCAAGACGGATGATGTCAACGGGTTCGCCGTCAACATATTCGTGATAGTTGAAGAATGCGATATCGTCGCCGAAGAACAGGAATGCGATCAG
>JAZNSD010000052.1:0-5607 GCA_045591055.1 Acutalibacteraceae bacterium | reverse complement strand
GATACGGGCAATAGTTTCATTACCTTTACCCTCAATACACATTGCAAAGATACTTTTAACAACTTCTGCAGCTTCAGTATCAACAATCCATTTCTTTTTGTTATTCGGATCTTTCATATACCCGTAAGGCGGTTGAGATAACGGCTCGCCGAGATTACCACGAATTCTGTGTGAACTTCTGACCTTGCGACTTATATCACGGGCATACATCTCATTCATAATATTCTTGAACGGTGCGATTTCGTTATCACCGTCATTACTGTCAACTAAGTCATTGACTGCTATAAATCTGATGTTATGCTCAGGAAAGAAGTTATCCGTATAGTGACCTACAGAAACATAATCTCTGCCGAGACGGGATAAGTCTTTCACCATAACGGTTGTTACATATCCCATTTCGATATCTTCAAGCATTGCCTGAAAACCCGGTCTGTTAAAATTCGTTCCCGTATAACCGTCATCAACATAGAACTTTGTGTTTGTAAGCTTTAAGTCTTTTGCTTTTTGTGAGAGCAACTTTTTCTGATTACCTATTGAGTTGCTTTCGCTGTCTGTACCGTCATCACGGGACAGACGGCAATAGATGGCTGTTATGCCAAGGTTATCTGACTGCATTTATCCTCCCTTCTCCGGCAGTCGAATTTACATATTCTGTGTTAAGTGTATTTATATCATCGGCAATTGTCAAATGTGCAAAATCGCTTCCGATAAAAGCTGATATTTTTTCTTTCATTGTTTTGTTTTCTGTTTTGCTGAAACGGGTTGAAACTACATAACGAACACCGTTGATAACATATTCATTAGCATCCGAATCTTCCGTTTTACCCGGTCTGTACTCAGCACGAGTACCGCTCAGCACAGATAAGCTTCTGAGTTTCACATACTCCCAAAAGGATAAAATCTTTTCTGTCATTATCTTGCACCCCTGTCTTTCTGCTTCTGAAGATGCTTTCCGTAATACTCAACGGCCTTTGCAAGAAAATCCTCTTTTTCTTTTACTGTAGCAGTAGGTTTTAGGTACTTACTGATTTTATCTTCGGGGATTTTAACTGTAACAACCTGATTAGCTTTAGGCTGTTTCATAATGGAAGATATTTCCTCTGCATTAAGCTGTCCATCCTGAGATAGCTTTTTCAGCTTCTGTGCTTGTGAAAGTGAAGGTGTACAAAGCTCTTTCTCAATAAATTTAAACAAATCAGTTTGCTCTGTTTTTGTGAGATACGAAAGTTCAACGCCCACAGAGAAAGAAATTTTATTCTCATCCACCATACTGAGAAGCTTTGGTATAAGCTTTGTCAGACGGATATATCTTTTTACCTGAGATGCACTATCTTCATCCGAGATTTCCTTTGCAGATAACTTCGGTCCGACTTGGTCCGAAGTTAAATCTGTTCGTTTGCCCTGCTTTTTAAGAGCATCCATTTTCATCTTGTACGCAAAGGCTTTTTCCGAGTGAAGAATATGCTCTCGGTGCAGGTTACTGTCAACGAGGATGATTTCTGCTTCCTCTTTACTTATATCCAATACAACAACGGGAACCTCTGTCATTTCAAGCCTTGTTGCTGCAAGGTATCTTCTGTGTCCCGATATGATTTCATACACATCCGCTTTATCATCCTTGCGTACCATCAAGGGCTGGATAATACCATTTTCACGAATACTATCTTCTAACAGTTTCATATCCTCCTCACGGCACTTGTACGGATTCTTGAAATTCGGGACAATGCTTTTCATTGGCATTTGCACGATTTCGGTTGTCTGAGGCTTTGACACCTCTGTTTCTTCTGTTTTTGCAAACAGTTCTTCAATAAAATTTTCTTCTTTATTCATTTATCTATTCCTTTCATATTTCTTAGATTTTGTTCTTCCTTTAGCCTGATTTACCAGCTCGTCAATTTTCTCTTTACCGAAGAACCTTTGTAAGAGAGAATAATCCTTGACCTGCCTAATAAGTGACCTGTTCTGTTCACGAAGCTCACTGTTTTCCCTTGCAAGAATTGAAACCCGTCGCTGTAAACTGCTGTTATGACCTCTTGCTGTTATTCGTGCTTCAACAGCTTTCAGATATTTTGCAAATACAGTTTTCACAAGGGTTTTCAGCTTCAATATCAACGGCTCTGCATATTTTGTTTTGTACGCTTTGGCTGTCATAAGAGGTGTAGGCTCGGGTAATGTGAACTCATTACTGTTTAATTGCTCTATTAGATTTTCAATACCTCTGCCATCATCGTAGCTTTCAATCTGCTCTTTGACTGCTTTCAGTTCACTTTGCTTTTCGGCTATTTCTTCCGTAAGAGCTTCAACCTCTTGACTACGCATTTTCTTTTCATAATCAAGAACTGACAGATGTTTTTCGTGAGTACCTTTCTGTTCCCACGCTACACCGTACCTCTCCATAATTTTTGAGAGTTCCTCTTTTTCGGACAGTACCCATTGATTCCACTCTGTATCTCCGCGAGTACCTCCCTTGAAACCTTGCTTTGCAAGAGCTTGTTTTAATGATACTCTTGTTTCAAGACCACGCTTACTGCCGGTTGTGAATGGTACAAAGTCAATATGCAAATGAGGTGTAGCTTCATCCATATGAAGATGTGCAGAGAAAACACGGAGATTAGGATTCCTTTCCTGAAAGGTTTTGATATATTCTGTCAGTATTCTTTCGGCAAGTCTGCCTTCATCTGTTTCTGCATTCATATCATCCTTATTACCGATTTGCAGAATAACTTCGTGAAAGGGTTTTTCCTGTTTTCCTGATACTATCTTTTTATAGTAATCATCTATTCTTCGGTCAGTTCTGTTTTGTTTAGCATTGTAATCCTGCAGTGCTTTGTCAAAAAGCTCATGATACACATCCTTGATATCTTTGTTTATGAAAGACGTGTTCAGGCAGCTTCTTGTCGGGTCGGTATTGAAAGCATTGAACTTCCTTTCATTGTGTCTAACAGAGCCTTTACCAACCATAACACTTATACTTCTTCTAATATTCTCACATCCTTATTTAAAATATATTTCGTCTCAAGTTTTGTTACTTTTGTCAAAAGTAACGCAATAGCACTTTTGACATCCATAAGGCTATCAAAAGATGCTGTTGCGCCCTACGGGGTGGTGTTAGGGCTTTGCCCTGCAATTTGCGAATTGCTACCCAACAGGGCTGTTTTTGTAAAACCACCCTGTACCCCGTAAAACTTTATACTCACCATTTATGAACCATACAGATTATTCATAAATGGTGATGCTGTCGCCTCTATGCCAATGAAGCCTCTTACTCTGCGATGCTCTCTGTTGTAAACATTGTTACTGCTTTTAATGCCGTATCTGTTTTCATTGGCAATCAGAAAGTCGCTCAGGCTTCTTGAACTCATAGGCGACAGAGCATTTTCTTCGCACCACAGCTTGTAAATCTCATACAATTCCTTTGAGGTTACGGACTTATCTTCTGCAAATACAAAGTATCCGTCCGACTCCATAAATTCAACTGCATTGACATTATTACGCTTGACGGCCTCACGGTTACTTATTGCACGTTCGCTCTCTGTAAACTGAAAGTTATTTGAGAGTAATCTCTGCAGACCTTCAAATGCCCACAGGAATATGCCTTCAATTTCCTCACGCATTTTATCTGCTATATGAGGGTCATCAATTCTCTCTGCATTTTTGTCCTTGGTTGTCAGTACAAGCTGACGTCTGAAAAAGCCGTCACTTTTATCAAACATCGCCTGCAGGTCACCGTTGCTGAAAGCAAGAAGTCTCGCATACATATATCCCTGATAGCTTTGCTTGTTCTTCTTTTCGAGGTCCATCTTTCCTTGTGCCGTTACTATAGACTTAACATAATTGGTATGCTTGAGTCCTTCCATACGAAGGTCATCATCAATACACAGCAGAATATGCTCAAGGTCAGCTCTTGCAAATCTGTTCTCTGAGATTTTACCAATGCTTCCGTCTTTCATATTGCTGCCGAAAAGCGTTGTCATAACAGCACCTATCTGCGATTTACCTTCACCGCCGTTACCTTTGATAACCATCATTCGCTGACCTTTATTACTCGGTATAAGGCAATAGCCTAAGAACTCCTGAAGTGTGGGTATGTCCTCGGGATGCAGAAGTTCACCGAGAAAAGACAGCCACAGCTTTGGTACCGGTGCATTCGGATTGTAGCTTATGGGGAGTCTACTTCTTACGATTTCCGACTTGCTTTCATCAAAAGTACCGTCAATATACAGGGTGCCGTTCTGAAGGTGTATTCTGTCGGTTTCGGGTGCAAAGTTTTCATCAAGTGCCTCTATTCTCAAAAGCTCAACGATATTGGAAATCTTCTGCGGTACATTAGCTACTGCACAGATTTTCAGGTCATCGAACACCATTCTTTTAAGTGGTATTTCATCAACAACTCTGCCTTCGGTAGTGAAGAATGAACCACCCGAGAAGAGAATTTTATGTTTGCTAAGAAACTCCTCACAAAATATTGCCTCATTGATTGTTTTCCCGTCTGCCCATGCAGGACCCTCAACACCAAACTCGTCATTTGAAAATTTATCATCAGAACCTTTTCTCATTTCTTTTTCCTCCTTTCTTCGGCATCCTTTGTTTTTTTCTCCTTTCATTTTATTTAACCTCCTTGCCGCAGGGTAGGTCAGTGTATGTAGTTCTACTTATATACCGCACAAATTTTGATGTCTTGCTCACCATAATACAGAAAAAATATATATGAGAATTATTCAATTTCGCCGCGTACGTGCGTACATGTGTACGTATGTACGCAGGAAAATGATAAAACTTGCTCTATATACAAATGGGAATTGAGAGTCTGAAAATGTTCCTGATATATCAGAAAATTTTCACGGTGGCTGTAGTATCCTTTATACAGGCTTTTGCCGTTTCACCCGAAATAGTTCCTGCTCCGGAATCTCACCGCAGCGTTGCCTCGCTCATATCATCGCAAAGTCATATCACTTTCGGACGGTCATTCAGTTGTTAAGGTGCACGAGAGAAATCATCCCTCAAGGGGTAAGGGTTTAGAAAGGCAAAAATGAAAGCAAATTTTAAAACTTTTTTATTTTCGTTAAAATTGCACAACAAAAAAGCCGTCACATAGACAGCACAAATAGCGGGAGGACATTTCATCCTCTCGCACAGTTTGCACTGAAACTATGTAACGGCTTAAACTTTAAGCTCTGATTGTCCGTATATTGCTAACCGAGTATCGGACTACACTTTCTTCGGTCAGATAATATGTGTTGGCATAAAGCCAATAAGTAAAGAAATGTGTTTCAGTTGATATTTAGTTGTAGGGTAAATACATTATTTACCAATATATTATTATACGGAACATTTGTTTACTTGTCAAGAACTTTTTCGAAAAAGAAAAGATGGGGGCTGTAAAAAAAACAGACAGAAAAATCCGAGATTCACGATATTGTGAGTCTCGGATGATTTTTTATGTTGTTAATTTGTTGAAATCTGATCTTCTTAAAAATCAAGATATGCAAAGCAGACCGACAGTAAAAACTGTCAGTTTTTGTGAGTGATAGTCATAATATTTTAAGCGACTAACTGTTTCACTGCTTGCTTCAAATGGTACTTATGCAAGTTAAAACCGCAAGAAAT
>JAZNSD010000051.1:0-24071 GCA_045591055.1 Acutalibacteraceae bacterium | reverse complement strand
AGACCCCTTGTAGACTACGAGGTTGATAGGCTGCGTATGTAAGCACAGTGATGTGTTCAGTTAAGCAGTACTAATAGGTCGAGGGCTTGACCTCTTTACTTGGTTCTTCTTCACTCATTGTTCAGTTTTGAGGGTGCATTTAATAATCAGTAGTTAAACCGTGTTATTAAACACGGTTTATTTTTTTTGTTACTTTCTTATTTCTATGGTTATGTGTATCTGTATTCTTTTTTCTAAGGCAAACATTATTGACATATGCGAACAAATGTTCTACAATGTATGTATCTCATTTTAATGATTATGGTGATTTATGATGATTTATGAAAGTTGTCCTGTTTTTGTTAATGAATTGTTCAGGTTAGAATTTGTATCTGAAGCTCATTGCAATGATTTGTTGATGGTTTATTCGGATTTGGATGCTTTATTATTGTTTAATTCTGACAATTGCGGTGATGACGTTTTATTATAACTCCATTGAAAGAATGCGTGAAGCAATTAAATATTGGCATTGGGAATATTCTCGTAACGGTTTTGTGCGCTTTTCTGTCATTGATATCCGCACTTCAGCTGCTATCGGAACAATTGAAGTATTTGAAAGACATTCAGAGGATTACTTCAATGATACTGTTTTGCTGAGGCTGGATTTGCGTAGTGATTATGAAAAAACTGAAATTATTAAAAGTATTTTAGATTTAATTATAAATAATATTTTTGACTATTTTTCTTGTTCCTCTATCAGTACAAAAGCCGTAGAAATTGCCGGAGAACGGATTAATGCACTAATTCAAAGCGGCTTCAGTTTATCTGATGAATTTCTTTACGGTCACGATTGAACACCTTATTCTGATTATTATATTTATTATAGAGGTGATAACATTGTTAAAACTTGTCAGGCTTTCAGCTGAAAATTATCCGCTTCTTTGTGAAATGATGGATGAGTGGACAGCTTCTGAAGCGGTTATAATTCCCCGAGCAATCTGTAAGGCTGATTATCATGATTATGATAATTATTCGCAGTCTATTGAAGTAAAGTCGGAGAATTCTCAGTTTGTTCCCGACTCAACCTTTTTCTGTCTCGATACTGAGAGAAATATTTTTGTCGGTGCAGTGAATATCCGTCATTATCTTAATGACAGGCTTATGAATATCGGTCACATAGGTGACGGCATCAGACCTTCAGAGCGTCGAAAGGGTTATGGTACCTTGATGGTCGGACTTGCCCTTGATGAATGCAGAAAATTAGGTCTTGACAAAGTCCTGATGGTATGTGATAAAGGTAATGCAGCATCTGCAAAGACTATTATTAAGAACGGCGGAATTCTTGAAAATGAGCCTGAGATTGACGGGCGCATTATATGTTGTTTTATCATTGATTTATAAAAGGTGATTTTATGAGAGAGTTCAGATATCAGCTGCATTGCCATACTGCTCCATGCAGTAAATGCGGCGCAATCACTCCATATGACCTTGTACATTCTTTGTATGAGGGCGGATATTCAGGTGCAGCCGTTACAAATCATTTTTTTAACGGCAACAGCGGTATAGACAGAGATTTTCCATGGAAGAAATTTGTAAGTTGCTATGAGAAGGATTATCTTGAATGCAGAAAATTCGCTGCACCTTTAGGAATTGATATACTTTTCGGTATAGAAGAGCACATGGGCAACGGTCAGGAAATTCTTTGTTACGGAATCACACCTGAAATGCTGTATGTTCACCCTGAATTAAAAAATAATTCACTTGAATTGTGGTATAATACACTTTCACCTCTGGGGGTTATTATTGTTCAGGCTCATCCGTTCAGAGTTCGCAGCTATGTTTCGGAAGTAGGTTTATTTCCTTCTGAGTTTATTCACGGTATTGAAGTATATAACTTCGGTAATTCAGAAGACGAGAATTTACAGGCTGAGGCGGCTTTTTCTGATAATCCTCATTTTATCACCACGTCAGGTGCTGATGCTCATCTTCCTCACGTGCTTTGTCATGCAGGTATTATTTCAAAAGAACGAATAAGCTCCGAGAAAAAGCTTGCTGAAATATTGATTACTCAGCAGTATTCACTTATAAAAGAATAATTTCGTGTTCAGACAAGAAAACGGCTTCAACCTACGCCTGCGGCGAAACGCTTTCGTATAGTCCATCGCCGAGGGAAGTTTACTTCCCGTTCGGCGGGACATATAATCTTTTTTACTTTATAGGAAGGAATTTCCTATAAAGTAAAAAATACCCGTCGGTCGTATCAATTCTCCCGACGGGTGTTTAGTTATAATTCGATTTTTATTTCACCGTCTTCGGGGAAGATGATGAATGAGCTGTTTTGCTTTGAGAAATAGCCCTTTGACAGATTGATTTCATATCCGAATTCGGGTTCGCCTGGGAGAGAAAATTTCATTTTAAGCGTTTTGCCGGAAATTTCAGCATAGGGCAAATCAGCATCAGATGAGTTGACTGCACACATATACCAGCTCGGTTCATTACATCTGATATAAATGCTTTTTTCGTCTGCAGTGATTTTAAGTGACTCTCCCAGATATATATTTGCAGTTGTTCCGTTTTGGAATGTTCTCCAGGGAGCTGAAAATTCAAGCTCGTGGTCGTGGCGGAAAAAGTATATACCGGCACGTGTTTTTTTGTCACTGAATCGGAATCCGTCCGCAACAGGCAGCGCAAAATATGAGCAGTTATGACTCTCTTCCCGCTTATTAAGGTATTTCTCTCGGAAATTTTCATTGAACAGATATAAGTCTCTTATATAAATTCTGCCGTTTTCATAAAGAATATTCAGTCTGTAGTTTTTGCAGTTATACCATAATGTCTTTTTGCTTCCGCCTTTTGTATCAGTATCAAACATCTGTGCCTGAGGCGGTGTGGTGCAGAAGCTTTCCCTGAACCATTTGCCGCTGTCTTCAAGTGTCAGAATTTCAATTTTGCCCTCTTTTTGCAGCTTGCTGAGAATTTCAAACTGCATGGGAAGACCTTTTGAAATGTTCTCCCACCCCATAGAATTCTCCTGACCTGCCTGAGTGTAAGAAAAAGAGATGCCTTTACCGTTGAAGTTTTCTCTGAGATAACTCTCTACCCAGCTTTTATCACAACCGGAATTTCCGTAGACGGGCTCAAGGGAAGTGACATTCTGACAGGCGGCTTCTTCACCTATATTCATATCATACTGATGTATAGGATCAGCGCCGAGCATTCTGAACACCGGAACATTGATCTGATTCTCTTTTGTAGAAGCCGGGCAGAGCATATTATGTTTTGAAGGATAATATGCACCTGAATAAATACCGCCCCAGAGTGTATAGCCATCCGTTCCGTATTGCTCCTTGCAGTTGCAGGATGCTGATATACCGTATTTATTATACATATAGCTGAGAGAATAGGCATCAATATGCCAGCTGCCGCATGAGGCGGGGAAGTATCCGAATGTTTCCTTGAATTTGCAAAAAGCTGCGTCTATGAGCTTTTCTCTTTCCGCTGGAGTGTAACCGATAAGAAATCCAACATCGTTGTGCCAGTCCCAAGGGTATCTGCCGTGCCATGGAATACCTGCATCTTCACAAAGAGGCTCAACAACCTCAAACCATAAGCCGATTTCTGCAGCATATTCTTTGATAAGCTCAATATATCTGCTGTCGATAAGTGCATCATATTGAAGCAGAACGGTTGAAGGGAAACTGTATTTTTTACATAATTCAAGCTCTTCCTTTGTTGTGGAAAAAAGAAAACTGTCGTCCCTGCTGCGAGGCTCGCATCGTCTTACAAAGTTTATTATATTGACTATATTTTTCATTTCGGCACCTCCCGTTAGTGATCTTAATTTTTATAATATTCTTTTTTTACAAAAATTTCAATTAATAATTGAAAAAAAATATTATTTATGTTAATATATCTTTGCTTAACCCGTGCAATAACGGGAATAAAATGAAAGAAGAGATAACAAATGAACAGAACAAAGAAAATTTTTGCTATCGTTTTAAGCGTTCTGATGATGCTTTCCTGTGCATCTCTCTTTGCTTCAGCTGCAGAAAAAGACACAGCTCTTCAGTTCGGTGACGACGGCAAGTTCACTATCCTTCAGTTTGCTGATATCCAGGACGGATATCCTCTTATGACTATCACAAAGAAGCTTCTCAAGGATTCCATTGAAATGGTACAGCCTGACCTTATTGTGCTTACAGGCGATAACATTTCCGGCGGCAGCACCACAACAAAGGTTATCACACGCGCTGCTATCAATGAGTTTATGAGCATATTTGAAAAAGCAGGCATCCCCACAGCTGCTGTTTTCGGAAATCACGATGATGAAAGCGCACTTGCAGACAAGGATTTCCAGATGTCAGTTTATGAATCCTATGACTGCTTTGTAGGCTATAATGAAGGTGACTCCCTTCCCGGCGTCGGCACATATAATCTCCCCATTATGTCTTCTGACGGTGAAAGAATTGCTTTCAATATCTGGATGACAGACTCAGGTACATATAATTCCGAAAATGATCTCGGCGGTTATGCCTGTACTACAAAGGAACAGATTCAGTGGTATGTTGAAACATCTGAAGCTCTCAAGGCGCAGAACGGCGGTAAAGCTGTTCCTTCAATCAACTTCCAGCATATTATAGTTCCCGATATCTATGATGCTCTTGTTGAATGTGAAGAAGGCACTCCCAATTCTATAGCTGCAAGAGGAACATATCTCACTCTTCCCGAAGGCTCTGTAGGTGTTATTCACGAAGGTCCTTGTCCTCCTAATTATTCCAACGGACAGTTCCAGGCTTTCCTTCAGCAGGGTGATGTTCTTGCTACTGTATCAGGTCACGACCACGTAAATGATTTTATTGTACCTTATCAGGGAATTGACATCATCAACACTCCCGGTGTAGGCTTCAGCTCATATAATGACGAAACTGTAGGCTCCCGTGTATTTGTTCTTGATGAAAACGCTCCCGAAGACTACGAAACATATACATTAGGCTATTTCGATGTTTACGGTGACGATGAAGCTGCACTTTACAGATATCAGGCTTATTCCAGAACAACAGACGATATGACAAAGTTTGTTGCATGGTTCAAGATGATATTTGCTACTCTTAAGGCAATGTTCTGATAACAACAAAGCTCCCGAAGAACAATTCTCTTCGGGAGCTTTTTTCATAGTCCGATTGTAATAATTTCAAAGGGCTTATATTCAACAGTATCTGTTTCATTTTCAATATCTTCAAGCATATTGAGAATTTTTACCTTTTTGGGGAAGTTGATTTTTCCTCTTGCGCCTCTTGTTTCGACGAATCTGAGAACGGTCATATCTCCGTTTTCGGATTTTTTTGCACTCTGAAGAATGAGCTTGCCGTCAGCCTTCCATTCTTCCGGTATATCAAGCTTTTCTGTTTTTACAAGGGGATTGTTGAAAATAAGCGCTTCGTTGTTAATTTCACCGCATGTGATATTTCCGTGGGGCATTATCACATAAGTGAAATTATGTTCACCGATATCCGACAGCGGATCGGGTCTTTCTGTTGCCCTGAGAAGAGAAAGGGTAATCTCTTTTTCGGATACTCCCACACCGTATTTGCAGTCATTTATAACTGCAATACCGCCGTCTGTTTCGGATATATCAAACCATTTATGATGACAGCATTCAAAGCGGGCCTGCTGCCAGGAGGTGTTTTGGTGCATTTCACGTTTTATAAAGCCCGCTGTAGTGTCGCAGCTAACTTCACGGGTGAGAATATTGCAGTTGAATGCAGCCTTCATAAGCTTATGGCTTTCGTGCCAGCTTACAATGCTTTCAACCTCGATCTTCCGTGAAGATTTAAACAAGCGTATTTTTCTTTCCCAGGTGCTTTTTTCGGTTGCCTGGGTTACGGAAAACTCAGCACATTCACCGTCCGCTTTTACGAAATGCAGTTCATCTTTGACAGCAAGGGAAAGCTCTTTATCCTTATAATCGGGAAGAATATCCCATGCATCATAGTTTCCGGGACGGTCATCATACATTTTAAGCTTATTGAAATCACCGTCCGTCCATTCTCTCTGAAACTCTTTATCAAAGAGAGAACGGAAGCTGCCGTCAGGGTTGAATTTTATTGAATAAACGGGAGTTTCGGTATTAAATCCGTTTGTTTTTATCCAGCCGGTATCATTTTCGGGAGAATTATAAATACCGTCAGAAAGAGCATTAAAGCTTGTTTTGCAGTAGCTTCCAGTTTTTCCTTCTCTGGTAAACAAGCCGCTTTTATCTTCAATAAATTCAACCGTATCTCTTTTGATATTAAGAGGATTGAAAAGCACATTTCCCGAGCCGATAATACTGTCGAGTGCAGCCTCAATCTCATAATAATCCTTCATACAGTCTCTGAAAACAGGAGTGATGTGGCTGCCGGGCAAAATATCATGGAACTGATTTACAAGGAACTTTTTATACAGCTCTCTTAATTTTTCTGCAGGATACTCTTTGCCGTTTTTCTCTCTGATAAGAGAAAGAAGCTCAGCCAGACGGAATCTGTTTTCAAGATATCGGTTATATTTTTTGATGTCGGATTTGGTTGTGAATGTACCGCGGTGCATTTCAAGGTAGAGTTCACCGTCCCACACATCAAATTTATGTTCGGAATTAAAATTATCGTGTAAAAATTCCTTTATGCTGACGTGCCGTGTTTCAGGCATTACCGAAAGCTTTTTGAAGCGGTGCATAAGCTCAATCATTTCTTCTGTAGCACCTGAGCCGCCGTCACCGTAGCCGAACATAGAGAGAGTTTCCGTGTCGGTATGCTTGTCCTGAAATGCCTCCCAGTTTTCAATAACCTGTGAGGGCTCATTCCATGTAATAAAATGCGTGGGAGGAACTGAAGCATAAACCTGGCTGCCGTCAATTCCGCGCCATATGAAGTTGTTATGCGGGAAACGGTTTGTGTCGTTCCAGGTGCTCATTTTGTTGGATATAAAGAAGTCCACACCGCTTTTTTTCAGAATCTGCGGCAATATCCAGCTGTTGCCGAAAACATCGGGCAGGAAGCATGAATCCACGGTTATTCCGAATTTTTCTCTGAAATAGTGCTGACCGTAAAGACACTGACGGATAAGGCTTTCTGCTGACGGAACATTACAGTCAGGCTCTACATACATTGCACCGACTATTTCAAACTGTCCGCTTTTTATCTTTTCTTTTAACTCTTCAAATACCACGGGATAGTATTTTTCGACAGTCTCGTAGGTATATGCCTGCGTGTGAGCATATCTGAATTCAGGGTATTTATCCATAAGACGCATCTGAATAAGAACTGTTCTGAGATTTTTCTGAACAGCATGAATTCTTCTCCAGTAATACGCAATGTCAAGATGTGAATGTCCCACAAGGGCAACCTTACCCGAGGAGCGGAAGGTTTTATCCGAATATATATTTTCTTCTATAAAATCTATTGCCTGCTTCGCAGCCTCTTCGGTGATATTATCATAGTCAATAAGATTAAGTGCCTTGTCGAGCTTTGATATAACAGTTTTTACATATTCCTCATCAAACTGCCCGCTTGAAATAATATCGGAGAATATCTCAAGGTCATAGCATAGATTCTGAATATTCTCATTTACTGTGGTGAGATACAGCCCCGTGAATTCCTGACGGCAGCCGCGCCTTGCAAGAGTTTCCGGATTTCTTTCGTCGTCAGGCTTTGAACGGTTAAAGCCTTCAGCTTCAATAACTATCCTGTCTCCGTTTACAAAAGAAGCTGCAGGGATTCTTTCACGGTTGGGGTCAACACCGCCTGCAAATCTGCCGTTTATCTTTATTATCATTTCACTGGCGGTTTTGAAGTAAAAACAGTAGTCTTTGCCCTTCAATTCATCAGGAATATCACATTCACATCTGAGAAATGTACTTCCGTCGGGAGAAAAGTAAATATCTCCGTTCTGAAGAGGAATATATTCTTTGTCATAGAACTCATATTCATTCTCGCTTATCTGATGAGCTTCCTTTTTATAAACAGGAGCAAGCTCATACATTTTGCCGTAAATGCATCTTTTAAGCCAGCCGTAGCGAAGCTCGATGTATTCCTCAGGGCGCATGGAACGTCGTATAACTTTTATATGTGCCATAAATTACCTCACCTGTCCCAGAAAAAGGGTTTTTGTCTTGTTGCAGAAAGAGTAACACTGCGGTTCAAATCCGTCTGTATTCTGCTTTCGCACCATCTGAGGCATAAATCAAGCTTTGCGCACTTGGAACACTCCCCGCGCGCAAGAACTCTGATGTTATTATTATTTTCTTCAATGTATTCAATATATCCCCCGTCCCCCTGAAGAAGAGGGGAAAGGGTATTGTTGATATAATCCTTCATATAACCACCGGGATAAATTATAATTCTGTGATGAAAATTATAATTTAATATGCGTATGACAGATACTGATTTGCGCACCAGCCGGAGTATGAATAGCCTGTTCTGTTGTCAACTGTGGACACATATGACCAGGTACCGTTTGTCTGATGAACATAAACCAGCTCGTTTTCCTGTAAAACAACATATACATAAGCGGAGGTGTTGGGGGATTCTCTGAGATTGAGTCCCTGATAGCTTGTACCGCTTACACGGTAATAAGAGCCCGTGTACACAGGTGAAGCAGAGGGCTGTGCAGGTGTAGTGTAAACATACACGGTTTCAGGCTCAGGCTGAGTGGGAGTTTCATCAGTTTTATAAATGCTTGCTGTTTTGCACCATGCATAGCCTTTTGTGCTATCGGTGTATTCAAAGCATGCCCAGCCTTCATATGTACCGTATACATAAATGAGCTCATTTCCTACAAATCTTGAGTTGTAGTGATCAGGTGAGTTGTATTCGGGATAAATATAAAAGTCTGCACTTGAATCAGTTGTAACCTTATAGTATCCGTCAGGCTGCTGATTGAAATAACCTATGGGATCACTGAGAAGCTCAGGCTTGTCAACCTGATGAGTCTGTGTGGTGGTTTCTTCAGGTTCGGGAGGATTATCCCCTCCTAAAATAATGGTGAGAACAACCGAAATGCCGATTATCAGAACAGCCGCTATTGCGACAACAGCAATAATAAGTCCTGTTTTTTTGTTTTTTTCGGGAGTTGTGGGAATGGGATCGCTATACGTAGGAGGATATGAAGTGTCTTTTTCCGTGGAAAACGGATCGTAGGAGAAGGTGTTATCCGTAGATTTAGTTTCAGCCTTGTTTTCTGCAGGTGCCGCATTTACCGGGGTGCCGCAGTTATTGCAGAATGCTGCATTGTCGGGTAGAGATGAACCGCATTGTTTACAAAACATTGTTATTTCCTCCGTTAATCACTTATTTTTCTTAATGCACCTGTGGGACATACATCCGCACATCTGTTGCAGTTGATACATATGGATTTTATATCAATATTTCTGAATTCAGGCTTTATGACAGTGTTGAAGCCTCTTCCTACAAGACCGAGAATACCCTTGCCTGCAAGCTCTTCACAGGCTCTTACACAGAGTCCGCAAAGTATGCATTTATTCTGATCTCTCTCGATCACCTCAAGCCTTGTTTCCTTGAAGCCCTCGTGATATGCACCTGAAAGACGCTTACAATCGGTGCAGTATTCATCAGCATATTTTATGAGCTTGCAATGTCCGTAATCGTGACATCCGCAGGAAAGGCAGCGTTTTGCTTCTTCGATTGCTTCAGTCTCATTGAAGCCGAGATTGATTTCCGTGAAGTCATTTCTTCTGTCCTCGGGAGCGCGCTGAGGCATCTTTATTCTCGGATGCTTTTCATATTCCGTGAACATATCCTCAGTTATCTCTTTTTCGGATAATACAGGCTTTTTATAGGGAATTTCAATACCGTCAAGGTAGGCATCAATATATTTTGCTGCCTCATTTGCTTCTGCTATAGCCTTGATTGCAATAGAAGCACCGTCATTTGTTGTATCGCCTGCTGCAAATACCCCCGGCAGGGAAGTGAGGTATGTTCTTTCATCGCAGAGAATTGTGCCTCTTCTTGTGGTTTCTATTTCTTCGAAGCCTGCAGGATCATTTTTCTGACCTGCTGCAATAATTATTGAATCAAGCTCCAGATTAATAAATTCACCCTCTACGGGAACGGGTGAGCGTCTGCCTCTTTCATCGGGCTCGCCCAGCTTCATCACCTGAAGTCTTACTGCCTTTACCTTGCCGTTTTCGCCGATAATTTCATCGGGGTTGGTAAGGAAGCGGAAAATAACGCCCTCTTCCATTGCCTCTTCGATTTCAATATCCTCGGCAGGCATTTCGTCTCTTGTTCTTCTGTATATGATGCTTACTTCCTCTGCGCCCAGTCTTACTGCTGTTCTGCAGGCATCCATTGCGGTGTTGCCACCGCCTACAATTGCGGTTTTTTTGCCTATCTCAGGCTTTTCACCGAGAGCAGCTGCACGCAGGAAATCAATTCCTCCGAATACACCCTGAAGCTCCTCGCCCTTACATCTGATTGAGCTGCTCAGCCATGCACCGTTTGCAACCAATACCGCATCGTGCTTTTCTCTTATTGCTGAAAGGGTGATATCTTTTCCTATGGTGCAGTTATTTATCATTTCAATGCCGAGACTTTCAATTTCGGCAATTTCCGCATCGAGCACAGCTTTGGGAAGTCGGTATTCGGGAATGCCGTAGCGAAGCATACCGCCCATCTTGGGCATTTTGTCATAAATTGTGACCTTGTGGCCGCCTGAGGCAAGTCTGAATGCTGCGGAAAGACCTGCAGGACCGCCGCCTATGATGCCGACGCTTTTTCCTGTTGCTGTCTTTTTAACGGGAAGAATATGCTTTCCGCTTTCAAGCACCTTATCTGCAGCAAAGGCCTTTAAGTAGGCTATTGAAATCGGCTCTTCCACGTGCTGTCTTCTGCAGGCAGTTTCACAGGGATGGGGACATACTCTTCCGATCGATGCGGGCAGAGAAATGACCTCTTTGATAGTGCTTACAGCATCCTCATATCTTCCTTCTGAGATTTCTTTTACGTATTTCTGACAGTCAGTATGAGCAGGGCAATTAAGTGAGCAGGGACCTATGCAGTCACCCTGATGGTCACCCATTATAAGCTCAAGGGCAATTTTTCTTGCCTTTAATGCTTTTTCTCCTTTTGTATTTACTATCATCCCTTCGCTTACCTTTGCTGAGCAGGCTCTTAAAAGCTTGGGACTTCCTTCCGTTTCAACCACGCACATTCCGCATGCTCCGTAGGGAGACATTTCCTTGAGATAGCAGAGATTCGGGATCTCAATGCCGTTCTTTTCTGCCGCGATAAGTATGGTGTCGCCCTTATCAGCGGTTATAGTTTTTCCGTCAATGACAAGTGTGATAATATCTGACATTTCTTTCCCTCCTCACTTTATTTCTACTGCACCGAATCTGCAGACGTCCTTACACTGTCCGCACTTGATGCATTTTTCCGGGTCAATTATATGTGCAGCCTTTACACTGCCGGTGATAGCATTTACGGGGCATTTTTTTGCACAAAGCGTGCAGCCGCGGCATTTTTCTTCATCTATATGATATGTTCTCAATGCTGCGCATTCGCCTGCAGGACACTTCTTTTCGTTGATATGTGCCTCATATTCGTTTCTGAAGTATCTGATAGTAGTAAGCACAGGATTGGGGGCAGTCTGACCGAGACCGCAAAGTGCACCCGATCGGATTCCTTCACAAAGCTCTGAGAGAAGCTCAATGTCGCCCTCCTTGCCCTTGCCTTCGGTGATGCGGGTGAGAATTTCAAACATTCTCTTTGTACCGATACGGCAATGCACACATTTACCGCAGGATTCCTTTGTGGTAAAGTCAAGGAAGAAGCGTGCCATATTTACCATACATGTGCCTTCATCCATAACGACCATGCCGCCCGAGCCCATGATTGCACCTGTTGCACCGAGAGCCTTATAGTCAATAACTGTATCAAGAAGCTCCTTCGGAATACATCCGCCTGAAGGACCGCCAAGCTGAACTGCCTTGAATTCCTTGTCGTCACGGATTCCGCCGCCGATATCGTAGATAACGTCTCTTAGGGTAAGTCCCATAGGAATTTCCACAAGACCGCCTCTTTTTATTTTACCTGTAAGTGCAAATACCTTGGTGCCCTTGCTGTTTTCTGTGCCCATCGCAGAAAATGCAGTTCCGCCGTTTTCTATGATCCAGCTTACATTGGCAAATGTTTCAACATTATTTATATTCGAAGGTTTGTTTTCATAACCCTTTTCTGCAGGGAAGGGAGGCTTGAGTCTCGGCATACCGCGTTTTCCCTCAAGGGATTCTATAAGTGCGGTTTCTTCACCGCAGACAAATGCGCCTGCGCCTGCTTTTATCTTAAGGAAACAGGAAAAGGTTGTGCCGAGAATATTGTTTCCGAGATAACCTTTTTCAGTGGCTTCATTAATAGCCTTCTGAAGTCTTACTATTGCCAGAGGATATTCTGCACGTACATAAACATAAGCATTGGATGCGCCTATTGCATATGCACCTATAAGCATTCCTTCAATAAGAGCATGAGGGTCGCTTTCAATAACAGCTCTGTCCATAAATGCTCCGGGATCGCCTTCGTCTGCATTACAGATAAGGTATTTTTCTGTTCCCTGAGACTTTCTTGCAGCATTCCATTTGAACCAGGTGGGGAAGCCCGCACCGCCTCTGCCTGCAAGACCTGATACCTTTATTTCTTCAATGACCTCCTCGGGAGTCATCTCGGTAAGTGCTTTTCTCAGTGCGGTATATCCGCCGTCCTCAAGATATGCATCTATGCTTTCAGGGTCAATAAGACCGCATCTTCTCAGTGCGATTCGTGTCTGCTTTTCAAGAAAGCTGTTGTCATCCTTGCTGATTTCAAATTCAGAAAGACCGCAGAAGTCCTCATTCTTCAGAAGCTGTGCAATCTTCTTTGCATCATCTTCTTTTACTTTTACAAGTCTTTTAAGAAGTGTTTTGCCGTCATATATATCAATTATGGGCTCAAGAAAGCACATACCGATACAGCCGGCAATGTCTATTTTTATATCACTGTCCGTAAGAGCGTCTGTAAGAGCCTTATGTACCTTTGCCGCACCTGCCGCAATTCCGCAGGAGCCTTCACCGATTACAATTCTCATTCAAGTTCCCTCTCTTTTATTTCTCTTAATATTTCAACTGTTTTTCCGGGAGTGAGAGAGCCGTAGGTCTCTTCATTTATCATCATAACCGGAGAGAGGCTGCAGCAGCCGAGACATGCTACTGTTTTCAGAGAAAACAAGCCGTCGTCAGTTGTGTCTCCGTCCTTTATTCCAAGCTCCTCGCAAATGGTTTTTTCTATGCTGTCTGCACCGTTTACATGGCAGGCTGTGCCCTTACACAGGAGAATAAGATATTTTCCGACCTTTTTAAGTCTGAACTGTGTATAAAAAGTAGCTACACCCATTACCTTTGCGGGTGAATTGCCTGTTTTTTCTGCAATCTCATACAATACATCAACGGGAAGATATCCGTATATATCCTGAGCCTTCTGCAGAACGGTTATAAGATTATCACCGTTATCAGGTGCAGCCTTAAGCATGTCCTGTATCAGAGAAAGATCGCTGTTACAGCAATTTTCGCACATAATAATATCTCCTTTATCGCATTATTATTTTTATTTTAACATATATATACTGCAATTGCCATAGGAAAATGAAAAAAAATTCAGGAATATTTATGCATAAAAAATGAATATATACACTTTTTATTCATAAGTCCGCCTCGGGGCTTTTGTTGGATTTTTATATAAAAATCAGGCTGTAATTCAGGAAATTGTGCAATCAAACATAAAATAAAAAGTTTTTTTTATTTACTTGACAAAATATTAATAATGATGTATAGTTATGCACATCAAATGAATATAAATTCTGTTTCGGAGGAATATACAATGGATAAGTCAAAAATCAAAAAGGTAGTTCTTGCTTACTCAGGCGGTCTTGACACTTCTATCATTATCCCCTGGCTTAAAGAAAACTATAATAACTGCGAGGTTATCGCTGTATCCGGTAATGTTGGTCAGGCTGATGAGCTTGAAGGACTTGAGGAAAAAGCTATCAAAACAGGTGCATCAAAGCTTTATATTGAAGATCTCACAAAGGAGTTTATTGAAGACTATGTTTTCCCCTGTGTTCAGGCAGGTGCAAAATATGAAGACTATCTGCTCGGCACAGCCTTTGCACGTCCTCCCATTGCAAAGAGAATTGCTGAAATAGCTCTTAAGGAAGGCGCAGACGCTATCTGTCACGGCTGCACAGGTAAGGGTAATGACCAGGTAAGATTCGAGCTTGCTATCAAGGCATTTGCTCCCGATATGCCCATTATCGCACCCTGGAGAGAGTGGACTATAAAGAGCCGTGAAGAAGAAATCGAATATGCAGAGGCACACAATGTTCCTCTTAAGATAAACCGTGAAACCAACTATTCCAAGGATAAGAACCTCTGGCATCTTTCTCACGAGGGTCTTGATCTTGAGGATCCTGCAAATGAGCCTCTTTACAATAAGCCCGGCTTCCTTGAAATGGGCGTTTCTCCCGAAATGGCTCCCGATAAGCCCACTTATGTAAAGATCCACTTTGAGAAGGGTGTTCCTACCAGCGTTGACGGTGTGGAAATGGATGCAGTTTCTCTTGTTGCAAAGCTTAATGAGCTCGGCGGTGCCAACGGTATCGGTCTTCTTGATATCGTAGAAAACAGACTTGTAGGTATGAAATGCCGCGGCGTTTATGAAACTCCCGGCGGAGCTATCATCTACAAGGCTCACGAGGTTCTCGAAAGCATCACTCTCGATAAGGAAACAGCTCACTACAAATCCCTTGTTGCTCAGAAGCTTGCTGAGCTTGTTTATAATGCTCAGTGGTTCACTCCTCTTACAGATGCTATCCTCAGCTTTGTAAAAACAACTCAGAAAACAGTTACAGGCGACGTTACTCTCAAGCTCTATAAGGGCAATATGATAAACGCAGGTGTTACTTCACCCTATTCACTTTATGATCCCGAAATCGCAACCTTTGATGAGGATAATGTTTACAATCAGGCTGACTCCGCAGGATTCATAAATCTCTACGGACTTCCCACAAAGGTTTATGCAAAGATGAAGGCTAAGAACAACATTAAATAAGCGGGAGAATAATAATGGAAAAAATGTGGGCAGGCAGATTCGAAAAGGCTCTTAATAAAGAGGCGGATGATTTCAATTCATCCATACATTTCGACTGTAAGATGTATAAACAGGATATACGCGGCTCTATGGAGCACGCAGCTATGCTTGCCGCTTGTAATATTATCACCGAAAACGAAAGTCTGCAGATCATAGACGGTTTGCAGACTGTTCTTGATGATATAGAAAGCGGCGCGCTTCCCATTGATGAAAATGCAGAAGATATTCATATGTTTGTTGAAGCAGTGCTTACATCCCGTATCGGGGATGTGGGCAAGAAGCTTCATACTGCAAGAAGCAGAAACGACCAGGTTGCACTCGACCTTCGTCTTTATCTCAGAGATGAAGCAGAAGAGCTTCTCAGTCTTCTTTTCTCAATTATTGAAGCGGTTGTAAAAAAGGCAGAGGAAAATGCAGCCGTTATAATGCCGGGCTACACCCATCTTCAGCGTGCACAGCCCATAACCTTCGGTCAGCATCTTCTTGCGTATGCCATGATGTTTATGCGTGATGTGGGCAGAGTCAAGGATGCCTTAAAAAGAATGAATTATTCTCCTCTCGGCTGCTGCGCTCTTGCAGGCACAACCTATCCTACCGACAGAATGATGACAGCAAAGGCTCTGGGCTTTGACGGAATAATGCTCAATTCTCTTGACGGTGTATCGGACCGTGATTATTGTATTGAGCTTATGAGTGCATTTTCAACAATTATGATGCATCTTTCCCGTTTTTCAGAGGAAATTATTCTCTGGTCAAGCTGGGAATTCAAATTTATAGAGCTTGACGATGCCTACACCACAGGCTCCAGCATTATGCCTCAGAAGAAAAATCCCGACATGGCAGAGCTTGTCAGAGGAAAAACAGGCAGGGTATACGGCGATCTGTTTGCTCTTCTCACCACCCTTAAGGGTATTCCTCTTGCTTATAATAAGGATATGCAGGAGGATAAGGAGGCTGTATTTGACAGTATAGAAACAGTCAAAAAGTGCCTTTCCATATTTATCCCTATGATTGACACTATGAAGCCAATTCCCGAAAATATGAAAAAGGCTGCTCAGAACGGCTTTATAAATGCCACCGATCTCGCCGATTATCTTGTAGGCAAGGGACTTCCCTTCAGAGCTGCTTATAAAACAGTAGGTCAGATAGTCGGCTGGTGTGTTCAGAACAAAACTATTCTTGAGGACATACCTCTTGAAAAATATAAGGAATTTGATGAAAGATTTGATACTGATCTTTTCGATGCGATTGATCTTGAAAACTGCGTGAACCTCAGAATTTCAGCAGGCGGCACAGGTATTCAGTCAGTCAGAACACAGATATCACAGGTTAAGGAATTTTTAGAAAATGAAAAAGGTATTCATTGACGGCTCAGCAGGAACAACGGGACTGCGTATTCACGAAAGACTGGCTTCAAGAGACGATATTGAAGTAATTACTCTTTCTGAAGATAAAAGAAAAGATGCACATTTCAGAAAAGAAGCTATAAACAGTGCAGATATTGCTTTTCTGTGTCTCCCCGATGATGCAGCAAGAGAAGCAGTCAGCTTTATTGAAAATGATAATACTGTTGTAATTGATACATCAACCGCCCACCGTACCGATCCCGGCTGGGCATACGGCTTCCCGGAATTATCGGAAAAGCACCTTGAAAAAATAAAAGCATCAAAAAGGATTGCGGTTCCCGGCTGTCACGCAAGCGGTTTTATCGCTCTCATTTATCCCCTCATTGAAAAGGGTATTTTGTCTCCCGACACGCTTCTCAGCTGCTTTTCACTTACCGGATATTCCGGAGGCGGAAAGAAGATGATAGGAGAGTATGAAGGTGAAGGCAGAAATTCTCTTCTTGATGCTCCGAGAATTTACGGGCTTACTCAGCAGCATAAGCATCTTAAAGAGATGAAGGCTGTTACGGGGATCAATAATTTCCCTGCATTTATGCCTGTTGTATCCGATTTCTATTCGGGTATGCTTGTGAGTATTCCTCTTTTTGCTTCTCAGTTAAACGGAACGGTTGAAGATATAAAAAAGCTTTATGCTGAAAAATACAATCGGGGAATGATGTCTTATAAAGAAAGCATTGACGAAGGCGGCTTTCTTTCCGCAGGTGCTGTTTCCGGAAAAGACACAATGACCGTAAGTGTTTACGGTAACGATGAAAGAATAACTCTTGAAGCTGTTTACGACAATCTCGGAAAAGGTGCTTCGGGAGCTGCTATAGAATGTTTGAATATTGTATCGGGAAAGGATTTCTCATACGGGCTTACGGAGTGAAATATATGATTAAAACGGTTTCGGGCGGCGTATGTGCCGCTAAAGGCTTTAAGGCTGCAGGTATTCATTGCGGCATAAGAAAGAATAAAACAAAAAGAGATCTTGCTCTTATTTTCAGTGAGGTAAAGGCAAATACCGCAGCGGTATATACTACAAATCTTGTAAAAGGTGCACCTCTTACCGTTACAAAGAATAATATTGCTGACGGTAAGGCACAGGCTGTTATCTGCAATTCGGGAAATGCAAATACCTGTAATGCAGACGGTATTGAAAAGGCTGAGGCTATGTGTAAGCTTGTTTCGGCAGAGCTTGGTATTTCCGAAAAGGATGTTATTGTCGCTTCTACAGGCGTTATAGGTCAGACTCTTGATATCACACCTATTGAAAAAGGAATGAAAGAGCTGGTTTTTGCTCTCGGTAATAATTCCAAAGAGGCTGCAGAGGGTATTATGACAACTGATACCGCACTCAAGGAAATTGCGGTAGAATTTACGGCCGGCGGCAAAACATGTACAATAGGCGGTATTGCCAAGGGCTCGGGAATGATTCATCCCAATATGGCAACAATGCTTGTTTTTATCACAACCGACTGTGCAATTTCTTCTGAAATGCTGGGAAAAGCTCTTAAAAATGATATTGCTGATACATTCAATATGGTAAGTGTGGACGGTGATACCTCCACAAACGATATGGTAAGCGTTCTTGCCAACGGTATGGCAGGAAATGAGGAGATAACTGCAGAGGGTGAGGATTTTACCGCATTCATGCAGGCTCTCAATACCGTAACCGTATATCTCTGCAGATGTATTGCAGGTGACGGCGAGGGTGCTACAAAGCTTCTTGAATGTAAAGTAAGCGGAGCAAAAACCAAAAATATTGCAAAAACAGTTGCAAAGAGTGTTATCTGCTCATCTCTTACAAAAGCAGCAATGTTCGGTGCTGATGCTAACTGGGGCAGAATTCTTTGTGCAATAGGCTATTCGGGCGCTGATGTTGATGTAACAAAGATTGATGTTGCATTTACATCTGCCAAGGGTACGGTTGAGGTTTGTAAGGACGGCGCAGGAATTGATTTTTCTGAAGAAAAGGCAAAAGAGATTCTTCTTGAAAAGGAAATTGAAATAAATGTCCGTCTTAACGACGGCAGCTTTGACAGCACCGCATGGGGATGCGACCTTACATACGATTATGTAAAAATAAACGGAGATTACAGAACCTGATAAAGAGGAAAAGCTATGGATATTTCTAATGCAAGCCGTGCCGAGGTTATAGTTGAGGCACTGCCGTATATACTTAAATACCGCGGAAAGGTTCTTGTCGTGAAGTATGGCGGAAACGCTATGATAAACGGCGAGCTCAAGGATTCCGTAATGAGGGATATCGTTCTTCTCAATCTGATCGGCGTAAAGGTCGTTCTTGTTCACGGAGGCGGTCCCGAAATCACTGAAATGCTCAACAAGGTAGGCAAGGAAACTCTTTTTGTTGACGGTCTCAGAGTAACCGATGAAGAAACAGCACAGATAGTTCTTATGGTTCTTGCAGGAAAGATCAACAAAGGACTTGTCGGGCTTATCGAACAGAAGGGCGGCAAGGCAATCGGTCTTTCAGGTGTTGACGGCTCAATGATCGAAGCTGTCAAGAGAAATGAAAAGCTGGGCTTTGTAGGAGACATAACAAATGTCAATCCCGGTATAATTGAGGATGCTCTTGAAAAAGGCTATATACCCATTATCTCAACTGTCGGCTGTGATAATGACGGAAATATATATAATATAAATGCAGATACCGCTGCTGCAAAAATTGCAGGCGCTCTTAATGCAGAAAGTCTTATTTCAATGACTGATATCAGCGGTATTATGAAGGATAAGAATGATCCCTCTTCTCTTATTTCTTCGCTGAGTATTGCCGAAGCCCGCGCACTTATGGCTGACGGCACAATAAAAGACGGCATGCTTCCCAAGGCACAGTGCTGTATAGATGCACTTGACTGGGGCGTTAAAAAAGTATTTATTATCGACGGCAGAGTTCCACATTCTATTCTTATAGAAACACTCACAAACGAAGGTATGGGAACAATGTTTACGGCAGGTGAAAAAGATGAGTGACATAAAAGCACTTGATAAAGAATATATTGCAAATACATACGCGAGATTTCCGCTTGAAATAGTAAAGGGAAAGGGCTCGCTTGTATATGATGAAACGGGAAAGGAATATATAGATCTTGGCTCGGGTATAGCTGTTACCGCTTTCGGTATTGCAGACGATGAATGGGCAGATGCCGTAGCATCTCAGGCTGCAACACTTCAGCATACCTCCAATCTTTACTATACATCTCCTTCGGTTAAGCTTGCACAGATGCTTTGTGAAAAAACAGGAATGAAAAAGGTGTTTTTCTCAAACTCCGGCGCAGAAGCAAATGAGTGTGCAATAAAGACAGCAAGAAAATATGCCGCAGAGAAAAAGGGTGCGGATTATTTTAATATAATTACCCTTAAAAACAGCTTCCACGGCAGAACAATAACAACTCTTGCCGCAACAGGTCAGGATGTTTTTCATAAGGATTTCCTGCCTCTTACAGAGGGGTTTCTGTATGCGGATGTGAATGATTGTGAAGGCATAGTGAAAATGGCAGCCGAAAACAAGGTTGCAGCCATTATGATCGAATGTGTTCAGGGGGAAGGCGGTGTTGCCGCTCTTGATAAGGCATTTGTAAAAACAATTGCAGAGCTTTGTGAAAAAGAGGATATTGTTCTCATCTGCGATGAGGTTCAGTGCGGAAACGGCAGATGCGGTGAGCTTTATTGCTATATGAATTACGGCATTACTCCCGATATTGTTTCCACTGCAAAGGGATTGGGCGGAGGTCTTCCTCTCGGAGCTACTCTTTTCGGTGAAAAAACAAAGGCGGTTCTCGGAGCATCAGACCACGGCTCTACCTTCGGCGGAAACCCCGTGTGCTGTGCAGGAGCTCTCAGTATTATTTCAAGAATTGACGAAAAACTTCTCTCTGATGTAAAGACAAAGTCAGAATACATTTTCGGTGAGCTGAATGGTGCTCCCGGAGTGAAGAGCGTCAGCGGTATGGGGCTTATGATCGGTGTTGAAACCGAAAAAAATGCATCGGATGTTATAAATGAATGTATGGAAAACGGAGTGCTTGTGCTTAAGGCAAAAACCAAGGTAAGGCTTTTACCTGCACTCAATATCCCGGATGATCTGCTCAAAAAGGCTGTAGCCGTATTAAAGAAAGCTTGCGAGGTATAATTATGACACTTAAAGGAAGAGATTTTCTCACACTTCTCGATTTCACTCCCGCTGAAATTGAATATCTGCTTGATTTATCCTCTGAACTTAAGGATAAGAAGAAAAAGGGCATTCTCCACGATGAATTAAGAGGTAAGAATGTTGCTCTTATTTTTGAAAAAACAAGTACCCGTACTCGCTCAAGCTTTGAGGTAGCGGCACACGACCTCGGTATGGGCACGACCTATCTTGATCCCTCGGGCTCGCAGATAGGTAAAAAGGAAAGCATTGCGGATACCGCACGTGTGCTTGCAGGTATTTTTGACGGTATCGAATACAGGGGCTTCGGACAGGAAATAGTTGAGGAGCTTGCCGAGTATTCTTCAGTACCCGTATGGAACGGACTTACAAACGAATATCATCCCACTCAGATTCTTGCCGACCTTCTTACTATAAGAGAGCATTTCGGAAAGCTCAAGGGTATAAAGTTTGTATATATGGGAGATGCCCGTTATAATATGGGTAATTCTCTTATGATAGGCTGTGCAAAGATGGGACTTGAGTTTACAGCCTGCGCCCCTGCAAAGTATTTCCCCGATAAGGCTCTTGTTGAAAAGTGCGAGGCGATTGCAAAGGAAACAGGCGCAAAGCTTCATTTTGTTGAAGATCCGCAGCTTGCCTGTAAGGATGCAGATGTAATATGCACTGATGTATGGGTTTCAATGGGTGAGCCCCTTGAGGTCTGGGAGGAGAGAGTAAAAGAGCTCACTCCTTATCAGGTAAATGCAGAAAAAATGGCAATTGCCGGTGACGGCTGCATCTTTATGCATTGTCTTCCTTCTTATCATGACCACAAAACAAAGGTCGGCAAAGAAATGGGAGAAAAATTCGGTATGGATGCATTTGAAGTTACAAATGATGTTTTTGAAAGTGAAGCATCTGTTGTATTCAAAGAAGCAGAAAACCGTATGCATACCATAAAAGCAGTTATGCTTGCTACGCTTAAATAAGCTTTTTTATTGTTTTGTCTTCTGAAAAGGAAGTGCCCGCAGATGTTTTTCTGCGGGTGCTTCCTTTTAGTTATTATATAATGTGATAATTAATAAACATTGTGTTGCATTTTGTCGACGGTTGCTGTATAATAATTGTAATTTCGAAAAAAGGAGCAGTAATCATGCCCAATCCTGACGACCGCCGCGTAAAAATGACAAAAAGAATACTTAAGGAAACTCTTGTTTCACTTATGCACGAGAAATCCATACATGAGCTCAGTATAAAAAAGGTCTGTGAAACTGCTGATATAAACAGAAGTACATTCTACCATCATTATCAGTCTATAAGTGAGCTTTATGATGATATCATAAATGATATACTCACGGAGATTAACGTAATTGTGAAAAAAAACAGAGAGCTCAAAGTGTCAAACAGTACTCTGATTGCAGAAATGCTTTCATATGTTGAGAAAAACAGAGAGCTGTTTCTTGTTATTCTGAGCGATAAAGGCAACATAGGTATCGGCGAAAAGCTTAACAGATATGTGAGCAGCTTTATAGGAGCAGATAATAACTCGGAGCTTTCTATGTATTGCGCACAGTTTATTTCTGCAGGACTTGCTAATATTATCTGGCGGTGGCTTAATACGGAAAAGCGTCTGCCGCCTAAGGATATGGCAGGACTTATAACCACAATTCTCACAAGAGGTGTAAGAAGAGCTGCTATGTTCGCGGTAAACAGAGAGAGAATAATGCCGGAATAATCTGAGGGCTTTCTCTCATTTTTGCCAATAAAAAGTATATGCTGAATATGAATAAAGATAACGGATTTGCCGTTTTTGCGGCAAATCCGTTTTGTTGTGATTATAATCAGTTTACGGGGCAGCTAAGTAAGAACTATATATCCCGGCGGAAGTTTGTTTTTTCAGAGGGAAGGGAATTTGCAGCTGCTTAAATAGCTCCCCGGAAAAAACTGTTATTTACTCAATCAGCCGCAGCCACAGCCGCAGTTGTTCTGGTTACAGCCGCAGTTGTTGTTCTGATTGCAGCATCCGTTATCGCCTGTGAGAACGAGAATAAGAATGATGAAAAGAATCCAATAGCTGTTGCATCCGTTACCGAAAAGCATTCAGATGACCTCCTTTCGTACCTTCCAATTCCATAATATGAAAGATACTGAAAAAGGTGCCGTCGGAAATGATAAAAAAGTATTTCCTTTATATGTTATCAGAGCTGCTTTTCATAATACGGCTTTTTATTCTTAATGTTAATTCCTGTTATCCATCTGCCTGAAAAATAATTTTTCGGGCGAAGCACCACTTTGTCATCATAAATCTCAAGCTGAATGCCTACACCTGTTTTTATGTATTCACCGTGGTGGTTTCCGCAGGCAAGACTGGGGAGGTTAATAAGAGTTACACCGTCTTCATCCTCAAAGCTCGCATATCCCTCTTTTTCTGTCATATCCTCACCGCAAAGACCCATATGAGAGTGCCCGCTGAAATAGAACACGTTTTTATACTTTTTTAGAATATCTGCAACCTCATCGCTTCTTGAGCCTATTCCGCCGTCAAGAGGATCCCTGTCTGGAATTTCGTGTCTGTCCCAGGTTCTGGGAAGACCGTGGCGCTGATTCAGACTCTGATGGCAGAAAACAAATATCGGTTTTTCTGACTGTCCTGCTTTTTCCATCTCTTCTCTGAACCATATCATCTGAGTATCGCTTATTTCTGCTTCACAACCGCTGTCGGCATCTGTGCCTATGCAAATGAAATAATATCCGTTTATAATCTCAGAAAAATAAGGAGTACTTATTTCTCTTGCACAGATATCCTTATAAGCAGAGTAATATTCTTTTATTGCACTGTCAAAGCCGTCATCGTTCCATCCGTCGTGGTTGCCTATGGCGAGTATTATTCTTTTGGCAGCGTCGGGATATTTTCTGAAGCATTCACGTGTCATTTCCCAATTAGTCCTGCTGCCTCTTGATGTGGTATCGCCCACAGTGATAAAAGCGTCGGAGTTGCTTGATTTTGCACCCTTAAGCGCACGCTTGAGAAGCATCATCGGAAACCATTTTGTGGGGTTCTTTTCGTCAATATGAGTATCTGAAACTATAGTGGCGCATAATTTTATATCATTATATAAGTAGTTCATATTTTTCATCCTTCAGGCTTTTTTCTTCAGTTTATCACGATTGAAAGATTATTACAACATAAAAACTGATTTTATAATAAGAATCTGACTAAACAAAGAAAAGCGCCGTGCTATATTGATGTGCCCCCTGTCAAGTAGACAGACGAAATAACAAAAATAGTAGTTTATCTATCCATTCCCCATCCCTCCTGTACAGGAGGGATGGGGAATTCTCATGCGGCGAATGCTGCATGGTATTCCATCGGTGTCATACAAT
>JAZNSD010000050.1:0-2957 GCA_045591055.1 Acutalibacteraceae bacterium | reverse complement strand
TTTTAGATAAAAGAGGGGTGATTTGTAAAATATTTTATGTTTACTGAAGAAATTGTACAACATTACCCGACCTGTAAGGTCACAATTTTAATGAAAGGAAAAAATACTATGAAAAAATCGATTTCTATTATTTTAGCAGTTTTAATGCTTGTATCTTGTATACCGATGTTTGCAAGTGCTGCAACAATTACGCTTGATCGTAAAAATGTTGTCATCATTCCTCCGACGGTATCTCCTACGGAAGTTCCATGGGGAGCAGGATGTGTTGCAGATGTAACCGTTACAGGCGGTCAGCTTTGGTATGTTGATGCAGACGGTAACCGTACAGAGGTTGCGGGCCATTTCGATATAAGAAACAAGGCAACTCTTAATCCTCAAAGCACAGGCGAATATGAACCTCCTCTGGTTTTCTATCCCGATGATACTGAAACCTACGGAACATCAACATCAGGAAGCCTCAGTTATATTGCAATGAAAAACAATATAGTTTCCGGTGAATGGCCCGTAATCTATCTCAGAGGAAAATATACTGAGGTCAAAACACCTCCTGCTTTTACCTGTGATGCCGGTGACAATCTCTCTACATATACCAACTATACCAAGACAGGCGGTAAAGTAGTAGATGAAAACGGTACAAATGTAACCTCTTACGGTCAGTTCTATATTGACGAGGCAAATTCAGGCGGAAAGAATCAGTATCTCTATGAAGACACATATGTTACTGCAAGATGGGATGATATAAAGCGCGGCGGTCATGAAAGTGCGTATTATGAAAATGTTCTTGTTAAGGTAACAAAAAAAACTGCTACTCTTGCAACAGCACCCAGTATCCCTGCTGTTTTTGTGGGAACAACCTACGGTGAAGCTCTTGCTCTTCTTACGGCAAAAGTAACACTTGTCGGAAACAAAACAACAAATGATACAACAAACAAATTCTGGGTGCCCGTTTATCCCGAGGGAATTACGGCAGAGACTCCCATAAATGAAGATACAACAATTACCGTTAAATATGAAAGCCCTGCAACGGACGATACCTTTACTGCAGAAGTGGCTATTGATACATATACAAAGCCCATTGCAATTATTTCTGAAAATCCTGTCATTGACGCATCAGCAGCAAAACCTAATATGAAGGCTTCTGCGCTTGTTCTGACAGGCGGTGTAGCAGTTAAGGAAGGAACAGAAACTCAGGTTGCAGGTTCTTTTTCAATAAAAGACCCTGATGATGTTCTTTCGTCAGGCTATAATGTCATTACAGTTGTCTTTACTCCTGATGATACAACAAGCTATGACGGTTCTGAAACAGATATCCTGGTGAATATTAAGAGCCTTATTACAACAGCACCTGTTCTTGATGCAACAGGTATCAATGTCGGTGCGAAAGTAGCTGAACTTACTGTCACAGGCGGAGAGACCACGGAAGAGGGCACATTCTCATTTATTGATCCCGAGCAGAAACTTGTTGCGGGAAGAAACAATATTAAATTAAAATTTACACCTGCCGCTGCAGATGCTGAATATTTTGATACGGTTACTGTTTCTGTTAATGTTATCGGTAATATAAATTTCTATGATGAAGCAGGTAATGAAATCATTCCCGAAATTATTGTGCCTTATCAGTCAGCAAGATTAAGCAATATTACAAGTACTCTTAAAACTGAACTGCAAAAGCAGTCCAATTGTCCCGCTTCTATATTCCAGATATCATTTTATGATCTTGAAATGAATAAAATGAAGCATTCCGATGATTATCTTCAGTGTCATACAACAAAAGAATACACGGTTAAGGTTTATGACAGCAACGGAAATTATGTTCCTGAAATAATTACATTTAAGCTTACGGTTGTGCCTGCAAAAATGAACGCAACTGTAACTTACAGCGGTACAAATATCGTTGTTAATACTTCTATCGGAACAACACAGCGCCTTTATGGTGAGTTTGAATACTATGTAAACGGAGAAAAAGTCGGCACATCTGTAATGGAAGAGCATAAATACAGAACATGGTTTGGTTGGCGTCCTGAAAACAGCGGTATTTATGATATTTCAGTAAAGTACATCGAAGCTGAAAATGATATTTTCGTAATAGATGATATTACTGTTGAGGATATTGCTGTAAATCTGATGTGGAATGTCAGTACGGTTAACGGTTCAATTAAACAGTCAAACAGCTATAAGGATACTTATAATTATCAATATGGTGAAAGTGTGACAGTTATTGCAAAGAACAAAGCTGCATTTTCCCATTGGTCCATTGCGGATAAAAACGGTAACCCCGTAACAATTGAAGGCTTTGATATAAATAGCTCGTCTAATACTTTCAATATGCCTGATTGCGACATAGTTATTACCGGTGTGGATATTCAGGAAAGAAAGGTTACTGCAATTAATGCAAAGATAGTTTCGCAGATCGGTGCAGAAACCGATCCGAGCTTCTATCCGGGCGAAAAGGTAAATATTGAGTTGGATACAGATGTTATATCCACCGGTATGTTTAACGGATTTGTAATTCTTGATGCTGACGGAAAGGAAATAATCCCTGAAGGTATTTCACAGGATGATCTTCAGAAAACATCTTTCAGCTTTATTATGCCTGATATGGATATCACGGTTAAAGCAAAAAGCACAGCTGATGATTGTGAACATCTTTGCCACAGTGAAAACAGCTTCTTGCAGATGCTTTGGAAAATAATCAGTTTCATTTACCGTCTTTTTGATATTCAACAGTATTGCGACTGCGGAATAAAACATTTTGACGCTCCTTTATTCTGATTTTCCGATAAGCTTCAGATAAAAAAGCATTCTGCTTCCCCCAATCTTGGGGGCGAAAAGGTGTTTTTTGTTCAATAAGCTTGCGTCATTCAATGAGCCCGCAGGCGAATTATATGCTAATTGCTCACAACGCGAGCAATTTCCTATATAATAAACACAAAACCGACCGCAGAAAAAACGGTCGG
>JAZNSD010000049.1:0-13590 GCA_045591055.1 Acutalibacteraceae bacterium | reverse complement strand
GGTTTTATTGCCAACACCGTATTGTCGATATGTCTGATTGTTATAATGCTGGTGTTGAGAAGAACATCATATTACGGGCTGAGAACGGTTAAAAATGCAAGGCAGTATTTATATTTTATTCCCTTGCTCTTTATTGTGACGGTTAATCTGTGGAATGGGGTTAATATAAATAAACCGTCGAATGAAATATTGCTTCATATCTTAACAATGCTTAATATCGGCTTTATTGAAGAGATTATTTTCAGAGGCTTTTTGTTTAAGATGATGGCGAAGAATAATGTTAAGGTTGCCATAATTGTTAGCTCGGTTACTTTTGGGGCGGGACACATAATCAATCTGCTCAACGGTGCGGATTTGATTCCCACCTTACTTCAGATATGTTATGCAACCGCAACAGGGTATTTGTTCGTTATTATTTTTCACAAAAGTAAATCACTTGTTCCGTGTATAATAACACATTCCTTGGTGAATTCTCTTTCAGTATTCAATCTTGAGAATACTGTGTCGTTATACATAGCTCCTGTATTTTTAACAGCAGTTCCGTTGGCGTATAGCTTTTATATAAATAAAAGAATTAAAGAATAACATTGTGCTGAGGCATAAAAGCTTTCTATAAAGCTTTTATGCCTTTGTTGTGTCTGCAATTTGCACATAATATTGCTTGCGGATTTGTTGGTTTTCAACAAAACATAGAATTATTTTTTATCTTTCAAATATCCTTGAAAATCGGTGCTTTAAGGCATATAATCAAGCAGTATTTTAAAAGGGATAGAGTGGGTAAATTATGGAGAAGAAAAAACAACCGATTTTTAAACCGAAGCTTATTACTTCGCTTAAGGGCTACAGCGGTGCTCAATTTGGCAAGGACCTGACAGCGGGTCTTATTGTTGCTATTATCGCACTTCCGCTTTCCATAGCACTGGCACTTGCTTCGGGTGTTACGCCTGAGCAGGGTCTTTATACTGCCATAATTGCAGGCTTTGTTATTTCAGCGCTTGGCGGTAGCCGTGTGCAAATTGCAGGACCTACGGCAGCATTTGCTACCATAGTTGCAGGTATTGTTGCAAAAAACGGCTTTTCGGGGCTTGTCCTTGCAACACTTATTGCAGGTGTTTTACTTGTGCTTATGGGTGTTTTCAAGCTTGGTAGCCTTATAAAATTTATTCCTTACACCATAACAACAGGCTTCACAACGGGTATTGCGGTTACTTTGATTATCGGTCAGCTTAAGGATTTCTTTGGTCTCACCTTTGTAAATTCACCTATTGAAACTGTTGAAAAGGTTGAGGAGGTTGTTCATCAATTTCACACCTTTAACCCGGAGGCATTTATAATCGGTGCGGTTTCACTTGCGGTGCTTATAATCTTTCCCAAGCTTATCAAGAAGATACCGCCTTCAATTTTTGCCATTGTTATTTCTGCGGTGCTTGTAAAGGTGTTCGATATGAACGTAAACACCATAGGCTCTCTTTACACAATTTCTTCCGCTCTGCCTGTTCCGACGGTTCCCGAATTTTCATTTGCTACCGTAAAGGCAATTATGCCCGATGCATTTACAATTGCCGTGCTTGCGGCGGTTGAGTCACTTCTTTCCTGCGTTGTTGCCGACGGTATGACCGGCAGTCGTCACAATTCCAACACCGAGCTTATTGCTCAGGGTGCAGGTAACATAGCATCGGCACTCTTTGGTGGTATTCCCGCCACAGGCGCAATTGCACGTACGGCGGCAAATATTAAAAATGGCGGCAGAACACCTGTTGCAGGTATGGTTCACGCGATTGTGCTCCTTTTGGTGCTTGTTGTCCTTATGCCCTATGCGGCACTCATACCTATGCCTACGATTGCCGCAATCCTTTTTGTTGTTGCTTACAATATGAGCGAGTGGCGTGAGTTTGTGTCAATTATCAAAAAATCGCCTAAAAGTGACACGCTTATTCTTGTTGTAACATTTGTTCTTACAGTAGTGTTTGACCTTGTTGTAGCGATTATTGTCGGTATCATTCTTGCAACGGTAATGTTTATGAAGCGTATGAGTGATGTTACTGATGCACACGGCTGGGTAGAAATCGACGAAAATGCCGACGATGCATCTATCCGATTCAAAAAGGTTCCCGAAAATGCAATGGTATTTGAAATTACAGGTCCCATTTTCTTTGGTGCATCAACAAAAATAGCCGATGTTATCAAAAATGCAGACAAGCAGGTGCTTGTTCTCCGAATGAGAAGTGTCCCTGCCATTGATGCAACAGGTCTGCACAGCTTTGAAACTATTATCAGGCTGTGTGAAAAGCAGGACAAAACCCTGATACTTTCTCACGTGAATGAACAGCCTATGAAAACCCTTGAAAAAGCAGGGTTGCTCGACCACATTATCCTTGCGGATAACATTGACGAAGCCCTTGTAAAGGCTGAGAAATGCTGATGATAAAAAACTGCTATCCTTAGGCGTTGTACTCATAAGGATACAACGCCAGTTTTATTCGCCATACGGCGAGTTTTATTGCATCGCAGTTTTATTGTACTTCGCACAGTGTTATTCGCTTCGCGAGTTTGCTGCGAATAAAATAACACTGAATCCGCAGGATTCAATAACACTATTGTCTAAAGACAATAATATCACTCTGCCGTAAGGCAGAATAACACTTGATAAAAATTAAAATTTAATAGCGCACTTACTCACCACCGGAGGTGTAAGTGCAAAAATGAGAGGTAACACGGTTTTATCCGTATTACCTCTTTTTATTTATTTGCTATTCCGAATAATTAGAACCTAATTATTTCATTTCAGCAATTGCTACCTGTGGAGCAGGGAAGAAATGTAGGAAATTCAAACACTATTTGCAGAGCACCTTTGTTTATGGTATAATGATAAAAACTTGTTTTTGGAGGTGTCGTGATGATTGAAAAATTAGAGTATTGGTTTTCTAAATGTTCAGACTGTTTATTGCATCCGGAATATACAAAATTGTTAGATGAGCTGTATAATTACGAGCTTAATCAAGAAATAATAGATTTCCTATGCGATAAAGCAACCTCAAAAAAACATTGGTGCGAAATAAGATTTGAACACTTGAAAATATTGTTACTAAACGAAACCTCATTTAATTATGACTTAAAGCAATTTTATTTTGACTCCTTAAAAAGATGTCGTCGATTGTGGTTAAAAATGTTCTACATAAGAGGCTATGCTTTATATGCTAGCGAAGCAGAACTTTTACCTATTATGAAAAAACTTCAACAACAATTAGAAAAAAATCACGATTATATAGATTACGAATACATTTTGTCAGAAGCAGGTTTGCCCTATCTTGCTGAAAAATACAAGTATACTTACCTCAAAGAGACTCTTGAAACAGCCAAAAATGAGTATCAAAAAATAGACCCTCTTTTAAGAGGTTATTTCACAATGAATGAAAAGTTAGAACACATTGATTTAATCAGCAACGAAGAAGCACTGAAACGTTCAAAGGAATTTCTTGCAAAACATAAAATATAACTATAAAAGAACGAAAATCCCCACCGAGAATGGTGGGGATTCACTTTTATAATAAGAGTACAAAAACTCCCCATATTCTTTCGAATACGGGGAGCTGATTGCACATTTAATAGCTGTTATACAGCTACAACTGATGTAGGAGAATTCGCGAAACCCTTGATGTTACTGCGGTTCAGCTTAATTCCTTCATCCCTTGATAGCTGCCTGAGGGGCAGGGAAGAAATGTAGGAGATTATTCAAACAACTTGTCATAATCAAAGTTCTCAAGATAATCAAAATATTTATCAAGCAAAGGTTGCCATTTTTCTCTTTTCTTCGGCAGCACACCGACATTATTGCTAATCCGTCTGATTATTTCTTTGCTTATATGAAAACCATAATGTGTTGAGTCTTTATAATTATCAAGGTCACTTATAATATCTAACATATCCTCATCAGCCCAGAAATAAATAGTGACATTGTCATACTTTGACATAAACTCAAAAGTTTTTTCAAATTCAAGTTTATATTCATCCAACTGTTTACTATCATACTTTTCTTTCCAATATAGCACACTAAAGGGGGAGCAAAAGAAAACAAATTGTGTGTCAGGCATCTCGTCAAAATACTTCTTTAATAGTTCAAGATTGCCAGCAGTATAAAACTCTTGTTGAGAAACAAGGGTTTCATCTTCTGTATCAGTATTATAATTTTTTAGAACAAAATCTTTCCCAAGCTGCTTTTCGTCGGCCCAAACAAAAACATTATTATAATCAGGAATTGTATTATTGATATTTGCTTTTATCATACCATAAGTATATTTACTTGTTAAAGTAAAATTAAAAAGATACTCAACATCATTCAAATAGTTTTTATCATATAAAAACATAGGTATTTCATGTTTTGTTTCTTTGTCAGATGAATCAAAAAAACCTGCATCAAGATTAAACAGTATATTTTCAGGTGGCTCTTTTTTAGAAGAAAGAATATTCAATAAATATGTCCAATCTAGCACATGAGAACCTGAAGCTGTGAGTTTAACCGTTTCCCCTTTAAAAAGTTTTTCTACATCTGAAACAATAAAATTTTCCGACATAGAGTTGCCAATTATAACGTTTTTAAAATCAAAGTTCTTTGCGATACCTGCGTTCTGATATCTCTCATCTATAACATTAGCTTCAAGCCCAAACCAAGGCTTATGATATTGAAACAATGGGTCTATAACAACATTAATTGTACCCACAATTAACAATGCACATAGCAACAGCGAAAATGTTGCTATTATAATTTTTTTACTGTTCATAATTCACCTCAGAAATTCCAATACAAGAAGGAGGATTCTCCACCGAAGGACATAACACACCAGAACAATATTCCTGCGGTTATTACAGGATGGTACCACTTGGGTTTGTATTTTTTAATCAGATAGCTTGCATTTTTGAAAAATACAGACAAAATAAATGCTAAGCCAAAAAGCCACAACCAAGAGTAATCTTTTATATAATCACCCATAACAGGAATAAATTCAGTTGTCAAACGTATGCCGTCCGTTTGCATCAAACTGAGAAAACTACGATTCAATTCAATCAAATTAAAACTGAAAATTTCTTTATAAAAATCAAATGCTTGTGCAATTGAATCTGCTCTGAAAATTACCCAGGTTAGATTCAGAAATGCAAATGTTGCTAACCATAACACTATTTTCAAAAGCTTTGAATTCTTTTGAGAAAATAAACCCGTTTTATTATCAATAATTCTTGTAACTATGGATGCAAGTCCATGAAGAATGCCCCATATAATAAATGTCCAGTTAGCACCATGCCACAAGCCACTGACACAGAAAACTATAAATATATTTATATATGTATGAATTGTTCCTTTTCTGTTACCGCCGAGAGGCACATAGATATAGCGTGTAAAGAATCTTGTGAGAGTTATATGCCAACGTTTCCAGAAATCCACAATGCCGATAGCTTTATATGGAGAATTGAAATTCTGTGTAATTTCAATATTCATCATTTTACCGATACCCATAGCCATATCGCTGTAACCACTAAAATCAAAATATATCTGAAATGTATAGGAAAGCATAACAAAAATGGCGTTGAGAGTACCGAGACCTGAAACATCAGCAAATGCAGAATCAACAACAAGTCCAAAAGTATCTGCAATTATAACCTTTTTGCCAAGTCCCAAAGCAAATCCGAACAAGCCACAGGCAAAGTTATCTGCATTGAATTTTTTCTTTGATTCGTCTGCAAACTGAGGAACCATTTCATCATGAGTTACAATAGGTCCTGCAATAAGCTGTGGGAAATATGTTACAAAAAGCGCATAGTCAATGAAAGAATACTTTGGAACATCCTTTTTATAGCTATCAATAACATAAGAAAGCTGTTGGAATGTAAAGAAACTGATTCCTAAAGGTAAAAGAAGATTTAATAAAGGCAAGGATGTATTGAAAATTGCATTTATGTTATCAACAAAAAAATCAAAATACTTGAAAACTGCAAGACTTCCTATATTAAGAGTCAATGCAACAGACAATGTAAGCTTGCGTACAACTGAGCTTGTTTTCTTGGATAAAAGTGTATTACTGAACAAGTAATTCAGTAGTATTGATGAAACAATTATGAGAAGATAACTCCAGTTAAAATACCCATAAAAATACAAAGACGCACCGGTAAGAAATATCTTAGAGGCTTTATATTGTTTAAAATGATTCAATCCGAAATATCCAAGAATAACTATCGGAAAGAATAAGAACACAAAAACATAAGAATTAAAAAGCATCTTGCACCTACTATTGTTTTTTGTACAGTATAGCACAAGTTCCAAGAAAAAAACAACTATTATATTCAAAATCAAATACCTATGTCACTGTATTTTGAACTGCTATAACTAAACAACAAAAGCTCCCCATATTCTTTCGAATACGGGGAGTTGATTGCTTGTTTAATAGCTGTTATACAGCTACAACTTCTGTAGGATAAGTCGCGAGAACCCTTGATATTACTAGGGTTTCAGCTTAATTCCTTCATCCCTTGATAGCTGCCTGTGGGGCAACAAGTCTAGCGATAAAAACCGTCTTAAAACTTTCCTTAACAGTACGTCTTATATGGGTAGCAGTTTTTTCGATATATCCGTGGATGCGATATGCCTGAAGGCGCGATATATTTGCTGAGGCAAATGAGAAAAAATGAAAAAGGTCGCGTATAAACCCGAATATAGATAATGGTTATTGCGGAGGGCAGTTTGAGTTGTTGTTCATATTGTGTTGCAAAAATAGTATTATTGTTTTATAATTCACATAAAAGGTGGTGTTTCTGTGAATAAAAAGCCCAACATTCTCTTTATTATAACCGACGACCAGAGGTTTGATACTATTCACGCCCTTGGTAATGAGGAGATAATAACTCCAAACCTTGATGCTTTGGCTGAACGTGGCGTTTCCTTTGACCGTGCCCATATTGCAGGTGGTACCTGCGGTGCGGTGTGTATGCCCAGCCGTGCAATGGTTATGTCAGGCAGAAACCCCTTTCACCTTGAGGAGTTGGGCGGGAATATTCCATCTGAGCACAAAACTCTTGCTGAAACATTTAAGAATAACGGCTATGAAACCATAGGACTTGGCAAATGGCACAACGGTTGCCCTGCCTATGCCCGTAGCTTTACTCAAGGGGCAAAGATTTTCTTTGGCGGTATGTGGGACCATTGGAATGTGCCCACCTGCCGATATGACCCAACGGGGGAGTATGACAACGTAATAAATTTTGTGGTGGATTTTTATAGTGATAACCATCCGCAGGAACAGCATTGTGACGAGTTTGAACCGGGTAAGCACTCAAGCACACTGCTTACGGATTCGGCGATTGAATTATTAAAGGAGAATGCAGGCAAGGAAAAGCCCTTCTTTATGTACCTCGCATATCTTGCACCCCATGACCCACGCACTATGCCCGACGAATTCCGCAGGATGTATGACCCTGAAAAAATTAAATTACCTCCAAACTTTCAGGAGACAATTGATACAAACTATCCGCTTATGGTGCATCGAGACGAGCACCTTGCGGCTTATCCGCGTAAGGAAGCAGAAATAAAGCGTCATATAGCAGAATATTTTGCAATGATAACTCACCTCGATTACGAAATCGGAAGGCTGCTGCAGGCACTTGAGGAATCGGGCGAAAAGGACAATACAATTATTGTGTTTACAGGTGATAACGGTCTTGCTGTTGGCCAACACGGTTGGCTGGGTAAGGAGGATATTTATGAGCACGGTGTCCGTGTACCACTTATTATGGCAGGTCCTGGCATAGCCGAAAACAGCCGTAACAAGGCTTTCGTTTACCTTTATGATATTTTCCCCACTTTGTGTGAAAAGGCGGGGATAGAGATACCCGAATCTGTTGACGGTAAAAGCTTTGTACAGCTTCTTGACGGTGAGCACGGAGAGAATTTCCGTGATGAGCTGTACCTGATTTTTGATGAGTTTGTACGTGGTGTGAAGGACGATAATTACAAACTCATTGAATATCGTAACGGTGATGCAGAGGAAGACAAATGGACCTTCCTTTATGATATGAAAAACGACCCGTGGGAAAAGGAAAACCTTGCAAATTGTGAGGAGTATAAGGATAAAATTGCCGAAATGCGGGAGAAAATTATAAAACACCGCGACGAATGGGAAGAGCAATCTCACCCGTGGGGCGTGAATTTCTGGAAAAGATTTTGATTTACCGAAAGGAGAGCTCGGTGTGAAAGACTGTACAATTTTAGTAAGTTCTTGTGATAAATATGAGGATTCCTGGTATCCATTTTTTAAATTATTGAAAATACAGTGGCCTGACTGCCCTTATGATATGGTGTTATCAACCGAAACCAAAAAATATGAGTGCGATTTTTGTGATGTTAAAACCATAAACGTAGAAAAGGAAATGTCATGGACAGCTAGGCTTAAGTACGTTTTAAATCAAATTCAAACAGAATATGTGCTGTTTTTCCTTGAAGATTTCTTTTTGCAGTCACCGGTAAAAACAGAGGTTTTCGAAAAAGCATTAGAATTAATAAAAAGTGATGATAACATCGGGCTGGTGCATTTTACACCGGTTGAAAAGGAAATGCCGATACCTGAAAATAATCTGGAAGAATGTTTTTATGAGCTTCCTGTGAGAAAACGCACCTTAAGGACAAGGGTTGCAGTATCATTATTCAGAAAAGAATATTTTTTGAAGCTGCTGTATAAGGATGAAAATCCGTGGCAATACGAGCGCGAATCACACATACGCTCAATGGTTGCGGGTTACAAAATTTATCGTCAGGACTACAGCTTATATGCCCCTGCATTTCATTATACGCTTGATCACAGTATTGGTATCGGAATTACTGCCGGTAAGTGGTTGAAAAACAATAAACAGTTATTCGAATCTGCAGGGATTTATGATGTTAATTACGATAGACTTGGTATAATAGATGATAAAACTGCTGAAAAAATGAAAGCGGATAAAAGGGATATAAAAAAAGTCGGATTTAAAGAGTGGTTTTATGTCAAATTTAAGCAGCCTATAAAGCGCAAAATCCGTCATTGGTGGCTTGTTCAGGATTTGATGAATTTCAGGAAATATATTAAGTATAAAAAATACTACAAAAACTATAAGTGATTTAAGCTTTTGTAACAAAGGAGTGTTTGAAGTGAAAAGCTTTAGTAAAATTCTCTGTGTTTTGCTTGTTGTTTCCGTTTTGTTCTGCAATACGGGGCTTTTATCCTATGCAGTTGACAGCGGGAAGAATTATTATTACTTCGACTCTGTAAAGGGCGACGACAATAACAGCGGTACGGATATAAATAACCCCATTAAAACACTTGCAGGACTCAAAGAGCTGAACGTGAAGCCCGGCACACACTTTCTGTTTAAAAACGGTGGTGAGTATGAGTGTGCAACAAGTCTTACCTGCAAGGGCACAAAGGATAACCCTGTTGTGATTTCTTCATACGGTGAGGGTGAAAGAGCTGTTCTTAAAACAGATGAAAAGACAGAGGTTCTAAAGCTTTTTGACTGCTCCTACGTAACGGTTTCCAATCTCCACATTAAAGCACCTAACGGTGGCGGTATATGGATAGATACTCAAAATGAAGCTTCCGAGGGAATAATCATTGACAACGTTTATTTTACGGATATGCAGAACTATAAGGTGCACAGCAGGGACGATTTGTCAAACGGTGCCGCAGTTGCCCGAGCCGCAGTTATGGTAAAGGGTCTGCCTGCAAAGTCAAGATATGCGGTGAATAACCTGACAATCCGCAATTGTGAGGTTTATAACTGTGCAAACGGCTTTATGATTTGGGGCTCCTGGAATGATGAGCAGAATCCCTGGTGCGAGGAAAATGAGATTGACCCTGTTTATAACAAGGGCTTGCTTATTGAGGATTGCTATTTCCATGAAATGAATGCAGAAGCAGTTATCGTGGGTATGTGCGACGGTGCACTTGTTACAGACTGCCGTGCAATAAACTGTTGTCAGGGTGAGGGCGTTGACGAAAACGGTGAAATAGAATATTTCACCGCCGCAATGTGGTTCTGGGGCAGTGAGAACAGCACCATTCAGTATTGTGAAATTGCAGGTCAGAAAAATGTGGGTGACGGTATGGCAATTGACTTTGACTCCCACACAAACAACTGCACCTATCAGTACATTTACTCCCACGACAATATGCGCTTTATGTGTAATTGCCCTAATCACAGCGGACACCACGGCAACACGGTGCGCTATTGCCTTTCCGTGAATGATAACGCAGACCGCTCCACAACTGCGGTTGACAGCGTGGGTGAGCACAATTTCAGCTTTTATAATAATACGTTGGTAAACTGCGGAGAGCTTCATCTGAAAAATCTTTATGACTCCTATATTGCCAACAATATATTTATCCTTGAAAAGGGCAAAACCATTGCCTATGATATGGATTCAAAGAGAAACAATGTTTACGAAAACAACTGTTATTACAATGTTATGAAGCCACTTGTTGATACAGGCTCAATGAACATATTACCCGGCTTCAGCGGTGATGATTATACCGATAAAAACAGCTTCACCCTTTCCAAGGAGTCACCCTTAATTGGTGCAGGCGCAAGGATTGACGGTGACACTGCAACCGATTTCTTCGGCAATGAAATCACAAGTAATAATATTGGTTGCTATGGTGGAGCAGGAACGGATGCTGAATATGAGGAGGAAGGCTTCTTCGAGGCCATTGCCCGTAAGCTCCACGGTGTGAAGGACACCCTTGTGCACGAGATAAAGGTTATGTTTGATTGAATATAAAATGAACCCCTTATCAAGCCGATAAGGGGTTCATTTTTGCCTTTAGAATTGAAAATAAATAAACGGATTGGAATTTGTATATGCTAACATAACAATTATCAGGATTTCTGTGAAAAACAAAATCAAAGAGGTTGTTTTGTTAAGGTTGAGCACAGGATAATAACCGTTTACTGCTTTTGTGCCAGCTTTTTTTGCCTTTATTACGGCAAAGGCGGTTGCAATTATAATTAATGCAATACTGAATATTGACCAGGAAAAAATTTGTGTTATACCTTCCTGCCGGATAAATATTTTTGATAAAACATCTGAGGCTGTACTGAAGCTTTCTGCACGGAAAAACACCCAACAAATACAAACGAAGATGTATGTAGCAAGTACGGATAAAATTGAGCCGACAACAGATGTTTTTTTGCTTTTTCTGAGCTTCATATATATCTTGTGGATACACAGTGCAACTCCATGCAGGAGCCCCCAAAAAACAAAAGTATAGCTTGCGCCGTGCCACAATCCGCCTAAGAGCATAGTTATCATAAGGTTTATGTAGGTGCGCACTTTTCCTTTGCGGTTTCCGCCAAGAGGGATATAGAGATATTCCTGCAACCAGGAGGAAAGGCTGATGTGCCATCTCTTCCAGAATTCGGTGACGTTTTTGGATATGTATGGAATATTGAAGTTTGCCTGGAAACGATAACCGAAGCATCGTGCAATACCCACAGCCATATCTGAGTAGCCTGAAAAATCGCAATAAATCTGAATTGAATAGGAAATCACAGCAAGAATTACGGTTAATGAAGAAAATGCAAGGGGTGTCTTGAATACATCATCTACAAAAACAGATAAATTATCGGCAATAACAAGCTTTTTAAACATTCCGAACACGAATATCTGCACGCCGACAGATAAATCTGAAAGCCTCAGAATATCGTTTTTCTTTAATTGTGGCATAAAGTCCGAGGCTTTTACAATGGGACCTGCCACTAACTGTGGGAAAAACGAGATATATAATGCTACGTCAGGGAGTGAGTGGCTTTTTATGTTTCCGCGCAACACATCGATTGTATAACTCATTGATTGGAAGGTGTAAAATGAGATGCCCACAGGAAGAATTATGTTCAGTGTTGTTGTAGCTTTTATTCCTGTCAAAGCAACAAACGAATCTGTAAAGAAGTTAAAATATTTGAAAAACCCAAGTATAAGTAAAGGGAAAACAATACCGAATATTGTAAAAAGCTTTTTTCGGTTGTTTTTATCTATTTCCTTAGCGCAGAGCCAGGCTACAAGAGTTAACAGGAGCATCAAAAAGCAAAATCGATAATCCCACCAACCGTAGAAAATGTAGCTTGCGACAAGTAAAATGAAGTGTTTACATTTAAGCTGATTTTTATCAGAAACTTTTTGTTGAATTGCTTTGGAGTTGAATATCAGTATCAATAAATATGCTGTTGCAAAGAGAATAAAAAACGGAATACTGGTAAAAACCAAAGGAAATCACCCCTCGATAATAGTTTCGTACAGCTTTTCAGCAATACATTGGTGTCCGTATTTGTTTGTGTGACCTTTGCCTACGGCTGTATTAAAAAAGCCCTGGGGAAGATAGTTGATCTCTTTATACATTTCTTCGTAAGAAAGGAGCATATCAACCAATTCAACGTTATACTTTTCGCAAACGCTTTTAAAAAGCTCCTGCTTGGGTGTGTAGTCGCTTTTTATTATATTGCCGTTATAGTCGATAGAGGTCTGCGGACAATAAAGAATAATAACCTTACAGTTGTTTTTCTCTGCGATTTTGCTAATTCTTTGAATAGCGCTGTCAAGAAGCTTTTTGTATTCGGTTAAATCCTCGCTTGAAGAGAGTGACGGGGCGGATAGGGCTTGTGGCTCTTCTTGTGTTTTTTTATCCTTTTCAATGAAATTGGAAACCTGTGAATATGCAAGACGGAGGAAATCAAGTTTTTGCAAAGCTGCAATAAGGCCGGAATCGTATGATTCAAGCGTATCATAAGTGCCGTTGTTAAGCTGCTCCAATTGCTTTTCATCAAAGGTGATATGGGCTGTTTCAATAACAATACACTCAGTTGGGTTATATGTATTAACAGCGCTGTCGAAGTTTTTAATGCACCTCAGGAAGTCATGGCCTGAAACACCTATGCTGTAAGCGTATTTATCCTGTTGTGTTTCCTCAAGCTTTTTGTTGAGTAGGTATGGGTAGTTTTCATCACTGTTTACATTTAGCGACTCGGTGTGAGAAGAGCCCATTATGAGGATATCTATTTCATCTTTTGTGCAGGGATATGTATTGACAAATCCGTTTTCATCTGTGTATGTTTTTGCAAAGCCTTCAAATCCGGTTACGGACATCTGGTTTTCGTTTAAATAATAATCTGTTGCACCTGTTTTGTTTGTGTAATGTGTGGGGTAGTTATAATAGAAAAAGCACAGACCGGAAACAATTCCTAATGAAATCATTCCTGCAAGAAATGCTTTTAAAAACCAGAGAATTGTTTTTTTCATCCTATCCCTCCTTAATTATATGAATCTACAAAATGATATCATAAAATCTGATGTAAAGCAAGGGTACAGCGGTAGGCAAGGCTTGAATAAAAGTAAAGAATTTTCAAATCGTTTACATATATATAATGTAAAAATTTCCTGTATGTGATATAATAAATAAAAAAATGAAAGGAGCATATCAATATGAATGAAGCCCCGAAAAAAGTTTTGCCAACCAACAGACCGTTAATGAAGCTTCCTTTCGGTGGTCTTACCTCAAATATGCTCCGTATTATTGCGGTTGT
>JAZNSD010000048.1:0-37556 GCA_045591055.1 Acutalibacteraceae bacterium | reverse complement strand
TGATATGGTGTATTATATTTTCTTGTGATATTAGTTTTCATTCGCACGTTAATTATATCACAAAAAGGACTACATTCCTACCTCCTCAGGTAAGTTTGTAGTCCTTTTTCTTTTAGACTGTTTTTTTACAGCCCCTTTTTTGGCAGTACGTCTCAGTTTAGAACCACACTTAAATTTACTGTAAATTAACAACAACTCAATAAACTGAAATTTGTCGAATTGAAATTTCAAAAGCAACAACGTGAAAACTGTTGCTTTTTTTGATTTGCATAGGCGGTATAACTTTTTATCAAATAAGAATTTTTCGAGCTGATTATAATACTGTATCGCATGAAAAATTTGCGCTAAAAAACAGGAGCTTGCGCACTTTTTAATGAGTACTTAACCACCATTCGGTGTAGGCATCGGGGTAATTGGTTTTGAATCCGGTTACGCCCAAGTCGCATATCTGCTGCCACCATTCCGGGTAATCGCCAAGATTTGAAAATACTTTGATTCCCATAGACTCAAACATATCCACGTCCTCTTTGGTAAATGCCTCGTTATTGAGACCGACTTCCCAGAGGTCGGAGCGTTTAACGAAATCCATTGTCTTTTCATTGATAAAACGGATATTCGCACCAAAACGCAGCCCCTCCGGCTTACCGACTTTACGGTAATGCTCCTGTATTTCTTCGAGCACCTCCCAATCGCCTGACATAAAAATGTACCTTGAAACATTTGACGATTTTGCAAGAATTTCATCCATACGCGGACACATACCCTTACATTTAAATTCGACCTCAACACTGATGTCGTAATCAACGGTTGATAACCATGCATCAAATTCCGGGAAGGTGATCATATGGGTCACTCTGTCTTCGATATAATCCGGCGGCGTAATCATACGTCTACCTCCGTAATGCTCTGTCCAAGGATATGGAGGATATTTAAGTTTGAGTGAATTGCGGTATGGTATATCGTATTTCTTAATCTGCTCAGCTGTCATATCTTTGAGAAAAGCATCACGATAACGTTCATGTGTCATATACCCCATATTATCGTTGTGAGTTACAATGATTTCCCCGTCTCCGCACAGCTGGATATCCATCTCAATACCCTCAAAGCCGAGCTCGGCAGCTTTTTTGAATGCTTCCAAAGAATTTTCGGGAGCGAACTGTGTAACACCCGTGTGTGCGAATCTCATAGGTATTCCGCAATACTCTTTTTTCATTATTTTAACCTCCACATATTATTAGTCTGCTAAATAAATCGGATTTTATTGAGTTGCTTATAACTGTATTAACCTATAACAACTACCGCTTGACCTGCTGTTAAATTGAGTGATATTTTTTTGTCTTCAACCGTAACGTCACAGAAATATTCATTGCCGTCTGCGGTGATATTATAAACCTTTGCTTTGTCAAAGTCAGCATCGGGGATATTCCATTCTCCGTCTTTTCCGTTTTCGGAATAGGCAATAAAGATTTTGTTATCTTCCGTCAAAGGCAGAATAACATCATTTTCTTTTTTCAGAACAACACCGTTTTTAGTTATCGAGAGATCCTCTGCCTTTGAAACTACTCCATCCGAGAAATTAACGGTATATTTTTTTTCGTATTCTGCATCGGGATTTTCCGTATATCCAAGTCTATTATAACGATTCAGGTATGTGTAAGGTACATGATATGTGCAGAATTCCTTAATGAATGCGGGAGCCCAATCGGCAGAATCATTTCCGTATTTCCTCCATATATCTTCACCGTGCATTGTACCGTAGAATACAGGCATCAATGCTTTGTCATTAAGATGACCGCTGTAAAGCGACGGCGGAATTTCTATACATTCATTCATACTTACCTGAGAAGTCCACCATGTTGCGGGAATTTTACCGAGAGTCCTGATAGGAACACTCTCCCATGGAATTTCCGTCATATCCTCACCCGCCTCGGCATACATTTCGCGGTTAGGACTTGTTATTGATTCGTTACGGAAATGTGCTTCACGGAAAGTGAATTCACTCGTAATCTCAACACCTTTTTCAAACATATAATCAAGCATTGCATTTCTTGCTTCATCCTGCTCTTCAATATATGTTTTAGGATTCAGACTTTCTGCAAGACAGAAATTATCAAGATGTATAGTGCCTGCCTCTGCAGCGGGAATAACTTCAAGGAAACGGTCAAACAATCTTTTAAAGATACCGCTTTCCCACAACTGCTTATATGATGTTTTGTAACAATTACGGTTATTGAGCATCTGCAAAACAGCAGGTTTACCGTTGATATCTTTACATACAGAATCCGTTGCCACAAGCTCGTGGAAAATGCCGTCTTCCTTTACGGCATCAGAAACATTTACATGCACACTTATAACTGTGTTATATTTTTTTGCTTCCTCATAAAGCCACAAAAAACTGTCATGTGCTGTTTTATCCTCATCACGCTTAAGATATTCATTCACCGTATCCATTTCAGGCCAGCAATCATCGTGACCAAGTCCCTGCCAGCCCACAAGGTAAATAATCTTCTGAATCCCCTGAGTGATTTTATCAACAGCCTTTACGATTTCAAGTGCCTGTTCGAAAGTTACATACACATTTGAACGGTTGTTATCAAAATCAGGGTCGGCAAGATACATTTTCATCCATAACGTCTTGGAATAATCGTATTTGAATTTATACTGATTCATAATTCAGCCTCACTTTATTCATTCGTTTTAACGTTTGCAGATGCAAAAACTGCAGGAGAATCGGATGTTTCAACTTCTTTTTCTTTAACAGAATTAGCCTCGGCTCTTTGTTTGAGCACTTCCATAACATGAGCGTACTTTTCATCACAAATTATAATATAATAAAACGCACAAATCAATACTGATAAGTGCATTATTTTTGTGAATATTTATTTAATAAACTTCGCTTTTTATTTCAAAAAATCATAGAATTCTTTTGTGTATAGAGGCATATGGAAACTAAGAATGACGGGATATTGTTTCTTAATATTTTCTGTGACCTTGCAAGACTTATGTTTCTGTAGGCGGCGTCTTCTTTTGTCTCAGCCGGATAATGACTGAATTCGTGATTGCAATATAACTCGCCGTCAGGCGTAACATCACTCACGAAGTGAACATCACTGTCAAAGTCAACATCACTTGCCCGTAAGGGCAAACATCGTTACAAAAAGAAAAGCACTTCCGAAGAAGTGCTTTCTTTTTGGCCGTACGTCTTATTTTAGAACCATCGATATTAATTTCATATCAATATCCGTGGTCAACATGCTTCCAATCGCCACCTGAAGTTCTCACCAATATCCAATTCCAGTTTTTGTAAGTAAAATCAGAATTAAGACCGCTGTTTCCTGCGGGAGAATCTGTATCAAACGACGACAACAGCACAATTACTTCGTCAGCATTATACCGCTCCGCCCAATCCTGATATTCTGCGGACACATCATCACCGGCATAATATATTTCAGTAAGAGTACAACCACTCCACCCTGCTTTAAATTCCTTTGTAATTGTGCTAATCGCCAAAGAAATATCTTCCTGTGAATATATTTTCGACTCAACAAAAGGTACCGTTACACCATCGGTTTTACCACCACTACAAGCCCATAAGCTGAGAATCAACAAAACCAACATTATTACAGATATCAGTTTTTTCGTATTGTTTCAACTCCTTAATATTTTTGTTGTATAATAACTATAACACATCAAAAAAATAATTACAACAGGTGCGGGTGTCAAAAAATCAATGCGAAGCATTGTATATCATCAAGCCGACAGTTATGCACACTTCGTGTGATGATATACCAAGCCTGTCGGCTTGGATAAAAAAATCCGACAAGTCGAAACTTGTCGGATTTTTGGGAGTACGTCTCATTTTAGAACCATATTTCAAACTCTGTAATCATACAGATATAGTTATTGCATCATTCCTCATTTTTATACATTTCTACTAATGCATTGAATTGAGCAATGTATTTATCTAAACGTTTCTGATGTTGTGGCAAATCAAGTCCCGGTTTTCTATACCCACAAACTCTCACATCATTCAGTAACGCATCCTCCTTGTTATATGCACAAAGGCATTTTCCTGATAAGTTTGGATACTTAGCAACAATCCATGCAATTTCTTCCGTGGTAAACATACCCGCATCAAAATCAAATCTTTCTAATGCCGGCATACATTTTAGTGCATCCATACTTTTATTATTCAATCGAATGTTATTCAACCACAAATATTTTAATGCAGATATTCCGGAAAAACATTCCAATGATTCCATCGGATAATTTTCAAAAATACTTCCTGAAAAAATCACTTCCTCCATAACTGTCGAAGTTTTTAAAAGGTCAGGTCTCAAAGTTAACTTTTTAGCATCACTGATACTAATAGTTTTCAAAGCACTATTTTTGCTAAAATTCCAAAGTTTATCTGCTCTAGTATTCCAGTAAATACTAATCTCTTCAATATTCGTCAAATCTTCAAGCGGAGAAAAATCCTGTATCAATTGACATTTAAAAAAAGATAAATAGCGATAAGATTTTCCGTATTGTTGCACAAAATATTCCAAACTTTGCTGATTCATACCGCAAATTTCCAAGAGTTCCGTATTTTTTCCTTTTGACATCTCATAATCAACATCATCTGGCGACATACAACAAGGTGAAAAGGAGTCACCCTTAATACTTTCCGGTCGTGAAATATATAATCTTTTCGGCTCATCATCCACATGGATAAAAAATTCATCATTTCTTTTCATTTGTTTATCCTCTTATTTTATTTTCTTGCTGTAATTATATATCATCTGATTTGAAAAAGTCAATCCGTTTGCCCGAAGGGCAACTTCGTTGTGCCGTAAGGCACACTTCATTGCGAAGCACCTCATTTGCCATAAGGCAACATCGTTTTGTGTCCGCTGAAGCGGAATGAAGTTGCCCTAACAGTCAAATGAAGTTTGCAACTAAAGTTGCAAAACGGAGTTGTGTCCTTTCGGACACAAACACAAAAAACAAAGCACTTCCGAAGAAGTGCTTTGTTTTTTGGAGGCGTCACCCAGATTTGAACTGGGGAATAAAGGTTTTGCAGACCTCTGCCTTACCACTTGGCTATGACGCCTTATTAAAAAAATGGAGCGGATGACGAGGCTCGAACTCGCTACCTCCACCTTGGCAAGGTGGCGCTCTACCAGATGAGCTACATCCGCAAAAAAATGGTGCCTTCGGTCGGAATCGAACCAACGACACGCGGATTTTCAGTCCGCTGCTCTACCAACTGAGCTACAAAGGCAAACCGTAAGGTGGCGACCCGGAACGGGCTCGAACCGTCGACCTCTAGCGTGACAGGCTAGCGTTCTAACCAACTGAACTACCGGGCCAAATGGTGGGAACAACAGGGCTCGAACCTGTGACCCCCTGCTTGTAAGGCAGGTGCTCTCCCAGCTGAGCTATACTCCCACTTTTTTGCGCATCCGCTATTGCGGATGTCTCACTTCCCTTACGGCTTCATTAATATACAACACTTTCAGTCAAAAGTCAATACCTTTTTTTGAATTTTTTTAATTTTTTTTGATTTTTTCTCACAAACGGAAAGAGCTATAAAAAAACCTGATATCCTCTGCGGATTTTATGCAAACTGCCCTCACCCGCATTCCGGGCAAAGGCAGAATTAATTATAATGTATCAATAAGCTGCTTTATATCGTCTGAAGAGAATTTATATACAGAGGGACAAAAATGGCATTTTACTTCAGTAACTTCATCCTCTGCCATTTCTCTGAGTTCTTCTTTTCCCACGCTTATTATTGCCTTTTCAACACGCTCACGGGAGCAATTGCATCTGTATTCACATTCTTCAGTATCAAGAACCTCAACATTGAATTCAGGAAGAACCTTTTTACAGATTTCTTCGGGAGTAAGGCCTTCGGCAAGCATTGTTGTAACAGAAGGAAGCCCCTCAAGCCCCTTTTCTACCTTTGAAATTATTGTGTCGTCTGCAGTAGGGAGAAGCTGAATTATAAAACCGCCCGATACTGCAACGGTAAGATCAGGGTTTACAAGAACACCCAATGCACAAACAGAAGGAATCTGCTCACTTATTGCATAGTATGATGTGATATCTTCAGCGATTTCACCTGATACAAGAGGAATCTGACCAACGAAAGGCTCTTTCATACCAATATCTTTTACGACAGTAAGAAAACCGTCAGTTCCTACAGCACCGCCTACATCAAGCTTTCCTTTTGCATTGAGAGGAAGCTGAACATCGGGATTCATAACGTAGCCTCTTACATTGCCGTCTGAATCAGACACAGCAATAACCGAGCCTGCAGGACCGCCTCCGTTAAAACGCAGGGTAACTGAGCTGTCTTTGCCCTTAAGCATAATTCCCATAAAGGATGCACCCGTAAGCGCTCTGCCCAAAGCAGCTGTGCAGACCTTTGATGTTTTATGAATCTGTCTTGCTGTTTCACTTATATCGGTTGTGTCGGCTGCCATAACAAGTACACAGCCGTCGTCTGAAATACATCTAACCAAATGTGCCATAATTATTATTTTATTTCTTCCTTGCAAAGAAATATATCCTTTCTTCATTTTGAGAAGGCTTCTCAGTTTTAAGGTCACCATATACGCCAAGAACTTCAAAGCCGTTGTTTTCCAGAGAATTTATTAAAAATTCCGTTGAATACGCTCTTTCAGCTATAAAATCCGTCTGTCTTATATATCTGCCGTCTTCATCCTCTGTGAAAATATCAATATACATTTCAACTATATTTTCTTCATCACAGGGAGAATTCTGCCATACAAGAAAAGTATTTTCTTCATCCTCATATACAAACGTTTTATCAGACAGTATGTCCGTATGCTTATAAACAGTATTGACATCAAAGGCAAATATACCGCCGGGACGGATAAAAAGACCGATACTCGCAAATGCTGCATCCACATCCTCTTCATCAATAAGATGATTAATTGAATCAAGAGAACAAACAGCGGCATCAACAGTGCCGTACAAATCAAGCTCACACATATCCTGACACAAAAGAAGCACCCTGTCACCAAAGGATGCCAGCTTTTCCTTTGCAATACCCAGCATATTTACGGAGACATCCGTTGCCACAACCTCAAAGCCTTTTATCAGAAGCTGCTCTGAAAGGCTGCCTGTACCGCAGGCGACATCAAGAATTGTACCCTCTGAAATACCGTAGTCTGACAGCATAGAGCAGATATATCCGGCTCTTGTTTTATAATCAACACCATCTGTAAAAACATCATATACAAATGCAAAACTATTTTCGTATGCCATATTATTTATTAAAAACTATATCGTAGCCGCCTGCGCCGTAAGAGAGAGAACGCTTTACTCTGCTAATGGTTGCAGTTGAGGCACCTGTTTTTTCAACGATATCATTATAAACAGTTTTGTCATTAAGAAGCTTTGCAACAGCTGCTCTTTGTGCCATAGCTTTAATTTCGGGAACTGTACAAAGATCCTCAAAAAAAGCATAGCAATCATCAACAGTTTCAAGCTTCATAATACATTCAAACAAAAAATCGGTATTTTCATCTTTAATTCTGCTTGTCATTTCATTACCGCCTTTTTATATTATCCAATAGATTTTAGCACATTAAAGAGTAGAAGTAAAGAAGATTTTTCAAGAATCTTTATTCGCATATCATAAAAACAATATAGTGTATTTATATACTTGAAAAGATTATAATTTTGAGTATAATATATAAGAATAGTATTTCAAATTAATATTGAATGACGGAGGTATATTTATGAATAAAGGTAAATATTATATTACTACCGCTATTGCATACACATCAAAAAAGCCTCACATCGGAAACTCTTATGAAATAGTTCTTACAGATGCTATTGCAAGGTTCAAGAGACTCCAGGGATATGATGTATTTTTCTGCACCGGTACAGATGAACACGGTCAGAAAATCGAAGAGCTTGCAAAGGAAGGCGGAATTACACCCAAGCAGCACGTTGACAAGGTTGCAAGCGAAATCAGAGAAATCTGCGATATGCTCAATACAACATATGACCACTTTATAAGAACAACCGACGATTATCACGAAAAAACTGTTCAGAAGATTTTCAAAAAGCTTTATGAGCAGGATGATATTTACAAAAGCACATACGAAGGACATTATTGTGTTCCCTGTGAAAGCTTCTTCACCGAGGCTCAGCTTAAAGACGGCAAATGTCCTGACTGCGGACGAGATGTGAAGCTTGCTAAGGAAGAAGCGTATTTCCTCAGACTTTCAAAGTATCAGAAGCAGCTTGAGGAGCACATTGAGAATAATCCCGATTTCATCTATCCCGAAAGCAGAAAGAAGGAAATGCTCAACAACTTCATCAAGCCCGGTCTTCAGGATCTCTGTGTTTCAAGAACCTCCTTCAAATGGGGTATCCCCGTAACATTTGATGATAATCACGTTATATACGTATGGATCGATGCTCTTTCAAACTATATTACAGCACTCGGATACGATCCCGACGGCAGCAGCGATAAGTACAACAAATACTGGCCTGCAGATGTTCATATCGTAGGTAAAGATATTATCAGATTCCATACTATTTACTGGCCAATTATGCTTATGGCTTTAGGTGAGCCTCTTCCCAAGCAGGTTTACGGTCATCCCTGGCTTTTATTCGGCACAGACAAGATGTCTAAGTCCAAGGGCAATGTAATTTATGCAGATGAACTCACAAAGCGCTTCGGTGTGGATGCGGTAAGATATTATCTTCTTTCAGAAATGCCTCACGCAACAGACGGTTCAATTTCTTACGAAACAATTATTGAAAGATATAATTCTGACCTTGCAAATACTTTAGGAAATCTTGTTAACAGAACCGTTGCAATGATAAACAAGTATTTTGACGGTGTTCTGCCCGTAAATGATGCTGAAGATGAAATTGATGCAGCCTTCAAGGCAGACATTCTCTCAGCTCTTCCTGCTATGGAAAAGGCATTTGATGATTTCAGAATTGCAGATGCAGTTGAAGCCGTTATAAACTCTGCAAAGAGAAGTAATAAATATATTGATGAAACAGCTCCCTGGGCACTTGCAAAGGATGAATCACTCAAAAACAGACTTTCAACCGTGCTTTATAACCTGCTTGAGGCTATAAGAATCATTGCTGTTGAATTAAGCGCATTTATGCCTGACACATCAAAGGCTATTCTTACTCAGATAAACTGCGATGAAGCAACATATGAAAGCATTCTTTCCTTCGGCAAGGCAAAAACCGGCAATAAAGTAGGCGAAGCCACTCCCCTCTTCGGCAGAATTGATGCCAAGGTGATGATGGAAGAAATTGAAAAAGAAATGAATGCAAAAATGGCTGCAGCAAAGAACGCATCCGAAATTGCAGGTGTTGCAAAAATCGGCATTGAGGATTTCGCAAAGGTTGATCTCAGAGTTGCGGAAATTGTTGACTGCGAGCCTGTGAAGAAGGCTAAGAAGCTTCTCAAGCTTACCGTGTTTGACGGTGCAGGCAACAGAACTGTGGCATCAGGTATTGCAAAATGGTATAAGCCCGAAGACCTTAAGGGCAAGAAAATTATTCTTGTTTCAAATCTCAAGCCCGCCACTCTTTGCGGAATTGAAAGCCAGGGAATGATTCTCGCAGCTGACTGCAGCGAAGACGATGTCAAGGTAATTTTCGTTGACGGTATTCCCGCAGGCTCAAAGGTAAGATAAGATGTATACAAATATTTTTGATACACACGCACACTACGATGACGAAAAGTTTTCGGAAGACTTACACACGGTGCTGGCAGAGTTACCCTCTGCCGGCATTTGCCGTATTGTAAACTGTGCCACAGATATAGCATCCTGCAAAAAGTGTGAGGATATGGCTGAAAAATACAGCTATGTGTATTTTGCGACAGGCATTCACCCCCACGAGGCAGAGGATGCTGCAGAGAATTTTATTGATGAGCTGAAAGCCTTCTGCAGCAACAAAAAGTGTGTGGCAATAGGCGAAATCGGTCTTGACTATCACTATGATTTTTCTCCCCGTGACATTCAGAAGGATGTTTTTGAAAAGCAGTTGATTCTTGCAAAAGAGCTCAGTCTTCCTGTTATTATTCACGACAGAGAGGCTCACGAGGACACATGGAATCTGCTGAAGAAATACCGCCCCAAGGGAATAGTTCATTGTTTTTCAGGCAGTGTGGAAATGGCAAGGGATATTGTTTCCATCGGAATGTATATAGGTCTCGGCGGTGCGGTTACATTCAAAAATGCAAAAAAGCCTGTGGAAGTGGCAAAATATGTGCCCCTCGACAGACTTGTGCTGGAAACAGATTGCCCTTATATGTCACCTGTGCCCTTCAGAGGAAAAAGAAACGATTCTTCTCTCATCCCCTACACGGCAGAATTTATTGCTGAGCTTAAAAACATGCCGCCTCAGGAGCTTATTGACATAACAACAAAAAATGCTGACACGGTTTTCGCAATAAATGAATAAATCCTTATCACCTGTTCATAATATAAACAGGTGATATTTTTATGAGTAAGAGAAAAAAATACGGCAAGGTTTCAGATAAGCCCGACAGCTACTTAGCAGGCCCCTCTCCCACGGCACACAGCGAGGAATTCGTACCGAAGCCTCTCAATTCCCTGCCGGAAATCCCCGAAAACGGTACAAATGAAATCTTTGATTTTATCCCGGAAATAAAAGCAGAAAAATATAAGTCAAAAAAACAAGGAAGCTGAGAAAAACAGCTTCCTTTTGTACTATATTTTTATTTTTTCTTTTTCATATCCGAAAGCTTTTCTCTTGTGCCGTCGGGGCGGACTATTACGGTGTTGCCCAGTTGTGCGTGTAAGGATGCTTTGTAGGCATCTATGTATTCACGTCTTAATTTCTGCTGCTCTTCTTTTTCAGCTTCTGTGAGGCCTTCCTCTGTCTTTGATTTACGGGCAAGGGCGTTTATTCTGTCTATTTTTTCCTGTGTAATCATTACTGTTCCTCCTCGGGTGTGTAGAAGCCTACGAAGTCGGCGGGGTCGAATTCTTTGTTCCAGTCGGTGTCATCTTCATCATCTTCGGGTTCGTAGGGTTTAAGGGGTACTTCTGCATAGACCTCGGCTTTTCTTAAATTGTGCCACACTGTTTTATCTATCATTAGTGTATAGCCGCAGCCGTTGGGCATAAGCCACTCGTGCATAGGCATTTCGGGCAGGGCAAAATACTGCATAATTGTCATTATTACACCGCCGTGGGTGATGATAGCAACCGAGCCAACACCTGTTTTTAATATGCCGTCCACTATATCAAGAAAGCATTTTATTACTCTGTCTCTGAACTGACCGTTGGTTTCACCGAAGGGGGCGCCAACATCCTCACCGCCCGAAAGCCATTCTCCGAAGGCGGGGTCTGACTGAAGCTCCTCTGCAGTAGAGCCCTCAAACTCACCGAAATCATATTCAATAAGTCCGTCAAAAATCATAGGGCTTCTGTCGGGATAAAGCATTTTTGCGGTTTCAAGACATCTGTCGAGAGGACTTGAAATTACAGCATCGACAGTGGGATATTCATAATCGTGCATCATATCCTTAAGCTGCTTTTTACCCATATTGGTAAGAGGGGCATCGGTGTGACCTATATAAAGTCCCTCTTCGCTGCCCTCATTTATTCCGTGGCGTATAAGATGAATCTTAAATGTTTTCATATATGACCTCTTTTTAATATTTACAAAATAAAAATTCCGATATATAATACAATCTGTAATATTAACCATTATATTATATACCTATTTTATAAAACAATCAAGAGGATGTTAATATGAGTATTGCATTTGCTGCAAATCTTTCAGCATTAAGAAGAGAAAAAAACATAACCCAGAAGGTTGCTGCCGAAAATCTCGGGATATCTCAGGCACTTTTATCTCACTATGAAAAAGGAATAAGAGAATGTAACCTTGATTTTGTGAGAAGAGCAGCAGAATACTACGGTGTAACTGCTGATTTTCTTTTGGGAATAACAGCAAGCCGACATTCTCAGAATGACTTCTCAGATTTCAGTGATATAGGCACTGATAATCAAGTTGTATCAAAAACTATTCTCAGATCTCTCTTATTTCTTATGGAGCAGACAGAAAATGAGAATGATGAAATATTTTTCAACGATTTCTTTGCTATTGCCATAGAAAAATATATGGCTCTCTCAAAAGGTGATATAAATCTTTGCAGACTCTGCGATGCAATTACCCCGGACAACAAGGATATCACCCTCACGGATGACACCCCCTCCCCTCTTTGCCTAAAAACAATTGACAGCCACGCAAAAAAGCTGATTGCCCAGAATATCACAGAAGTATTAGGCTGACATATAAAAAACGGTTTCTCAGATCTGACGAAACCGTTTTTCTTTTTTATTCTCTCACAAGCCGTAATATATTTACGCATACCACCGTTATAGCAGCTATATATGATATTGTTTTTATAAGTGCTGCAGTTCTGTTTATTCTTGCAACGGTATTTATTGTATTAAGACTTTTTGATAAAGGCTCAACAAATGCTTCTATATTCATAATTTCACTCCTCAAAAGCTATTGAATTCGACGATATGGGCAATTGCGGGTATACTTTCACCCTGCAAGGATATAAGCGGCGACATAAGTGCGCCCGTGCCTGCAAAAAGAACTCTTTTAAGAAGACCTTCCTCCATTTTTTTCATAATAAAAGAGGACACAACCGCCGCAGAGCAGCCGCAACCGGAGCCGCCGGAATGCACATCCTGATTTTTCATATCATATATCAGAAGTCCGCAATCATTGTGAACTTCAGATATATCAATTCCGTAATCTGACAGCAGCACATCCTTCAGAAGATCACTACCCACTTTGCCAAGATCACCCGTAAGAATCATATCAAAATCCCGGGGTGAACAATCTCCTGATTTCAGGTATTCTGCAATACTTTCAGCGGCTGCAGGTGCCATTGCGGCACCCATATTCGATGTATCACACACGCCTGCATCATTTATTTTTCCGAAATATACACGGGGAATAAAAATTTTATTTTTTTTATTTTTTCCCACAACAAAGGCTCCTGCTCCTGTTACGGTTCGCTGTGCCGAGGGAGTTCTCTGTCCGCCGTATTCAAGAGGATATCTGAACTGCTTTTCAGCGGAACAGAAATGTGAGCAGGCAGAAGCAACAGCTGTTGACACATAGCCGGCATCCACCAAAAGCGCAGATAAAACAAGCGAAAGCGCCATAGTAGAACAGGCTCCGAATAAGCCGCAAAAAGGAATTTTACTGTCTCTTAACGCATAGGTGCTTGCCGTACACTGATTCATAAGATCGCCTGAGAAAATAATGTTCACAGCGGCTTTATCAAAAGGCGCTTTCTCAAGTGCTTTTTCAACAGCATTTTTAAGAAGCTCACTTTCTGCTTTTTCCCATGACGACTGTCCTATACCGTCATCATCGTAGCAGATATCAAAATATTCAGAAAGCGGTCCTTCCTTTTCCGTTTTTCCGACACAGGAGGCAGAAGACAGAACACAGGGCTTATTTTTAAGATATATTATCCGGTTTTCTGTTAAAATCATGCGTTTTCACCCCATAATAAAGAAATAATATATCATACCGTACAAGGATGCTAATGAACAACCGTATACTATGACAGCCCCTGCAAGGGTGAACATTTTTTCACTTGTGCCCAGAATATGGCCTTCGACAGCATATTCTATTGCGGGTGCACATACAGAATTGGCAAAACCGCTTATGGGAACACTGACGCCTGCTCCGGCAACCTTTGCAATTCTGTCATAAACGCCGATTCCCGTAAGTATTGCAGTAATGACAATAAGTGTGATTGAAACGCAGGTTCTTGCCGTCGTCTCGGAATTGAGAAGATTTATATAAAGATTAAAAAGAAGCTCACCTGCCGTGCATATAAATCCCCCTGTAAAAAAAGCAAACAAACAGTTTTTTAATACAGGCGAATCAGGTGTTTTTTCTTTTACCTTTTCTGCATATATTTTATCTTTATGCGTTTCTGACATACAAACACAACCTTTCATATATATTTTGAACACGATTGTTTTTGTTATTCAGACAAATGCCGTAAATAATTATACGCTTTAAAAAGAAAAAATCCGCACCCTTAAGGATGCGGAAATCAGCTTATTGATCAGTCACTGATGTAAGGAAGCAGTGCTACGTGACGAGCACGCTTGATGGCAACAGTAAGCTCTCTCTGATGAGCAGCACAAGTACCTGTTACTCTGCGGGGTAAAATCTTTGCTCTTTCAGAAATAAAACGACGAAGCTTCTGAGTATCTTTGTAATCGATAAATTCAGACTTCTCTACACAGAAAGTACAAACCTTTTTACGGCTCTTTCTGTTCATAGGGCGACCGCCCTTAGCATCTTTCTTTTCGAAAGCCATAATTAATATCCTCCTTAAATAATTTCAAGAGAATCAGAACGGTAAATCGTCATCATCAACAACTGTGGAGAAATCATCTGCTGAGCTGTTGTTATAAGATGAAGCATTGCCTGAATCATTGTTGTAAGTTCCGCTTTCGGATTTTGATCCGCAGAAGCTTACCTGTTCGGCAAGAATTTCGTAAGCAACACGCTTGTTGCCGTTCTTATCCTCAAAGTTACGGGTCTGAAGAGAACCCTGGACAGCTATCATTGAGCCTTTACGGAAATACTTTGTAACAAAATCAGCCTGCTGACGCCAAGCGACAACATTGAGGAAATCTGTTTTTCTTTCTTCACCGCTTCTGACAAAATTTCTGTCAACAGCAACTGTGAAAGAAGTAACCGATAAACCTGAAGATGTGGTACGTAGTTCCGGGTCAGCTGTAAGTCTGCCCATAATAATAATTGAATTCAACATAAACTTATCTCCTTATCTTGCAACAATAAGAGAACGAAGAACGCCGTCTGTGATGTTGAATACACGGTCAAGCTCTGCGGGGAAAGCTACGTCAGCTTCATATGTGTAAAGCACATAATAGCCGTCTGTTTCGTAGTTGATGGGATAAGCAAGCTTACGAGTACCCCATTCATCTACAGCCTCCATTGTGCCGTTAGCTTCGATAAGGTCTTTGAACTTAGCAACAAGTTCCTTAGCCTTTTCTTCACCGTTCTTAAGTGAGAATACTGCTACGGTTTCATACTTTGACATTTCGATGCACCTCCTTCTGGACTTTGGCCCCTTTGTCCGGGGCAAGGATAGTTGTAAAACCAATACAACAGGAGAAATTATAACAAAAGAAAAACCGTTTGTCAACAGTTTTATTGCCAAAAAACTGAAACAAACGGTTTGTTTTTTTATTATCTTACTTAAGATTAACAGTTACATTATATTCGGGGAGATACTTACCGAGGTTGAAGTCTCTTGCGATAAATTCAACTCTGTCGTCATATACTTCCATAATATAGCCTGTACCGGATTCATTGTAGCCGCCGTCTGCATTGTTGGGGCCGATGCCGGGAAGGTTTACACCTGTGAAATTATCAATAGCGTGAATTGACCATTCTGTGCTGAAGCCCATATGAAGGTGACCTGTAATAAGGAATGCATTATTATATTTATTCATAATATCCTTGATAGCATCACTCTGAGGACCTACTGTACCTGCGTTATCATCGGGAGAATTCCATGCCTGCCATACCTGATGAGTTTTCTTAAGAGGCTGGTGAAGAATTACAAATGCGGGCTTGCCTTCTGCAGTAGCCTTGCTGAGCTCTGAATCAAACCAAGAGAGACATTCATCTGAGAAATAAGATTCTTCAAAAACAGACTTGTCTGTATTAAGAACTATAAATGTATAGCCGTTTACATCATAGGAGTAAGAAAGCTTGCCTTCTTTATAGGCGATAGCTGCGATATCAAACTTTTCGTTAGCAGCAAGACTGAACTCTGAGAAGGTATCAACTACCTGAGAGTAAGCTCTGAGTCTTACGTCGTGGTTACCTACAGCCATGATGTGGTTATCAATCTTATCTTTTGCAACGCTGAGATAATCAAGAACAAGCTGATATTCTGAGCCTTTACCGTTTTCAGCGATATCACCTGCTATTACAAGTGCATCAAATGTGCCTTCTGCGTTTGCAAGATCAATAGAAGCGTTCTTTGTGAACTGGTGTCTGTCTGCCATATAGTCGGAAACCTGAGGATCTCCCCAGAGAACTGCTGTCATATTGGCGTTGTCGTTAACTTTGAGTACATCTTCGGTGGAGGGCTCGGGCATTACACCGAAAAGTGAAGTGAATGATATAAACAGCACAAGCAGTTTATACATAAAAGCTGTGAAAATTGAACTCATTTTGCATTACTCCTTTTATCTAAAAAATTTTCACCTGAATAAAATTATGTCGGACAATCCCTTGCCTCCGAAGAAGCGAAGCATTATTTCACTCCAGAACTTAAAGAGCTTTGCAAGGAATGTAAGGAAAGCATCAGGGGTTTCAACCGGCTTTTCCTGTCCGTTTGCTATTTTGTAAACAATAGCATCAAATCTGTCTTTTGCTGCATTGAATTCTTCTGTAGGCATACAGGTGCTGTTGATTGCGTTTTCAACCTGGATAAGTGCAGCCTCGAATTCTGCAGCATCCTCAGCAGAGAGAGATGAAGTATTATAGTTTTTCCATGAATTATAAGTATTGATAATACCTCTTGAATCACGTGCATAGTTAAACTGGGGATATGCAGGATCGGAATAAACATTCTTGAAAGAATTATCTGTAAGGATTCTTATGGCAAGGCGCATTATAACATCGTTACGTGCGGTCTGCTCATGGTTCTGACCCTTAAAGAAGAATGTGCTTTCACAAAGAATACCTGTTGATGCGTCTACAAGTCTGTCAGCATCAATGTGGTTATGTGTGGGATCAGAGCAATATGTATTTGCCTGAACATAATCATCGGGAAGAGGTGTGTTTACGGCAACGCCCGTTGCACCGAAGGACTCTGAATCCATATGAATAATACCGTCAGCGTTGACATTATCCCATGAATCCACAATCTGATACATTGTGTAATTATAATCAACGATGTCGAAGAATTCAACACCTTTTTCTTTATAATCAAGAATATATTTGCGGGAATTTACCTGTGCATTGTAATACCAATCCGTCTGTTCACGAATATGGATGTCTTCAGGATCGGAAAGATACATCTCACGGCAGTCGGGATAATCCTTTGAGGGAACAAGAGCCCAGAGCATTGTTGAATTTTCAAGATAATCTTCAATAAGCACGTGAACTGCAGTATCAATTATATTGTTGACATCTGCATTGGGAAGGATTCTGAGAATAAGATTGATAAGATATGCAAGATATTCCTGATCCTCATCAAGAAGTGAGGGGAACATATATCCGTAAAGAGCATCATCGTCGTCAAGAAGTCCGTAGTGATAAATATCACCGAGAACGGCAGCACCGTCAGCTGCGGGAACAACATAGCATACTCTGTTTACATCATCTTCAAAATTAAGGCCGTTGTCAATATAATACTGCATAAGAGCATTTTCAACAGAACCGCCCTGGCTTATGGGAACAAGATTTACCTTGTCGTGGCCTGTTTCTTCTTTTGCAATCTGAATAAGCTCATAAAGCTCCTTCACGTTATCAATCATATTACCGGTGGAATGATAAGAGAAGAAATAGAGATGATCAAGACCTGCTATATCAACATACAGATCAAGAGGAATCTGATCGAGTGCATATTCTCTTTCTTCTTTTGTAAGATTTGCAAGGCTTGTTGTGTACTTATCAGCCTGGATATTTTTAATAACTCTGCCGTATTCATCGAGAGCAATATTGCTGAGAAGTGCATCACCGAGAACCTCAGCAACAGCATTTGCACAGCGCTTGTCGATATCAGTCTGAGTGAGAAGCAGACCTGCAAGGGGAAGAAGTGCCTCTTCAAGAGCCTTCTTAACAATTTCATCAGTCGATTTCATAAAGAAGGGAGCAGAATAAGGCTCACCTTCAGCATTGAGCATTTCATTGCCGTTTTCATCAAGATATCTTACATTTGACTGAAAGATACCGGGTACAACAATTGAAGGACAGTGTTCACAGTTACAATCCGTATCAGCAGCACTTGCAATAAGTGATACACAGGACAGCAACATCAGAACAGTAAGAGCGATGGAAAGAGTTTTTCTTGCAAACATTTTCATATTTCTTACCTTCTTTTAATTATTTTCCTGAGTATTATAACACCGCATAAAATTTTTTGCAATTATATTTACAAAAAATTTCAATTATTCTGCATAATATTGAATAAAAATATTGCATTGGCATAATTATTTCTGATAATATGTAGAAAAACGAGGAGGTAAAAAATTTATGATTAAAAGCACAATCAAAGAATACATATTCGCTAAAAATGAAAAAGCGCCCAGCTGTCACGCATCAACAGTGCTGCCCCTCGATGACGGCAGTGTCCTCACAGCCTGGTTCGGCGGCGCAAGAGAAGGCGACAAAAGTGTCGAAATCTGGGTATCAAAAAGAAGTCCTGACGGTATATGGTCAGTTCCTGTATCTGTCAGCGAAGGTGACAGTATTGCCCATTGGAATCCGGTTTTATATAAACAGGAAAACGGCAATATAATTTTATATTATAAGCACGGTGAAACAATACCCGACTGGATAACGAGGTATATTGTAAGTTCTGACAACGGAGAAACCTGGAGCGAACCCAAAACACTTGTTCCGGGGGACACAAGCGGAGGCAGAGGTCCCGTCAAAAATAAGTGTCTTAAGCTTTCAGACGGCAGACTTCTCGGTCCTGCATCAACGGAGCAGAATAAAAAATGGATATCCTTTATAGATGTATCAGATGACGACGGCATCACCTGGGATTTCTACGGTCACATAGAAAGACCCAAATACAAAGGGGCTTATGTGGGACTTATTCAGCCTGCCTTGTGGGAGGACAGCGACGGCGGTGTTCATTGTCTTATGCGTTCAAACAAAGGGGCAATATACAGAAGTTATTCCTCTGACCGCGGAATCACATGGACAAAGCCATCAAGAACAAGACTACCGAATAATAATTCCGGGATTGACTGTGTAAAGGATGATTCCGAAAGAATATGGCTTATTTATAACCCTGTTGATGTAAACTGGGGTATCCGACATCCTCTTAGCCTTGCATATTCAAAGGATAACGGAAAGCATTTTTCTGAAGTTCTTATTCCCGAGCCAGGAAACGGTGAGTTCTCCTACCCTGCCATCACCTGCAAGGATAACACACTTTACATAACCTATACTCACAAAAGAAAACAGATTGTATTCTGGAAAATAGAGCTTGAAGATTAATAAAAACCTTATCGGTCTGCATACAAAAATATGCAACCGGTAAGGTTTTATTTTTTATAGACCGAAGCGTGCAAAGGTAATATAGCCCGAAGGATATGCTTCATAAAGAAGCCCTACCGTGCTGTTATCAATTACGCTAAGGCAGGAATACGCATAAAAATCGGCATATTTTCCGAAAGAGGCATATTTTTCGGGATCGGTTACTTTATACTCCTTTATCCATGTGATTTTTTCACCGTCAATTCTTCCGAGAAATACCTTTCCGTCAGTTCGTGTTCTGTCTTTTCCGCCATGTCCCGTAGGAGAAGAAAGAAGAATAAATCTTCCGTCATTAGTCAGATTATCAGGAAGAATAAAATCTTCCGGCAACACTGTCACACTGCGCTGACATTGCGGCACACAAGGCTCAACAGCATTAAGTTTTCTGAAGCTTTCTCCACCGTCATCGGAAACGCTGAGGGGAATTTTTCCGCCGCCCTTGGGACGTCCGAAGCAGAAAACCTTTCCGTCGGGCATTTCTGCAAGCTGACATTCATCAATATTTTCACAGAAATCCGCTGAATTACGATGCCATGTTTTTCCGTCATCATCACTTATAAGCACAAGAGCTTTTCCGAGAATATAACAGGGAGCAAGAATTCTGCCTTTGTACTTCTTGTTTTTTAGAGTTATGCCGACACCCGGTCCCACACCGAGGAAAACACCGTCAGACACTTTTTTATAAAAATGTGTTATATCAACAGGCTGTGAAAATGTTTTTCCTCCGTCGCTGCTTTCAAATTTAAGAATATATGAAATCATCGGGGCTCTGAACGGAGCAGGTGCGGTTTCCGTACAAAGAAGCCTGCCTTCGGCATCAAAAATCTGTTTTTTTATAACCGCCTGAGGCATTTTATCGTTATAATATACCTTTGATTTGCTGACATAAATATTACCGACATATATGTCTTCACCGGCTTTATTTTCCGGCAGCAACGGAGCTGCAGCATAAAGATACTGCGGCTCATCCCCGACACAGTAATACAAATCACCGAAGGTAGAAAAAGCATTCTCATATGCATGCACCTGAGGCGTATAATACTTAGTTTTTTCACCCTCCGGAGTATAAACAAAACCGTCAGAGCGTAAAGTAAATTCCTTTCCTTTTCTCGCAAAAATACCGTCGAGCTTTGTTTTTCCGGAATAAAGCTTAAGAGCAAGACCATTGACAGTATTGACATAACCGCTTCCGCGCTCAAGAAATTTAGCTGCATGAAGTCCTTTGCTTTCAGGATAGAAATCGACAAGCATTATTACTTTACCGTCGGCTGTTTCCATAAGCAGAGGATCAATTGCAAAAGCAGACGTATATTCATTTCCGTCGAAGGGATATTTTCTTACGGGCGGGGTAAAAACTGTTTTCATATCATCAAAAGTTTTACCGCCGTCCGTACTTCTTCTTACCGCAATTTCAATATACCCCCAGTCGGCACCGCATGAAGCCTTATCGGCTGCAGCAATAACCGTACCTTTATGTTCACCGTTTTTTATGGTAAGAAGAGACGGGATTCTGCCGTCAACCATACCGCTGTACTGTTTTTCATCATCATAAAATTTTCTGAATTCTTCACAATTTTTTCCGACAAAAAGAGGATAATCTTTCATAGCACCTAACCCCGTATACCATTTTTTGTTATAATAACACAAAATTTTCATATTAGCAATAACCTTTCTATTGCAAATCAATACCTGATATGATATTATTATTAAAAACAATTACAAAGGATGTTTATCATGCAGGAAACCACCGAAAAGAAACAAACGATTTTTCAGTTTATAAAATTTGCTCTTTTTTCTGCCTCGGCAGGTATAATTCAGATAGTCAGCTTCACGCTGCTCAACGAAGTGCTGCTGCAGACCGATTTTATGCAGAATCTTATTGTCAGCAATGAAACTCTCGGTAAAATTCTCACAAATGAATACGGCCCCTGTTATCTCATTGCTCTGATTCTTTCTGTTATATGGAATTTCACCTTCAACAGAAAATTCACCTTCAAATCTGCAGCAAACATCCCTGTTGCAATGCTTAAGGTATTTGCATTTTATCTTGTTTTTACACCTGTTTCAACAATCATCGGTGTGTATTTCACAAACAAATTCCAGACTTTTGCAGCAATTGAATACATCGTACTCGGTGTAACAATGCTTTGCAATATGGTAACAGAATATCTTTTCTGTAAGCTTGTAGTTTACAGAAATCAGGAAAACACAGCTGTATAACGATCAGCTGATATAAAGGAGGAAGAGAATATTATGTCCGGATTTTTTTCTTCAAAGAAGTTTGTCCGTATGACGGAAAAGCTTCTTACAGGTGCACTCGGAGGATTTGCGGATTCACTTAATGACGGACCGTCATTCATTTCCGCGTCCGAATATGACAACACTTATTTTTATAAGGGAAATGAAAAATTCAGAAAAAATCCTTCAAAAAATGCCCGCTGGAGCTTAGGCTATGCAATAGTTGACCTTACCCCTGCGGATTACAAAGAAAGGGATTATTATCTGGGAGGATATCTTACTCCGGATAACGGTTTCAACAACAAAGTACAGAGAATAATCGATAAGATGCAATGCAGAATTATTGCACTTGATGACAACTCAGGACACGGCACTTCCCTGTTTGCCACCATCGACTGTATCGGCACGGGCAGCACAGAAATCAGAATGATACGCAGAAGATTTGCAGATCTGATGAAATATACCCATCCCGAAGCAAAAATTGCCTCTGTAAATGTTTTTTCCACCCATGCACATTCCTGTGTTGATACACAGGGTCTGTGGACTGACACGATTTCAACTCTGCTTCACAACAAAAAGAAAAACAAAAAGGGCAAAGGAACATATTTAAGCGGTGCAGACAGTGAGTTTATGAATGCTCTTACACTTAAAATTGCATACGGTCTTCTTGAGGCATATGAGGATATGACAGAAGGCAAAATTACCCTTGCCGTGAAGGATATCGGAACAGATTATTTCAATAATAAAAACAGAAAATCGGCAACAAGCCTTGTCACTAAAATCACAAGACTTATGTTTACTCCCGACGACAGTACAAAAACACCTACAATAATCGCCACTATGGGAGCCCATCCTGATGTTGCCGGTCTTCCCACATCGGACGGTCACGGAACAGGCAGGGATCTTTGCGGCGAATACATCTACTATATGGGTGAGACAATAAACAAAGCCGGTTATAACTTCATGTTCTTCAACGGAGCTATCTGCGCAATTTATATGTCCTGCAGCGCAAGCGATGACGGAGTTACTCTTGCACAAAGATATGAAAAATCTGTAAGATTCGGCAAAGAGCTCGGCAGAATAACTCTTGCACTGACAAAATCCCTTGATGAAATCAAATCTGATCCGTTGCTCTATGACGAAAAGGAAATTGACAGAGATACAAAGAGTGCTGAGAATAATAACTGTAAGTATTCACTCTGGTGCGAAAACTGGATTCCGGTAAAGGAAACCGTTGTCAAGCCCTTGCTTAATATAAGACTTAAAGAAGTGCATCTTACCGTAACAAATCCTCTTATACAGATTGTAGGCAAGCTCAATCTTGTTTCGTATAAGGTTCTGAGAGAAAAAGACGGAACCTATACCGTAGTAACAGAGATCGGTCTTCTGGAAATCGGCAAGGAGCTCAGCATAGTTTTAGTTCCCGGTGAGTTTTGCGCAGACCTTCTTACCGGCGGTGAATCTCTTACAGCAAAGGGCTCTTTCAACAACATGGACTTCCCCTACCCGTCCCTTAATGAAATTTTCGGCAAGGACCTTACCGCATTCGGACTCGCAAATGATGCAATCGGCTATATTGTTCCCGATAACGACTATGTTCTCGGTGAATTCGGAAATCATTATCACGAGCTTATCGGCATCGGCGAGCATACAGGATCAACAATAATCAAAAACTTTATAGATATGAAAGCTGAACTGGGGGTATAAACAATGGACTTTTCAAAAATTGCTTCCTCTGCGTTAAAAGGCATTAATGCCATGGCAAAAACAACCTATGCCGAAATGCTGGAAGACGGTGAGTTTGATTATACCGAAGCTTCACCCTCGCAGCATTTTACGGCAGGCTTCGGAAAAGCCGTTATGCTGCCCGATGATATAAAAACAAAGAAATATTATATTGCGGGCTACGGCGAAAACAATCCTGCAAAAGGTGTTATTGATCCGCAGTATGCACACGCTTTGTGGCTTGATGACAACTCAGGCAAAGGCGGACATCTTTTTGTATCGCTGGATATTGTCGGTCTTCTTAACAAGGATGTCAATGCATTAAAAAAGGCACTCGGTGAATTTTCCGAAAAAACAGGCTGCAGAACAATAACAATAATGAGCACCCATAATCACGCAGGTATTGACACAATGGGTATCTGGGGCAGACTTCCCCACACCGGCAAAAGCAGAAAATTCATGACAATTCTATTCAATGCCGTAATCACGGCAGCATCTGCAGCTTACCGCGACAGACGCGACGGCAAGCTTTATCTCGGAAGAATTGAAGTACCTGATATGCAGGAGGACATACGGACTCCCGAAGTTTATTCAAAAACTCTTACCCGCCTTCGTTTTGTGCCTGATGACGGAACAAGAGAGATTTACTTTATAAACTTTGCATCTCACTCAGAATCTCTTCAGGGCTGCAATTCACTTGTAAGCGCAGATTTCCCCTGTTACCTCAGAGAAAAAATAAGAAACGAAACAGGTGCCGAAACAATTTACGGCGTAGGCGCAATCGGCGGAATGATCAGCATGCTTATAGAAGATGAACAGAAGCTTCGTCAGGAAAACCGTCTTCTTGAATCCACAAGAAATATCGGCTACAAGCTTGCCGACTATGCTCTTAAAATTAAAGAAGAAAAAGAACTTAAAGCCTGTATAAGCCACATGAAGCAGGAGTTTTATGTACCCGTTGAAAATCCCGTTCTTACAATCGCTTGTCAGCTTGGTATTCTTAATGCTGATGCATACACAATTCCCTATTCTGATCAGAAGGCATTAAAAACCGAGCTTAATTATTTCGAAATTGACTCACTTAAAATCCTTATGATTCCCTGCGAATTGTTCCCTGAACTTGCATATGGCGGATATCTCAGCGAGGATGAATCAGCAGAAGGACTTCCGCCTGAGATCAACCCAACTCCCCTTACAGAGATTGCAGGAGATGAGAACCTTCTGATATTCGGTCTTGCAAATGACGAATTGGGATATGTATTACCTCCCAACGACTTTATGCTCAACACCGACGCTCCGTATCTTGACAGAGCAATTGACCGTTTCGGCAGAAGACATTACGAAGAAACAAACTCAATGGGACCCGATACAGCAGCACTTATTGCTGAGAATTTCTCAGTAATTATGAACAAGGTTAATACTGTTAAATCAGTTTAATAAAAAATATACGGAGGAAAAAATAATGAAAAAAGCAAAAAAAGTAATTGCTCTTGTGCTTACTGCAGTAATGATTCTTCTTACTCTTGCTGTTCCCGCATCAGCAGCATCAAAGGTTGATCCGTCAGAAAGCACATCAGCAAAAATCGAAGCAACATTATACCAGCTTCTTGATAAACTCGTAGGAATACTCGGTAAGTTCCTTAACTTCCTCATTCCCGGTCTTAACCTGGGTAACAGGTGGCAGAATTATGACGACTATGTTTCTCCTGAAGGCTTCTATGCCGGTGAAGAAACCTTTGACACAACCGTAAAAGAAGATGCGCAGTGGAGCGCAGGCTATGCATACGCTTCTCTTCTTGAAGGTCTTGACATTTTCGACGGCACATTCTTTATGGCAGGTACTCTTGAAGCTATTGAAGGCAGAGTTCCCGTTAAAGTAATTGACGATCAGGGAGTCAGTGTTTATGCTCTTTCCGACGGAACAAGCGGTATCGTTGTTCAGGCTGTAATCGACGGCTACGGCATAGCAAGAGGCGATGTTCTTGCTATAAGAAACAAGCTCGCTCAGTTTGCTGAAGAGAATAATATCATCAGCATAAACGTTTCCGTTCTTCATCAGCATTCTTGTATTGATATTCTCGGTATGGGCGCTCCCCTTGTTCCCGCAATCCTCAAGAACCCCGCTCTCAGCCTTATCGGTGCTGACCTTGATCAGTTTGTAGGCGGTAAGTCTGTTGAATTTATGAACAATCTCTATGACGTTGTTTCCGGCGCAATCATCACAGCTGTTAACGATATGGAAGCAGGCACTCTTTACTACGGCAGCGTTGACGCAAGCGAACTCATGTATGATAAGCGTGAGCCTATCACCTTTGACGGCGAACTCCACAGATTCCGTTTTGATCCCGACAATGAAGCATCTGAAGAAATCTGGATCTGCGAAGCAGGTATCCACGCTGTCGGCTTCGGTGCAGGCGCAGATGTTATCTCCGCTGACTTCCCTTATTATTTCAAGGATTATGTAAAACAAACAACCGGTGCAGATGTAGTTTATGTTCAGGGCGCAGAGCTTGCAATAACAACTGAATATGACAATATCACAACTGAAGAAACAGAAGAGAATTCAAGAGTAAAGGCTTACGGCTCAGAGCTTGCAAAGAAAGCAATTGCTATTGACAACGAAGTTGAGCTTGATCCTGTTCTCAATGTTAAGTTCAAGGAAGTTGCAATTGAAACAGACAACCAGATTCTCACTCTTGTTGTAAGAGAAGGTCTCATCAGCAGTGTTATTACAAAGAATAAGCTTGGTTACAACATCATAACTGAAATCGGTTATATGGAACTCGGCAATAAAGTTGGCGTTGTATTTATCCCCGGTGAAATTGCTCCCGAAATCATCTGGGGCGGTGTTGTAGGTGCAGACAAGAGCTGGACCAACACAACATGGAATCATGCTTCAATGGCTGAAACAGCAGGCATTGAAAAGCTTATATGCTTCGGTATTAACAACGACCAGATAGGTTATATCCTTGCTGATAATGATATCCACTCAATGTTCACAGAAAACGAAGAAATCAATGCTTCTTCCACAAAAGCAGGCTCTGCATTAACAAAGGCATTTGAAGAGCTTATTGCAACTGTAAAATAATTCATAACGCATGATAATAACCCCTTCCTGAAAAACGGAAGGGGTTATTATTATCCACTGCACTCAATAAAAAGACATTTATAAGCTAAATTTTTCTTTTATTATGTGTGCAACACGCTCGGGAGAAATATTGCTGTTATCAATTTTTATATAATTGGAATAGTTTATTTCACCCTCATAGCTTTGTGTGCGGTATTTTTTATCTGTTTCAAGAAGATCTTTTCGAGAAAACTCAAAATCTCTTTTTGAAGGCTTGTGCTTCAGTCTGTTTTCGGATACATTTCTTTCAAGACGAATTTTCTGTGAAGCAACAAGTTCAACATAGAAAACCTCTGCCCCCCGGTTTTCGAAAAGCTGTGTAAGATTTTCTATATAATCCCAATCGCTTTGCAGGTTAAATGCCCACACATAGGTAAATATCATTCCCGGATTGTTACTTTTCAGAAATTCTTCAAAATAAACCTGTCGGAGCTTAGCTATCGCCTCACCGTCATAATATCCGAAAAGTTCGATAACCGGTTCTATAGTAAAATGATTGTGAAAAAGCTTCAGTCCGGTAGCTTTTGCAAGCTCCTGACCTACTGTCATTTTTCCAACGGCAACATCACCGAATATGATCACCAACATCATATTATCACCTGTTTCAGAATATTCTGATTTAATCATATCTTCACTTTTACTTTATTGCAAGCGTTGCAAAATACTGAGGATAGTATTTTCTTATTTCACTGCCGCCTGCTCTGTCACGATCTTCATATAATGCTTTAATAGTAAAGCCTGCTTTTAACTGACCGCCGATTTGTTCATCTAATGTGTGACTGAACTGTATGCCGTCACCGTTTGCAATCATAGCATCACGTTTTTCCTTCGGCATTTTAAGAGGATTGAAGGGCAAAGGATTTACCACTTTTAAAGGGTCATTTTCTTCAAAAAGAAAGCTGATTCCGTTATCAAGTCCTGAAAGCAGCCTGCCTCCTTTTTTCAGTATGCGGAAACACTCATTCCATACATGATAAACATCTTCAACGTAAACATTTGACACGGGATGAAAAATCAAATCAAAACTTTCATCTTCAAATGGTAGAGGCTTTGACATATCACCTTTAATGATTGTAATATTGTATTCTTCTCTTTGAGCTACCGTTTTTTCTGCTTCAAGCTGTTTGTCGGAATAATCAAATACAGTACATTCTGCACCTAATTTTGAAAACACAGGCATCTGCTGACCGCCACCGCTTGCAAGCCCCAACACCTTTTTCCCTTTCAAGTCACCGAACCATTCACGAGGAACAGAAATACACGGCGTAAGGTAAACTATAAAGTTTTCGGCATTTGTTTTTTCATATTCTTCGTGGGTCATGGGTAAAGTCCACTCACAACCGTCGCTTGCCCACTGATCCCAGGTTTCAGAATTTATTTTAGTATAATCAATCATATTCTGTTCCTCAATTCATCCAAAAAGTTTTCAGCATCCTTTCTGCCATTAAAAATAACAATATTCTTATCAGAATATTTATTTAAGAGCGAAACAACCACAGGTTTGCTCTCTGCTTCATAGCTTCTTATGAACCTGAGAAATTCCTCGTCATCTTCTGTTTCGATCCACGGCATATCAGAACGCGGTTTTCCCTGCCTCTCTTTTATCCCGTCAAGGCAGACATCAACAGGATAATCGAGAAAAAAGACCGTGTCGCATTCTTTCATCCGCAATTCAATTGTAGAGCCGTAGTTGCCGTCAATTATCCATTTTTCCTGTTCAATTACATTTTTGAGACATTCTATAAAACACTCTTTGCTGACAGTTGTTCTGTCTTGATTCCAGTATAGCAAATCAAGATGATAAAGCGGCAAAGCCGTAAGCTTATGTAATTCTTTTGCGAATGTGCTTTTTCCGGCACCGGGGCAGCCGATTATAATTACTCTTTTCATATTATTAATCCTTCAGAGTTTTTTCCATTATTACGCTTCCGCCGTAGTCTTCAATTACCTTAAAACCGTTTTTCTCGTACATTGAAAAGGATACTTTTGTATGCTTGAAACAATTAAGAACCATCTTTTCAAAGCCTTTTTCTTTGGCATCCTCCTGAAGAGCCGTAAGAGCACTTTTTCCGTAGCCAAGACCTCTGAATTCTTCCTTTATGACATTCTCGGTCACAAATGCGGCATTATCCTCAAACGGACTTTTCTGATAACCTATAACACCGATTTTTTCTCCGTTTTCATTTATAACTATATAAAGATAATTATCGTCGGAAGCAGCACCCTCAGGAAAAACATCAGCAAATTCACTCTTTGCAGACCTAAGTGCTCTCAATCTGAATCTTTCATCCCCTGATTTTATCAGATGCTCTGCGTAGGCTTTTACTGACCACTTTGAGTATATACGGAACGCATCATTATTCATTCTTTCAAAGCTGATTTTATGAAGATTACTCAAAATATCACCTCTTTTTTACTTGCTTTAACGATCAGAAAGTTGGGTTTAATATATTCCTTTTCCATTGTGGGAAGCTTTTCTATTGCCCATTTTTCGGGAGTCGGCTCTGAAATCTCGTCAATTATAAACCCTGCTTTTGCAAGTGCATTTATTACATCAGTGAATGTTCTGTGGTATTTAATAACACCGTCAACATACCACTTAACTTTTCTTTCCCCGGGCCTGTTATAATCAGCGAAAGTATATGAAATTCTGTTTCCGTTTTCATCCTTATTAAAATGACCTTTGCCGTCAATTGTTGCAGTAATTATAGGATGCTCCTGAGAAAACAGAAGCTGTCCTACAGGCTTCAGCACCGAATACATTTTTTTTGTAAAAGCATCAAAATCTCTCACATAATGAAATGCAAGGGAGCTGTATATAAAATCAAAGGTTTCTCTCAATTCTGAAATGTCGGTCATAGACATATTCAAATACTCTATTCTTTCGTGAGAAGATTCATTCTCAGCTACTCTGAGCATCTTTTCTGAAATATCTATACCTACAACACGTTTTGCCCCGCGTAAAACAAAATCAATACAGTTATGTCCGTAGCCGCAGCCCAAATCAAGAACCGACTTATCAGTCAGCTCCGGAAGCAGCTTTTTCATTGCAGGCTGCTCTATCAGATCATTGGCATTACATTCACAGTCTCTTAATGCCTTGTAGCCGTCAAAGAAAATCTGATTATCAAAAATATTCTGTGTACTCATTTATTCCTATTTCTCCTTACAGATATTTCTGCATATAAATCAGGTTCTGATAGCTGCCGTCCTTCAGCTTGAAATAATTCTTTTTTACCGACACATGTTCAAATCCGAATTTCTCATAAAGTGCTATTGCACGATAGTTTCCTTCAACCACTTCAAGGTCAATAATTTCAGTTCCGCCGTGTTCATTCGCAGCACTTATGAGCTCACGAAACATTGCAGAACCGATGCCTATATTCCAATACTTTTGCTGAATAGCAATACCAACTGTCGCTCTGTGCGAAGTTTTACTTCCGCTTTTAAATGTAATATCACAGTTTCCTGCAATTTCTTCATCAATAAAACAAGAGATAACTAAAGAATGCTCCGAATCACGGACACCTTTAATCCAATCTTTTTCATTTTCAACCGTAAAGCCTTCCCAATCAGCAACTGTTCTTGAGAAAAAATCTGTTTCCATTGTAGTTGCTTTAATGCAATTCAGCTGCTTTTCAGCGTCCTGAACATCAGGAGTTTTAAGTATAGCCGATGCTCCGTTTTTCAACAAAATCTTCTTTGCTTCAAAAATCATCATATCACCTCAACAAAAAAACTAAAAGGCACCTCCGTATATAGGGAGATGCCTTCCTTTACATAAAGATATAATTCAATATCATTCAAAGTAAGGACAAAACGGCACTCCGATAAGAAAAGCTTATCACCACTGACATTTTGTCCACCTGCCTTTTTTGAATATAAAATTATAATAGCTGCATTTATCTCAGTTGTCAATCAATATGCAAAAGTGTTGAGAATAAATGCATATTCGTCAGTATCAGTCCTGATTTTCAACCTTAAAGCCCTTTTTGGCAAGGAAGATAAGAGGTATGATTGTGCAGACAGTAACGATTGCTGCATATAAGAACATAGAGGAAGCAGGTACAACCTGAGTTACTCCGTATTCATCAACATACTGAACCGCTGAATTAAGACAAGCTCTTTCACCGAGGGCAGGTCCTAATATCATAGGAAGAAGAACAACGAATATCATTCTTACGCCCTGGAACATACCTGCTTTTCCCACAGGAGTGAAGTCTCTTATGGATGCTCCGATATGAACTGTGAAAATAAACATGGCAGGAAGAAGAGGAAGAGCAAAGATAACAACATTTACAATATTGTGCGCAAAGCCGAGTCCTGCAAGAGTAACAGCAAAGACAGCTACACATATAAACATCGTGAGTGATTTATTCTTATTCACAAGCTTCAGAAGTCCTATAAATTCAACTACAGTTATGATAAGTGAGATAACAACAGGAATAATAACACCTGCTGACAGGTATTCCACACCCACGCTGTCAGGAAGAATTACATACTGAAGATATGTAAGCAGATAAGGGAAGAAAACCTGTGTTGCCACACTTGAGCAGCAAAGAGCAACCAAAGCAAGATAAAGACGTGAATTCTCTTTTATCACACGGGGATTAAAGCCATATACAAGACTCTTGAAATAATTTACATTTTCCTCCTGAGATATTCTTTGCTCGGGTTCTTCAAGTAAGAAGAAGCCTGCTACACCGCAAAGCATAACAAATGCACCGAGGCTTATAAAGAAAACGGAATATGAAATAGTACCGGTCTGTGCAAATGTACCTACACCCATAACAAGTCCCATTGCAACAACGGGAAGAATTGAGAAAGCGACCTCTACTTTAGGTCTTACTGCAGGAGTGGTAACATCGGTAACCCAGGCATTGAAAGCAGAGTCATTACTTGTGGAGCCCATAAATGTCATTATACAGTCCATAATAATTACTGCCCAGACAGTTAATGTCAGAATCTTCACTTCATCGGTAAGTCCGAAAACAGAAGCAATATTGTCCCTTGAAATAAAACCGAAAAGTGCTGTTACAAAGCCCCATGCAACATATCCGCCGGCAATGAAAACTTTTCTGTTTTTAAGCTTATCACTGAGTGTGCCCATGATAAAAGTAGTTACAACAGCAGTGATTGCAGATAATGCAACCATACGGCTTATTGCAGTAACAACCGGGATTGTGCCTTCAACTGCAGCCTGAGAAGCTCCTGCATAAACCGAGTTATAAAGGAACGTGTTGAAGTACATATTCTCAACATTCCATGCAACCTGACCCATCAGACTGAAAAGCAGAATATTAAACCATAATTTTTTTGACATCTTCTTTTCCATAAGTATTCCCCTCCGATTTAAAGCATCCGCCTGTCAGAAAAAGACAGGCATGATTTTATTTTTTGATCTTTGCAAAGAAAAATTCTTTTCTCTCTTCTGTATTGAGGCAGATAACAGGCTTTATCTGATTCAGTACTCTGCCCTGGGCAACAAGAGAGGCCTTGTAGGCATCATAGGCGCCGTTTTCAAGCTGATGAACAACAGGCTCTCTGAGCATTCCCCAGCGTCTGTACTTATCATACTTTTCATTACATTCTCTGAAGCACTTATCAATAAAATCTTCAAGTTCTTTTTTTCTTGACGTAGGAATATCAGAGTCTGTATCACAAAGGAACATATAGCGCGGCAGCTCTCCCGCTTCGTCATTATCACCGTAATAACTGTAGCCGCGGAAGGAAATATCAAATTCCTTCTGAATACAGTTTGCAACATAGTCGAGCATCTGTGTGGTTGTTTTTTCGTTTGTAACATTAAGTCCCATATTGGATCTGTAAAGGAACTCAATTTTTGGAGTTTTGTTATATATACCCGTAACGTGAACAATATCAAGTATACGGTATCTGTAAAGGCCCGAGAAGTTTGTTACGATAATTTCATAATCCTTGCCGACTTCTATTTCATCCATCAGAAGCGGTCTTGTGCCGTCGGGCGCATCCACAGGCAGGAACTCGTAAATAATACTTCTCGGCAAAAGCACATAGTCATTTACATTAAGAGAAACGGGCATTGCCATATAGCCTTCAGAAGCAGCATATCCCATATTATGCATAGGCATATCGCCCATATATCTGTGAAGCTTTTCAACATATATTGAAAGAGTGGAGCTAATCATACCGTAACCCCAGCATACCTTGGGCCATATTCTTTTGGCGATAGGCACATCAGTGTCAAAGCCTTTTTCAAATTCTGCACGCAGCTCTGCTGCACGCTTGGGATTGGGCTTGATTTTTTCATATTTTTTTCTGAGCGATTCAGGACATCTTACAGACGGATCTATCGTACCCTTTTCAATATCGTTACAGATCATTTCCCAGTTTGCCTCAAGATACTCAAACATTGTGAGCATAAGAGTAATAACCATTGAGCCGAGATATGTAACCTTTTTATCAACAAGAGCAAATCTCAGCTGAAAATATGACATATCTGTATTTTCTTCGTCCTCGGGAAAAAGAATATCAAGAGGAGTGGTTGAGAAGAAAGGAATCAGAGGGATAAGATATGTAAAAGGAATCTGTCCGGCACCGTTACAGCGCATGCCGTTTTTAAGAGGATGTCCGTTAAGAGAAAGAAGCAGCGGTCCTCTCTGAGGAGGAAGCTTTTTTGCAATTCCCTTTTCCTTGAAATACTTTGATGCACATGCAGGTGTTGCGGCGAAGCCCATTGACTGCATATTGAAAAGATCTCTTGCTGTTTTAGGCTGAAGCTTGGGTATACCAACACTTCCCGATGAGGAGCAGTAACGGATAATTTTACTTCCCGTTATAATATTTTCTTCGTTATTATCCACCATTCTGTTTATCAGAGGAAGATAGTCCTCAAATGTAGAAAGCGGTACTTTATCCTGAAAATCCTTAAGAGTGTGAATATTTGCAAAATCATATTTTTTTCCCAGTTCACAGTCTTTGTTTCTTTTCATTATTGTTTCAAGTGTTTTTTGCTGAGTTTCCATAGGAACCGATGTAAAATGCTCAAATCCTTTAAAAACAATATTGCCTAAAAAAACACCTATATCAGATACACCCATAATTACACTCCTAAAACTTAGTATATTCTTTATAATAGCACGGATTTGTTAATCTTGCAACAGATATATATTAATAAAATGTTCATAAAACGGCACAATTATCACTTTTGTATATCATTTATCACTGTGTTCTCCCACAAATTTCTCCATCCATATCATATCGTACCATCTGTTAAATTTATACGCACATTTATGAAAGGTTCCAACAAGTCTGTACCCCATATGAGCATGGAATTCCATACTGTTTTTGTTAAGATACTCGTCGTCATTTTCTGTATAAGCGATGCAGGCATTAGCATTTGTGAAGCCCTTGTCAGACAATTCCCTTTCAAGTTCTTCAAGAAGAATTCTTCCGTAGCCTTTTTTCTGAAGACCTTTTTTCAGATATATTGTGTTTTCAACAGAGTATTTATATGCCTCCCGTGTTTTGAAAGGCCCTGCGTAGCAATATCCTAACAATTCTCCGTTTTCTTCAAGTACAAGATAGGGATATTTTTTCAGTGTATTATTTATTCTTTCTCTGAACTCATCAACAGAAGGAACCGTATATTCAAAAGAAATGGCGGTATTGAGAACATAATATGAATATATTTCAAGCAGCTTTTCAGCGTCATCAGCATCAGCATATCTTATCATCATAAGCTATCTCCGGAAAATTTATTTACTAAATTCAAAATTTCAGGGCACATATAGTCAAAACCCGTATACTCTGAAATAAATCTATTATAGCATCAAAAAAGAAAAAGTAAAGTATACATAGAAAAGATCAGGCTATTGACGGAAATTTGCAGCTATGATAAAATCAAATCAAGACTTTCAGGAAGGGTATTGATATTATGAACACATTTAAAAAGCTCATTATTTTATTTCTGACTGTTACAATATCTCTCGGGAGCGTTGTAAGTGCGGCCGCAAGTAACAGCGGTGCAGAAATACTTACTGTTTATCAGGACGGTATGATTTTCAACCAGAAAAAAACTGCAACCATTGAGGGAAAAGCAAATCCCGGCAGTATTATAAGTATTGAGCTTGTTGATAATAACGGCAATACCGTAAAAACAAGCTCTGCACAGGCAGATTCCGACGGTGTATTCCTTGTAAGCTTCATTGCACCCGAGGGCAGCTTCAAAGAATATTCGATCCGCCTTTATGAAAATAACATATGCTTCCGTACACTTAAAAATATTGTATTCGGTGAATTATGGCTTGCAAGCGGACAGAGCAATATGCAGTATCCTCTTGCCCAATCCCCCACCGGCGCAAAAGCCTTTGCTGAAAACAAAAAGCTAAATGAATGGCTGCGGGTTCTTCTCGTGCCTGCGTACCCCGAATACAACGGTTCAAGCACACTTGTTCCCGTTGCCCCTCAGAATGATATTTCAGATGCAGTATGGGTAAACGGAGAAAACGCAGCCATATATTCAATGAGTGCGGTCGCTTATTTCTTTGCTGAAAAGCTGATGAACGAGCTCGGTATGCCTGTCGGCATTCTCAATTCATCTCTCGGCGGCTCATCCATACGCTCCTGGCTTTCAAGAGAGGCAATTGATAATACCCCTGAGGTTAAAAAGTATCTGTCTGAACGCGGTGAATATATAGAAGAATCCGCCTGGAGCGAAGAAAACTGTGATATTTACCGTGATATGACAGCTAACTTCAATCAGAAAATTGCTCCTCTCAGCAATTTCAGCATTTCGGGGATGATCTGGTATCAGGGAGAAACCGATCTGATGTTAGGAAACACACAGTATGATAAGCAGTTTGATCTTTTGCAGGAATGCTTCACTGAGGTTTTCGGTTACGAAAAAGGACTTCTTCCTGTTGTTTATACACAGCTTGCATCCTACTATTATTCTGACGACGGCATTATTCTTTCCGATTGGAACAGCGGGTATTGTGCAATGCAGAAAGCTCACAGTAATTCCCGTGCTCTTGTAACAATCTACGATGTTCCTGTTACTTTTCTTCCCGATGCAGGCTCCATTCACCCTGAAAGAAAAGAGGAAGTAGGAGAAAGAATGGCATATTGTGCATCGGGACTTGTTTACGGAAAATCCGATACATATACAGCCGCTACTGTTAAATCATACACCGCTGAAGATAATTGTATGGTTATAGAGTTTGATAACATCGCAGACGGGCTTATTTGCACGGAAAAATCACTTAAGGGCTTTGCCATAGCAGATGAAAACGGCATATTTGTAAACGCACAGGCGGAAATCATTTCGGAAAATACAATAAAAGTTTTCTCTGAAGAGGTAAACTGCCCTATTGCAGTCAGCTATGCCTACTGTGTTGCAAATCAGGATGCGAATCTCTATGCATCAGATGACGGTAAGCCTGCACTTCCCGTTGCCCCCTTCATAACAGACAGAACTGCAAACATACATTATTGGTTCAATAAGCCCTGGGCACACTGCGACAATGAAAAAATATGGTATACCGAAGGAGACAGCCTGTCAGGATACTATAATGCATGGACCGCAAAGAATGCTGATATTTCATTCAGAGAAGAGAGTGCATTCTCGGGCGACTGCGGAATTAATATAAATGCTGATTCTGCCGCTTTCTCCGTTTCACCTACCCTTTCATACAAAGAAGCTGTCAGTTTCGTAAGCTTTTCGGATGCGGATACGGATTATTCAGACTACGGCACAATGAGCTTTTACATAAGAAATGAATCTGAAGACGCCGTAAAGCTTGAACAAGTGAAATTCCTTGAATGCTCTGCATTATGGTATGCTCCTGCAATCAAGGACACACTTGATTGCGCTGCAGATATTCCCGCGGACGGAGAATGGCATAAAATCACTCTTGATCTTAACCGTGTATATCACCTCGGTAACGAATGCAGCTTATCTTACTCCAATGACAAGCTAAGAAAAATAAGAGATATTGAATTCTCTTTCTCATCATCTGATAAAAACGCCAAATTATCTGTCGACAATATAAGCTTTGCGCCTTCAGCAGACTCTGTCGGCACAAGATATGATATTGATATAAATAACGCCGATAATCCTCTTGAATTCTTTACTGCAATATTCCTGAGTATTTTTGGCAAGCTTATGAGCTTGTTTGGTATCTGATTGTTATGATACAGGATATAAACAGTATATTTAACAATCAGTATAAAAGTAAGGCGCCTGCTGAAAATGATGTTATAATTGAAATAAAAAACGACAGTATTCTCATTGCCGTCAATAACGGCACCATCAGCTTTCCCGGATATCTGTCTGATGCAAAAATCAATAATTATCTTTTCAGCATTGATAATACAAACTATTTTTCAGGCACTCTGAAAAATAAAGACGGCTATGAGTTTTACAGCATACGTGAGCTCAGGAATAAAGCCGGCAAGGAATCAGTTTTTGCTGCAATAACCGCTTATCACCTGTGTTCCTGGTATGCTTCCCATAAATTCTGCGGCTGCTGCGGCAAAGAAATGAGCCACTCCCCTGTTGAAAGAGCGATGGTATGTGAATGCGGCAATATAGTTTATCCCCGAATAAACCCTGCCGTTATTGTTGCTATAATCAGTAACGGCAGAATATGTATGACAAAGTATAACCGTGGGTATGCAAACTGGGCACTTGTTGCAGGATACTGTGAAATCGGAGAAAGCGTTGAAGAAACCGTCCACAGGGAAGTTTTGGAAGAAACCGGTCTCAGAGTAAAAAATCTTCATTTTTATAAATCTCAGCCATGGGGACTCAGCTCTTCTCTTCTATATGGCTTTTTCTGCGAAACTGACGGTACCGATGAAATTATAATTGACAATACTGAACTGAAGGAAGGCAAATGGTTTTCTGCGGAAGAAATTGATTTCGGAAATGATGATTTTTCACTGACCCGTGAAATGATCGATATTTTTAAACAGCAAAAGCATATTGATATTCTTAATAAATAATACAAAAAAGGGGCTGTAAAAAAAGTGCAGACCGCATAAAACAAGATAAACAAAGGGTTTTCTGAAGCTTTGAAGTCTTCAAGAAACCCTTTTATACATATAGATACTTAAAAAATGACAAAAAACTGCGTTTTTTGTGTTTTAT
>JAZNSD010000047.1:0-2667 GCA_045591055.1 Acutalibacteraceae bacterium | reverse complement strand
TGACTGAGAAGCTGAAGCAAAATAAGACCCATTGTTGTTTCGTTTATATTTCTTTGCTCCTGACGGTCATCAAGCAAATTCCAGATAAGATTTTCAATAAGATTCTGCACAGGCAGTACATCTGAAACTCTGAAATGAAGATAGCTTGATTTACCGTTATCGCCTCGCAAGCATTGAATTATAAAACTGTGCAACAAAGATTCCTCGCTATTCAGCATTTCAAGAGCTTTCTCGAAAAAATGAGGCAGAACAATGAAATTGACTGCTATATCCTGTTCGGTTGAGGGCAAGTTTTCCTGCTTGCAATTCTGGGTCATAAAAAGGATATCTCCCTTATTAAGAACAACGGTTTCATTGTTTATAATATTGGTTTTTGTTCCTTGATACATATAAATAATCTCAACATAATCGTGGCTGTGTTCCGGGAAATGATTCGTATTTGTATCGGCTCTTACCGCAATAAGCTTTTCTTTTTTCATTAACTTGGAGCCCTCAATGATGATTCTCTCATCATCATTTTTATTTTTAAGCAAAAAGGATGGGTTTTTATATGTATGCATGATAAGTCTTTCTATCAGGTCATTTCTCATAACAGTCACCGCCTCTTACACTCAGTATAACTTATTGCGGATTCTATTTCAACTCTTTTGTTGCAAATAAGGACTCTTTTCCCTCTAATAATGACCTTTATTTTTCCTGTATAAAATGATAAAATTTAGTATATAAGGAGTATAATGGGAATAATTATCTCGGCAAATCTTGCTTTTTAAATTGTCTAACAGCATTAATTCCTGTGTTTTTAGCAGACTATGCCAAAGGAAATGATTCTTTACGAAAACAAATTGTGAGAAGAAAATACAAATTGCCTTGATTTTTTATCCGTAATACACTTCTGACAGATAAGAAAGAAGGAGAGGATTCCTTTATGAAGCTTAACAAGAACGATGTTGTGCTGTTTTCGGGAGACTCCATAACTGACGGAAACCGAGGCAAATGCATGGACTGTAATCACATTATGGGTCACGGTTATCAGTATATAGTTGCATCACAGCTTGCACTTAAAAATGCGGAGAATATGCCCAAATTCATAAACAAAGGCTATTCGGGCGAAAGATCAGAGGAACTTCTTAAAAAATGGCAGGAAGATGTTATTGATAACAAGCCGACCGTCTTAAGTATTCTTGTGGGAGCAAACGACGGCGGACACGGCTATTTTACCGGAATTACGCCCGACGAAACGGCACAGCGCTATGAAGCAAATCTCCGTGCAATTCTTGAAAAAACAAGAAATGAGCTTGGCAATATAAAAATCATAGTATGTGAGCCGTTTTATTATCCGCTTGATAAATCGGACTATTCCTATAAATTTACACCGCATCCCGACGGAGTTGAAGGACCCTTCCGGAGACCTGACAGCAGCGACCCTGAGGATTCCGTTGCATACCGTGAGGCGGCAAACGCAAGAATCAGAGTGGTAGCAAAGAGCGTTGCTGAGGAATTCAATTGCATTTTCGTTCCTCTTTATGAAAAAATTAAAGAAAACGCGGAAAGGTCGAGAATGGAATATTTTATCTGGGACGGAACTCATCCCACCATAGCAGGTCACATGATTATTGCCGGTGAATGGCTGAAAGCCGTTGAGAATGATTGACTTGAAAAGAAAAAACATAATTCCTTTACTCTGTGGAATACAACGCAGGCACAAAGACTCTGTTCTGATCAGCATTGCAGCAAAAAAACGTTAAAGTTTTCAAACAATCAATTATTAAAAATTACAGAAAGTCGGGTGAAATTATGTCAACAGAAAGAGAGATTGTTGAAACTACCGATAAATCTACACTTCTTAAAAACAGACGATTTGTCGGCACAAAAGAAACTGTTGCCTATGTTCTTGAGGATACTGCTCAGAGCCTGAACATCAACGATTTCAAAGAGCGATACATATACGACGTTGTCAAAATTGATTTCAGCTATCTTGCAATCCAGAACATTGTTGCAACTGTATGGGACACTTTCAACGATACGTTTATCGGCGTTATTGTTGAAAAAACCAGAACCCGTTGGGGTAAATTCAGACCCTATCTTCTTCTCGGTCAGCTTCCACTCACTATTTTGGGATTATGGTATTGGCTGATTCCCTTTATCTTCCCCGATACTCCGGGTGATTACCTTCCCAAATGGATTTTCTATTTTGCAATGTCAATCGTTACCGAAACCGCCAACACCTTCACCGGCATTGCCCGTTCAGGCTTCGGCTCAACGATAACACCGGAGCCATTGGACCGTTCGAGGCTTATTGCGACGGCAAACCTTATGTCGCACTTTGTTGAAGACGTTCCGAGACAGGTTTTCGGTATTATCTATGACCTCATAATCAACAATAAGATTAAGGTCAAACTTCCCAAGCTTTTCGCAGGCTTCGGTGTTTCCTTTGCAGTTCTCGGCGCTGCCTTCTGTCTGTATTTCTTCCTCAACACAAGAGAAAGAGTTGCACAGACCATCAAGAAACCAAGCGTAATTCAGGGATTGAAAGCAATCGTTACAAACAAACCGATGTTTATTCAGGTGCTTTCATCGTTCCTTAACGGTTTCGCAGTCGGCACAAGCCGAACAAACTTCTATATCGACGTTATCGGTTCTATTACCTGGAAAACTATTGTTGGTATT
>JAZNSD010000046.1:0-27732 GCA_045591055.1 Acutalibacteraceae bacterium | reverse complement strand
AGGTAATTTCTGTCCCAATTGCGGCAGTAAGAAGCCTGAAGAGGTTCAGGGTTGGACCTGCTCCTGCGGCAGTGTAAATCAGGGCAAGTTCTGTATGAACTGCGGTGCCAAGAAGCCCGAGGGCGCACCCTTATATAAGTGTGACAAATGCGGCTGGCAGCCCGAAGATCCCCACAATCCCCCCAAGTTCTGTATGAACTGCGGCGACATTTTTGATGAATCAGACAAATCATAATTATTTATAAAAGGAGAATATAAAAATGGGACTTTTTGATAAGAAATTCTGCGACATCTGCGGTGAAAAAATCGGTATGCTCGGCAACCGTAAGCTTTCTGACGGTAATATGTGTAAGGATTGTGCGAAGCTTCTTTCCCCCTTCTGTGACGACAGAAGAAGCTCAACGCTTGCTGACATCAAGGCTCAGCTTCAGTACCGCGAGGAAAACAAGGCTGTTCTTCGTGCATTCAGCCCTATGATTACCATTGACGGTGATTATAAAAATATTTATGTTGACACAGCAAAGGGAAATTTCGTTGTTTCCTCCAATAAGCCCGGAAGCTGGGATAATGAAAATCCCGATGTTATTCCGATTTCTGCTATAACTTCATTGACTCTTGATGTCAAGGAAGACAGAGACGAGATTTATTATAAGGACGCTCAGGGAAATAATCAGAGCTATGTTCCTCCGAGATATGAATATGAATATGATTTCACTCTTAAATTCCTTGTAAATACTCCTTGGTTTGATGATTTTGATGTTAAGCTCAATAACTTCAGAGTAAAGAATATGGGTTCTCCCGAATATAACCGCTATCAGCAGCTTGCACAGCAGGCAATGAACGCTCTCGGTGTAGGAACTATGCCTATGAACGGCGGTATGGGAATGAATATGGGCTACGGACAGCCCGCTATGGGTTACGGTCAGCAGCCTATGGGTTACACTCAGCAGCCTATGGGCTACGGACAGCAGCCTATGGGATATCAGCAGGCTCCTCAGCCCGGCTACGGTCAGCCTCCTATGGGATATCAGCAGGCTCCTCAGCCAGGCTACTCTCAGCAGCCTATGGGTTATCAGCAGGCACCCCAGCCAGGCTTCTCTCAGCAGCCTATGGGTTACCAGCAGGCTCCTCAGCAGACCGGCTACCAGCAGAAGGCTCCTGCAGCAATGGCTGTGAACTGGACCTGTCCCTCCTGCGGATGCGCAAATGACAGCGGTAACTTCTGTCAGGCATGCGGCACTCCCAAGGCATAAAGAATGATTAAAAAAATAATAATTGCGGCGGTTATAATACTTGTTATTGCCGGTATTATAACTGCTGCGGCAGTTTATATGAAAAAGCATAAGAATGACTATATTCTGGACGGTCCCGGAATGGTGCGTCAGCCGCACGATTATATCGACTATTGCAGCTACAGCTATGGTGGCGGTATGGAGGGTGAAAGTGAGCATATTGAGCTTACAAGGCGTTCCGACGGATCGTACACCTACTCATATTCCTACTGTCCGTATAACGGCGGTGAGGAAACAGTTATTGAAAAGACCTTTTCTGATTATGAGCCCGTTATGGATGAAATAAGAGAAATCTGCAAAAGAACCGGTGTGCTTACATGGGGTGAGCTTCCGAAGAGCGAGCTTTTGCTTCTTGATGCTCCGACTGCAACCGTGTCTTTTCGATATTTCGATAATTGTTTTTATTCCGTTAACAGTGATGATATTCTTCCCGAAAAAGGGAACGGTATATTTTCAGATATTTATGATTACTTAAATTCACTTAAATAAGGAGTGAGAGAAATGTCTACATTATTACAGCAAAAATGTCCTAACTGCGGCGGCAGCGTAAGCTTTGATACAGGCGCACAGAAGCTGAAATGCCCATTCTGTGACAGTGAATTTGACGTTGAAGCAGCTGCAGGTCATAGGACAGCTGACGGCGCAGCCGCTGCTGTTGATAATATCAGCTGGGAATCTGATACAAGTGAATGGACAACTGACGAAACAACCGGAATGAGAGTTTATATGTGTAATTCCTGCTCCGGTGAGGTTGTGGCAGACGAAACAACGGGTGCTACAAGCTGTCCTTATTGCGGAAGCCCCGTAGTAATGAAGGGTCAGTTTGACGGAGCTCTCCGTCCCCATCTTGTTATTCCCTTCAAGCTTGATAAGGAAGCAGCAAAAAATGCCTTCAAAAAGCACATGACAGGTAAAAAATTTGTTGCCCGAGCCTTTAAGGACGATAATAAAATTGATGAAATCAAGGGTGTTTATGTGCCTCATTGGCTGTTCTCCTGTCAGGCAGAGGGACAGGTAAGCTTTTTTGCCGAAAAAACAACAAAAAGATGGTCAGATGCAGATAATAATTATACTGAAATTACGGAATATGACTGCTACAGACGCGGTAATATGATATTTGACAATGTTCCCGTTGACGGCTCAACAAAGATGCCTGATGATCTTATGGAATCTCTTGAGCCCTTTAATGTAAACGAGGCTGTGCCCTTTAATGTAGGATATCTTTCCGGTTATCTTGCTGATAAGTTTGATGTTGATGCCACAAGCAGTATGCCCCGTGCAAACGACAGAATCCGTCAGAGTATTGCAGATACCCTCAAAAAGACCGTTGACGGCTATGATTCCGTTACAACAATTCAGTCAAATATGACGGTATTGGGCGGCGACTACAAATATGCTCTTTATCCTGTATGGCTTCTGACAATAAAACACAAGGACAAAGACTATGTATTTGCTATGAACGGTCAGACAGGTAAGTTTGTAGGAAACATTCCTACCGACACCAAGAAGGTAAAGACCGTGGGCGCTCTTATCGGTGCAGGTATAGGTGTTGCCCTTTGGGCGGTACTGAACCTCATAGGTCTTATTTAAGGAGGTGCGGAATATGAAAAAGATAATCAATGCTCTTCTTATTGCGGTATTTGCTTTTTCCTTTATGCTTATTCCCGCATCAGCCGAGGATTTCAATACTATTGATCCGACGGGACTTTTAACTGAAGATGAAATGCAGGCTCTTGAGCAGCTTGCCGTTGATATTGAAGCGGAATACGGATGTTTTGCAATGATGTGTTTTGCCGAAAACACGGACGGCTATGAAACAATACACGATTTCGGTCAGAATCTTTATAATAATTATTGTGATAATGAATATGCAGTGATTTTCGTTGATGATCTCAATAAGAATCTTTGTGATTTCTTTGTCAGTGAGGATTACGAGGAATATGTATTCACAGACGACGTTACAACTGCAATCTTCAATGCCTACAATGACGCTGAAACATATTATCTCGGTGCTGTTGCTTTCTATAACGGTGTTGCTTCGGCTCTCGAAAATGCAGGATTTGGCGTCTCCGATGAAACAACTCAGAGTATAAAGACTGAACGCGTACTGCCACTGGTTGTTGACAAAGCAGACATATTGACTGATGAAGAGGAAGCATATTTCCTTGAAAGATGTCAGACCTTTACAGATGAGTATAAGTGTGAAATTGCAATTTTAACAATAACAGATCTTGAAGGCAAGACCGCTCAGGAATATGCTGATGATTTCTATGATTACAACGGCTACGGCTACGGTGAAAATAAGGACGGACTTCTTTGCTTATATATTGACGGCGGAGAAGGACAGCGAAATGCTACACTTACCACTTCCGGCACTGCTCAGATGAACATCGGAGATGATGAAATTGAAGATATTCTTCTTGCAATTGCAGGCTCTGCAAAGTTCGGTGAATTCAAGGATGCGTTTGATTGGTATATTGATTTGTCTGAGGAGGCTGTAAAGCCCGTTCCTCCCCTGTTCTGGCTTCTTATATGCCTTGCTGTGGGTCTTGTAATAGGACTTGTTATTACAAATTCCATGGCATCCAAAAACTACTCTGTACATAAGAAGGAAACTGCAGCTGACTATGTAAGGGCAGGAACACTTAGGATTACCGACAGAAACGATATATTCAGAAATACAAGAGTTAATGTAACACCGAAGCCCAAGAGCAACAGTGGCGGAAAGTCGTCGGATTCAAACGGCTCAACTCACACAAGCTCATCAGGCAGAAGCCACGGCGGCGGTTCAATTTCCTTCTGACAAAGGAAAATAATAGGGGGAAATATAATGGGACTTTTTGATAAAATAAAAAATCCGTCTGCAGTAAAAACTCCTGCTGCCTCAGGGGCAGGCGGAAATAAGAGTAAAAAGGTAGTTTTTTCAAAGCTTCCCGAGAGCTTTGAAGAATTCAAAAGCTTACCTGAAGCACAGCTTACAGATCCTTTTGATACAGCGGCTTTAACCGTTCTTGCATTCTGTTTTTATACTGAAAATAAGGAAGAATGCCTTAAAATGCTTGATTTCTTAAGAGGTCCGAGACCGCTGAGCGTAATGGATAAGCAGTTTATTGCAGACCGTTTCCGTGATAAGGATTATGTACCCCGTTCATATTTTGAGGGTGCTGTACCGTCAAATAACTATTTGCCGTCAGAGCCTTATACGGTGATTGTGAGCGACAATCCTTATTCTTATGCACATGAAACCTATGCAACACTTTATGTCCGTTCGGGCGGTGCAGACAGCCTCAGAAGCGTGCAGATGCGTCTTGCAAAGGACGGAAAATGGTATCTGTGGGAGCAGTTTATTCTGGCAGATATCCGTCAGCCCGAAAGCATGAATCCCTGGGCATAAAACTTTCAGGAGAAAAAAACAAATGTCAGAGCATTGTATGTCAATTCCGTTCAGCGGAAATTTCTTTGTACGGGTGGTACAGGGAACGTTTGACCTTACGGCATCGATATGGTTCAAGGCAAAAATTGAATATGACATAGTTGATCAAGAGCGTCTTGATACAATGTTTGGCGGAATTTTACCGGTAGAGTTTATGCAAAAGGATGCCGAGCTTGCCGTTAAGAGAACATTTACCGCGCTTTTTGAAGAGGGTGCTTCTCTTGATGAAATTAAGCACAAAACGGTGAATGAGGCAGACAGGGCCTTAGAGTACAAGCGCATTGAAGAATGGGAATCGAGATGCGGTGTCAGAGCTACCCGCATTTCGGATATGCAGATTCAGGTGGATTATAAGACAGAGAAATTACTTGCATCTGTAGATATCGGTGCTTCTGCATCCGAAAAGCCTGAGGTCAGTAGCTGGAAATGCTCCTGCGGCAACCTGAATTCGGGTAAATTCTGTACCGAATGCGGAGTGAAAAAGCCGGATTTCTGGCTTTGTTCCTGCGGAAGCAATAATAACGGTAATTTCTGTACCGAGTGCGGAAAACCGAAAAATAGTTAAACTATAAAAAAAGGGGTAAATTAAAATGAAAAAAATACTCGCTTTATTAATATCAATTATGCTTGTTTTATCACTTGCCGCATGCGGCGGTAACACCGAAGAAACAACCGCTCCTGCCGGAGAAGAAACAACAGCTGCAGAAGAAACAACCGAAGCTGCTCTTTCTGAGGTTGAAATCGTTGAAAAAGCTGAAGGTGTAGGTCCCGTTAAGCTTTCAAACAGCTATCTCTCATTCGAAATCCCCGAAGGCTTCGGTTATTACATTGATGATGCAAACCAGGAGGCAGGTGAAGACCAATTCCAGGTTATCGTTGAAATCAGGAATGCAGACGGCAATAAAATCGGAGAGCTTCTTATCAACAACAGAGGCGGTCTTGAAAGTGCTGACGAATATGCAAATGTTACTATAGACGAGTATAAGGATGTTGAATCGGTTACAGTAAGCGATGTGGATTCAGCAACATTCGGCATTTTTGATGTAAGACATTTTACTCTTGACAGAGGCTTTATGGTTGATAACCGTTATTTCGGTTATTATCAGATTCCTGATGAAAATGTAGAATTTCGCAATGTTCGTTTTGATCTTGAACTTCTCGGTTACTACTATAAGGATGTTGAATTTCCCAAGGCAGAATGCGAAGCCATTATGAATTCAATAGTAATCAAATAATAATCATATTTGCGGGGGCTGTAAAAAAACAGCCTGAAAAATCCGAGATTCACGATATTGTGAGTCTCGGATGATTTTTTATGTTGTTAATTTATTGAAAACTGATTTCACAAAAAAGACTACAAGCCTATCCTTTTAGATAGACTTGTAGTTCTTTTTTTACTCAGACTGTTTTTTTACAGCCCCTTTTTCTCTTTTTTTTCAACTTACTACAATATATATAATACTTATATATCTTTTTTTGTCTCTTCTTGTTTGTTTCATATTGCTTTATTTTGCGAGATAGTTTTTTTGCTGAGCTTTTCATACTCGGCAAAGAAAAACAACGGCAAATCTTTATTTTTTGTTACACCGTCATATGATACAGGTTCTTCAACATGTTTTAATGTAAAACCTTGTTCTGCGGCTGCATTCAGATAGTAAGCCAAAGAGCGATGGAAATGTTCAGTTTTGCCCCAAAACTCATTTGTAAAGGAATAAGGTTCAATATATGAGCTGATAGTTTTACCGTAACAAAAGCCTTTCTTATCTTTAACCCATTCACTGTCATAAAATGCAGGGTGTACGATAGAGTAGTAAAAAATGCCACCCGCCTTTAATACTCTGTAACATTCAGAAAATACTTTTTCAATATTTTCAACATCCATTAGCACCTGATTGCAAAATATTAAATCAAAACTTTCATTTACAAAGGGCAGTTCTTCTGTAATATCACATATTTCAAAAGTACAGCTTTCATATCGTGAACGAGCAATATCAATCATATTTGCAGAACCGTCAACGCCTATTGCATCTGCACCGATATTTTGGAAATAATCAGTATAATATCCGTAGCCGCAACCTAAATCTAATACTTTTTTACCTGACATTTCCTGAAAACGAGCCTTGACTACCCGTTTGTTGCTTTCAACAAAATCTGACTGCTCTTGGTCTTGTGTATATTTCTTGGCCGCTTTATCCCATTGGTCAACTAACTTTTTCATAATTTACCTCATGTTTTATCGAAAATTTGAAAATCATCGAACTTATCATTTGACAATTCTGCAAATATTTTTGGTGTGGAGAATTGACTTTCCAATCCAATGCTATCCCAAGTTGCTACCCAAATAAGATACGGTTCAAGCGGTAAGAAATCCTTGACTTTCATATGTGCACCGTCACGAACAAGCAACCCGTCTTTTGCAATCTTCTCGGCATCAAAATAAAGTCTTGCACCTGTTTTGTATTCAGCATTAATATCCATTATAATTTTGCCTGATTGTTTAGAATTAACAACGATTTCTCCGCTGACACCACCACCGAACATTATGTAATCACTAAAATGAACAGGGTCTCCAAGTTGCTTCCCAATAGGCTCTTTGTTAGTAATATTAAGTCTGTTCCAACTTTTAAGCATTCTGTCTTTTTGTATCTGAATCCAATTTTCCATTGATGTGCTGTGCACTAAAATTTTCGGTTCATAATCACGCAAGGTTGTTTCATTATTATTGTGTCCTGCGTAATAGCTTTGAACATCATTATATTCATCTTCTGTAATTGCTAAAATGCCGTTCAGATTATTTGCATCGCAGTATCCGATAAAATCACCGATAGCCATTTTCCAATCATCGTGAAGCTGTTTACTGATTTTTATGGTATAAGCACAACCATTGTTCGCACCAACAATCATAGCAGTATCCATAACAGAAGAAATGACCAAAACTAACCAAGAAGAATCATATTCACTTTTTGTTATTGGATTTATATTGCTTTCTGTAAACTTATCTACTCTATAAATCAAGTTTAACACTCCTTGTGTCAGTATAACAAAATTAAGCTTTCAGCAACAAATCATATTCATAACTGTCGCCCTGATAGCTTTCTTTTATTCTTGCAATAGGTTTCGTAAAGCCGTTCTTTTCGTACATATAACGTGCTCTTGCATTATCATCTTCAACACCGACGGTGAATTCGCTATAACCGTTTTCTGCAAGAATTTTCAACACATTTTCAAGTAAGAAGTTGCCTAAGCCCTTACCTTGATACTTCTTATGAATACGAAAAGCATAAAGATATGCTCGCTTGCCTTTTTCAGCAAAGCGGTTGTCATCACTAATGTATTTCACTCTTAATTCACCGATAATTTTATCACCGTCAAACAAAGCGAAAATATCAATAATCCCGGTTTCAATATCTCTTGTATTTTCAGCAATCATTTCATCAACATTTTTATAATTAAAGAGTTGTGTCAGCAGTGGTAATTCTGTTATTTTTAATTTTCTTACAATATGCATTTTTGTATCTCCGAATATTTTACTCCGAACTTAAAATAATTTGATTAAATTGACTTTCGGGAAGCAGATTGTCTAATGTTTTTATGGCTTTTTTATACTGATTCTCATAATGTGAAAAAGTATCAGTTTTCTGAATTTTAAAGCCGAGTTTAATATAGAGCAGGATTGCTTTATAACTCCACGGTTGCGTATGAATATATACGGGAGTTTCACCACGCTCTTTGAATATATCCATTACCTTTTGACAAAGAGTCAAACCTATATGTTTACCTTGATGTTCAGGGGAAACAACGAGCCAATGAAGAGATGCGATTGTATCTTTGTCTTTTAAATCGTACCAAGCGATACACGAACCTATAAAATCTCCGTAAGCATCAACAACAAAAACACAACGTTTTTTCAGTTCATCAATTTGATTGCAATAATTTGTTTTGAAATACCTTTCAGCTTCTTCAAGGGATGAAAAATCACCAATTTTATATTCAAGTTTTGCCCAATATTTTTCATCACCCACATCATACATCTTAAAGCTATAGCCTTTAGGTAACGAAACAGGCGTTGTGCATATTTTGTTGCATTTTAATATCAAATTGTAATATGGAATACTTCTGTCTATCACTCTTTTATTCTCCGTATAATCTCATAATCTGCGGATAAAATTCTTTCTCATCTGCAAAAGATGAAAGACCGCCGAACTGACTTAATGTACCGATAAGAGGTACATTTTCTAAAGCTGTACCTTTTAATTTTTCAGCTGTTGTTTCAGCAAAATTATCTGCAAAAATGACCTTAATATCTCTGCCGAAATAACTTTCAATTTCGTAGTCAACAACATCTGTCAAACCGCTTGAGTTGTGCATATCAGCGACCATAGCCTGAGCCTTTACAATGTTATCTTCACGTTCGGATAAAGTGTTTGCTGAAAGTGCCGCTTGAATTGTTTGTTTTATACTTTCATCAATACCAAGATAGTTGAAAGCTGTTCCAAACCACTTACTATAAGGTGCATAGGTATCTTTATACAAGAAACATAATCTCATCAGGCGTTCTGCAATTCTTGCACAGACAAGCTGTGAGCCTATTTCATCGCCACATTCACCGCAACGCTTTACAAATGCCTGTTCTGACGCAATTGTCTCCCAATTAGAAGCAATCATATATAATTTGACCTCATTGGGATAATACTTGATTTTTTTGACTTTCTCTGAACAGTTAAGGACATCAACAAAGAACTTACCTGATACCAACGATAATAGTCTGTGTTCCGAAAAAGCAAGCCATTGAAAGGGTGAAATATTATCTAAATCTGCTGTGCCAAGTTGCCTGTTCAGGTACTCATCAAAAGTGTGTATAAACACCAATGGATTAACCTTACCTTCGGTTATAAATTCAGGATGCTGAACACCGCAATCATTTGGGTCGGGTTCGGTGAAATTAACACTGTAACCTTTGTATGTATAGGGTAAATTTTCAGATAATGCATTTATAATTTCGTTCTTCATTGAAATATCAGTAGCACTCAAAAATAAATAAAAACGAGGTCCCCACATATGGTCGGTGGAAACTGCATCGTCATAACCCAACACATCAGAGCCGTAGCCAATTAACCCGGCTGAGTATTTTAAATTGGGGAAGTGCTCTTCAATAATCGGTTTTGCGTATTCATTGAAAAAGCCTTCACACAAGTCCATTCCTTTTATAAATTCAGGCATATTATTTATCTCCGTATTTTTCTATGAATTCCTTATAACTTCTGACATTGTTTTCAAATACAGCCTTATATACATCCATACTTGAAAATTTATCAAAGCCATATTGCTCGTTTTCTATCAATGACTGTTTGATGTTTATAACGACTTCTTTAAGCTCAGGATTAGCTAAAAGTTTCTGTTTTATGATCTTACTGAAATCCAAGGCTTTAGTTATGGTTTCTTTATCAAAGAACCAAATATCAACATTACAAAGCTCACCTAATATTTCAGTTTCAAAGCCGTGAAACCAAGCTATTTTTTTGCCAGACACCTCTTTCTTTGCTTCATACCATGTAGGGTGAAAGGTATTAAGAATAAAAGAGGTTAATTTATACAGTTTTTCTGTTGACATTGATTCATTTGAAACATAAATATCCACGTCATTCCACGCCATTAAGTCCATAGCATAACTGCCAACAATGTAAGGGGTACCGTAATTGTTTAATTCATTCAGCAAACCGAAATCATAAAGCAGTTTATCTGCGTTGTTTTTAAAGTTGTACATAAACTCACCTTAAATTCCTTTTGTGTGTTCGTCAAAATTAGCTTTTACAACTCGTCTTTCTGTGCCAGTCAAGCTCCAAATATGAATACCTGTATCAGCGGTATTAAAGAAAAACTTACAGTCAATAGGCATCTCAAACAGTGAACGATATAACTGATTTATCATTCCTCCGTGAGAGACAATGGCAATAGTTTCATCTGCCTGAGATTCACTAATAACTCTTGATAGTGCATTTTCAGCTCTTTGCCTGAATTCAACCTGTGATTCCTGACCATAAACAGCTTTATCAATCGGCAAATTAGGAACTTCGGGATATTTTTCTCTTACAACCGCTCTTGGCAGCCCTGCAAGAAGACCATTATTAAATTCCATCAAGTTCTCATCAAAAACAATAGGTATGCCTGTTTGGTTCGATAAATGCCCGGCTGTTTGTTTTGCTCTTGTTAAAGTACTTGCATAAATTTTTGAGACGTTATAATTCTCGGCAACATACTCTGCCATAGCTTCTGCTTGTTTATGTCCTCGTTCAGTTAAAGCAAAATCAGCTCTGCCTTCGTGTACATCGAGTAAATCTGCCTCTGATTCTCCGTGACGGATAACTAAAAGCTTCATATTGCATACCTCCGACAAAAAAACTAAGGCACCTCCGAAATTATACGGAGATGCCTGTAAGTTCAGAAAGATATTTCACATCAATCGCAAACGGACAAAACGGCTCTCCAATTCATAAGATTAAGATTCATCATCATTTTTGTCCACCTGCCTTTCACTATTTTATTTAATTCTAATACTATTTCTACCGGTTGTCAATATTTTGAATACCAAAGTGCAAAAGTGTTGATTTTAAGTGCAAAAATATTTAAAAATCCCGCAAAAAAGAGACTGCTTTCAGAATTTTCTCTGATAGCAGTCTTAACTTTTTTGATGTATGCTTACTACAAAAATTTAAAGAACTGAAATCTCTGCACGTTTTATGCATCGATTGTAGTAAGTAGTAAGTTTTTAGGATTTTACACCCCTCAAAACCCCTATAAAATAAGGGGGTTGGACACTTTTATTTGTCTTGGCTCTTCATTGTCGGGAAGAGAAGGACATCTCTGATTGCCTGGGAGTCGGTGAGAAGCATTACGAGACGGTCGATGCCGTAGCCGATGCCGCCTGTGGGGGGCATACCGTATTCGAGAGCTGTGAGGAAGTCTTCGTCGGTGTGGTTTGCTTCTTCATCGCCGTTTGCAAAAAGCTCTTCCTGTGCTGCAAAGCGCTCTCTCTGATCAATGGGATCATTGAGCTCTGAATAAGCGTTGCACATTTCTCTGCCGTAGATATAAAGCTCAAATCTTTCAACAAGTCCGTCGCTTCCGGGCTTTTTCTTTGTAAGAGGAGATACCTCAATGGGATGGTCGCATACGAAGGTAGGCTGAATCATCTTGTCTTCACAGAATTCCTCAAAGAAGAGATTCATAATATCACCCTTCTTATGATGCTTTTCGAATTCAACATGATGCTCTTTTGCGATAGCCTGTGCTTCCTCGTCTGTTTTAACAGCTGAGAAATCAACACCTGCATATTCCTTGATAGCATCTGTCATTGTGATTCTCCTGAAAGGCTTTTCCATATCAATAACAGTATCATTGTAGCTGATAACTGCAGAGCCTACAACCTTGTTTGCAAGATAGCGGAACATACTTTCGGTAAGCTCCATCATACCTTCATAGTCTGTATAAGCCTGATAAAGCTCCATAAGAGTGAATTCAGGATTATGGCGTGTATCAACACCTTCGTTACGGAAAACTCTGCCGATTTCATAAACTCTTTCCATACCGCCGACAATAAGTCTCTTAAGATAGAGTTCAAGAGAAATTCTCAGCTTTACATCTTCATCAAGTGCATTATAGTGAGTTTCAAAGGGACGAGCAGCAGCACCGCCTGCATTTGAAACAAGCATGGGAGTTTCAACTTCGATAAAGTCTCTGCCGTCAAGGAAGTTTCTGATTTCCTTTATTATCTGCGAACGCTTTTTGAAGGTATCCATAACATCGGGGTTAACGATAAGGTCAAGATAACGCTGACGGTAACGGGTATCAACATTTGTAAGTCCGTGATACTTTTCGGGCAAAGGAAGAAGTGACTTTGTAAGAAGTCTGATTTCCTTGCAATGAACAGAAATTTCGCCTCTTCTTGTTCTGAAAACAAAGCCCTTAACCTCTACGATATCACCGATATCCCACTTTTTGAATTCTGCATAATTTTCTTCGCCGATATCGTCTTTTCTTACATATACCTGCATTCTGCCGTCACGGTCATAAACATCGATAAAGTTAGCCTTACCCATATCACGCCATGTTTTGATTCTTCCGCAGATGCACACATCCTGATTTTCAAGCTCTTCAAAGCGTGCATTGATTTCTGCAGAACGGATATTCTGCTCAGCCTTTGTGATTTCAAAGGGGTCACAGCCTTTTTCCTGAAGGACGTTTAATTTATCAAGTCTTATCTGTCTTAATTCATTTACATTCTGTTCTTCCTCTGCGGCTACAACTTCGCCTGAGGTTAAAATTTCATCAGCCATAATAATTTATACTGCCCTTATGCAGCTTTCCTTTCATAATTTTCGGAAAAAAGCCGCCGTAAATGGCGGCAATAATCAGCTTTTGAATATCTCGAGAATCTCGATCACATCATTGCCTGCAGGTGTTTCAACGGTAACAACGTCACCGACCTTATGACCTAAAAGTGCTTTTCCTACGGGAGATTCATCAGAAACCTTATTGTTGAGAGGATCTGCCTGAGGAGCGCCTACAAGCTGGTACTCAACCTCTTCATTATAGGTCTTATCAAAGATCTTTACATGAAGACCTGTGTGAACGGTTTCGGTGCTGAGAGTGCTTTCGTCAAGCACGCTTGCATGAGAAAGAGTATATTCGATTTCGAGAATTCTTGCTTCAAGCTTTGCCTGATCGGATTTGGCTTCATCATATTCGCTGTTTTCGGAAAGGTCACCGAAGGACTTTGCTTCCTTGATTTTTTCAGCGATATCGGTTCTTCCGGTAGTGCGGAGTTCTTTAAGTTCCTCTTTCAGCTGCTCTATGACCTTCAGAGGCAATACATATTCTTCTGCCATGTTATACACATATCCCTTCATTAAACATATTTATATATTTTATTGATTAGTACACATTTTGTCAAGTATTTTATTCGCCGTCGGGAACAAAAGTTCCGTCGCCGGGCTGAGGAGTCGGATTAAGAAGATCTCCGAGGTTTTCAAAGTCACTCTTGGCAACTACATCCTTGATGAACTGCACAAGACCTGCAATACCCTCGCCTGTGACACCATCGCCCTTAATACCGTTTACAACCATAAATATCGTATTTACAAAATCAGTTATTCCCTCTGCAATCTCGCCTGAATCAGGAAGAGTTTCTCCGCCGGAGGGGGCATCGGGATTCTCAGGTTCACCGGGGTTCTCGGGATTCTCGGGCTCAACGGGAATTTCCGGCTCTGCAGGAGGCAGCGTTATAACAATTTTTATTGTTTCGCCCTCGGGCACTACGGAAAACTTCTTTTCAAGGTCTACACTTAATCTGAGAATGGTTCTTGCATCGGCTGCCTTTATGTAACCGTCAAAATCCACGTCGGCATATATAAGTGCCTCATCGGTTTTGATCTCCTCAAGCTCCACACTCTTTCTGAGAGCGCTTCTTGCGTCGTAGGCTGTAACGGCGCCGTCGTTATCGATATCCCCGAAGTATCTGGGCTTCCAGTCAAAGTCCCACATCTCGGTTCTGATATCATACTGAATATACATTACGCTGTCCTTAAGGATTTCTCTTGCGGTAACCTCTGCCTTACCCGTGTTTGCAAGAATGGGATTTGCAATGGCAAGACCTATCTCCATGAGGTCTATCTTTACATAAGCACCCAATATTCTCAGCATATCATAGAAGGAAAGGGAAAACTTATATGAAATATTCTGAACATAGTTCGTCATATTGTTTTCAGAGTCAAACTGAGCCTGCACATATGCGTTTTCATAGGTGAAGTTATCGAACTTGACCTCACCCAGAGGTCCTTCGCTGTCGGTAAGCTTTCCGCCGCTGATAATAACAGGGTCAATCGAGCCTGAGGGCAGGTCAAAGACCTTTTTAAGAGAAGAGGTTTCTATAGCCTCAAGATCGGCATCCGGGAAGGAATAACGGAGTATTTCAGTATTCTGAGAGGGGTCGAGAACGTTATTAGATTTTTCAACCTTAAGAGTATAAACATCATCCACAGTAAGCGCAGAAACATATTTCTCTCCGTATAAAGGAACAAGATAAGTTGTGTCCGTTCCTTTTATTATTGTTTTTTCTGTTGTGTCCGAGGAATTATCGGTAAGAACATTGATAAAGTTCTTTACTATGCCCTTATCGGGATTAAAAAACGCATCCACAATAACGGAAAGATATTTTTCTGCTTCTTCAGAAAGATCTGCAGCAGTCTTTGAGCCTATTTCATAATAATAGGTTTCATCAGTTGTATTCATACCTGACTGCTTTTTGTATTTGAAGGAAGGTCTTGTTTCTTTTATAGCATTGACGGAATCATTAAAAGTATAAAGATACTGCATTTTCTGCTCGTCATCCACTATTGTAACAACACCTGCATAAGCATTTATCAGAAAAACCGATAAAACGAGATTTAAGGATATAATCACGGATAATATGCTCTTGAATACGGTATATGATCTTTTCATCTGAATACCACCTTTCACAAAAGAGTATATCATAATTTGCAGTAAAACGAAACTGACAGTTTCAGGAAAAGCTCTTATTTAAGAAGCTTGAACTTAGAAAGAAGAAGAGCAGCGGCTACAGATACAACGATTGTAACAAAAACAAGTGTACCGACGCCGAACAGAGGTGACGCAATAAGCACGATAACACCTGCAAGAACGGGAGCTACGGCAATTTTCCAGTACTTTCTGAGATAGCTTGCGGCAAGAGCGCCGAAAAGTGCAGCAGTTACATAGGGAAGAACGGATTTTACAATGGGAGTATCCTTGATTTCCGAGAAAACAGGATTGAGAATAAACACACCTGCTGCAATAATAACTGTTGTTGTGATTGCGGAGGCAGCAACCGAAATAGTGGAAAGGATCTCACCCTCCTCGCTTGTTGCACTCACCTTTTCCTTCTGGAGAATGCTCATAGCACAGGGAAGCTTGAGGTTTGAGATATTGCCTGTGACAAAGCTGAGGTATGCACCGCCTGCACCGAGCATGGGGGTAAAGGCAATAACCTCAACAACTGAGGAAACCCAGAAAAGAGGAGCAACCTTAACGAACGCTGCAAGCACCTTATTTATGGGAGGCCATGCATTATAGTAGATACAGAAAACTGCAGGGACCATAAAAAGAACAATGAGAGCACCTATTGACCAGATTCTGCCCCAGATATGTACAGAGTTTATATAATCAATTTCTTTTTTGAGCTTAGACATTTTTTCTTACCTCCATACAAATGAAGTTACTTCAGCAGGAAGAACCTGAATCAGAAGTATTGCAATTGCAAGTGAACCGAAAATACTGAGGGGAGTTGCAAAAACCTCAAGCTTCTTCCACTTGAACTTAATGCAGATAAATTCAAACACAAGTGAAATGATAACAGCCATAACAAGACAAATAACTGACATAAAGCCTGCATCGCTTGAATGGTCCTTTGTCTGACCTGCAAGTGCCTGTGCCACGAAAGCAGCAATGATACCGATAAAAGCAGATGCTGAAATAGCATCGGCTATATTTGAAGCACCCTCGCTCTTTGTGGTAGCCTTGCTGATTTTTTTGATTATAAGCTTACCGAAAATCGTGACAAGAAAAAGACCGAAGCAGATGCCTACTGTCATAACCCATGCAACGGCGCCGAAAACAGCAGGATCCTCAACTGTGGCACCGCCCATTATTCCGAACTGCTCAAGAGTTATATCAGCAGCTGATTTTTCATAGAGAAGATTTCCGACAACGCTGAGTCTTATCCAGGGCAGAACAACACCGAGGGAAGATGACAGCGTAAAAACCGTAACAAGAATGGAGATTGCGGGAGCTACAGAGAAAAGAGAGCTGGTAAAAACCGCATTTTTAAGAGTTTCGGTTGACATTCCGATAGCCTTTCCCCTTTTCCATGCCTTCACGAGAAAAAACACGGATTCGATAACAACGAAACCGATGACAAGAGCTGCAAGCCCAAGCATCAGAGGACTTTCTTTAAAGTCCGCAGTATTAAACATAAAAACACCCTCCGGATAAAAATATACCTATTAATTATATAATAATATATTATTATAGTCAAGTGAAAGTATCAGAAAAAAGCTGCTGAAAACGCTGAAAAAAGAAACCTGCCTGTTATTTCCGACGGAAAAAACAAACAGGTAGTGATTGATATTTTTAATTGAGTTTACATAACATCGGAAAGAAGGCCCATAAAGCCTGCAACTCCCGTAATTCCCTTATATGCCTTATACCCTGCGGGAGGCGCTGATTTATCGGCAGGCACGGTACCTGAAATTGAATCAACCTCTGTTGCAGTAAGGAAAACACCCTCGTCAGAATACTTTGCAAACCGCAGAAGTCTGTCGCCGTTCATATAAACACGCATACTGCCGCTTTCACCGGCATCAATGTAGTAAACCTGACAGTCAATGCCGTTATATATTTCATTGACAACAGAATATGCCTCACTCAGAGAACCGAATTCCGAAAAATTCACAGCATCCGATTCAACCATTTCGTTCATATCGATGCCGACCATTTTCATAATGGAGTCGTTCATTTCCATGTATGCTTTTTCCTTGGGATATATCATATACATAGTGCCGTTTTTCATAAGCATACCGATATCAACACCCTCCGAAAACTCGGAAAGCATATAAACACTGTCGGAGGTAACAGCCATTTCAAGAGGACTGCTTACACCGTTGGATTCAACCATTGAGCCCTTTATATAGAAGGTTCCGCTTCTCACGATATCATATTCATTATTGGCAGGCACCTGCACAGGAGCAGAGGAGCTGCCGCCCGAGGAGGACTGACCTGATGAAGACTGATTTCCTGAGGACTGATTACCGGGAGATAACTGACCTGCTGAGCTGCCGCCCGAGGCAGAATTATCCTGAGTGGGAGTGTCTGTACCTTCAGAAGAACCGGAAGTATGTGCGGCAGTTGTGCCCGCTGCATCCGTGTATGCTTCCTCGCTTCCGGCAGAAGTATTTCCGGAAGTGCCGGAGGCTGCTTCGCCCGAGGATACGCCGGGAATAATGTCAGAAGGCAAACCGTTCATATCATCATATGTTTCACCGGGTGCGGGAGAAAAAACCGAACCTGTGGTTTCTTCCGCAGTTGTTTCCTCATTCTTGCCGGAATTACATCCTGTAAGTAACACAACAGCAATTAAGCATACAGATAAAATAACAAAACTTTTTTTCATAAATCTCTCCGCCTGTTTATCAGATAATAAAAATTTAACTCACAGCCCTTAAATCTGCCTTAAAGAATATATCAGATACTTCCGCCGTTGACACCCAATACCTGACCTGTGATAAATGAAGACCTTTCGTCCGCAAAAAACGAAACGGCAAAAGCAACCTCTTCCGGTGTACCCATTCTGCCCATGGGAATGTCCTCGCAGATGTCCTTTTTTTCGCATTCGGAAAAACGGCTCATCATCCCGGTATCAATTACGCCGGGAGAAACACAGTTCACGGTAATTCCGCTTAATGCATATTCTTTGGCAAGTGCCTTTGTAAGCCCGATAACACCTGCCTTTGAAGCAGAATATACAGCCTCGCAGGAAGCACCCGTCTGCCCCCAGACAGAGGAAATATTCACGATGCGGCCCTGCTTTTTCCTGAGCATAATACCCAATACCTCACGGCAGCAGTTGAATGTTCCCGTAAGATTTATTCCTGTGACACGGTTCCATTCTTCATCCGTGGTTGTATCAAAAAGTCCCCACAGGGATACACCAGCGTTATTGACAAGCACATCGATACCGCCTGTTTTTTCAACAATACTTTTTACGGCTTTATTCACCTGCACGGGGTCGGACACATCGCACTTCACGGGAAACACATCTGCGCCTGACAATGCGAGTTCAGAGCAAAGAGACAATGCCCTTTGCTCTGAGCTGTTGTAGCTTACCGCAACAGAAAAACCGTCTTCACACAGTTTTTTTACGACTGCAGCACCGATACCGCCGGCGCCGCCCGTTACAAAAGCAGTTTTTTTCATATTACTGAACAACATCTTCCATAAGAGTCATAAAGGACATCATACCTGTGATTCCCTTATACTTCTTATAGTTTGCAGGCGGTGCAGACTTGTCTGCAGGAACCGAGCCTGTAATATATTCTATCTCATTTGAGCTGGTAAACTTGCCTGAAGATGTATATGTGGCGATGCGGACAAGCTTTGAGTTATCCATATAAATCCTTGTCTCGCCGCCTTCATCTTTGGTAAAATGATATACCTGACATACACGGCCGTTATAATTCTCTTCAGTAACCTTATTTGCTTCTGCAAGGCTTCCGTAGGAGGAGAAATCAAGAGAACCCGACACATCAAGCTCATTCATATCCATGCCTGCCATTTTCATAAGGGAGTCACTGAGTTCAAGATATGCCTGCTTATCTGTATAAATCATATAAAGAACATCATTTGCAATAAGAAGCCCCATAGTAGCACCGCTGAAATCAGAAAGCATAAATACACTTGAAGGTGTAATTGCAATCTCCATAGGCGTAGCCGTTCCTGTCTGATCTATAAGAGAGCCCTTCATATAGAAGCTGCCTGTTCTGAGGATATCATATTCATTTGATGCAGGCACCTGAATGTTCTGCACTGCACTTTCCTGTTCAGCCTGATTACCGGAGGGAGCCGTTACGGAAGAGGAAGGATCAGAGGAAGAAGGACCGCCCTGTGTGTTTGCATCCTGACTGCCGCCCTGAGGATTCTGATTCTGCATGTTCCCCTGAGGGTTATTCACATAGTAATCATCATCTGCAAAGGAATCGTTTGTTGTAAGCTCAATAGGATTTGAAAAGCTGATACAGCCTGCAAATACCACTGCTGTAAGAATTATCAAAAAGATTGCAAGATACATTTTTTTCATTACAACTTTCCTTTCTGATTATTGAAGCAAAGCAAAATATGCATAATTTCGATTGATTATAACACAAGCCGACATAAAAATCAAGTTATTTGTTTTTGCCCGTATTCATTATCTTTGTGCATGCTTATTATCATTAAAATATCTTTAATCAGTCTTAAAGGCGATATTGCAAAGAGGATGAGAATGTGATATAATCCGTACATATAAATATTTACAGTTCAGGTGAAAAATATGATAAAAGTATCTCCTTCCATTCTTGCAAGTGATTTTTCCAGATTAGGAGAAGAAGCTGTTTCCTGTGAAAAGGCAGGAGCAGATATGCTTCATATAGATGTTATGGACGGACATTTCGTACCGAATATCACCCTTGGTGCTCCCGTCATAAAGTCCCTGAGAAAAACCAATTCACTTATTTTTGATGTGCATCTTATGATAAGCGATCCTTTCACATATATCCCCGATTTTGCCGCGGCAGGTGCAGACATGATAACCTTCCATATCGAATCCGAAGCCGACACAAAAAAAACTGTTTCGCTTATTAAGGAATCAGGAATAAAAGCAGGCATTGCCCTCAAGCCCGCAACACCCGCGTCGGCAGTTTTCCCCTATCTTCATATGCTTGATATGGTGCTGGTTATGACAGTTGAACCCGGCTTCGGCGGTCAGAGCTTTATGGAAGACCAGCTTCAGAAAATCAGAGAGGTCAGAGCAGAATGCACACGTCTCGGTCTTGATACCGACATTCAGGTTGATGGCGGCATCACCGACAAAACTGCGCCTCTTGTTATTGACGCCGGAGCAAATGTGCTTGTTGCCGGAAGCTATGTTTTCAAGGGCGACAAAAAAGCTGCCGTGGATTCTCTGAAAACACTTGCCTGAGAAATCCAAGTGCATTTTCCCCTATTATGCAGTGCCACCCCTCCTGACATAATGCTGTTTCAAGACGGGAATTCTGTATCAGATGTCCGAATTCGGAAAGAACCGCCTCAAGCCATTCCTTATCTTTTTCATCACAAAAACAGATAACACGGTATTTTCCGTTTTTCTCATAAAGAGCATTCGGGATGCATTTTTCCGCGGAGAACGAAAGAGAAATAATATTTTCAATATCGGTAAATTCCGCAACGACCGGCATAGCCTCGCTTTTCACAAGCTGCTTGAAGCTTGCGGGATCGGAAAGCTTACTTTCAAGCTCCGTAAAGCATATTCTTACATTGCCCGATTTTTCTTTCATCACCTCAATAAGAAGCCTGCCCGCTAATGAAAGAGATAATCCGCTGAGCTTTTTTATATCACTTATAAGCGACCAGAGCATTCTGCGGGTTTCGGCATCGGAATAATCCATTTCTTCATATGTAATTCCGTAATGCTCCATTTCCCCGGCAGACAAAAGCACCTCTGCCCTGTGATCATTTCTGACGGTAATCTGCATAAGTTAACCTCCGTATGTGTCTTTATATATATTTTATTCAGACCTGTGTTTGTCTGCAATGCAAAATTAATGGAAACACATACGATTTCTGACGCATTTTCAAAAAATTATTTGTTTTATATAAAAGGTAAATTCAGATGAAAAACAAAAATACGCGCCAAAACAAAATATCTGCCTATTCTCAGCTTCACAAACAGAATCAGATAAAGCGACGTCAGGAGAAGCTGAAAAAAGAAGCAGAAAAAAAAGAAAAGAAAAGAAATGCCCTTTTCAGACGCCGTGTCCGGGAAGCCTCTGAAAAGAAAGCCCCCAAGACTCTGCGAACAAGAGCATATTACAGATTTTCAAAAGACTATCCCAATGACATCACTCCCGACGGTTTCAGAAAAAATGACCCGCAGAAAGAAACTCTTTCAGCCGCAAAAAAGCTTGCAGTGTTTGCCTGCTGCATAGCTGCCTTTCTTCTTGCATTTATCGGTGTTGAAACAGCAATCGAGCTGTCCCTTCGCGACATTCCCGACAATACCGCCGTTGCACCTGAAGCTGCAGATGAGATTTCTTACAGCATCCATCTGACCCCGGATGAATTCAGCATGACTTCTGCTGAGGAGCTTATAACAACAGCCCGTGATAATAATTATTCTTCATATCTCATTGAGCTTAAAAATGAGCAGGGATATGTTTTCTTTGATTCCGTTGCAGCCACGGCAGCTGCACTCAACCCCTCATGGGAGGCATACAAAAAAATTGAAATGCTGGAATCAAACGGTATCAGCTGCATTGCGTATATAAGCTGCTTCAAGGACACCGTTGCAGCTTCTTCAGATTCCGGCATGGAGGTACGCTCCGGCTCGGAAGGTACATTTTTCGACGAAGACTCCTCCGCCTGGCTTGATCCCTTCTCCGAAGAAGCAAAGCAGTATATTTTAGATCTGATAAAGGAAGCCTTTGACGGCGGTTTTTCATATATACTGCTTGATAATATCTGCTTTCCCACAAAATTCACAGCTGAAGAGCCTGTCTACAAGGCAGATGCATCTTCGGCAGACACAAAAAACAACGTACTCATAAACTTTATCAATGAAGCGGTAAAAATTGCAGGTGAAGATAAAATAATAACAATGTGCGACACCTACGGCTTTTACCGTAATGATGAAATGCCCAATGAAAAATACGGCAAAAATCTTCTCGGCTCAGACTGCATTATGTATGCATCGGATCTTCGTCTTACAAAGCAGGACCCTGCACTCACGGAAAACACCGAGCTTTTCAATTATGTGGATGATATGCCTATGGTATTTATTCTTGATGCGGCAGCTATTGCATCCGACAGTCTTGCAAGCGAAAAGGAGGCAAGCAACATTTTTGCCGTTATTGAGCGCGAGCCTGCCGAAGCTTCAGACTTCGCAATGCACTCGGGTATAAACAATATTATTCTCTGGTAATTAATTCTCAAGGAGGCAAAACAATATGGATTTCAGAAAGGTACTGACAGAAAACATTCTCCCCTTCTGGCTTAAAACCGCAATAGACTATGAAAACGGCGGTATTTTCACTCAGCTCGACAAAAAGGGAGAGGTTTACGGCACAGATAAAAGCGTCTGGTTTCAGGGCAGAGCATTGTGGTCTTTTATGAAGGCATATAACGTTATCGAAAAGAACCCCGAATACTTAAAGGCAGCAAGATGCATTTATTCCTTCCTGCCCAAGTGCACCGACACCGACGGCAGAATGTATTTTACCGTAACAAAGGACGGCAGGGAACTTCAGAAAAGAAGATATTATTTCTCCGAAACCTTTGCTGCTATAGGCTGTGCAGAGCTTTATAAGGGCACAGGCGACAAAGAGGCACTTGAAAGTGCTGAAAAATATTTCACCGTAGCATACGAATGCTTCACGGGTGTGAGAAAGAATCCTCCCAAGATCAACCCCGAAAATCTCGGAACAAAGGCACTTTCACCCGCTATGATAATGCTCTCCACGGCGCAGACAATGAGAAGCATGGATTCAGGTAAAAAGGAATGGTATAACACCATCTGCAAGGAATGTCTCTCCGAAATTCTCGAAGGCGGATATCTTACGGATAAGGCACTTCTTGAAAGCGTTACCACAGACGGAAAATTTGTGAATACTCCCTCGGGCAGAATCGTAAACCCCGGCCACTCCCTCGAAGCCGCATGGTTCATTATGCTTGAAGGTATTCTTACCGACAACAAGGAAGCTGTTGATATCGGTAAAAAAATCATCGACATCACTCTTCCCTTAGGTCTCGACAAGAAATACGGCGGTATTATTGCCTTCACCGATCTTTTGGGATATCCTCCCGTACAGCTTGAATGGGATATGAAGCTCTGGTGGCCCCAGTGTGAGGCTATGATAGCGCTGAGAATGGCATATCTTCAGTTCGGCGATGAAAAATATCTTAAGCTTTATGAAGAAATCAAGGAATACTGCAAAAAGTATTTTGTTGATACCGAAGACGGCGAATGGTACGGCTATCTTCATTATGACAACTCCATTTCCACAACACTCAAGGGCAATATTTTCAAAGGCCCCTTCCACATTCCGAGACTCTATATTTTAATGGCAGTTTTAGACGAATGCGGCGATATTAAAAAATACGCTGAATAAAAGAAACGATCCCTCTTATCATCTGTTCCGGATGTAAGAGGGATATTTTTATTGTATTTAATTATAGTCCCAATTCCTTTTCAACAGCATCAGGAGAATAAGTTACAGGATCAGCAATATACTCTGCCTTAGCTTTATTAAACAATTCAAGATCGTATTCATTTTCAATACGTTCAAGAACCGACTGTCGGACAAGTTCAGAAACTGTCATACTGTTGAGCTCGGCATATTTTTTTATAAGCAGTGAATCATCATCATTGAGTCTCAAAGAAATTGTCATACAAACCCCTCCTTCTGTATTACATTGTATTACAGAATGTTATTTTTGCCAATATTTTTTCATTAATTATCAGAAAAATTCCCGATGCCTTTACATCGGGAATCTTTTTACTTATCAGAATTCGAGCTTTTCTGAGATATATGCTTCGAGTTCGCTTATGGGAAGTCTTACCTGCTCCATAGTGTCACGGTCTCTTACTGTTACACAGCCGTCTTCTTCGGAATCAAAGTCATATGTGATGCAGAAGGGAGTGCCGATTTCGTCCTGTCTTCTGTAGCGCTTACCGATTGAGCCGGCATCGTCAAATTCGCACATAAACTTCTTCTGAAGCTGATGGAATACCTTTTCTGCGCTTTCATTGAGCTTCTTTGAAAGAGGAAGCACAGCACACTTATAGGGAGCAAGTGCGGGATGGAAGTGAAGCACAACTCTTGTGTCATTCTTTTCGGCATCCACAACCTCTTCATCATATGCTTCTGTCATAAGAGCAAGGAAAAGACGCTCTACACCCAGTGAGGGCTCAATAACATAAGGAATATATCTTTCGTTTGTGGCGGGATCGAAATAGTCGAGAGTTTTGCCTGAGGTATTGATGTGCTGAGTAAGGTCATAGTCGGTTCTGTCAGCCACACCCCAGAGCTCGCCCCAGCCGAAGGGGAAGAGATATTCAAAGTCGGTAGTAGCCTTTGAATAGAAGCAAAGCTCGTCTGCATCGTGGTCGCGAAGACGGAGATTTTCTTCCTTCATACCGAGGCTGTAGAGCCAGTCGCGGCAATATGCTCTCCAGTAGTTGAACCATTCAAGGTCTGTGCCGGGCTTGCAGAAGAATTCAAGCTCCATCTGCTCAAACTCACGCACACGGAAAATGAAGTTACCGGGAGTGATCTCATTTCTGAAGGACTTACCTATCTGAGCAACACCGAAGGGAACCTTTCTTCTTGTTGTTCTCTGAATATTTGCAAAGTTAACGAAAATACCCTGTGCTGTTTCGGGACGAAGGTAAATTTCGTTCTTGGAATCCTCTGTTACACCCTGGAAGGTCTTGAACATAAGGTTGAACTGTCTGATATCGGTGAAGTTGTGCTTTCCGCAATCGGGACAGGGAATATTCTTTTCCTTGATATAATCAGTCATCTGCTGGTTTGTCCAGCCTGCAACATTTGTGCCGTCAAAATCTTCAATAAGATTGTCGGCTCTGTGTCTTGTCTTACATTCCTTACAGTCCATAAGAGGGTCGGAGAAGCCGCCGAGATGACCTGAAGCCACCCATGTCTGAGGATTCATAAGAATGGCGCTGTCAAGACCTACATTGTAGGGATTTTCCTGAACAAACTTTTTGAGCCATGCCTTTTTGATATTATTTTTAAGCTCAACACCCAAGGGGCCGTAGTCCCATGTGTTTGAAAGACCGCCGTAGATTTCACTTCCTGCAAAGACGAAGCCTCTGCCCTTGCACAGAGTTACTATTTTTTCCATTGTTTTTTCTGTATTTTTCATAAACAGACCTCCTTGCATTTACAAAAGCTAATTTTATCAAATAATTTTTAATAAGTCAATAATATTGACTTGCAAACTTCAGAGATATATAATAATTATTATAGTTTACAGCTGAATACATATCAGTTTGTTATATCCGAGGTGTAATTATGGACAGATTTACGGAAATTGAAGCTGCAGCAAAAAAAGCGGCAGAGGAAATCATAGAAAAGGGAAAGCTCACCAAGGGAAATATCCTTGTCGTCGGCTGCTCCACAAGTGAGGTTATGGGTTCAAAAATCGGCACAGACTCCAATTACGAAACCGCAACCGCTATCTACTCAGGCATAAAAAGTGCCTGCGGTAGCAAAGGAATATATATTGCCGCTCAGTGCTGTGAGCATCTTAACCGTGCAATTATAATTGAAAAGGAAGCTATAGGCAATGCTCCCTTCTGCAACGTAGTGCCTCAGCCAAAGGCAGGAGGCTCCTTTGCCACAAATGCATACAGAGATTTTTCCTGCCCCGTTGCAGTTGAACACATAAAAGCAGACGCAGGCATTGACATCGGCTTCACACTTATCGGCATGCACTTAAAGGAAGTGGCAGTGCCCGTAAGGCTTGAAAATAACAGAATCGGCGAAGCACTTGTTCTTGCCGCAAGAGTGAGACCGAAATTCATCGGCGGCGAAAGAGCTCATTATAATGAGGCTTTATTATAAGCAAAAGCTGTTTTCGTTTTTCACATATTACCTGCATTTTCAGTGAACAGGATACAAGTTATTCTTCAGGCACGAAGATAAATTCCGTTTCCCAGGCGGGGATGCCCTTATAATGCCTCATATAAAGCTTATAGTTATTGTTTATTGAAAATACCTTCAGGGGAATTGTAAAGTAGTCCTCACTTCTGTGGTAGCAGGAGATAAACATAAGAGGGTGCATTTCTTTTATGGTGTTTTTGCCGCCCTCAATGGCCTTCAGCTCATTCCCCTCCACATCAAATTTTATCACAAGCTGTCTGTCAGAGGACAGCTTTTCTTTTTTTATTATTGTATCAATTGTAAGAGCATCAACGGGAATTTTTCCTTTTTCACTTTCATGAGCTCCCCTGCCCTTGTTGTTATCAAGAAAAACCCGTTCGTCCTTATCGCTTATAAGCGCATTATATAATGTAATGTTATTAATACAAGATGTATTTTCCGAAAGCTTTCTGAAATTTCTTTTGTCCGGCTCAACAGCGATTATTCTGTCATAAGGATATTTTTCCGAAAATTCAATTGCAGTATCTCCGTTATATGCGCCTAAATCAAGATAAACACTCTTATGGGAAATATTAAAAATTCCCGAATTATCGTATTCGCAGGAAAAAAGCTTATCAATATTTCCGGTAAGCTTGAACTCCGCCAGCTTGCAAAATGTATCAAGGCTTTTTTCATCGGAAAGTCTTTTTCTTACTGCAGTGAGCTTATCCTTGTTTTCATTATAAAAGCTGCAATCAAATATATTATCTCCGTAAACAGGCACATCAGGAGCAAGAATTTCATTTTTAAGGGAGATTTTTTTCACATTCTCAAGTACATCTGCCCTCGCTGAGCCGAAGCACATAAGCACAAGCATATCGGAGAATTCTTTTTTACAGGTCTCGTAGTCGGTCACCTTATATCCCCTGAAATAACGCTCACGGACAAAGGCGGCACTTGAAAAAATACCGCTTATTTTAATATTCTCTCTTTCAAGAATATCAATTATTCTGTCTGCCCCGTTTCCCGTGCCGTACAGCACAACGGGGCGTTTTTCTTCTCTGAGCCTTGTCCATATATCTATGGCCGGGGCAAAAGCACCGTCCGGACATACATCAGGCTTATTGCTGACATAAGAGATGCTTTCCCTCTCCGGATTTTCAATACTAATATTATTTATCATCAGATACTCTTTCTGTTTTTTTCTTTATTTTATCATATTTTTATTATCAGGCAACAGTTATTTATTATTTTTACCGTTTACGGCAGAAAAGTTAAATGAGCCAATTGACAAATCATAATTTACCGGTGCAATGGGCGCAAAAATCACCATATTTGCCGCGAAAATAATATAAGTGTGCGTGCGGATATATGAAAGTGTTATATTTTTTAGTTTTTTGTCTCTTATGAACCGGTAAAGCGCTTTGTTTTCGCCGCTTCGCAGTACCGTCGTACAGCTTGCCAGCGGCAAAAACAACAACTATGGCAATTTTTGTCCCATTGCCGGTGGGCGGCTCAAGGAAAGTTTGTGCAGGACAGGTTC
>JAZNSD010000045.1:0-46100 GCA_045591055.1 Acutalibacteraceae bacterium | reverse complement strand
AGATTGCTTTAAGTGTCGGCGACGACCTATCTTCCCGGGCGGCTGCCCACCAAGTATTTTCGGCACGATTGAGCTTAACTACCGTGTTCGGGATGGGAACGGGTGGAACCTCAATGTTATAGACACCGACTATGCTGAAAGGTTTCTCTCTCTCAGTGCTTAGCCATTATATCACCGGAAAACACGTTTGTCAAGCATTATTTTTATTTTTTTTGATTTTTTTTAATCCCACTCTGTTCCCGTTACGGTATCAAGATCAATTCCCGTTGTATCGTGGGTCTTTTTAATAAGAAGAATAAGTGCTGCTGTGAAGCCCGGCACAAGGAGTGCGAAGCATACGGGAGCCATTGCCACATTGCCTATCAGAAGAGTGAAGGGCATACTGAGAATAAATGAAAGTGCAAAGCCTATGGCTGTTACGATAAACTGAGCAGACATACATGATGAACGCAGATTTGTGGGAGCGGATTCACCTACCATCATGATAATAACGTCATTTGTGGAATAGTAGCTGCCTATTGCCGCGCCGCAGAAAAATCCTACGAGATAGGGAGTCCAGCCAAGATAGGAGCCTACAGAGAAAACAATAAAGGAAACAATGCAGTTTGCTGCAGTTGTGACGGCAGCTGCCTTTCTTCCCTTCCAGTCGGAAATGAAGCCCATAATTACCTGTGCGATTGCAAGACCTACGGGGAACATAAAGATTGCATCTGTTACCGAACCTGTGCTTACTGCTTCAGTAGCTGCCGCAAGGTCGGTGAATGCAGAGCTTGTATTAAAGGCATTCTGTGCATAGCCGTAGGTCATAATGACCTGATAATTGATGCTTGCGATAAAGCCTATGTTTGCAACAGAGGAAACTATATAAAGCCAACGCAGCTGCTTGTGCTTAAGAGCGAATTTAAGTGCAGGAATGAGTCCGCCCTGACGGGAAGCCTCTGCCTCTCTTTTCTTTTCCGCTTCAAGCTGCTCTTCGGTTTTTCTCAGATGTGTAAGACGAGCTTCAATGAATGCATCTGTTTCTCTTGCACACATAAGAGCTATGAAGCATACAATAATGCCCACGGCTGCGGGAATCATATATACCTTTCGCCATTCGCCTGCATTTTCCATAAGAAGACGTCTTAAGAAGGGAACCAGCATAACCGAAAGATTTGCAAAGAATTTGATAGCGGAATAAATTCTTGCTCTGTGCTTTGAGGGGGAGGATTCCATAATATAAACGACGTGCATATCGTGGGGAATGAAAAACTGAATAAGGCAGGTGCCGATAACATATAAGGGAATATTGCCTGATAAGAATATAATAAACATACCGATGCTCATACCGAAGGTGTTTATAAGAAGAAAAGCCTTTCTTCCGAAGCGGTCGGCAAAGGGGCGGTATAAAAGTCCGAGTGCCTGGAAGGGTACTGCGAGCCCCGATAATAAATCGAGCAGCGAAGCGGAGTTTTCCGCCTTGAACAGATCGTTTGCAATCTCTGTTTTCATAAGCGTGCCGACCTGAGAAGCAATTTCATCAACCGCATATATCAGTGCTATTATAAATATAAGATATACAATATAATAGCTTCTTTTCGGCCGTGCCTTTTCCTTTTCCCATTTTCTGATTTCTTTTTCTTTTCTGAGCTGCTGCTTGCGGAGTTTTTCGGGTGTGATAGCTTTGTCTGACATAAAAACATCCCCTTTTCATAATAAATACAGTTTATCATACAAAAACTGTGTTGTAAAGCGTATATTTTTTGTTGAAAAATACCTCTGAGTCTGTTATATTAAACTAAAGGAGATGAGAATATTATGATACATCATACTTATAACCCGAGAGTGCTGAAAAATCTTATAAAGCAGCTTGGACCCTATGTTACCGAAGAAAGTGTTACGATACCCGAGTGGAATTCCTATACGGGTGAGCATGTACGTCCTGCTGTTATAGAGCTTGATAGCAATCCCCCGGTTAAGATGAGGCTTGGCGACAGATGGAGCGCCACTCTTGATACGACCCGTTATTTTGAAGCAGAGTTTGTTGTTCCGTTCTGTCTTCAGGACAGAAAGGTTTATCTTACCGTTGATTTCGGCGGTGAAGCAATAGTGCGGATAAACGGAGAGATCATGGGCGCTGTAAGCTCCCGTGAAGCATCAGGCTGGGTACACAGAACAGATATACTTTTTCACAGACCTCTTAAGGCAGGAGAGAAGCTTTTTATACAGATTGAAAATGCTGTTGATTCGGGCGGATATTTCAATTATGCCTTCCCTGATAAAAAGCCTATAACATACACCATGAATCAGGCTCAGTTCAGGGTCATAAATGAGGCGGCAGAGGATATATATTATGATATAACCTGTGCACATGCAGTGTATGAGACAACGGAAGATGAATATGTTGCTAAAAGAATCTATAATGCTGTTGACAATGCCATTCATAAGCTTGATTTTGATTTCGGAAAAGAGCGCTTTTATGAAAGCATTCCCGAAGCAAAGAAATGTCTTTGGGAGGAGCTTGGTAAAATCAGTTTTGCCACTCCCGGCGATGTTATGATATGCGGGCATTCCCATCTTGATGTCGCGTGGCTCTGGACTGTAAAGGAAATACACCGTAAATGTGCAAGAACCTTTTCAAATAATATATCCCTTATGAAGGCGTATCCCGATTTTAAGTTTACTCAGAGTCAGGCAGCCGTTTACAGCTTTGTAAAGGAGCATTATCCCGAGGTTTATGAGGATGTGAAAAGGTTTGTTAAAAACGGTCAGTGGGAGATTACCGGCAATACCTGGGTTGAGGCTGATACAAATATTGCTTCGGGTGAAAGTCTTGTACGCCAGCTGCTTTACGGCAGGGAATTCTTTATGAAGGAATTCGGCATAAGCTCCGATATTTATTGGCTTCCCGACTGCTTCGGCTTTACTGCCGCACTTCCTCAGGTCATTAAAAAATCGGGTATGAAATACTTCCTTACATCAAAGCTTCAGTATAATGATACGAATGAATTTCCCCTGAGTGTGTTCAAGTGGCGCTCTCATTCGGGAGATGAGGTAATTTCATATATGCAGAAGGTGCATTATGAGGGCGATGCAGATGCAGGCTATATCAGAAATACAAGAAAAACCAACCGTCAGAATGATCTTGTAGATGCTTCGATGGGTATGTTCGGCTACGGAGACGGAGGCGGCGGATGTACCTTTGATATGGTTGAAAAGGTGCGCCGTTTTCAGAAGATTCCGGGGCTTCCCAATGTAAAAATGGCTCAGGCAAATGACTTTTTTGCAGAGGTCGAAAAAAGTGCGGATGCTCTTCCCGTCTGGGACGGTGAAATGTATTACGAAAACCACAGAGGTACCTTCACAAGTCAGGCATTTGTTAAAAAGAATAACCGTAAGGGTGAATATCTTCTGAGAAATGCTGAGATGCTTTCTCTGCTTTCAGGTACATATGACAAGGAAAGACTTGAAAGAGTGTGGAAGCTTCTTCTTACAAATCAGTTCCATGATATTCTTCCCGGCACATCCATTCATGAGGTTTTCGAAAACACAAGAAAAGAATATGAGCTGATGAATAAAGAGGGTAATGAAATAATCGACAACGCACTCCTGCTTCTCTCATCAGATGCAGCCGTGGGAGAAAACAGTATTGTTGTCTGGAATATGCTGCCCTTTGCGGTGACCGCTCCCGTCAGTGCTGATGTTCCTGCCGGTGAATTCTCGGTTGAAGATATGAACGGTAATACAGCCGTTTCTTACTCTTCGGATGAAGATATTACCTTTATTGCAGAAAATGTTCCTGCCATGGGCTATAAGGTTTACCGCCTTTGCGGATATAAAGAGGAAGAAAGTGAAATCAAGGCATCAAAGAATTTCCTCGAAAACAAGAAGCTTCGTGCCGAATTTGATGAAAACGGAAATCTTACCGCACTTATCAATAAGAAGATAGGTAAGAATATTCTCAGGGGGAAGGGCAATATGCTCAGTATTTCCCACGATAAGCCTATTCACGAAAGCGCATGGAATCTTGAAAATGACTATAAGATGAAAATGTGGTATCTTGAAAAGGCTGATTCCGTTAAGCTTGTGGAGCATACACCTGTCAGAGCTGTGATAAGAACAGTCCGCTTCTTCAATAATTCAACAGTAATGCAGGATATTATCCTGTCGCAGGATGCAGAAACCCTGATTTTTGATACAACTGTTGACTGGCACGAAACCGAAAAGGTATTAAAAGCGGAATTTCCCCTCGATATACGTTCGCGTATTGCCACATATGAAATTGCACACGGTGCTCTTGAAAGGCCTACCTATGCAAATAATTCCTATGAAAAGGCGATGTTTGAATGCTGCGCCCATAAATGGGCAGACCTTTCTCAGGGTGACATGGGCGTTTCTGTTATCAATGACTGTAAATACGGTTATGATATAGATAAGGATGTAATGAGAATTACTCTTATGCGTGCACCCATTCTTCCCGACGCTACTGCCGACAAGGGAATTTCTACCTTCCGTTACGGTGTGTATATCCACGAAAACCGTTGGGATGATGCCGATACCGTAAAAGAAGCATTCAAGGAAAATATTCCTCTTAAGGCTGTGTTTGTCGAAAAAGGAAGCGCTCAGCTGAGAGAATACTCTTTTATAAAGGTTTCGGACAGTGCTGTTATGATAGATGCTGTAAAGCAGGCTCAGGACGGTGACGGAATAATTCTCCGTGTTTATGAAACAAACGCTCATTCGGGAGAGGTCACAATTACTCTCACCGACAGAAGCTTCACAGTTAGTGAATGCAATCTTATGGAAACGGATACTGAGTCTGTTGAAGTGAAGAACAGTGCATTTACATTCTCAATAAAGCCCTTTGAGGTGAAAAGCTTCAGAATAAGATTCTGATACAGCTATAAAATAAAGACATCGCTGTCTCCGTTTTTTTTTTTTCGGAAAACAGCGATGTTTTTTTGTACTTTTGTTTTACCAGATAACTGCGGCCTTAAGATCTGAATTGATAGTATCGTTATCCCACTGGGGAGAATCTATTTTACCTGTGAGTGTGAGATAGTTGCCGTCCGTTACATTTGCTGTAGCAAGAATCACATCGATCTGAGCCAGTATCTTATCTGTGTTGTCGAGTGCTTTTTTGAGATTTGCCTTGATTGCCGCAAATTCGGGAATGTCGGCGCAGGCATCGTATGCAGCCTGATAGGAGGTTTTTGAGGCTTCATATATGGGCTTTGCCTGAGACGCGTATGTCTTGAGCCAGCCTGCAGCGCCGATGCTTTCGTTGATTTTTGCATAGCCTTCTTCAGACTTCGTTACTGCATTGGGAATTTCTTTCTTTAATATCTCTGCAGGACCTGCATATCTGTCCTTGATGAATATACCGCATCTTGTACACTTGCCCCAGTCTGTTGTGTGTCCGAGAGCTGCACCCGGGTGATTGCCTCTGATACAGGTATTGCCTTCGGTACAGGTTGCAGGCTTATCCCAGACATGGCCTGCCTTTACGACCTCTTCTTTTGATTCAGTGCAGACAGAACAGGTATATTTTACAAGTCCGTCTGTCTCACAGGTTACCTGAACCAGAATTTCGGGGGCGGGATATGTGTGGGGGAGGAGAGGGATCTCTTGCTCATATGAATCGTCACATTCCGTGCAGGTTCTGAGGCATTTTCCGGGCTCTGAACAGGTGGGCGCTTTTAATACGGTTTTTGTATAGTAGTGCCTTAACTCTTCAAGTCCGACGCTTATTCTCAGAGCCTCCCTTGCGTCAGCTGCAGTAATTTTTCCGTCTTCGTTTGCATCGGCAACTGCCTTCTGCTCTTCTGTGAGTGTGTCGAGGCCTACCGAGGCACGGAGGATAAGTCTTGCATCAGCGGCGGTTACAGAACCGTAGTTTTCGGCTATGTCACCTACAAGAGCGGCAGTCGCTGCCGAGGATATGCCGAGCAATAATGACATAGTAAGTACACATAAGGTTATAAATCTTATAATTTTTCTTTTCATTGTTATATACTCCTTTCATATAAAAGCAATGACAAGCAAATTAATTATAGAAAAACCTGCCCGAAAAGTCAATAACTGTAAAGCAATTGTAATATTATAGGTGTCCGGGGAGTGAAGTGTCAAAGGATTATGCCGCCGCCGATGACGGTGCTTCCTTTATATATAACAGCCGACTGACCGGGAGTAGGTGCGAGAACCTTTTCAGAAAAGCTGACATTCATAATGCCGTCTTTTATTGTGATTTCAGCCGGAGCGGCTTTTGCTGTGCTTCTTATCTTTACAGCTGCCGTAAATGTTTCCGAAGGGATTGGTGTTATGAATGACAATCTGTCGGCTTTCAGTGACATCGAGAAGCGTTCATCGCTTTTACAAAGGGTCACGGTGTTGTCGCGTGCATTTATTTCTTTTACGTATCTTGGTTCTCCGAAAGCACCCAGTCCCTTTCTCTGGCCTACCGTATAATTTATAATACCGCTGTGTGTGCCTATTACATTTCCTTCAATATCGATAAAGTTTCCCTTTTCAGGCACGAAGTCAGAATGACTGCAGATATACTTTATATAGTTATTGTCCGGAATGAAACAGATTTCCTGGCTGTCTGCTGCCTCTGAATTAGGAAGAGAAAGCCTTCTTGCGTATTCTCTTACCGCTTCCTTATCCTGAAAATTTCCGAGAGGAAAAACGGTTCTTTCGAGCTGAGCAGGGGAGAGCCTGTAAAGAAAATAGCTCTGATCCTTTTTTGAGGGGGATGCCTCAAGGACGGTGGTTTTATATTTTTCGCTGTATGAGGTGAGAGCGTAATGACCTGTTGCAATTTTTGCTATTCCGTATTTATCTGCAGTGTCAATGAGGGAACGGATTTTTACCGTAGGGTTGCAGCGTATGCAGGGATTTGGCGTTCTTCCCGAAAGATATTCCTTTATAAAGTATCCGGTTACGTTTTCCCTGAAGCGCTCAGTATAGTCTGCAGTTACTATCTCAATGTCCAGCTTCTCGGCAACAGCCTTTGCTTTTTCCAAGGCCGCCCGGTCATTCAGGGAGTTTTCAGTAAGAAAAAGATAACAGCCTACAGGTGTGTAGCCCTGCTCTTTCAATAGGGATGCGGCGGCGGCAGAATCTATACCGCCCGAAAGTCCGAGAAGGATTTTATTCATTTTATAATACCTCAATATTAAAAGTTTTTATATATAATAACATAAAAACTCTTGAAAATAAAGAGTAAACAGTATATAATCATAGTATATACTGAGGCAGAATATACGGTTTTTTTGAATGATTTCATATTGAGGACATATTTTTTGGATGATTTGTCCTTATTCTACATAAAAAACAGGTTAATTTGACCAAGGTGGAGACAGAAAGATTTAAGGGGGGTCATTTTTTGAGCGGAGATTTACATTGCTATACCCGGTTGTCAAACGGTTCTATGGGAATAGAAGAAATAATCGCTCTTGCAAAAAGTGTAGGAATTGAAACAATTGCAATTACCGATCACGATTGCCTTGCAGGTACAGTCAGAGCAAAAATAATTGGAGAACGTAACGGTGTCAGGGTTATTCCCGGTGTTGAGATATCGGCAACGGACAAGGAAACGGGAAAAGAGGTACATATTCTTTGTTATCTTCCCGAGCATCCCGACCGTCTTGAAGGTCTTTGCCACCGTAATACAGTTGCAAGAAAACGTGCATCTCAGTATATGATGCTTAAAGTGGCTCAGCGTTATCCCGTATCGGCAGAGCTTATGAAGAGATGTGCTTCAGGATCAACAAATATGTATCCTCAGCATATTATGCATGCACTTATGGAGTGCGGCGTGGCAGATTCTTTTTACGGAAATGTATATAATGAGTTATTTTCTGAAGAAAGTGCGAATAATATAATTGTGAAGCCCTCTTTTGCAGGCGTTGATGAGGTTATAGGAGAGATTCATTCCGCAGGAGGTATTGCAGTGCTTTCATATGCAGGCTGCTACTCTGTTGACGGTGAGATAGCAAGATATGCTTCAATGGGACTTGACGGTATTGAGGTATGGAATCCTTCCTGCAGCGATGAGAAGACGGCAGAGCTTCTGCAGTTTGCAAAGAAAAACGGACTTCTGGCAACCGGCGGCAGCTGCTTCAAGGGACTTTATAACAGACAGGCTCTTACGCTCGGTTCTTTTGGCGCTCCGAAGGCACAGCTTCAGGAGCTTTTAGGCTTCAAGTCAAAGCAGAAGAGACTTATGAAAAAGAATCAGACTGCAGAAAACTGATATTTTATCCCACGGAGGAAACTATGAGTATTTTTAATGAAGACAGTGACATGAAAATAGCAGGCGCATCGCAGCTCAAAAAAGAAGACGTGTTTGATGTGATTCAGCTTATAAATGAAACCAAAAATCAGCGCTTTAACGGAAATTCCGCAAAGGCAAAGGCTCTCGGTGCAAACATTGTAAGCGCTTTTTCATACAGAGCAGCACCCGATGAGCTTGAACAGCTGGCTTCAAAGCTCGGAATTGAAATAACGGAAGATATCCTTCTGCAGATTAAAATCCTTTCTGTTTTCTCTGCCGAATACTGTCTTGATAATTTCCTTCCCTCCGCAATGCTTTCAACTGTTGCCGTTTCTGAGCTCTATGATGTACTCGAGGATGTTTCTCCTGATTTTTATGAAGAGCTGTCAAAATCCACGGCTTTTTCATTCTATTATCTTTGTCTCAAGGATAATGACGGAAAAACAGATATCCGTATCGGTGAACAGTTTGCTGCTTCCTGCGGCAACAAGGATGATGCCGCTCTTGCCGAATTCGGAACTCAGCTTCATAATATTAATGTAAAAGTATATAAAAAGGCAATTCAGTGCTTTGCATTTGTTTAAAAAGCTGAAAAAAAACTATTGACTTAATTGAACCCTTATGGTATAGTATTTATACCTCTGCGAGGGTTCTTTTTTTGTGCCCTGAAACAGGCGGTAGAATTCGCCGCTTTGTTGAACCGGAGGGAGGCTAACATTAAATGGAGGTGCCGTTATGAGAGTTAAGATTACTCTTGCTTGTACAGAATGCAAGCAGCGCAATTACAACACAATGAAAAACAAGAAGAATTCACCCGATCGTCTGGAGATGAACAAGTACTGCAGATTCTGCAGAAAGCACACTCTCCACAGAGAAACCAAGTAATTAAAGCAAAAACGGAGTGTTCCTTTTTGAGGGATGCTCTTGTTGCGATGCTTTAGAAAGGAAGAAATTACTATGGCTGATAAGAACATCGACAAAGAAGCTCTCAAGGCTCAGAAGGAAGCTGAAAAGGCTGCCAAGAAGGCTAAAGAAGAGAGAATCAAGCAGAGTAAGCCTAAGAAGGAAGGCAACCCCTTCTCCCGCGGCACAGCTGCAGTCAAGAAGTTCTGTAAAGATTTCGTAGGTACCTGCAAGAAGGTTGTATGGCCCACAGGTGCACAGGTTATGAAAAATTCGGGTGTAGTTCTTGCCGTTATTGCAATTGTTTCAATAGCTGTTTTCCTTGTAGATATGGGTCTTACCGGCTTGTTTGATCTCGGAAAGCAGGGTGCTATAAGCCTTGGTGAACAGTTTGCAATCGAGGAAACCACAGAAGAAGCTACAGAAAGTGCAACAGAACTTTTTGCAGAATTAACTACTGCTGAAGCTGCTTCAGAGGAAGAAAGCTCTGATTCAGAAGAGACTTCAGAAGAAGAAACAACTGAAGAAGAAACCACAGAGGAAGCAACTTCAGAAGAAGAAACCACAGAAGAAGAGACTACTGCTGAATAATTCAGCTGTTAACGTAGCCGTAAATTACAGGAGGACAACCATGTTTGATGATTATAAATGGTATGCGGTCCATACATATTCCGGTTATGAAAATAAGGTAGCCGATAACATTCTTAAGGTAGCCGAAAACCGCGGTATGAGAGATCAGATACTTGAGGTTTGTGTTCCTACCGAAACCGTTGTGGAAATCAAGGACGACAAGAAAAAAGAAGTTGTCCGTAAGCTTTTCCCTTGTTATGTGCTTGTTAAGCTCGCCGTCGCCTATGATGATAAGGCTGAGGAAAACAAGATGACAGATGAAGTATGGTACATCATACGCAATACCAGGGGCGTTACAGGATTTGTAGGTCCCGAAGGAAGACCTGTTCCTCTCACAGAGGAAGAGATCATCAAAATCGGTGTTGAGAAGCGCACAGTTACCGTTGGTTATGAGGTGGGCGACCTCGTTACTGTTATCGGCGGCTCGTTCGACGGATTCTCAGGTGTTGTTGATAATATCGACATTGAAAACGACACCGTACGCGTTATTATATCTATGATGGGACGTGACACACCCCTTGAACTCGGCCTTGATCAGGTAGAGTCAGCTGTCGATTAATAATTTATGGTAATCAGACCGTATATCGGTCTTGTTATAGTGTCCCCACGGGATGCTGTGGGAGGTGCGTTATTACGCGCCGCCACTACCACATTTTTTTTGGAGGTGCAATTATGGCACAGAAAGTTACAGGCTTTATTAAGCTTCAGATCCCTGCAGGTAAGGCAACTCCCTCTCCCCCTGTAGGTCCCGCTCTCGGTCAGCACGGTGTTAACATTATGCAGTTCACCAAGGAATTCAACGAAAGAACAAAGAATGATATGGGTCTTATTATCCCCGTTATCATCACTGTTTACGCTGACCGTTCATTCACATTCGTTACAAAGACTCCCCCCGCTGCTGTTCTTATTAAGAAGGCTTGCGGAATTGAAAGCGGCTCAGGTGTTCCCAACAAGACTAAGGTTGCTTCAATCACTAAGGAACAGGTCAGAAAGATCGCAGAACAGAAGATGCCCGACCTTAACGCTGCTACTATCGAAACAGCTATGAGTATGATAGCAGGTACAGCTCGCAGCATGGGCGTTACTGTTGTTGATTGATCCGCGGAGGTAGAGAAATATGAAACACGGTAAGAAGTATATTGAAAGTGCTAAGCTTGTTGACAGAGCAAAGCTCTACGAAGCAACTGATGCACTCGCACTTGCAATTGAAACTGCAAAGGCAAAATTTGATGAAACTGTTGAAGTTCACGTTCGTCTCGGTGTTGACTCTCGTCACGCAGACCAGCAGGTCAGAGGCGCTGTTGTTCTTCCCAACGGTACAGGTAAGAGCGTAAGAGTTTGCGTATTTGCAAAGGGCGACGAAGCTAAGGCTGCTGAAGAAGCAGGTGCAGAAATCGTTGGTGCAGAAGAACTCGTTGCTAAGATCCAGGGCGAAGGCTTTATGGATTTCGACGTTTGTATCGCAGCTCCCAACATGATGGGTCTTGTTGGCCGTCTCGGTAAGGTTCTCGGTCCCCGTGGACTTATGCCTTCACCCAAGGCAGGTACTGTTACTCCCGACGTTGCTAAGGCTGTTAACGAAGCTAAGGCAGGTAAGATCGAGTACAGACTTGATAAGACAAACATCATCCACTGCCCCATCGGTAAGGCTTCCTTCGGTGCAGAAAAGCTCTATGAGAACTATGCAACTCTTCTTGATGCTATTCTCAAGGCAAAGCCCGCAGCAGCAAAGGGTCAGTATATCCGTTCCTGCGTTGTTACATCAACAATGGGCGTAGGTATCAGAATTAACCCCAACAAGGTTCTTAAGTCTGCTGAATAATTAAAAAATATCTTGACAAAGTCTTTGTCATATGATATCATACCAATGTTGCTGTTCTTAAGACAGCAGGTGCATTTATTGCGTAAGTTTAACCGCCTGCCGAGGAATGGATATAGAAACTAAAGTTTTTATGCCCTTTCGCGGTTTTTCGGCGGAAGGGCTATATTTATTATTTTTCATAAGGCAGGTGAAAAAATTTGCCAAGCGTAAAGGTTTTAGAAGAAAAGAAGGCTCAGGTAGCTGCTCTTAAAGAAAAGTTCGACGGTGCTGTAGCCGGTGTCGTAGTTGACTATAAGGGTATTTCTGTTGCTGATGATACAAAGCTTCGTAAGGAACTCAGAGAAGCAGGTGTTGAATACGGTGTTGCTAAAAACACTCTTATCCGTCTTGCTATCGAAGGTACCGCACTCGCAGCTATGGATGATGTTCTTAACGGAACAACAGCTGTTGCTACAAGTAAGGAAGACTATGTTGCAGCTGCAAGAATTCTCTCAAAGTTTGCTGAAAAGAATGATAACTTCAAGATCAAGGCAGGTTTCCTTGACGGTGAACTTATCTCTCTTGAAAAGATCGACTCTCTTGCAAAGCTTCCCTCAAAGGAACAGCTCCTTGCTACTGTTTGTATGGCATTCCAGGCTCCTATGGCTTCATTTGCACGTGTAATTCAGGCTATAGTTGATAAGGACGGCGAAGCTGCTCCCGCAGCTGAAGCTGAAGAAGCTGCTCCCGCAGCTGAAGAAGCAGCAGAATAATTTGCTGTATTACTAAATTAAAAAATTACTATATTTATTATTTGGAGGAAAATTAAAATGGCATCTGAAAAGATTACTGCTATTGTTGATGCAGTTGCTGAACTCTCAGTTCTTGAGCTCAGCGAACTTGTTAAAGAAGTAGAAGAAAGATTTGGCGTAAGCGCTGCTGCTGCAGTTGCTGTTGCTGCTCCCGTTGCAGGTGAAGCTGCTGCTCAGGAAGAAAAGACAGAATTCGACGTAGTTCTCGAATCCTTCGACGCTGCTGCTAAGATCAAGGTTATCAAGGCTGTTCGTGAACTCACAGGTCTTGGTCTTGCTGAAGCTAAGGCTGCTGTTGAAGCTGCTCCCAAGGCTCTCAAGGAAGGCATCTCCAAGGACGATGCAGAAGCTGCAAAGGCAAAGCTCGAAGAAGCTGGCGCAAAGGTATCTCTCAAATAAGATATTTTTATGCAGTATCACCGCACACCTCAGGGTGTGCGGTTTTTTCTATTGTGAAATGCAATATAAAACGGAAACTCTAATTTTGTTCAGAGTTTCCGTTTTTTGCATTTATTTCTTCTTCTATAAGCTGAACAAGCTCATAAGGGTGCATATTGAATGCAATAGATATTTTCCAGAGTGTTTCAAAATTGGGATTTTTAGTTCCGTTTTCAATCATAGCCAGATGACTTCTTGAAATCCCCGCAAGCCCGCTTAATACCTCTTGTGACAGCTTTTTTTCCTTACGTATCTTTCTGATGATTTCACCGATTACATCTCTTCTGAAACTGTTCATTACCTTAACACTCCTTTATTTAAAGGGTAAACATAAAGGCAAGAAAATATGTCTACGATAGTAGATAAATTAAAAATATTGTGTTATTATATACCACAATAAGTACAAAAAATTGTTAAATAATCGGAGGGATATAAATGAAACTAATAAAAAAATCAATCAGCATTTTTCTTGTACTTGTTTTAACCTTATCTATAGCTCCAATTGTCGATTTTGCACCAAAGGCAAATGCAACGACTTATGTTACAGTAAACGGACACACAGTAGTTGATAAAATATCGTTTAATGGAGCTGTTACAAAGCCTTATGCCGTTATTTGTGTTTTATATTGTTAATTATAATTCTTTATAAAGTGCTTGTAGAATTTTATGCCTTGGGGGATGCAGGCTGTGTCGAGGTTTTCGTTGGGTTGGTGGACAAGGTCAAGCTGTTCGTCTGAGATCACAAAGGGGGCGAATCTCAGGTTACAGTCTGTTACATCCCTGAAAACTCTCGCGTCCGTGCCGCCTGAGGGGAGCACATAGGGCACAACGGGATTTTCGGGAAAAATCTCCTCAATGCACTTTTTTGTGTATCTGAAGCCGGGAGAGTTGATGTCGGCAGGCTCGTGATAATCACAGTTTTCGTCCTGAGATACACTGATTCCGTATTCTTCTGCCAATTTTTTAAAGCTTTCAATGTCCTTCTTGAAATCCTCCATTGATACAGGCTGAAGATATGCTGTTGCCGTGCATTTTTTCTCTGCGCTGCTGCCTTCAATCTTGATAAAATTACAGGTTGTGCTGATAAGTCCCTTTGCCAGAGGATTGAGCTTCGGCATTATTTTTTTTATCAACGGAGCGGTAATTTTAAGATTTGCAAATGCTAAATTCAGCGGAAAAGAAATATGCGGGGCAATATATGTAAACATATCCTTTACCTGCTGATTGAGTCGTACCGTAAAAATATCGGATGTGTTGACTGCTTCAATAAATGCGGTCATACGCTCTACAGGATTTTTCTTTTTTGCTTTCATTAAGCTCTGATATCCCGTACCGCTTGAAGCAGTACAGGTGAAATAATACCTGCCCTTTTCGTGGATGCCTACCATAGCGCATTTGCCTGCCTTGACGCCGTCAACGGGAGGGGCAATTATGGCTCCGCCCTCATCAAGGACAACTTCGAAGCGCAGTCCTTCTTTTTTGAAGTATTCATTTACCAGAGGCATTCCGTCACCGAAACGCTCTTCATTATGGGATGATCCGATATAAAGATTGCAGGAGGGGATAAAGCCATCTGCAAGAAGCTCTTCAACTGCGGTAAATTCAGCAAAAAGGGAAGCCTTTGTGTCAAATGTACCTCTGCCCCAGATTTTGCCGTCATGAACCTCGCCGGCAAAGGGAGGATATTTCCAATCGCCTGTTGCCTCCACAACATCGTGGTGGGACATCAGCATAATATTTCTTGATGTGTCCCTGCCTGTTATTTTATAAAGCCAGCAGTCCTCGGAAAAGTACTGAATCTCCGCTTTTTTATGAATTTCGGGAAAAAGCTCCTTCATAACCTCCCTCAGCTTCATAAATTCATCGGGAGTGAATGAGCCTTTTACTGAAACAGTTTCACATTCAATCATTTTTCTCAGACGATCTGTATAATAAGACTCGGTAAAAACAGGCATTTATTTTTCCTCCGTATATTTTATAACATCAGCAATTGAATCCAGAATAATATCGGGCAGGTCTGTGCTTTCATCAATTTTATGACCGCTTCTTACAAGAATATTAAAGCCGATTCCGGCTTTCTTGCCGGCTTCAATATCGCTGAGCTTATCACCCACAAGAATGCTTTTCTTAAGGTCGATAATTATCCCCTTGCTTTTCATATCGCTGACTGCCTTTTGTATCATCCCGTCACCGGGCTTTCTGTCGGGGGAGAATTTTCTGTATTTCTTGACAGCTCCGTCTTCGTGAAAGGGACAGTAGTATATGCTTTCAATGTGTGTTATATCCCTGAGCTTTTCAAGCATAAAGCTGTGAAGAATGTTTACATCCTCTTCACTGTAAAGACCTTTTGCAACGCCGGCCTGATTTGTTATCACAAAAACAAGATAGCCTGCTTCTCTTAGTTCCTCTATTGCCTCGGGGGCGCCTTCAATAAATTCAAAATCCTCAGTTTTATAAAGGTGGTGCTTTTCCTTACATATCACACCGTCACGGTCAAGAAAAGCAGCTTTGAAAATATTTTCTCCGAAGAGAAGGGGAATCTCCGTGTTCGCTCTGAAATAGGCTTCGGGAATGCCCATATCTATAAAATAACCGTCACACTTAAGGGCAAAAAGGCCGTCGGTCATTTTTTCAAGAATATCCTTTTCGAATGAAAAACGTGCTGCCGGTGCTTCAGAAAATATATCCTTGCTTACTATATAAACACCGCCGTTTATAAAGCCTTTTTTCTGAGGCTTTTTTTCCTTGAATTCGAGTATTTTTCCGTTTTTACTGATATTAAGCGTTGAGTGCCGTGTGCAGTCGGGCATTTCTTTTGCGGCAAGGGTGACACAGGCATTGTTTTTTAAGTGAAAATCATAAAGTGCGGTAAAATCAACATCAAAAAATGTGTCGCCGTTGATTACGGTAACGGTATTTTCTTTGCACAGGGTAAGAGCTTTTTTTATTGCACCGCCTGTGCCCAGAGGTTCATCCTCAACGGAATATAAAAGCTTTATACCCTCATACTCCGAGCCGAAAAAAGTTTTAATCTGCTCGTGATGATATGAAACGGCAAGCACGGCTTTAGTGAATCCCTTATTCTTCAGGTCCTTTAGCACATATGCCAAAAAAGGACGGCCGCCCGCGGGAGCCATCACTTTTTGCTTGTCCTGTACTGTTTTTGCAAGTCTGGTACCAAGACCGCCTGCTAAAATAATTGCTTCTTTCATATCGTTTCGTCGGGGATTATATCCTTTGTTCCGTCTTCATTCTCCACAGGGGAGGTATATAGTCCTACAAGATAGGTGTCTTCAAGATATAAGAATGTGTGACGGACGTTTTCATTGACTAAAAACATATCGCCGTCACCGAATGTATATTCTTCAGTTTTACCGCAGAGCTTTGCCGTAAACTGAATTTTTCCTTTTAATATATAAAATACTTCTTTGGTATGCTCGTGATAATGAAAATTACCTCTTATTTTTCCTGCCCTTGTGAAAACGGCATTTACCTGAGAGTAGCCCCCGTGTACGATCTGAGTGAGCGTGCCTCTGTCGTCAGTGAATGTAAAATCGGGGGTAAGTATTTCAATAAGCTTCATTTTATCACACATTTCCGTAAGTGTTGTTTTTTATGATTGAATAAACCTTTATCAGCTCTTCAATACCGTCGTCAATGGTATATCCGGGTCTCCATCCCATGCTTTCGAGTCTTTCGTTTGAGACAAGATAGTTTCTCTTGTCGGGGTCTGTGCCCACGGGAGCTTCAATATACATAAAGGAGGGAATATGCTCTTTAATTTTTTCGCAGAGCTCATTTTTGGAAAGATTGGCGTCGCTGAGACCGCAGTTATACTGTCTGCCCTTCATTTTTTCAAAATTATCCATAGCGAAGATAAATGCACGGGCGGCATCTCTTACGTGAAGATAATTCCGCATAAAGCTGCCCTCAAAAACTATTACCGAGCGATCATATACTGCTCTGTAAACAAAATCGTTAACAAGAAGGTCGGTTCTCATTCTGGGGGAAGCCCCGAAAAGGGTCGCAAACCGGAAGGTGAGACTGTCACCCGCTTCAAGCACCGCCTTTTCAGCAGCCATTTTTGTTCTGCCGTATAACGAAATCGGATTGATGGGGGAGTCCTCTGTGCAATATTCCTGCCCCTGACCAAGACCGTATCCGCTGTTTGTGCAGGGGAATATTATCTTCTGACCGGGCTTTCTTAATCTGATTATAAGCTTTACTGCATCAAGATTTGTGGTGGAGGCAGCTATAGTATCTTTATCACACACGGGAAAGCCTACGAGTGCTGCAAGGGGGAATATAAAATCCTTGCCTTCAATATGCTTTTTTATCAGCTCTTCATTTCTCGCATCCCCGTTTACAATTGTGAAATTCTTGTCGGTGCAGCAATCAAGAAGTGAATTTTGCTTATAAAGAAAATTATCAATAACAGTAACCCTGTGGCCGAGCCTCAGAAGCTCAGGCACAAGCACCGAGCCGATATAACCTGCCCCGCCGGTGATTAAAATATTATGGTTCATCTGAAAACCCCCACGAATCAGAGTCTGCAATCATAAACTACTGAGCTTTCAGTTTATATGATTTATGATTTTGCATATAGTATCCTGCTGCCCTCGGTTTCGAAGCTGAACGGGACAAGCATATATCTTTCAAGAGAATTTCTGACCTTGCTCCGGTATTTTTCGTCAACATATAAAAGTATGAAGCCACCGCCGCCTGCACCTAAGAGCTTTCCGCCTGCGGCACCGTTTTTTCTGGCTGTTTCATAAAAGCAGTTTATTTCATCTGTTGTGATATTGTTTGCAAGTGTTGTTTTCATCTGCCAGGAATAATCCAACAGTTCACCGAATTCATCAAGAGGTGAATCTGAAATAAGAATTCTTTCTCCTTCATCCACAAGAGCCTTCATTTTATGAAGAGTTGCAGTGTTGTCTGACAGCCTTTTTGTCTGTTCCTTTGCAATTTCACCGGAAAAACGGCTTTGCCCTGAGAAAAAGAGCATAAGACGGGAATTGAGCTGCCGTAGCCTTTTCTCCGGGGCTTCAATATGCTTTACACTGAAGCCGTCCGAATTAAAATCTATACGGTTGAAGCCTCCGTATGCTGCAGCAATCTGATCCTGAATGCCTCCGTCTTCCCTGCATAAAACTCTTTCAAGGTGAATGGCTTCGTTTGCAAGGCTTTTTGTATCGGTGTATCTGCCGCGCAAGGTGTGGATGCTGTTGAGAAGACCTACTGCAAAGGAGGAGCTTGAGCCTATACCTGTTCTCGCAGGAAGATCAGCGTCATAGCTTATCTGTATTCCCGACTCGTGAAGGTATTTCAGTGCTTCTCTCACAAGAGGATGGCTCAGCTCTTCGGGAGAATCAAATCTTTCTATCTTTGAATAGGTAAGCTGATTTTTATGGTCAAAAAAAGGAGGAAAGTCTCTTACCGTGACAAAGCAATACTTATCAAAGGTAGCAGATAAAACACTGCCGCCGTGCTCATTAAAGTATTCGGGATAGTCTGTCCCTCCGCCGAAAAACGACATCCTGAAGGGCGTTTTTGATATTACCATATTTACCTCAGAAAGAAAATGATTCCTTAATTATATTGATTTTTTTTGCAAGTGAATTGCTCATTAATATTTCATCGGCTCTTTTTTCCGTGAAAATGTCAAGCTCTTTTTTTGTTGCGGGTACGACAAGGGAACTGTCGCAGGATGCGGTTTTTGCCGCTTCTATGCCGATGTCATATTTTGATATGCGGTAATCTGAACATATATTCACGGTTTTTTCTTTTGTGTCACTTAAAAGAAGATTATAGGTTATTTCTGCTGCGCTTTCATATGTGAGAGCGCAGCGTACCCAGTCTGTCAGCATATATATCTTTTCACCGCGTCTGAGCTTGTTTAACACTTCATCGAAAAAATGCTTTTTTCTCAGAAGAAGCGAGGGCGCATACATATATGAAAAGCGTGCCGCTGTGTGGGAGTGCTTATATGTAAGCTCTTCAGCCATAAGCTTTTGTCTGCCGTAAATGTTAATAGGAGACGGAGTGTCCTTTTCTGTGAAAATGTATCCGTCGGTGCTTTCTCCGTATACTGTATCTGATGATGCATACACAAGCTTCTTTATGCTGAGTGAGGATATTTCTTTAAGAAAATTCTCATAACATACCGTGTTGATATACTGAGCCGCATCCGGATCTTTTTTTACCGCGTCGGGATTATGCACTGAGGCAAGAAAAAGAATTTTTATGTTTTCATAGCCTGAAATGAGACCTGCTGCATTTTTAATGCTGTTTTTATCCCACAGCTCAAAGCGTTCATTGATTACTCTTTCAGAATCTGAATAAGGGATGCTGCTGTGATTCAGACAGATGATTCTTTCATCCGTTGTATTGGTGAGAATATGCTTTTGCATATAAGAACCGAAAAAGCCGTCTGCACCGACTATACAAATCATATTTTCACCTCAAAAATTTATATATAATTTATTATATAACACAGGCAGAAATAAGTCAAATATTTAGAAGAATTTCCTGCTTGTTAAGAAAAAAAACGTTCCACCGCAAAGCTTCGGTGAAACGTTTTTGCCTGATATGTTTATCAGAGAACTACAGAAAAATGATCATTAAAGAAGTAGTAGTCTGTCTGATATGCTGTAGACTTGACAGTCATTGTGGTTGTAGGATTATCGTGTTTGATAAAGAAATTGTCAAAGTATGTGTGTATTTTGCTTACTGTTGCTATGTTGACATCATATGTTGAAGCCACAGGTTCAAGCTTATCTGTTGTGAAATAATAACTGAGTGTGCAATCAGTTGTGACTTCAACCTCAGCTCCCATCATATCAGCCATTGTGGGTTCTTCTGTGAAAGCCGAATTGAGAGATTCCATCTGCTTTTTCATCTGTGCATTATAATTTGTATTGATGATCTTTTCTATGGGAGTAATTGTTGTGGGGAACTTTTTGTCTGTGATCTTCTCAGAATTGAGGGTGACTGTTATTTTATAAACTTCGCCCACAGAAGAATTCTTAATGGAATTAAGGCTGTAGTTTTTTCCGGAAACCGTGGATTTATAGGAAGAGGGAAGAGATTTTACAAAGTCAACACCGCTTATCTTCTTCACTGTAATGCTCTTTGTATCGCTGTCGGCAAGATTGCTTACATAAGATTTACCGGGAACATAGAAGGTTGCATTGTTTACATGACGTCTGTTTGTGAAATCTGAATATTCGGTGACCTCGCCGGGAGCAATGGAATCACCGAGGAGTGTTTCCATCGTGCTTGCAAGACCTGCATGGAGAATGCTTGAAGGCTTTACGGTGGGCTTGTCTGTTACTGTTCTGGTTTTTGTGTAGCTGTAGAAGAAATTAAGGCTGCCGGGAGTTTTAAGTGAGTTAACCATAATGTTGAAGGGGGGAAACTCACCCTTACAGCCCGAAACGGTACAGGAAGACACGCTATTTGCCTTAATTGAGGAGAACGTGTGTGTGCAGAGAGTAAGCATTATTTTGTCGGTACAGTTGCTGCAGCTGAGCTGTGCTTCGCCGTATTCCTTTGCCGTAGCCTGCTTTGTGACGCTGAGCTTATTGAAAGAATGCTCTGTTTTTGGAATTTCCTCTGTTATTGTATCTCCGCATTTGCAGGTTTTTGTAAGCACGCCTGCCTGTGAGCAGCTTGCTTCTTTGGTGACCTTTACTTCGTAATTATGGCCTGTTGCAGGAATTACTTCCGTGATTGTTTCCCCGCATTTGCAGGTTTTAGTGAGTATACCTGATTCTGTGCAGGTAGCTTCCTTTGTGATCTTGCTTTCATATGAGTGGGTATGTAATTCTTCAAGACCCACGGAAGCGCGGAGGATAAGTCTTGCATCGGCTGCAGTAACACCGGGAGTATCGTCAACATCTGCAATCTTTGTCTGTTCTTCCGAGAGCTTGTCGAGCTTTACGGAGGCTCTGAGGGCAAGTCTTGCATCGGCTGCGGTAATGCTTCCGTTTCCGTCAACGTCGCCCATCATTGCTGCAGAAGCAGAAAAGATAAATGTATAGGACAGACAAATAATAAGTGCAAGAGTTAAGCTTATAATTCTTTTCATAAAAATTTCCTTTCAGGGGATTTGTGCGGGGTGCGTAGCTTAAAAGAACGCACCCCGTAATAATTAATACTTTTCGAAGAAGTGAGAGAAGAGGTAAGCTCTTGAAACGTTTGTTGATATAATGGGATCAAGCTCACCGTTGAGTGAGAATAAGCCGATCTTGAAGTTCATATCGATCGTCTGATCCATTACAAGGTCTGTGTCATAAAGAGCGATGATGGGTTCAAGTGTATCAGCCTTGAAGTAGTAGGTTACCTTTGCATCAGTGCTGATTTCACGGAGCTTCATTGTCATTGAAATTGAATATCCTTCTCCCTCTTCAACCTGTTTCATTTCAAGATTATCATCGTATTCGTTATCCTGCTCTCTGATATTTACATCACATATCTTCTGAAGGGATGTAAGCTCGCTGTCAGGCATATTCTTAACCTGTGAATACTTTTCATTCTTGATATCAACGGTTACTTTGATAACATCGGTTACATTTACATCCTTGAATTTCTGTATGTTGTATTCCCTTGTGCCTACGGTGTAGGTTGTGTCATAAGCGGAAAGAACATCGGCAATACTGATGTTAGCCAGCTTTTCAGCCTTGACAGAATCGATATCGCTCATTGTAAGAAGTGATACATATTTTTTGTCGGGCGGAAGCTTGAGCTCATTATTTATATATCTGGATCTTACGGGCTCATATTCGTCAGGTGTGTTTGCCATTTCATCTTCATAGAGACTTTTGATTGCTGACGTATATATACCGAAGTCAAAACGTGAATATGTGGTTGAAATGTGAGATTTTGCTAATCGCTGAAGATTGAAGCTGGAATTTTCTAATGTGGGACAGTATTCCTTATTGGAGATGAATTCAACGGAGGGGATCTTATTTACAACACCGTTGAAGGATGTAAGAACATCGCTGTCTGAAGCAACGGCGCCGCAGCGGTTGCAGAAGAAGGTTGATACATCAGTCTTATATGCTGCGGAATAAACTGTGTAGTCGTGACCGAGCGCAGGCTCAATAACCTCTTTACATGTTGTACAGGTTACGCTTGTGGTACAGGTCTGAACACCCTTGAGGGTGTGGCCCTTTGCCTTGAGAATGATCTTCTCGTTTTCAACATTTTCATTACATTCTGTGCAGGTGCCTGAATATTCAATATAACCGGGCTCTGTACAGGTAGGCTGAAGTCTGTCAGAGGGAGTAAGCTTATGTCCGTTGGGGTCGTTAAGGATACAGCCGAGCTCATTATAGTTACAGTCTCTGCAGTATTTGTTACCGGTACGGGGAGTTGTACAGGTTGCCAGAACAATTCCGTCGAAAACGATGTTATGTCCTGTATTTTCCTTTTCCCAGATTATTCCGTCACAAACAGTACACTTGAGAACAGATTTACAATATGTGTTAGTGTCTTTGCTGCCCTTCACGGTTACTGCCTTGCTTGCAGGCTTACAGGCAACGAGCCCGAGTACTTCGGTGGTTGTGAATCCGCAGGTTTCGCACTCGCCTTTTCTTGTGCCTGTTTCTTTGCAGGTAGCAGGCTTGGTCGTTGTCCATTTGTAGCTGTGACCGGTTGCATCAACGTATTCTGATTTTTCCTGAGCCTGACATTTTGTGCATACTACAAGAGAATATCCCTGCTCGGTACAGGTGGGCTTTACAATTGTTTTTTCGCCCATGCTGTGACCTGTGGCAGGTTCACCTTCTACATATGTGGTTTCATCAAAGTAATCACAGTATTCGCACTTGTTGACGGTGTAGCCGCTCTGGGTGCAGGATACGGGAATCGTTGTGTTTACCAGCTTGTGCTCTGTTTTCTGTGATTTGACTACAGAGCCCTTTTCGGTAACAGTGCCGCAAATATCACATTTTTTATCGCCTGTGTAGCCGTCCTGTGAGCAGGTGACCTGAATTACGGTTGATTCATCAAGAGAGCTGCTTACATGAATGCCTGTTGCGGGAATTGTTGTCTGTTTTTGTATTTCAGTACCGCAGACTTTGCACTTTTTGCCGGCGGTTTTGCCCGCATCCTTACAGGTAGCGGCAACAGCGGGAATAATGACCTCTGTGTGAGCTTTTTTAGCTGTGGCTACGGGAGCTTGTGTTACTTTGCCGCAGACCTCGCATTTTTTGCCTGCAGTTTTGCCTTCTTTTTCACATGTAGCCGCTACAGCAGGAATTTCAACCTCTTTATGTGCTGCAACGGGAACGTCCTTTTGTGCATTCAATACGGTGTTGCATACGGAGCAATGGCTGCCCTCGGTTTTGCCGGCAGTAGTACAGGTAGCACTGATGGCAGCGTCCTTTACCTCGGTGTGGCCCTTTGCGGGAATTTCTTCTGTGTATGAATCACCGCAGGCACAGGTAAAGGTTTTTACGCCCTTTTCAGTACATGTGGCGGCTGTTGTTACCTTTTCGGTATAAGCATGTGTATGTAATTGCTCAAGACCTACCGAAGCACGGAGAATAAGCCTTGCGTCAGCAGCTGTAATTCCGGGATTACCGTCTACATCTGCAGCGGCTTTCTGTTCGTCGGTGAGAGTTTCAAGACCTACTGATGCTCTGAGTGCAAGACGTGCATCAGCGGCTGCGATGGTTCCGTCTCCGTTTACATCGCCTATAGCCAGAGCAAAAGCAAGATTTACGGGAACAACGGAGAGGATGAGCAGTACTGCCAGCAGTGCTGACAGGATACGTTTTTTCATATTCTGTACCTCCGGATGAAAAAAAGTTTTTTGTAGCTTATGGTTATAAACCCACATATACAAATTATACAACATCGTAACAATTTAAGCAACATATTTTTAATATAAAAGTATGGTATTTTTGCCGAAAAAAGCCACGCTGATATGTGCTGTTTATTAATAAATGTTTGTGTTTTGTTAATTTCTTATTATTATAAATGTAAAATTAAGTCAAATTAAAATAATGCTTGAATTGTTATATACTTTTATGTATAATTATTCTGAAAATGTCTTTTTACAATCAGGGAGGCTATACATGAAAAACTCTTTATTCAAAAAAATCATTTCGGTTGTCCTCAGCATTATTGCAGTGGCTGCCGTACCGATGAGCGTCAGTGCAGCTGCGGTTGATGCAGCTCCGGTAATTTATATCGGAGAAATGTCTGACAATCCTCTTTATGCAAATCCCAATAAAATCAACTCTTCTGTTGTGTTTGATTCAAAATCATCAGACTTTACCGGGAGTATGGCATCAATTGTTGCCGGGCTTGTGCTTTCTGATGTAGCCGGTAAGGATGCTGCACTCACACTGATTTCAAACAATATAAAGTCAATGCTTGATCCTATTAAATGTGCCCCCGACGGTACATCTGTGGCTGATGTGGGAGCATGGAAGTATACGGAGCCTCTTTCAAAGCTTAAAAATGATGAGTTTTACAAGGAAAACGAAAACCTTCAGGCATTTGAAACAGCTGCAAATACACGTATCGGCAGCGATGAGATTTTCTTCTTCAGTTATGACTGGAGACTTGATCCTATGATAGCAGCAGAAGAGCTCTGCGGCTTTATTGACCATGTTGAATCCCTTACGGGCAAAAGCAATGTTTCAATTATGGCTTCAGGCTACGGCGGAATTATAGCAAACACATATATGTATCATTTCCAGGATCATGCTGTTGAGAATCTTAATTCCGTTGTTTTCTACAACTGTCCTCTTTACGGTAATGCTCTTATCGGAGATTTTATGAGAGGCAGAATCGCAAGAACATATGAGGACGACGGTTCTCTTATAGGTGCTATCAATTCCATAAGCGGTGCACACAGAGGCGAGGCTTTTATGCAGTTCATCAATGATGATGTAACGGGAATGGTAAGCGGCATATTTGAAAATCTTCTCGGTAACGGTGATCTTCAGAAGCTTTTCGGAAAGCTTTTTACTCTTCTTTTCACCACTATTTTTGAAGGTCAGGACGGTCATAAGGATCTGGGTAAATTCTATAATACATTCGCTCTTAATTCCGACAGCGTTATCTATGATGCGTTTCTGAGAGAGTATCTCAGAAATATGCCGGGGCTCTGGGCTCTTGTTCCCGAGGTTTATTTTGATGAAGCTTATGAGTTTATGTTTGAGGATGAGTTTGTAAACTCAGCCATGAACAATAAGATAAGCACATACAGAGCAGTTGCAAACAATACTCCTCTTACCTTTAAGATTGCACAGAATAACGGAATAAAGATCAGCGTGGTTGCAAACTACGGCTTCCAGATCGTTCCCGTTACAGCAAGCCTTGATGATGTTTCTGACGGAATTGAATCCGTAAAGTATTCATCTGCAGGTGCTGTTACAACTGATGACAGCAGCGGAGAGGGCAGATACGAGGTATGCATAGGCCAGCATCAGCACACCGCTCCCGATAAGGATATTGATGCCGCTTACTGTGCTTTGCCCGAAAACACCTGGTTTATCAAGAATATGCCTCACGGCAGCTTCACAAAAGGAAATGTTTCTGACTTCCTTATATGGCTTCTTTTCAGCTATGAACAGAAAACAGTATGGGATGATTCTTCTTATCCTCAGTTCTTATCATATTCAATGTACACCGATAAGATAGTTCCTTATCTTACTCCCGACAATGAAATGCCCGGCTCAAAATACGGTGATGCAAATATGGACGGACAGATAACAGCCATGGATGCACGTCTTGTTCTCAGATATTCTGTTGAGCTTGAATTCCCCACTAAAACAGGCAGAATAGTCAGCGATGTTGACGGAGACAGCCGTATAGCTGCAGCAGATGCCCGACTGATATTAAGACATTCCGTAGGTCTTATTCACGCTTTCCCTGTTGAATATTAAAAAACAATTCCGGATTTCCCGCAAAAAGGAAATCCGGAAAATTTTTCTTCCTGTATAAATATTTTTTCTTTTTTTTCGTCTTTATATATGAAAGGGTTTTTTGAATCCCGAAATAAAGGAGGAAAGAATATGAAAAATACAAAAAAAGCACTGATGTCTGTTATTATTGCATTGCTTGCAGCTTTGCTGTGTATGGTTAATACTGCTGCTTGCGGCTTGTCGGAAGATATTTCATTAAGCTGGTTGCTTGTTATTATTGAAGAAAGCTGTGATACTGAAGAAATAATCAGAGGTATTGACTGTGATAGTATAGAGAGCGTAAGAGAGCTTACCAATCCCGATGATTATGAAGAGCCATACACACCTATGCTTCTTGTTGAAATCAAAAACAAAAGTAAAGAAAATCTTTTGAATGCAAAAAAATATTTTGAAAATGCTGAATATGTGCTTGATATTCGATATGACTATCCGGCTACTGAAGTGTCTCCGGAATTTTTGCCGGGTGATGCAGATTCCGACGGCAGACTGACGGCAGCGGATGCAAGGCATATCTTAAGGTATTCAGTCGGGCTCATCGGCAATGACAGCGATTGTTACTTTGAATCGGTTGATGCGGATGAAGACGGAATAATAACTGCCTCTGACGCAAGAAAAGTTCTGAGAGTATCTGTAGGGCTTGAAAAAACACCTGAAATGAGAGCACGAAAAACCATTTTTGCGGAAAACTCTTAAAAAAAAGCGGCTTCAGCATAAAAATCTGAAGCTGCTTTTGTGTTTTTATGCCGATTTTGTCTGTGAAGCCAAAGCTTCTGCACGGTGTTGCGGGGAAAAAAGAATAATCCGGCGCAAGCTGTTCACTCAAAGCTTTTTTTATTCATTGAAAAGTTCTGCTTCCGTGGCGGCACATAATGCGTGATATACGGGAAGTGTGAATTCCTGAACCTCATATGTTACTGCTGTGGGAAGCTTTATTGTTACGTCACAAAGAGCTGACATAAGACTGTCTTTTTCGCCTGTGATGCCTATTGTCTTTATTCCTGCTGCCTTTGCCGCCTTTACCGCATTTACCACATTGAGTGAATTTCCCGATGTGGAAAGGGCAATAAGAACATCATGCTCACTTTTTGCATAGGCATAAACCTGCTGAGCGAATACGAGAGACGGATCAATGTCATTTGCGAATGCGGAAATAAGTCCCGTCTGACTTACAAGGGAAATACATCTGATACCCTTCTGAAGCTTATTTGCAATTTCTCTTCCGCCTTCAACGGAATCGAACTTGATTCTTTCATCCTCGGGAAGCGGTCTTTTGAGAATAAAGCCCTTCATAAGCTCACCCGTTATATGCTCGCTGTCGGCAGCAGAGCCGCCGTTGCCGCAGCAATAAATAAATGCATCATTGGAAGCACAGGTCTTCATAAGCTTGAAGGCAGCCGTAATTTCTTCTTTGCTTGAAGAAAGTGCGGGGTAGTCAATATATAATTTTTCAAGAATTTTTTCGGGTGTGTTCATTTTTATGTCTCCTTAAAATGCAAGTCCCAGAGCCGCATAGTCACCTATGCTGTTACCTAATTCTGCGGGCAGTATCCTGCAAGCCTCAGCACTGTAGCAGAGAGCTTCTTTTTTTATAATATCATTTATAATATCATCAAAAAGCTCTTTGTCTCTGGAGTATATGCTTCCTATTACGATAGCTTCAGGGTTAAGGATATCAATGAGGATGCTCAGTCCCATACCGAGCTTCTGCGCACAGATATTATAAATTCTCTTTGCTGTTTTGTCGCCTTTTTTTGCGGCTATTGCTATGGTTTTTGCGGATATTTCTTCCTCATTGAAAAGGACGCTGTTTTCGCCCTTTGATTTTTCTTCTGCAAGTATAAGCTGACCGAGACGGGCAATTCCTCCTCCGGAGCAGAAGCCTTCAAATGAGCCCTTTTTGCCGTAGCCCTCGGGACCGTCAGCTTCGAGTCTTATGTGACCCACCTCGCCTGCCATATCATTTGTGCCGGAATAGAGCTTTCCGTCAAGAATAAGACCTGCTCCCATTCCCGTTCCGAAGGTGAGAAATATCATATTCTCGGTTCCTCTTCCTGCTCCGAATTTCCATTCTGCCACGGCGCAGGCATTTGCATCATTCTGAAGCACGGGGCGTATGCCGAAATGAGAAGAGAATATTTCGCATATGGGGACATTATCCCAGTCGGGAAGATTGGGAGGGCAGTTGATCGTGCCTTTTCTGCTGTCAAGAGGTCCGCCGCAGCTGATTCCTATACCCGTAAGCTCATCCCCCGGAGATTTTATACCGTTTCGTGTGAGTATTCTGTCGGCAGCGGTGAGCATTTCTTCAATAATCAGTTTCCAGCCTCTTTTTACATTTGTAGGGAATGTTTCTTTATCAATGATAAGCTCATTGATATTTTCGGGCATTTCCCCTTTGCCCAGAATTACGGCGCATTTTGTGCCGCCGATATCAAAACCGAGAGAATACATATTTACCTCGTTTCCAGAAGGGGCAGAATGGAGCCTATGTCAATAATTCTGCCTTGTCTGAGTTCTTTTATTTTTACATCGTGCTTTTCGCAGAAGCATTTTATTGCTTCACCGTCTTTATGATACCTCAATTCTCCTGTAACTGCAAGTGTATCCTTGCTGATTTTACCCGAGCTGCCACCGAAAAATCCCGAATGCTTTCCGGAAAGATATACGTCTCCCTGAGAAATAAGAAGTGTATCAAAGGAGGTTTTATGAAGAGCTTTGTAAATTGACGGATCTTCGGTGATAATTGCTTTTTCCGTTACAAAGCAAACAGAGCATTTTGAATAGCCCTGATTGGTATGAATTCCCCTGAAACCGCCGAGAATCAGCTCATCCGTAAGAAAACTGTCGGCAGTTTTGGGATTGCATATATAAAAGCCCTTGCCTACGGCTACATTAAGCTTGACATCAGAAGGATATGCTTCTCCTATACTATCGGAATTATAAACCGAGAACCCCTCTTTTTTCAAGGAATCAGTGTTTATTCCGGGGACAGCAAAAATATGGTGTGAGCCTATGTGGCACAAAAGCATATCTGAGTGCTTTTTTACCTCGTCGGGCAGAATATCACTTGAATAAGACAATGTTTTTATTCCCTCTTCACGGAGGGCATTTATTATTTCCGGATAATCTCCCACTGCGGCAAGTGTAACTCTTCCCTCCGGGAGATTCGGATAATCGAGAAAATATTCCTTCATCAGCTTACGAATTTTTTCCAGGGCTTTATTGCAACAAAGCAGCAGACTGTGCCGATAAGAGCTACTATGACCCATGTGAAAAGCGCGGTGTTCCAGCCGAAGCTGTCACTGATTGCCCCAAAACCGTATGTGGCAGCGGCAGAGCCCACATATGTAAGGGAGTTTATAATTCCCGACATTGTGGAAACTGCATTATATTTTTCAAATCTTGCAGGAACTATGCATATAAGGAAATAGTTAACTGCGTGCATGAAGCCTGTGATTGCGGAGGCGAGCACAAGTGTTATATACTGATTGTTCTGATATATCAGCATAAGAATAAGACAGCCTGCTGCACCTGTGGCAAAGGTTATTGTGCCTGCCTTTACCTCGTCCTTTACAAATTTTCCGTTTACTATGCCCACAAGCTTCACGCTGATAACACCGAATACGGGGATGAGGACGGATTTTAATATGGCGCTTGAGCTTTCAAGGGAAAACGTATTTATAATGAAAGTTGGTACCCAGTCGGTGATGCCGTCACGCAATGCCCCCTGAGCAATAATTGCCAATGCAATAAAAACAAAGCCTGAAAGAAGAAGCTTTTTTGCACTGAGTGTATTTTCTGCTTCTTTTTTGCTGCCGTCTTTTTTGTTCTTTTCGAAAAGATGCTGCCCTTTTGCCGCTTTTCTGAAGGAAAGTACCCATATAACTGCAATTACGGCGCTTACTGCTGCAGATGAGAAGAATACATATTTCCAGTTGAAATATTTTATCCATATAGCGGATGCCGTTATATATAAAAGGATAGTACCCGATATGCCTGCTACGTTTACGTTTGTACATACCTTGTTATAGGTGCTGTGATCCATAGTTGCCGCCATAATACGTACAAGAGGAGGCCATAGCATTGACTGTGCAAAGCCGTTTATGAACCATATGATGCTTCTGAGTGTGAAATCTCCGGAGAGGGGCATAAGAAGATTCATTGCGGTTGTGAGAATAAGGCCGCAGGTGATGATATTCTGAGGCTTGAATTTATCTCCCAGAATACCGCTTATGATCTGCCCTGCACCATAGGATATAAGAGAAAGAGTGGCAGCAAGGGAGGCATCGGCATTGCTTATTCCTTCGCTTATAATAATATCCGCCATTATAATTGAATAATTCTTACGTGTCATATAGCTGGCAAAATATATAAGCGGACACACAATGCTCAGTATTTTTACCGTAGTATTGTTTTTGTTTTTTGTGAGTGGCTCTGACATCTGAAATCGCCTGTTTCTGTTTGTTTTTTTGTCATAAAACTGCTGTTCACCCCCGAAAATGCTTCCGGGGGTGAAAACTATAATCTTATTTTGTGCCTGTGGAACCGAATCCGCCCTGACCTCTTACGGTATCGGTAAGCTCGTCGCTTACAGTGAAATCTGCCTTGAGGAAGGGGGTTATTATCATCTGGGCAAGTCGTTCTCCGGGTTCAACCGTCTGTGGGATGCCTGACTGATTGAACAGGGAAACCATAACTTCTCCGCGGTAGTCCGCATCAATTACGCCCACCTTGTTTGCGGGTGCAAGCCCATTTTTTGTTGCAAGACCGCTTCTTGCATATATAAGACCTGCAAAGCCCACGGGAATTTCAAAGGAGAGCCCCGTGTGAATAAGAACGGTTTTGCCGGGCTCTATTGTTACAGGCTCTTTTTCGCAAGCATAGAGATCGGCACCTGCACTGTATGGGGAGCCGTATGTAGGAACAACGGCATCATCGGAAAGCTTTTTGATTCTGACTTCGGTATTCATATTCTTACCTTATTTAACGAATTCATCATAGATAGCCTGAAGAGTTTTCTGATAATCCTTATCATCAACTGCTATTATGATGTTGATTTCACTTGAGCCCTGGTCGATCATTCTTATGTTGACCTGAGCGTTTGCAAGAGCTGTGAATATTCTTGCTGCTGTGCCCTCAGTGTTTACCATACCTCTGCCGACAACAGCAATGAGGCAAAGACCTTCAACAAGAGTGATTGAATCGGGATTTACCTTTTTTACAATGTCAGCTGTGATTGAGCCCTTGTGTGAGCCTAAGGAATCATTGGAAACAAGCACGCTCATGGTATCAATACCTGAGGGAAGATGCTCGAATGAAACGCCGTGATTTTCAAGAACCTCAAGAACCTTTCTTCCGAAGCCCAGCTCTGAGTTCATCATATCCTTTTCAACGTGGATTGCTGTGATTCCCTTTTTGCCTGCAATGCCGGTGATAACGGTTTTTACATTGTTGCTTGAAGCCTTGTGCACGATCATCGTTCCGGGATCTTCAGGTCTGTTGGTGTTTTTGATGTTTATCGGAATTCTTGCCTTTCTTACAGGAAATACTGCTTCTTCATGGAGAACAGTAGCCCCCATATATGAAAGCTCTCTGAGCTCTCTGTATGTGATTTCGGGAATGGGACGGGGATTTTCAATGCATCTGGGGTCAGCCATAAGCATACCGGATACATCAGTCCAGTTTTCATAGATGTCTGCATTTGCTGCACGTGCAACAATTGAACCTGTGATATCAGAACCGCCTCTTGAGAAGGTTTTGATCATTCCGCTGGGAGTTGCACCGTAGAAGCCGGGAATAACAGCATATTCGTGATAGGAGAGAATACGGCTGAGCTCCTTGTCGGTCTTATCAAGATCGAGAATGCCCTTTTCGTCAAAGAAAATACCTTCTTCAGCATCAATGAATTCAAATCCGAGGAAATTTGCAAGAATCTTTGAGTTAAGATATTCTCCGCGGCTTGCAATGTAGTCCCGGCTTGCATGGTGAAGAATAGCAACCTTGATGCCCTTAAGGTCTTCTTCAAGAGAAAAATCTATTCCGAGATCTCTTATAATACCGTTGTATCTTTCTGTGATCTTGTCAAATGTTTCATCAATGCTTTTCTTATCTCTTACAAGTCTGAAGCACTGAAGAAGGAGGTCGGTAACCTTTACATCGTGTGTGTCTCTTTTTCCGGGAGCAGAGGCAACAACATATCTTCTGTTTGCATCGCTTTTGATGATTTCAGCAACTTTTCTGAACTGATTTGCGTCGGCAAGGGATGAACCGCCGAACTTTACTACTTTAAGCATAAAAGCACCCCACAAAGTTTTTTAATGATTTTACGGTATTATATTATATTAAATTTATATGTTGTTTGCAATAGATATTTTTTATAAATATGTCGGCACTTGATGTGCCGCCTGTGTGGATTTTGTCAATTTGCGGCTGAATAAAAATAAAAACGGTGCTTTATACAGAATCTGCAAAAGCACCGCTTGTTATTATTTGCCTTAACCGGATCAGGTTTTTGAATCCTCTGTTCTCTGCTCTGTGAGCTTTAAGAAGTCAACCTTTTCAAGTCTTGTTCTGGGAAGAGCATCGATAACTCTTATATCTCTGGGAATTGAGAATGTGCTGAGGGTTGCGCACATATCCGTGATTGTCTTCTTGTATTCCTCCAGCTTAGAAGCATCTGCTTCGGGAGAAAGAACGATGTAAAGACGAACGATAGGCTTCTTGTCATCATCATAGCCCTGAACTGCACAGCATTCTGTGAGGAAGGGGAGGGGCTCAAGAAGGTTTTCGATATCTGCGGGGAATACATTGTAGCCTGAAATGATGATAACTCTTTTCTTTCTGGCTGCAAATGTGATATAGCCGTCCTCATCCATTTTTCCGAGGTCGCCTGTGAGAACCCACTGCTTGCCGTTTTTGTCGGTGTAAAGACCTTCGCCGAGTCTGCCGTCGGGCATAAGATAACCCTTCATAAGAGTGTTACCTGTGAAAGCGATTTCGCCAATTGTGCCGAGGGGGAGCTCGTTCTGCTCTTCATCGAAAATCTTTGCTTTTGTTGTTTTGAGGTCTCTGCCTACTGTGCCGGGCTTTGTGAGCCAGGGCATATTGATACAGTCAACAGCACCGCACTCAGTAAGGCCGTAGCCGGGCATAAGAGTTGCTTCTGCTCCCCATTTTGCCATTATATCATTGAATCTCTTGAGGAAATCAACGGGAACATAGTCGCCGCCTGCGAATGCATAGCGCAGATGTGAAAGATGCTCGCCTTCAAAATCGGGATGATCAAGAAGCTTACGGTACATATTGGGAACACCGATAATCTCATAACACTTGTTTGCCTTGAGATAAGAGATATATTCATCAGCTTCAAATCTTGCCATTGGAACTGCCTGCCAGCCTGATACAAGAGTTGTAAGAAGACCGCCGCAGAGTCCGTATGCGTGGAAGAAGGGAAGTGCAAGAATCTTACAATAGTAGCCTGCCTTGTGGTCGGAAGGAGTTGCAGCGCCGAGAGCATTCTTTGTAACGGCGTTGAGAGCTGTGGAGGAAAGCATTATGTATCTGCTTACACCTGTGGTGCCGCCGCCGTTCATATAAACAGCAGTCATATCACCGCTTCTGTAAAGACCTTCTGTTTTCTGTCCCTTATATTTCTTAAGAATATCGCCGTAGAATTTTACGTTAAGGCCGTGAGCTGCTGCAATAGCCATAAACTTTTCGTCGGGACGGATATAGTATTTCTTTTCGACGGGAGCTGCATATAAAACGGGGCTTGTTATGATAATGTCGAGGCCTTCCATTTCCTTGAGCACACCTGCGTGCTGATGAAGGAACATTTCATAAAGAAGTACACCCTTGGATTTTGTATATGTTACGGAGTTTTTCATTGCCTCGGGCGGGAAAAGAGGATGAATAAGGTTTGCAATACAGCCTATTTTATTAAGTGCATAGAGGAAGACAACCTCTTCGATTGAGTTGGGAATGAAAAGAGAATAAGCATCTCCTGCCTTCATTCCGAGTTCTTCCTTGAAATATACAGCCATAGCTTCCACATCTTCAAAGAATTCACTTCTCATATGATTGGTAAGCTTGAACTGGAACATAGGATAATCTTCTTTATGGGGAGCTATGCAGGCAAGAAGGAACTCATAGAGGTTCATATTGCCGTAATCGGGCAGAATCTCATCCATTGTGAATTGGGGTAATTTAACCATTTTTTTAATCTTCCTCCGTAATTGTTACATTTTTTTGTTATAAAGCATCCCCATTTTATCTGAAAAGGAATGTGCTGTCAACACACATAAAACAGCAGGATTATTTTATTACCGACAACAAACCGACATGTTGTCGGTAATTTACAGTTTATTTAAAAACTGTTTACAAAACTCTTTGCACAATATCGGATGTTTTGTTCGGTTTTTATATTTTTTCTTGAAAAACATTAATTCTTGTGTTATTATACCTTTGTAATTTATAGGAAAGGTGTTTTTTTGTTATGAAATTAATGAAAAAAGTTTTCGCTGTTGCACTTGCAGTAATGATGGCAGCTTCATTGATGGTTTCTGCTGTTGCTGCTGACATTTTCGGCAACTCAGTTCTCAGATTCAATGAAGACGGCAAGTTTACCATTATGATGTTTGCCGACAGCCAGGATGATGAAACTCTTGAAGAAACAACAGCTCAGCTTATGAGAGAAGCACTTGATGCTCACAACCCCGACCTTGTTATCTATATGGGTGACAACACTGTTGCAGGCGGTTATGATAACCAGGCAAAGGCTATTGAGGCTATTGTTGCTCCCTGTGTTGAAAGAGACATTCCCTTTACTCTTGTTTTCGGTAACCACGACCAGGAGCAGGGTGTTACAAATGAGGTTCTTCTCAGAGAATATCAGAAGTATCCCGGATGCCTTGCATATGATGCAGTTCCCTCTCTTTACGGCTGCGGAAATCACAATCTCCCCATTCTTTCCTCCAAGGGTCTTGATATCGCATTCAATCTCTGGTTCATTGATTCAGGCACATCCACAGCAGAAGCAGGCGGATATGACTATGTAAGAGAAGATCAGATCAACTGGTATAAGGATACAGCAAACACACTCAAGGCTCTTAACGGCGGCGAGGTCGTTCCTGCATTAAGCTTCCAGCATATTATCGTTCCCGAGGTTTATGATGCAGTAGGTATGATGGAAATCCCCTTCGGTATTGATGATTTCAATTATAATAATAAGAATTATCTTCCCGTTCCCAACTTCGGTGCATACACAGGCTTCATTTTTGAGCCTCCCTGTCCTTCTCACATCAACGGCGGTCAGATGGCAGCATGGATCGAAACCGGCGACGTTATGGGCACATTCTATGGTCATGACCACGTAAACGATTTTACAACAACATATGAAGGCATTGATATCACAACTGTTCCTACAGTAGGCTGCAATTCCTACTCAAACGATATCAACAGAGGTGTAGGTCTTATCACTCTTGATGAAAATGATCTTTCAACCTACAGCTACGAGGCTCTTCGTATGTATGATTTCGCACTTGCAGAGGGCTCAAAGATTCCCGAATGCGACGGCGCTCTCAGCACATTCGAATATATGTTCTACAAGGTAATTGATCAGTTCCTCACAGCTATTCACAAAATGGTTTCTGTGTTTTCCTTTGCTAAATAATCTATAATTAAGTAACAGAATAACCGCTCCCCGGAAATCCACCGGGGAGCGGTAGTTTAGTGTATTATATGTGTTTTAAATTAAGAATCTGATTGATATCAGATTCAGCTATGTTCAATCAGTTTTTGTCGGGGCGTAAATAAACAAGTATAATTTGTATCTGCGGCTTTTATCCCGGGGTAAAAAGATATACTGAAAATCGGCTTGTTGCTTGTATCTTCGTTTGTGTCCGCTTCCCGGGCAATGAAGTTGACAGCAAGCTGTCAAAAGAAGTACTCGCTTTGCTCATAACGAAGTTATGTCCTGCGGGCATAAATGAAAAATCGACAAGTTGAAACTTGTCGATTTTTGGAGCTGATAACCGGATTTGAACCGGTGACCTCATCCTTACCAAGGATGCACTCTACCTACTGAGCTATATCAGCATATTAAGATATAATAAAAAGCAAGAGTTACTTATTCACTTTTCACTCTCACTTATTACTTAACAAAATGGCGACCCGGAACGGGCTCGAACCGTCGACCTCTAGCGTGACAGGCTAGCGTTCTAACCAACTGAACTACCGGGCCATTTACAACGGTGTTTATTATACACATAAAAAAACGGATTGTCAATAGTTTTTTTTGATATTTATAAAATTACATTTTTACAAAACCTTTTTTCTGCAGCGTTTTTATACCGAAAAAGTGGTTGAAAGTCAATAGTTTTTACTTCTGTACCGATAAAACTTCGTGTTTCAGCAAAGTTTTTCGATGTTGATGCTTGTTTTTTCTCTGAACGGCAATTTGCAGATGTAGATATATAATTGTATAACTATTATAACTAAACAGGGGGTTCTTTGATTCCTGAAAGGATATAAAGGCTTGAAGATGTGTGCCGGCGGAATCCGTTTCTGATGCCGTATGAAGAGGCAAAAAAGAATTGCCGTTTTACAGCCGAAGATATAAAAGAGGCTGATATGAGGCTCAGGCGGTTTGTACCTTTTATTAAAGCCGGTTTCCCTGAAACGGCTTCCGGAGACGGGATTATTGAAAGTGTTCCCGGCGGATTTTCTCAGAGGAAAAGTTTCTTGTATAAAATTTATAAAAACTCTTGATTTTTTCTGTGACATATGATAATATGTCATTGTTAAAGTTTGCAAAAGACCGGGCGGAGAACACTCCGCTCGGTTTTTAGTTGATGTGAAAGGGAGGATAACAATGCCCGAAAAGAAAAAAGGCGGAAATGTTGTTTCTGCCGTATGGGAGATAGCAGAGCCTCTTGCTGAAGAGCTGGGTCTCATCCTCTGGGATGTGAAATTCCAGAAGGAAGGCGCAAACTGGTATCTCAGGGTTATTATTGATAAGGAAGACGGCATAGGTATTGACGACTGCGTTGCAATGAACGATGCACTTGATGTGCCTCTCGATGAAGCTGATCCTATTGAGCAGAGCTATAATCTGCAGATATCCTCACCCGGTATTGAGCGTGAGCTGGTACGTGATTTCCATTTCGCTTCATATATGGGTGCCGATATAACGGTAAAATTCAGAAGTGCGGTGAACGGTGTGAAGCTGCACAAGGCAGTGCTTAAGGCATATGATGAGGGTAAGGTCACCTGTATTCTCGGTGACGGGACAGAATATACATTTGATAAAAAAGATGCATCAAGCATAAAGCTTGACGATTTTGACGGCGATTTCTGATATTGAATAACAGCTTACGGAAAGGATGATTATAAAAAAATGGCTAAGGCAAAGACAAACAAGGAGTTTAAGGAAGCAGTAGCACTCTTCCAGAAGGAAAAGGGTATTGCGGAAGATCAGCTTTGTGAAAAGATATGCAATGCGGTTGCAGTTGCAGCAAGAAAAGAATTCGGTGTGAAAGACGGTATCTTCTGCGAAATCGACCCCAAGACATACGAGCTTAAGATCTATATGCACAAAATGGCAGTTGAAGAGGTTTTTGATCCCGCAACCGAAATCTCAATTGAGGATGCTCAGCAGTATAAGCCCGGTGCAGTATTTGAGGATGATGTTGTAGTTCCTCTTAAATTAGAAAGCTTAGGCAGAATTGCTGCTCAGACAGTTAAGCACACAGTACGTCAGGGCGTAAGAGAAATCGAGCACGAGCAGGTGCTTAAGGAATTCCAGAGCAAGAACAGAGAAATCGTTACCGCTAAGGTGGTGAATGTGGATGCAACCACAGGCGATGCTACCGTTTCAATCGCAAAGAGCGAAACTCTTCTCCCCAGAAAAGAGCAGATCCCCGGTGAAAAGCTCGCTACAGGCGATCTTATCAAGCTTTACATCGTTGATGTAAGAGACACCGAAAAGGGTCCCAAAATCATGGTTTCCCGTGTTCATACAGGTCTTGTAAAGAGACTCTTTGAACAGGAGGTTCCCGAAATCTACGACGGTAATGTAGAAATCAAGTCAGTTTCAAGAGAAGCAGGTTCAAGAACAAAGATTGCAGTTTACAGCAAGGATGAAAATGTTGATGCTATAGGCTCATGCATCGGTCCCAAGGGTGCACGTGTAAACAAGATCATTGAGCTTTTAGGCGGAGAAAAAATCGATATCGTAAAATACAGCGAGGATCCCAAGGCATATATCGGTGCTGCACTTGCTCCCGCTGAAATAGTAAGTGTTGAGATCGTTGATGAAGAAATGAGAAGCTGCAGAGTAACCGTTCCCGAGGCACAGCTTTCACTTGCTATCGGTAATAAGGGTCAGAATGCACGTCTTGCTGCAAGACTCACAGGATGGAAGATTGACATCAAGCCCCTTTACGGCGACTATCAGCCCATGATTCAGCTGTAAGGAGTTGAAAAGGATGCAACAGAAAAAAATCCCCATGCGCAAGTGCACCGGCTGCAACGAAATGAAGCCTAAAAAAGAGCTTGTGCGTGTTGTAAAAAGCCCCGAGGGTGAGATCAGCATGGACCTTACGGGCAAAAAGTCAGGCAGAGGTGCTTATGTGTGCCGCAGCAAGAAATGTCTTGCTGCAGCCATAAAGGCAAAAAGACTTGAAAGGGCATTCGAATGCTCTATCCCCGCAGAGGTTTATGAAAGACTTGAAGGGGAAATGCCTGATGAATAAAACTCTCTCGGTTATGGGACTTGCCAGAAGGGCAGGCAGACTTTTAGTCGGACACGATGCCGTGATGCTCAGTGTGAGAAACGGCAGAGCAAAGCTGGTGCTTGTTACAAGCGATGCTTCAAAAAGACATATAAGAGAACTGGAAGCCGCAGGATTCGGTGGCAGAATCATAAATCTTTCCTGTACTATGAAGGACGCAGGTTTTGCCACGGGAAAAAACAGCTGCATATTTGCAATTGAGGATGACGGCTTCGTAAAAGCAATTGATAAAACACTTTCAGAGGAGGGCTCAGAATATGGTAGTTAAGTATAAAGTTCACGAGCTTGCAAAAGACTTTGATATGAAGAGTAATGCTGTTATAGATCTTCTCAAGCAGTTTGACGAAACACCCAAGAAGTCACAGACTTCTCTTACTTCCGACGAACTGGATATTGTTTTTGACAGATTTACCACACAGTATTCCGTTGAGAATTTTGACAGCTTTTTTGCAGCAAAGAAGCCTGAGGAAAAGCCTCAGGTTGAAGAAAAGAGCGTAAAAGAAGAAAAGGCTGAAAAGACAGAAAAAGCTGAAAAGACAGAAAAAGCAGCTTCCGACAAAAAGGAAAAGGCTGCTCCCAAAAAGGATAAGCCTCAGGGCAAAAACGAGCAGGGTGCAAAGAATGATAAGGCAGACAGGAAAAATGCTCCCGCTCAGAATAACGGTCCCTTCAAGAAGAAGGAAAACAAGGATAAAGACAGCACTTTTGTTCAGGCAAGAACCAAGGGTGAGAAGAAAACGATCAACACCCGTGCAGAAGAGGTTGACCTTGATAAATACAATGAAAAGTATGACCGTCTTTCCTCCAATTCCGTAAATGAAAGAGATACGGATACACGTAAGCAGAAGATCAAGCAGAAGAGCCAGCAGTATAATAAAAAGCAGGGCACACGCGCTCACCGTAAGGAAACAGAGCAGGAGAGACTCAAGAGAATTGCAGAAGAGCGTTCAAAGCGTTCAATCGTTGTTACCATCGGCGAAGAAATCACTGTAGGCGAGCTTGCTTCTCAGCTTAAGCTCACAGCCTCCGAGGTTATAAAGAAGCTGTTTATGTACGGTGTTATGGCAGGTATTAACGAAACTATTGACTTTGATACTGCCGAAATCGTTGCAACTGAGCTTGGTGCAAAGGTTGAAAAGGAAGTTGTTGTTACCATTGAAGACAGAATCATTGACGCCTCCGAGGACGACGACAGCCTTCTTGAGCCCAGAAGCCCCGTTGTAGTTGTTATGGGTCACGTTGACCACGGTAAAACATCTATTCTTGATGCTATCAGAAACACATCCGTTACCTCCACCGAATCAGGCGGTATCACTCAGCACATCGGTGCTTACAGAGTAAATCTTGACGGAAATGACATCACATTCCTCGATACTCCCGGTCATGCTGCTTTCACCGAAATGCGTGCCCGCGGTGCCAAGGCTACAGATATTGCAGTGCTTGTTGTTGCAGCTGACGACGGTATTATGCCTCAGACAATTGAAGCTATCAACCATGCAAAGGCTGCAGATGTGGGCATTATTGTTGCCATAAACAAGATGGATAAGCCTGCTGCACAGCCTGACAAGGTGCTTCAGCAGCTTACGGAATACGGCCTTGTTCCCGAAGAATGGGGCGGTGAAACCATCTGTGTTCCCGTAAGTGCAAAAACACATATGAATATAGATAAGCTTCTTGAGTCAATACTTCTTATTGCTGAAATGAAGGAGCTCAAGGCTAATCCCAACCGTGCTGCAAAGGGCGTTGTTATCGAAGCCCGTCTTGACAAGGGTAAGGGCCCTGTTGCCACGCTTCTTGTTCAGAACGGTACTCTCAGAAACGGCGATATCGTTGTTGCAGGTACTTCAGTAGGACGTATCCGTGTTATGACTGACTATAAGGGCAGACGTGTCAAGGAAGCAGGTCCTTCTGTTCCCGTTGAGGTCATGGGTCTTGCAGAGGTTCCCGGCGCAGGCGATATGTTTGATGCTGTTTCAGACGAAAAGCTTGCACGTGAGCTTGTTGAGCAGAGAAAGCAGAAGATCAAGGATGAGCAGTTCAATGCTTATAAGAAGGTTACTCTTGATACACTCTTCTCAACTCTTGAAGCAGGTGAGCTCAAGGATCTTAATATCATTGTAAAGGCTGACGTTCAGGGCTCTGTTGAAGCACTCAAGCAGAATCTTGAAAAGCTTTCAAACGACGAGGTAAGAGTTAAGGTTATCCACGGCGGCGTCGGTGCTATCGTTGAATCTGACGTTATGCTTGCAAATGCTTCAAATGCGATCATCGTGGGCTTCCATGTGCGTCCCGACCCCACAGCAACGGCACACGCAGAAAGAGACCACGTTGAAATGCGTATGTATTCAATCATTTATGACTGCATTGAAGATGTTCAGGCTGCTATCAAGGGTATGCTTGCTCCCAAATTCAGAGATGTTGAGCTCGGCCGTGCAGAGGTAAGACGTGTATTCAAGCTGTCATCTGCAGGTACAATTGCGGGCTCTTATATCCTCAACGGTAAGGTTTCAAGAAATGCAAAGATAAGAGTTGTACGTGACGGTATTGTTATTGCAGAAGACTCCATAGCTTCTCTTAAGCGAGAAAAGGATGATGCTAAAGAGGTTATGTCAGGCTACGAATGCGGTATCGGTCTTGATAAGTATAATGATATCAAGGAAGGCGATATCCTTGAGGCTTATCTTGTAGAGGAATACAGAGACTGATAAAAGGGTTTTCTGTTTCAGCAAAAATTAATCATTAAAGGAGTACTGCAATAAATGGGCTATCGTTCCGATCGTACTGCCGAAGATATAAAAAGAGAAATTACGGCTCTTGTAAGAGAGCTTAAGGACCCCAGAGTTACTTCTGTTATGCTCACGGTTGTAAGAGTTGAAGTAGCTCACGATCTTTCCTTTGCAAAAGTATATGTAAGCTCACTGGGAGGCATTGAAGAAGCAAAAGAAGCCTGCAAGGCTCTTAACGGAAATGCCAAGGGCTACATCAGAAAAGAAGTGGGACTGAGGCTTTCTCTCAGAAAAACTCCCGATCTGCGCTTTATTCCCGATGACTCGATCGAAAAGGGAATTGAGATGTTCAGAGCACTTAACAGCAAAAAAAGGAAGGACGAGGAAGAATGAATGTAACACATAAGGAAGCATTCGATCTTCTTAACAGCAAGGATAATATTCTCATACTCACTCACCGCAACCCCGATGGGGATGCGGTGGGTAGTATGTTTGCGCTTTATTCTGCCCTTAAGGAAGCAGGCAAGAATGTAAGATGTATTATTGATACTGTTTCCCCTGCGCTTTCCTTTCCTGTGTGTGAGGATGCCTTTTGCGAATTCAATGAGGATATTGTTGTGAGCGTTGATGTGGCTGATAAGAAGCTTCTTACCGAGGAAACCCTTTCCTTATACGGTGATAGGGTATTTCTCTCGATCGACCATCACGAAATGAACAGACCCTTTGCCGAAAATCTTCTTCTGGACTCAGGGGCATCTGCCGCCTGTGAGGTAATTTTTGATATGCTCACAGGCGCCGGCAGGGAGATAAGCAGCAGAACTGCAAATGCACTGTATCTCGGAATTGCAACGGATACGGGCTGCTTCAGATATCCGAATACTTCTTCGCACACACTCGCCGTTGCAGCCGCGCTTGTAGAAAAGGGTGCCCAAAACGGCAGAATAAATCGTGATGTTTTTGAAACAAAAACAAAGGAATACGTGCGCTTTGAAACCATGTGTATGAATAATCTCAGAACATACCTTGACGGAAAATGCGCCGTTATAGTTATAACCCAGGCTATGTATCAGAGCACAGGTACCACAGAAGCCGATACCCACAGCATTGCTGCTCTTCCCCGCCAGATCGAGGGAGTTCTTGCAGGTGTGGTAATAAAAGAGAAAAAAGACGGCAGCTATAAGATTTCCGTGCGCACAAATGATCCTGTCAGCGCAGCCGAAATATGTGCAGTTTTCGGAGGAGGCGGACACCGCCTTGCTGCGGGCTGTGAAATTTCGGGCAGCAGAACTGAGGTTGTGAATCTTATTCTTAAGGCAGTGGCGGAGGCACTTGAAGAAGTATGAACGGTTTTGTGATACTTGACAAGGGTGAGGGCGTTACTTCATTCAGAGCTGCTGCCATGCTCAGACGTATATATAATGAAAAGAAAACAGGTCACACGGGAACACTTGATCCCATGGCAACAGGTGTGCTGCCGGTGGCATTGGGAAAGGCTACACGCTTTATAGATTTTATCCCTCATACAGATAAGGGCTACAGAGCACGCTTCCGATTCGGCACGGTAACGGATACACTTGATATCACAGGTACGGTATTAAGTACAAAAAAAGCCGATATCTCAAGACAGCAGGTGGAGGAAGTGCTTTCCTGCTTCAGGGGAGATATTATGCAGCTTCCCCCCATGTATTCTGCTATTTCAAAGGACGGCGTAAGGCTCTATGAGCTTGCAAGAAAGGGCATAGAGGTCGAGCGTGAAAAAAGAGCCGTGACCATAAAAAGACTTGAGCTTACGGAATATGAAAATGAAGGTGAATTTGAAATAGATGTGCTTTGCACGAAGGGTACATACATTCGCTCTCTTATATCGGATATCGGGGAAAAAACAGGCTTTGGCGCAGTTATGACCTCTCTTGACAGAACTCTTGCCAACGGTTTTGACAAAAGTGCGGCAAAAACTATTGAAGAGATAGAAAAAGAAGGGGAGAGCGCAGTGCTCGGCACGGATTTTCCCTTTATGTGCTATCCCTTTGTTAAGGTAAGCGAAAATCAGGCTAAAAGATTTCTTAACGGCGGTGAATTATCCTCCGACCGTCTTCGCACGGAAATAACAGTATCTTTATACAGAGTATATTCTCCCGACGGAAGATTTTTAGGTCTGGGTGAAATAAAAGAAGAGGATATGTCTACTCTTATTGTAAAAAGGGTTATGGGTAATGAACAGTAATAACAGCAGAAAATATGCAATTGCATTGGGATATTTTGACGGACTGCATCTTGCGCATATGTCCGTTATAAATAAAGCTGTCGGATACGCATCCGACGGCCTCATTCCTGCTGTTCTTCTTTTTGATAAGCATCCCTCAGAGGTTATCACAGGCAAAAAGGTGCCGCAGCTTCTTCAGAATGAAAAGAGAGATGAACTTCTGAAAAGCAAAGGCGTTGAGCCTGTATATATATGTTTTAATAATATAAAGGATATGTCCCCTGAGGAATTTGTAAGGGATATTCTTATAAAAAAGCTCCATGCAGGTGCTCTCATCTGCGGATATAATTACAGCTTCGGAAAAAATTCTTCAGGTGATGCCGGCGTGCTCGGTGAGTTAGCTGAAAAGTATAATCTTGAGCTTACGGTGTGTCCGCCGTTTTCTCTGAATGAAGAGGAAGTCAGCTCAACAAAAATAAGGAATGCCGTGGCAGAAGGTGATATTGAAAAAGCTAACAGAATGCTCGGCTATCCCTTTATGTTTTCTTCGGAAATATTTACCGGTGACAGAAGAGGCAGGCTTCTCGGCGCTCCTACAATAAATCAGTATCTTCCCGAGGGGCTTACGGTGCCCCGTTTCGGAGTATACGCCTCTGAGGTATTTTTTGACGGCAGAAAATACACGGGTGTCACCAATATAGGCTCCCGCCCCACCTTCGACGGCGGAAGCTTCAGAAGTGAAACCTATATAATAGGCTATAGCGGTGATCTGTACGGCAGAACTGTAGAGGTGCATCTTCACAGCTTTATACGTCCCGAAAAAAAATTCCCCGATGCCGATACTTTGAAAATGCAGATCGCAGAGGATGTAAAAGCTGCAGAAAAAACATTTTTGAAAAAAAATAAAAAAATTTAAAAAAAGTGTTGACAAATCGGTTTTTATCCCCTATAATAGCATTCGTTGCCCGACCAATACTAAGTCGGCGGGAAAGTAGATGGCGGGATAGCTCAGTTGGCTAGAGCATTCGGTTCATACCCGAAGTGTCGTTGGTTCAAATCCTACTCCCGCTACCAAAAACGGCCCGGTGGTCAAGCGGTCAAGACACCGCCCTTTCACGGCGGTAACACGAGTTCGATTCTCGTCCGGGTCACCAAAAAAGGAAGTAACTTTTGTCTACCAAAAGTTACTTCTTTTTTTATCCAAGCCGCAGGCTTGGTATATCATCACGCGCCAGCGTGTATATCATCGCCGTAGGTGTATATCATCGCCGTAGGTGCATATCATCAGCCGTAGGCTGTATTAACTGCGGCTTGATGAGATGCAATGCTTTGCATTGATGATATACCGCAGACAAGCTGCGGATGATATACAAGGCTTCGCCTTGATTTGTTCTGTGAATTTAAAAAATCATCATTGAGCAAAACATATTAAAAACGCAGAAAAACGGAGAAAAACGGAGCTTTTGCCGTGTTAATTTAATTTTATTTAAAAAGGTGTTGACTTATCTTTTTTCTTGTGGTAATATTACCACTGTTGAATTTAAGAAAAAATATTTACAGGAGGTTCAATTATGTCAACTTATATGGCTAAACCCCAGGAAGTTACACGTGATTGGTACGTTCTTGATGCAGAAGGCAGAACTCTCGGCGAGCTCGCTGTTGAAGCTGCTGTTCTTCTTCGCGGTAAGCATAAGGTAACATTCACTCCTCATGTTGATTGCGGCGATAACGTTATCATCATTAACGCATCCAAGGTTGTTCTTACAGGTAAGAAACTCGATCAGAAGATGTACTATCATCACACAGGTTATATCGGCAACATGAAGTCTGTTAAGTACAGCACCCTTATGAAAACAAAGCCCTGCTTCGTAGTAGAAAAGGCTGTTAAGGGAATGCTCGCTTCAAACTCCATCGGCAGAGCTGCTATGAACCGTTTACACGTATATGCAGGCGCAGAGCATCCCCACGCTGCTCAGAAGCCCGCTAACAGAGAATTCTAAGAAAGGGAGGCAATAAATAATGTACGAAGGAAATCCTTATTTCTACGGCACAGGTAGAAGAAAGAAATCAATCGCTCGTGTTCGTGTATATCCCGGCACAGGCAAAATCATCATCAACGACAGAGATATAGACAACTATTTCGGTCTTGAAACTCTTAAGCTTATCGTTCGTCAGCCTCTCGTTCTCACAGAAACATCCGAAAAGTTCGATGTTATCTGTAAAGTACAGGGCGGCGGTGTTACAGGCCAGGCCGGTGCTATCCGTCACGGTCTTTCCAGAGCTCTTCTTCAGCATGACGAAAATCTTCGTCCTCTCCTCAAGAAGGCAGGTTTCTTAACAAGAGACCCCAGAATGAAGGAAAGAAAGAAATACGGTCTCAAAGGCGCTCGTCGTGCACCTCAGTTCTCCAAGAGATAAATTTTTATTCTTTGCAAAAATGCCTCGGAAGTTTGGACTGCTCCAATTTGTGCGGACAGTACAAAAACACCCCCCGGTGGTAGAAAATATTAAATTTTAAGCGACATACTGACTTCGTTTTTCATGCGGAGTCAGTTTTGTTTTTAATTGGATTCTTTCATTGTTGTAAAAATG
>JAZNSD010000044.1:0-6757 GCA_045591055.1 Acutalibacteraceae bacterium | reverse complement strand
ATAAACGCGGAAGATTGTGTCAATAATTTTAAAATAAAAAACATCGAACGGTTTACAAATCGCATTTCTTGTGATATCATAATTTGGTTATAATATTTCGAAGGGAGGTATTGTTACGGAACACGCAGTAGTTCATTTTGCTGCTGATAAGGCTCTTTCAAAAATATTGAAATATATTGATAAAGCACCGGAAGAAAATCTTTTAAAGATTTTAAACGTTGCTGAAAAATATTTCAAAATGTATCCGCAGAAAAATTTTGAAAAAATGAGAAATGCTATTGGCGATGATGAAAGCGTTTATATGCAGTTGACTAAAAACATTCTTAATGACGTTGACCGCGATCTTGTAAAATCTCTTCTTATTTCGTTAGGTATTCATGCAGGCTATTTCGGAACGAAAGCCGTCAGAGCAAACCGAGATAAATATAACTGTAATATACCTTTTATTATACTTTTTGACCCTACCTCTGCTTGTAACCTTCATTGTAAAGGCTGTTGGGCGGCGGAATACGGTCACAGTCTTCAGCTTTCTCTTGATGAAATGAGAAGCATTGTAACTCAAGGCAAAGAAATGGGAACGCATTTCTATATGCTTACGGGCGGTGAGCCGCTTATAAGAAAGAAAGACGTTATACAGTTAGCATCTGAAAACCCTGAATGTACTTTTCTTATTTATACAAATGCAACGCTTATTGACAAAGGACTTTGCGACGATATCAAAAGATGCGGTAATATAACCCTTGCTCTTTCAATTGAGGGCGACGAATGCTCAAACGATGACCGTAGAGGTCAGGGCGCTTACGAAACTACCGTTAAGGCTATGGAGCTTCTTAAAAAAGAAAAAATCCTTTTCGGTATTTCCGTTTGCTATACAAGTAAAAATGTTAACGACGTTACAAGTGACGAATTTCTTGATAAAATGATAGCCTCGGGCGTAAAGTATGCATTCTATTTCAATTTTATGCCTGTTGGTAAAAATGCTGATAAAGAGCTGATTCCCACCCCGTCGCAGAGAAAGTTTATGTATTTCTGGCTTAAGAAAATGCGTAACGGAAAGTCGGGTAAGCCCTTGTTCGTTATGGATTTTCAGGATGACGGTGAGTACGTAGGCGGTTGTATTGCCGGCGGCAGAAACTATTTCCACGTAAACTCAAATGGCGATATGGAGCCTTGCGTGTTTATTCATTATTCTGATTCAAATATCAGAACTGATACGCTTTTAGAGGCACTTCAAAAGCCCTTGTTTATGGCTTACAGAAAGGGTCAGCCCTTTAACGATAACCATCTTATGCCTTGCCCCATGCTTGAGAACCCTGATATTTTGAGAAAAATCATCAAAGAAACAAATGCAAAAAGCACTGATTTTATCTCTCAGGAAACAGTAGAGGAGCTTTGCTCAAAATGTGACGATTTCAGTAAAGCCTGGGCACCCGTTGCAAAGGAAATCTGGTATAACAATCCCCACCCGAAAACACATACACAATATTATAGAGATAGAAAAGACGTTTAAAAAATCCTCTTGCTTGCCCAAGTGTTCTAAAGGACACTTGGGCAGTTTTATTTGCCTTGCAGCGAATGATATTATTTCGCAGTGATAATTGAACTTCGTTCAAGTGATATTGCCTTTTTGCAGTTTTTTGCGAATAAAATATCACTGAAATCGCAAGATTTCAATATCACTTCCCGAAAGGGAAATATTACTCTGTGCGTTTAGCACAGAATATCACTACATAAAAACAGTACTTTACAAGAGGCTAAATGTATGTATCATTCATATCAGCAAAGAAAATTCGTCACAATTTAGAAAAAGTGATGAATAAATGCTGATTCGGGGAATAAGTATGCAAAAAACAGCGAATAAATATACAAATCGCCCTATTGTTTCTTTGTGTAAATAAACAATGAAAAAATGACTTTGTTGTGAATTTTAACAACAATGTTGAGGAAATTTGAATATATTGTTAATAAATCACGAAAAATTTTGTGCATCTTGACTTATAAAAATGCAAATGGTATACTCCTATTCGTAGTTAAATATGTATAGGTATATCTTAAATTTGGATTGACGGTATATCGGAAAGGTGATTTTATGAAAAAAACAAGAAAGTTTTTATCAATTGTTCTTTCTGTTCTTGTTGTTTTCGCTAGTCTTCCCGTTGTTTATACAGCAGCGGCAGATACAGTTACATATGCAGCAGGCGAAACAGGAACAATTGACAATCCTACACATCCCGTTTCAGCAGACGGTGTGTTCAGTTATGATGACTTGTATAAGCTCAATATTGACGTTGAGAATACAAAATACACGTTCTATCAAACTATGAATGACGAGTATTTTACTTACACTCAGATTTTAGGCTTACAGCAGAGAAATGACGTTCCTGTTTCAGGCAGAACGTTTAATTTTGTTGGCGTAGAGCATTATACAGGCGGTTCTAACGCTACAACAACAAATGCTGACGGTTCAGCTCAGGGTACAGACCTTATGGAAGTACCTGCTATTACAACCAATACTACAGCAGATTTCCTTAATACATACTACGTTCCTACTCATACTTGGGCTCCAATCAACAATAACGCTACAAATGATTTTCAGGGAAAAACTGAGCCGACAAACGTTCAGCTTCAAGGTTCAGTTGTTGACCTTTCCGGTTGTAAAAACTACAGCTGGTCTGATACATACGTAATCAAAGGTCTTTCTGCTTCCGAAAAAGGTGAAGTAAACACAGGCTACTACGAGGCTTATAAATGGAATTGGTCTACAAGTGATGCTTCAGCAGCATTTGAGCTTCGCCTTAAAACCTCTATCCGCATTCTTGATGCCCGTGAATTTATTAAGGAATTAGCAGAGGCAGAGGCTGTTCTTGCAAATCCCGATAAGTATACACAGGCTTACCTTTCATCAGTTAAGGCTACTCTTAACACAATCCCCGAGGATCTTAAGGATTTATCAGAAGTTTACAGCCAGAGCGATATTGATAAATATACAAAGATGCTCAAAGACGTTAGCTTAAACTCAGCTGACTACACAGAGTTTAACAGAACATACGAAAATCTTAACAGTATAACAAATGCTATCGGCGGTTTTACTGATGACAGTTTTGCGGATTTCAAAACAGAAATCAATAGAATAAACAACAATCTTCCCAAAAACCTTGACTATACAAAGCAGAGTGTTGTTGATGAGGCTACTCAGGCACTCAGAGATGCATATAACCTTCTTGTTACAAAGGGTGATGCTTCAGGCGGTACTTATACAGAAACAATACATGATATCAAATTTACCATTCAGAATGAATTTAATCTTATTCAGATAAAAGACGATCAGATTCTTTCTTATACACAGAATTGGATTGCAGACAGAAGAAATCTTGAAAGCAAAGATTCAAGAAGAATGTTCTATTCTGTAATTGACTCTTCAAGCACATTTGCTTCAAGATTTACCGATGCAGCAGTTGATACAGTATCATCATTATCTGCAAAAGCTATTGATGGCAGCTTATCTAATGCGTTAATTTTCACTTGCTGGGAAGAAGTTCTTGCAGATGGTTCATTAAACCCCACAACAGAGGTTATTTCAAGAGATACTCATACAATTGACGGTAACTATGCAGGTTTCCAGAAGGATAAAACTTACTATATCGAAAATTCACCTACCTTCCGCGGCTTGTCAGCAAGCGAAACAGGTGCTCATACATTTACGTTCAATCAGAAAATTTACCTTAACTGGCAACAAAATATTTTGGGCTATTTAAGGGATAACTTCACTCAGACAGCGTTTGTAACTACAATCAACATTACCGATGCCCGTCCTCTTGTAAAGGCGGTAGCAGAAGCCAATGCAACTATTGCAAATCCCGGTAGTTACAGTGACAACTATATCTCAGCACTTCAGGCTGCGGTTGACGCCGTTCCTGTTAACCTTATCAGAGGTGTTGAATATTATACTCAGGAAGAAGTAGACGCTTACCTTAATGCAATTACAAGTGTTCAGGAAGGCTGTGCAGACTACAGTGAGTTCAACGAAGCATATGAAGAATTAATCAATATGAAGAATAATTCTACATATACCGACGAAAGCTATAGTGCATTTATGGAAGAGATTCAAAGCATTAACAAAAATCTTCCTAAAAACCTTACTGCAGATCAGCAAGCAACAGTTGATGCTGCAACCGAAGCACTTCACAAAGCTACTCACCACCTTGTTTATTACAAGCTTAATACAGATAACGTTTTCACAGAAGAGGATATCCCCGAGGATTTAGGCTTCAGCCCTCTTGTTTTCTCAGTTTCATCTACCAGATACGAGTTTATGCAGGTATCAGACGGTCAGCAGTTTGCTATAAGAACTGATTTCTCTGCAAGAAACAATGACTCCAGCTATACCTTAAGATTACTTTCATTCGGTTTTTCAACCGTTAACGCAGGTAACGTAACAGATATTTGTGCCGGCCGTACAACACCTGATAAGGGCTGTCATAACGCAGCAAACGTGCCTGAACTCAATTTCTTCGACCTTGCAACATACGCAAGCACAAGCGGTACTATAACAGGTATTACATCTTATACTGCAGACGATGCAGGTGACACAGGTGAATTTAACAGCTGGGTGAATACAGATGGCGTAAACCTTTCTTCAGGTGGCGTATTTAGTGACGGTGCAGTGCTTGAGCTTTACGATTCAACGGGTTACGCAACTTATGTTTATACTGCTACAAGCGATGAGGCACAGGCAAATATTAATATAAATTATGCTTTCCGTCTCGGTTGGTCTTATGAGCAGTTCTGGGGCGAAACAATCCGCCGTCACGCTCATATTCCCGTTTCTCTTACAATTACCGATGCAAGAGCTCTTCATAATCTTTATAACGAGGTTGAAGATATCTTAAACGGTGAAACGGATAAGAGCTATACTCTTTCTTCTCTTGTTACACTCTACAATGCGTTTAATAACGTTCCTTCAGATATGGCAAGCGGTGAAGCTTACTATACTCAGAGTGAGGTTAACGCAAAGTATGATGAGCTTAAAGCTGCTTACGATACTCTTGTTGAAGGCGCAGATTACAGCGAATTCTTTGAGGCTTACGTAAAGGCTCAGGAAATTATTAACACAAACAATAAGGATTCAGCAGGTAACTCTCTTTACGATGATGCTGCATACGAAACCTTTAATCAGCAGTTTACAGATATCATTACAGGCCTTGATATGAATCTTCCTGCAAGCGAGCAGACAACTGTTAATGATGCAACAACTGCTCTCAACAATGCTCTTGCGGCTCTTGAAGCAACAAAGCGTGCGGATTATGCTGAATTCAACGATGCTTTAGCAGAGGTTGAAAAAATCTTAAAAGAGGAGCAGGAAAACCCCGGAACTTATACACAGTCTTCTCTTGAAGCAATTCAAAATGCATATAACGATGCAGTTGCTCTTGATAAGGAGCTTCCCGCAAGCGAGCAGGCTACCGTTGATGCAGTTACAGAGGCTCTCAAGGCAGCTGCAGAAAACAAAAAATATAAAGCTGATTATTCAGAGTTTGACGATGCTTACAGTCAGGTTCAGGATATTTTTAATAACCCTAATAAGTATACAGACGAAACTGTAGATGCAGCTGAAAGGGCTCTTGAAGAAGCTGATAAGCTTAATAAAGACCTCCCCGATACTGAAGAAAACCGTACAACAATAGAAAATGCTACAAATGCACTTGAAAATGTGTTTAATAATGCAAAAGAATCTGCTGATTACACAGCTTTCGAAGAAGCATACAAAAAGGTTCAGGAAATTGCCGAGAATAAAGACGGCAAATATACACAGTCAACTGTAACAGCAGCTCAGAATGCACTTGCTGAGGCTGATAAGCTTGACAAGAATCTTGAAAAGAATGATGCAAATCAGGATATTATTACCGATGCTACAAATGCTCTTCAATCAGTAATTGACGGCGCAAAAGAAAAAGCAAACTACGATGCCTACAACAATGCAAAAGCAGAAGCAGACGCTATCATTAATTCGGGTAACGTTGATGAAAACGGCAACCCCATTTACGATGAAGATGCCTTCAACGCATACAAGGATGCTGTAAACAAAATTGATACCGCTCTTGACAAAGACCTTCCCGAGTCAGAGCAGAGCAAGGTTAATGATGCCACAAATGCTCTTACTGATGCAAAGGCAGAGCTCGAAAACAACAAGAAAGCTGACTACACAGATTTCAATGCTGCAAAGGACGCACTTGAAGAAATTGTAAATGCTCCCCAGGGCACATATACAGATGAAACTGTAAAGAATGCACAGGATGCTCTTGATGCAGCAAATCAGATTCCTGCTGATATGGTTGTTGGTGAAAACAACGCAAACCAGAATATTATTGACCAGGCAACCCAGGGTATGCAGGCAGTAATTAATTCTGCTGAAAAGAAAGCGGATTATACTGAATTCGACAAGGTTGTAGAAGACCTTGAAAACATTGTAAATGCTCCCGAGGGAACATATACAGATGAAACTGTAAAGAACGCACAGGATGCACTTGATAGTGTTGCAGGTGTTGATAAAGACCTTCCTCAGTCAGCACAGGGCACACTTGATGAAATCACAGCAGGTCTTAAGGATGTAGTTGATTCTGCAGAAAAGAAGGCTGACTATACAGAGTTTGATAAGGTTGTAGAAGACCTTGAAAACATTGTAAATGCTCCTGAGGGAACATATACAGATGACACTGTAAAGAATGCGCAGGATGCACTTGATAGTGTTGCAGGTGTT
>JAZNSD010000043.1:0-88388 GCA_045591055.1 Acutalibacteraceae bacterium | reverse complement strand
ATTTTAATTCAATTTTGATATCTTCAACAAAGAGCATAGAATTCTCCTTCTTTGGTTTGTCTCGCAACTACCATTTTGGAGTTTTCTATGCTCTTTTTCAATATTTATTTTTTAATTTCCCCCAACTTTCCGTGAAGAGGCTTTTTTTTTCGGCTGCCGTCCTTTTTTCTATCATCAGCTTTCAAGCGAAGCTATAAGCTTTATAAATTCTTCTGATTTTCTGAATTCCTCCGACAGGGGATATTTTTCTCTCAGAAGCTCTTTTACACGTCGTCTTGCAATATAGGTACTTCCGAGACGGTGCTTGTCGAATTCTTTTCCTTCAAACATCACGGAATGCATAACCGTTATTCTGTCCATGCGGTCAAACTCTGCGGCAAGGGAACACATTTTTCTGAAGCTTTCAAGTGCCTTTTTTATGTTACCCAGCTTAAAATATCTCACCCCAAGGTGACCGTAATTATAAATTACCGTGCACCACATTTTTCCGTAATTTCCGTCATCATAAATGAAATTCAGAAAATCAAGCTCTTTTATGAATGCCTGAAGTACCCATTCGTCAGGAAATCTCTCTTCATAGAAAAAATAATGAGAGTAAACCGTATGGAGAAGCAAAAGCTGCTCCTCAATGGTGTCTCTGATACCGTTATCATATCCGTCCTCGTTTTTATCACCGAAGAAGCAGAACATCTGCCGGCTGTCACGCATATCGGGCAATTCATCTATTATTTTTTTACAGTCGTTGAATGTTACCCTGCCGCTGTTTCTGTCAACGAGCCCTCTGTAAAATTCGATAATTGCTCTTTTGGCTTTGATTCTTATTCTGTCATCTGTGCAGTTACTCTGAATATTGTTATAAATAGCGTGAACCTCATTGTATACTGAATTCTGATCTTCCGAAAAATGTACAAGACAGGCAAGCTGTCTTATAAGAACTCTGAAATCATTGGGGTATTTTTTCTTTAGCTCATCTACAATTTCAATCATCAGCCTATGATCCGTGAGATTGTCATATTCTTGAAGTTTTTCCGTGATTTCCTTTTCATTCTCTGCCTTATTCACGCCTAAAAGCTCGTCAACGCTGACTCTGAAAAAGCCTGCAATTTCGGGAAGCACTGTGATGTCGGGAAAGCTTTCACCCCGCTCCCAGTTGCTCACGCTCTGAAAGGTCACTCCTAAAAACTCAGCGAGCGTCTCCTGCGTCAGCTCCCGTTCTTTTCTGAGCCTTCTGATATTTTCGGCAAGATATATAGTCATATTATGTCACCTCATAATTATAAACTGACCGGTCTGTATTAATAATATCCGAAAAGCTCACATTATTCAATAAAATATCTTTTGAATATAATTCAAAAATTGCTTGAACTTTTCAAGCATATGGAAAAATGCAAAAAAATAACGGTATAAGCATTATGCCTATACCGTTAAACCGAAACTTCAATATAGCTTATTCTTCATCAAGATAAACAAGGGGACAGGGGAATACCTGTTCATTGTTTGTCATGTAAGCAACTGCAAAATCGGGAATATCGATGTTGTTGATAGTTTCACCGTCTTCGATGAAGGAATCAGCACCGTATACGAAGCAGGGAACATTTGCACCTGAATGGCTGCCTGTAAGCCACTTGTATTCATTGCCGATAAGAGTAACTGAGCCTGTTTCATGGTCAGCTGTGATAACAACGAGAGTGTTGCCGTCCTTTTCTGCATAGTCAAGAACTACGTCAACAACCTTGTCGAATTCAAGAACAGCTGTCATTGCACCTTCGCCGTCCTGTGAGTGTGAACGCTTGTCGATGTGAGCTGCTTCAAGCATCATAAAGAAGCCGTCTTCATCTTTGCTCAGAATATCAATTGCTTCAACTGCAAGCTCGGAAAGTGTGGGCTGATCGCCGTTGTCCTTACCCTGCCACATAGTGTCGCAGTCGAACTGACCGATAGATTTCTGACCTTCTTCGAGAGCCTTTACTTCGGAAAGATTGTCAACATAAACCTTACCGTTTGCATTAACCTCTTCTTCAGTTACTTCGCCTGCGGTTGCACCCCAGATGAGGTCGATATCGGAAACTACCTGCTGAGCGAAGATTTCCTCTGCAAGATCTCTGTCACGGACGTGAGCAGAGAAGGAAGAGGGCGTAGCACCCATAATAGAGTCGGATGTAACGATACCTGTTGACTTGCCGTATTTCATGGCAACGTCGGTAATTGAAGCGGGAACTGCAATTACGCCAAGGGGATCTGTGGGATAAACGCCTACATAACCGTTCATGGTTCTTGAGCCTGTTGCAAGAGCTGTGCCGCCTGCTGCAGAGTCAGTTATGGGGGAGCTTGCAGAACGAGTCATCTGCTCGCCGTAATACTGAAAACGGTTAAAGATGCTAAGCTCCGTACCGTGAACCTTTTCGGTTGCATTAAGATGATTGAAGCCCATGCCGTCACCGATAAGAATGATAACATTCTTTACTTCATTTGCTTCCTCTTCGGGAGCAACAAAGTTAAGTCCCAATGCGGTGGTGAGAGTGACAACAAGTGACATAATGAGAACAACAATTTTTGTAAACATTACTTTTACTCCTTTTTTTGTTAAATTTATGCTTATATTTTACCAAACTGATTTTTATAAGTCAATAAAATACAGCTATTTATTTATAAAAATTGCCTCAGTAACAAATTCCTGCTTTTCTTTGCTGTAGCTCCAGGTTATACTGCCCCCGAGCTTTGCAGCCGATCGCTTCATGCTTTTGGTTCCTGTTCCGTGGTTTCTTCCTTTTTTTGATGTCTGCGGAATATTCCCCTTAAAAACAGGCTCTTTTTCGCAGGAATTTTTAACGCTTATTGAAATATAATTCTCATTTTCCTTGGTAATGGTAAAAATTATATAAGGCTTACTGCATAAGAGTGCGCTGTCAACAGCGTTTTCCAGCATGTTGTCAATAAGAGGCGTGATGTAATAGCCGTTATTCTCCGATGTGGCTGTCAGCACTGCCTCGGCAGTAAAGGCAATACCCTTTTCACGGCACAGGTCTGAATAGCGCTTGATTATAATATCTATAAATCTGTTGCCGCTGTAATGAATGCTGCCGTCAATTCCGAAGTCCTCTCCGATACTTTTTATATATTCAAGTATTTCTCCGTTTTTGTGCTGACCCGCAAGACCTGATATGGCACCAAGATGGCGTTTTATATCGTGTACAAGAACAGAATAGTTTTCCTGTTTTGCTAAAAGCAGCTCGTAGTATTCACGGGTGCTTTTTTCTTTTTGCTTTTCCAGCGTTAATTCAAAAATCTGCGTGTTCGCTTTTCCGATAAGCGAGTAGACAAAAAATACCGTGATATTTGCAAGCAGGAGAAGTATCGTACCCACGGCAAGACCTGTAATAAACGGCTCTTCCAATGAATGTTTTTCGCAGAACATCATAATAAAGATAAATACGAACACGGTTGCCGCAGGCAGAATTGCCAGAGGTATTAAGAATCTGTCATTATGCGCTGAGGCTTTTTCTGTAAAAAACAGCTTCATAACTATGTATACCACAAGGAAATACAACAGCTTACTCAGCTGTGACTGTATAACCATAACTAAATCATTATTTGCGTAAGCATAAAGCTCGGTTTTGAAAACAGAGGTTGAAAAAAACAGTACCGTAAGCTCTGTGAGGAACATAAATACCGTCAGCATAATGCTTATACATACAGCCTTAAGGGGTTTTACATAATAACCTGCAAAAATCACAATGAAGGTCAGAATTATGAAGGTATAAAGATTCAGCATGGGAACTTTTGTAAAGCTCAGTGCAAATGAAATAATAAATGTGCCTGTGTATAAAAGCGGTACACGGAATTTTGAATATTCGGGTTCCGTTTTTCTTGAAAGGACATTTTCACAGAATAAAAGAAGGATCAGACTTTCTGCAAGATAAGACGTGAAATAAAAGAACGGCAATTATATCCCTCCTTCAATGCTTTTGTTGACACTCAGAAAATTGAAAAAGGCTTCCTTGAATTTAATATAAAAACGTCTTGAACAATGACAGGAATAATTCTTTCCGCCGGCTGTAAGAGTGACTTCTTCCTTTGTGAAATTGGTTACGTATTTCAGATTTACAAGAAAACTCTTATGACATTGTGTAAAAATATGGGGATTGAGATAAGATTTCCACCAATTCATACTTTTTCTTGTTCTGAATTCGCCTTTTTTAGTATATACGGTAACATATCTGTTATCTATTGCGAGATATATAATATCTCCCGAGCACAGCTTCAGTGTTTCATTTTCAGTTTCTATTACCACGGGGACACTTATTTTCATATACCGTATGATTGCTCCCTCAAGTCCTCTTAAGAAACGCTCAGAATCAATCGGCTTCGGAAGATATCTGTATACATTTATGTCCATTGCTTCATCAAGATATTCCTGATGGTCGGTCACGATCATTATAACAGCATTTTCATTTTCCGACTGTGCATGCTTTGCAGCCTCGAGCCCGTTTACTCCGGGCATTTCTATATCTGCTATAACAAGGTCATATTTTTCTTCCGTTTTTATAAGCTCTTTTCCGTCAGAAAAGCAGCTGAGAGTTAATGGAATATTCTTTTCTGTAAAATATTCTTCAATCAGACCTTTTAGGCTTTTAATAATTCTGATGTCATCGTCGCAGATTGCAATATTCATATAAACCCCTCTTTTGATCTGTTAAAAAATAAACGATAAATACAAAATTACATAACTTTTCATAATAATTTTATCATATTCTTTAAGGTTTTTCAATTACACTGACAGGCTTTGGGCGACCACTTTTGTGCTGATAATAACCGCTTTTGCAATTTTTATGACAAAGAAATTTTTTGATGCTATTATACAGTCAAAGGCTTGCCGGAATTTATCTTCCCGTAACCGAATTCATAAAGAAGGAGGCGATGAGTTTACGGATATGGAAACAGTGTCAGAAGCACAAACACAAATGAACCTTATTGAAGGTTCAACTATTTTAAGAAAGGAAAAAACTACAATGAAGAAAACCCTGTCTGTTATTTTAGCAGTATTATTGCTCATATCCTGCTTACCCTTATTTGCCTCGGCAGAAGTGATAACACTTTCCCGGAGCAATGTTTCACTTATTCCGCCCACACCTTCAAAGACTGATATCAATTTCGGTGAAACTCTTTCAACCGTCACTCTTTCAGGCGGTCAGCTTTGGTATGTTGACCCTGATACCGGTGCAGAAACAGAAGTCAAAGGTCATTTTGAATGGACTAATTCTTCACTCGCTCCAACAACAACAGGAGAATATGAGGGCTCAATTACTTTTTATCCCGAAGATACAGAAAAGTATAATGCTTCAGTTCGTCTTAGCTATCTTTTGGTGAAAAAAGCTATTAAGGAAGGATATTCATGGCCTGTAATTATTATTCACGGTACAAAAACAATAATGACCGTGCCTCCTTCCTTTACCTGCGATGCCGGCGATGACCTTCTGTATTACACAAGCTATACAAAGTCAGGCGGCAAGGTAACAGATGAAAGCGGAAAAGATATCACATCTTATGGTCAGTTTTATATAGATGATACAAGTACTAACGGAAAAAACCGTTACCTTTATGAAGACAGCTATATCACTGCAAGATGGGATGATATCAAGAAAATGGGATACGAAAGTGCATATTATGAAAATGTACTTGTAAAGGTAACAAGAAAAACTGCTACTCTTGTAACTGCACCCTCAATCCCCAAAATACTTGCAGGCACAACATATGCTGATGCATTAAGCAAGCTTACGGCTAAGGTTACTCTTGTCGGCAATAAAACAACGAATGATACCTCTGCAAAATTCTGGGTACCTGTTTATCCTGAAGGCTGCAATGCGGACACACCTCTTACGGAAGATACCGTAATTACCGTAAAATATGAAAATCCCGCAACAGACGATACCTTTACCTGCGAGGTTGAGATTGATACCTATTCAACTCCTCTTGCAATCATTTCCGAGAATCCCACGGTTGATACAACCGCTCTGAAGCCCGGTATGAAGTATTCAGCCATCGTTCTTAACGGCGGCAAGGCTCTCGCAGAAGATACGAATCTTGAAGTTCCCGGTAAATTCAGCGTAAAGACTCCTGATGAATTTCTTAAGGCAGGCAACAATACCGTCGAAGTTATTTTTACACCCGATGATACTAAAGCATATGAAGGCACAAGTGTAAATGTAAGAGTAAGAGTCACAAGCCTTATCACAACTGCTCCCACTCTTGACGCAACAGGCCTCAATGCAGGCGATAAAGCCTCACAGATCAAGCTTACAGGCGGTGAGGCTAAGGAAGAAGGAACATTTGTTATCGCAAATCCCGACCAGGTGCTTGTTGCAGGTACAAACAAAATTGATATTAAATTTATTCCTGCAGCAGACGGTGCAGAATATTTTGAAACAAAAACCATAAATGTTGTTGTAAAATCGGAATTTAAATTCCTCGACAAAGACGGCAATGAAACCGTTCCCGTATACACAATAACCTACGGAACAAGGCTCAATGACAGCAATACAAATATTCCGACGATTCTTGCACAGACCGGCTGCACACTTAATGCAACATCGAAATATTCATATCGCGGTCCCGAGGGACAGGATTATATTATTTCCGATGCTTTCGGCGGTACCGTATTCCCCGTTGGTGAGCATGTCTTTAAGGTAAGAGTTATGAATCACGGATATACAATATATGATGATCCGCCTTATATTAATACTGAACTTCAGTTTATTATTAGAGTAGAGCCTGTTGAAATGCACGTAAGAAGCTTATATTATAACAGCTATTCTGAGCAGATAGATGTTACTGTTGACAATGTCGGAGCAAAGGGTACACTCGATGTATATATTGACGGTGTTCTTATTGCAGATGATATCGCAACCACTACCTACGGTATGGATAATTTCAGAACTGCAAAGATAGACGGTTGGAAGCCCACCGTAAGCGATACCGAATATAACAGAGACTATAGTGTAAAGGTTGTTTATAATCCCGTTGATGCAGATCCCGTTTCTATGAAGGATTATGAAGGCACATTCAGAACAAAAATATCTATCCCCGTAACTGCTCCCGAAAATATTACCAGTGTCAGCGATGCCTATACCGACGGTGCAAGAGTTGAATGCTATTGTCCTAATTACATTGCTGAAGAAGGATTTGTTCAGTGGTATTTCACTGATCTGAAGGGTAACGAGCTTGATTTTGAGCTTTTTGACATTGTTACAGAATGGGATCCCGATAAGAGAGAGTATGTTGAAGTGGGAACAAAGGAAGCGGCTATTACCGAAAGACGTGTTTATTTTACAATGCCTAATTTCCCTGTAGTTGTTTCTTATAAAACTCAGGCAATGCTTGATGCGGAAGCAAAGCAGGAGGCAATAGATAACTGCAATTGTATCTGCCACCACAACAATCCCGTATCACAGTTTATATGGAAGATAGTTTCCTTCTTTATGAATCTTCTGGGAATTGACAAGCCCTGTGCCTGCTCATATCCTCACGGAACTGAATAAAGCATAATTTTTCCCGCACGGAAGTGAAATTTTCCGTGCGGGATATTTCTGTAATATAATTAAAAGTATTGCTTTTATCTGCCGTATTTGATAAAATAACCTCGTTTTGATTGAGAGGTTATACTATGCTGAAGAATAATACGGCAAAAGGCAGATTTTATATTATTATGACAGCTCTTTTGTGGGGGCTTGCAGGGGTGTGCGTAAAATCCATTCCCTGGAATTCCATTTCCATAATGGCTTCACGCTGTTTTATCGGCATAATAATGTTTGCAATTCTCAGAAAAAGCCTTAAAGTAAGGTTCAATAAGCACACACTTTTCGGCTCGGTGATGATGAGCATCACGGGTATTCTCTATATGATGTCCATAAAGCTTACCACCGCTGCCACGGCAATAGTGCTTCAGTATACTGCGCCTATATTTGTTTTTCTTTATTCCGTGTTGTTCCAGAAGCGAAAGGCAAAGCTTTCAGAGTCTCTCATAGTTCTTCTTGTTTTCGGAGGCTGTCTTCTTTCCTTTATCGATGAGCTTGACCCCACAAAACTGCTCGGTAATATTCTGGGTCTTCTTTCGGGAGTTTCCTTTGCAGCTCAGATAATCGGCTTCAGCGACCCGAAGGCGGATTCTAACGACGGAATGTATCTCAGCAATATCATAAGCTTTGTGTTCTGCCTTCCGTTTATGTTCTTCGATAAGAATATGGCATTTTCTCCCGAAATTATTTTCTGGGTGCTGGTGCTCGGTATTTTCCAGTACGGACTTGCAAACATCTTCTATGCAAAGGGTTGTCAGGTTATAAATAAAATCGAAACATCCCTTCTTCTTACCATAGAGCCTGTATTTAATCCCATACCGGTGCTTCTTGTCACAGGGGAAATGCCGGGACCGTTGGCAATTATCGGTTTCGTTGTTGTTATTACAGGCATAACCCTCTACGGTGTGCTGCCGGTGATTGAAAACAGAATAAAAAACCGTATAAAAAACTGATATTTTATCCGTTCAGCACGGGAGTTCCGCTTTCATCAAAGCGGACTTTTTTTATTCTTGCATGTCTGCATGGGTCATATAAGGATTCCTCTGAAAAAGTACCGCAAAGCTTTCTGAGATGTGAAGAGGGTCTTGCGTGATAAACAAGAAGAAGATTTCCTTCTTCGTCCTCAACAAAGCTGTTGTGCCCCGGTCCTGCGGCATCGGTGAGATCTTCAGTGGAAAAGACGGGGGAGGAGTGCTTTTTCCATGAAGACGGATTCATTATATCTGCATCGATATCTGCCTCAAGCCGTCCCATACAGTATTCCGCACCCGTACCGGATGCTGAAAAGAAAATATATATCTTTTTGTCGGTTTTAAGAACTGCCGCACCTTCATTTACCCGGTGAACAACCTTCTCCCAATCGTACTCGGGCTTTGAAATAAGAACGGGCAGGCTTGTTATCTTATTAGGAGCATCCTCACTTGTTTCTGCCATAAACAAAGAAGAATCGCCTTCAATCTGAGCCCACACAAGATAGTGTCTGCCATTCAGCTCAAAATGAGTCATATCAAGGGAAAAACAGCGAAAAGACAGTTCATCCGCCTCTGTTTTGCCTACAACACCCATTTCTTCCCATTTGCCGTTTATTATGTCACTGTCCTTACATCTCAATACGTAGGGTTTTATGTCCCACTTGTTTTCGCTTGTTGCTGCTGCAAAATAAATATAGCAGTATTTTCCTATGAAATGTATTTCGGGCGCCCATATGTGTCTTGACATTATGCCTTCTTTGTGGGCTTTCCATACCGTGACCTCTTCGGCTTCTGACAGTCCCTGCACTGTGGTGCTTTTTCTTATTATGATTCTGTCATATCCGTGAAGCTCGTCGCCCTTTGCAGGATAGGATGACGTGAAATAATAAAAACCGTCAGGCCCCTTTGTTATAAACGGGTCTGCTCTTTCAATGATAAAAGGATCCTTATATTCTTTCATAATCATCTCTCCGGAATGTTTTACAGATCAATTAAATCATAACTGTATGTTTAAGTCAATTAAAATATCATATCAGAAAAATAATAAAAAAAACAGTAGCATTCTTCAGATATATGTAGTATAATCGTGTAAACCGGAAGGGGGTACTGCTATGAAAATTATTATTGTCGGCTGCGGAAAAATCGGTTCCGCGCTGGTTGAAAGTCTTGTCGAGGAAGAACACGATATTGTGGTTGTTGATACCAACAGAAAAGTGCTGGAGGAAATCAATAATATATATGATGTAATGTGCGTCTGCGGAAACGGTGCTGATTCCGATGTTCTTCTTGAGGCTGATGCAAAAAAGGCGGATCTTCTGATTGCAGTTACCGATTCGGACGAGCTTAATATGCTGTGTTGCTTTTTTGCAAAAAAGATGGGAACTGAAAATACCGTTGCAAGAATCAGGAAAACGGACTATAACGACAGCTCTCTTGAGTTTATGAAGCATACTCTGTCTTTGTCAATGCCGATAAATCCCGAATACAGTGCCGCAAAGGAATTCTATAATATACTGAAAATGCCTTCTGCCGTCAAAATAGAAGCTTTTTCAAGCAGAAGTCTTGAAATGATCGAGCTTAAGCTGAAGCCTGATTCGGTGCTTCATAAAATGACACTGAGCGAGATGAGAAATAAATACAAGGCACAGTTTCTTGTGTGTGCTGTTCAGCGAGACGGCAATGTATTTATTCCCTCGGGTAATTTTGAGCTTCACGGCGGAGATAAAATCGGAATCACAGCAAATCAGAGTGAGCTTCTGAAGCTTCTCAAGGAGCTGAAGCTTATGCAGAAGCAAGCGAAGAATATAACCATTATCGGCGGAAGCAGAATCGCTTTTTATCTTGCAAAAAGGCTTCTCAGTGCAGGAAACAATGTAAAAATAATAGAACAGAATCTTGAAAGATGTGAGGAAATAAGTGAGCTTCTTCCGGATGTTTCCGTTATTCACGGTGACGGCACCGATCAGGAAATTCTCAAGGAAGAGGGAATTGACGAAACCGATGCTTTTGTTGCTCTCACGGGAATTGACGAGGAAAATATTCTTATTTCATATTATGCCGCAAGAAGGGGAGTTCCCAAGGTTATTTCAAAGGTGAACCGCGAAGAGCTTGCCCGTATAGCAGAGGATATGGGGCTTGATTGCGTTATTTCCCCGAAAAAAATATCTGCGGATACCATAACCCGTTACGTAAGAGCCCTGCAGAATTCTATGGGCAGTAAGGTTGAAACGCTGTATAAGCTTATGGATTCAAATGTTGAGGCCCTTGAATTTACCGTAACCAACGATTTTAAAGGCTGTGATGTTTCTCTTAAGGACCTGCCTATAGAAGACAATATTCTTGTTGCAGGTATCATAAGGGGCAGAAGAGCAATAATTCCTTCAGGTAATGATGCAATATTGCCGGGAGATAATGTAATTGTTATATCAGGTCAGAAAAGACTGAATGACCTGTCTGATATTCTGAAATGAGGATAAGTATTGTACTATGAACAGACGAATGGTTCTCAATACCTTGGGAAAGATTATATGGCTTGAAGCAGGACTTATGCTTCTGCCTGTGCTTGTGTGTCTTATTTATAAAAATGCAGCTGTTTATTCCTTTCTTATCACAATTGCAATTGCAGCAGCTGTTGCTGCTCCTCTTACCTTTTTATGTAAGCCGAGAAATAAGGTTATCTATGCAAAGGAAGGCTTTGTAATTGTATCTCTTGCATGGATACTGATGTCGGTTATCGGTGCTATGCCTTTTGTTATTTCGGGAGAGATACCTTCTTTTGTGGATGCGCTGTTTGAAATGGTAAGCGGATTTACAACAACAGGTGCTTCAATACTTACCGATGTGGAAAGTATGAGTGAAGGTCTGTTGTTCTGGCGCAGCTTTTCTCATTGGATAGGCGGCATGGGAGTTCTTGTTTTTGTGTTGGCTATAACTGCGGGTATTCCCGATCGCTCAATACATATTATGCGTGCAGAAATGCCGGGCCCCATTGTTGACAAGCTGGTTCCCAAGGCAAGGGAGACTGCCAAAATCCTTTATCTTATCTATATCGGTATGACACTTCTTGAGGTCGTTGTGCTTGTAATATGCAAAATGTCTGTGTTTGAAGCAATTGTGCATACATTCGGCACTGCAGGTACCGGCGGATTCGGTATCTACGGTGATTCCATAGCCGGCTATTCTCCCGTTATTCAGTGGGTAATAACTGTGTTTATGTTCCTTTTCGGAATAAACTTTAATTTGTATTATCTGCTATTGATGGGTAAAATCAAAAATGTGCTCAGAAGCTCAGAGCTTTGGGTGTATGCGGGAGTAGGCATAGTCTCCTGTGCTGCCATCACAGTAAATATTTTCAGCATTTACGGTAATGTTTCTGATGCTCTCAGACATTCTGCTTTTCAGGTGTCAACAGTCATGACTACCACCGGCTATGCTACCGCGGATTTTAACGGGTGGCCGGTTTTTTCAAAGACCTTGCTTCTTATTCTTATGCTTATGGGCGCCTGTGCAGGTTCAACTGCCGGCGGTCTCAAGGTTTCAAGAGTAATTATTCTTGTCAAAAGTATGAGAAGAGAGCTTACACATCTTTTGCATCCCAGAAGTGTAAAGGCACTTAAGCTTGAAGGAAAGCGCCTTGATGAACAGACTCTTTCCACTACGGCATCATATCTGATGATGTATTCAGCTTGCCTGGTAATCATTTTCCTGCTGTTGAGCTTTGATAAATTTGATATTGAAACAAATATCAGTGCTACAGTGGCCTGTTTTAATAATATCGGTCCCGGACTCGGTGCAGTAGGACCTGTTGGAAATTATTTTGAGTATACCGATTTTTCAAAAATAGTTCTGTGTGCGGCAATGCTTCTCGGAAGACTTGAAATTTTCCCCCTTCTTCTGTGCTTTTCACCTGCTACATGGACAAAAAAATAAAAGCAAAAAATATTGCGAAATTTGTGTTTTACTATTGACAAATCACTGAGATTGCTATATAATACTCAAGCGATGTGCAAAAGCGCATCCTTAGTATGGTGGGTATAGCTCAGTTGGTTAGAGCGCCAGGTTGTGGCCCTGGAGGCCATCGGTTCGAATCCGATTATCCACCCCAGTTATAAATCGCAAAGTCAGTAGATTTTGCGATTTTTTTAATAAAATAACATTTTGGGGAGTCGTCAAGCGGTAAGACACAGCACTTTGACTGCTGCATCCGTGGGTTCGAATCCCGCCTCCCCAGCCAAAAATCCAAGTCTTCGGACTTGGATTTTTCATTTATGTCCGCAGGACATAACTTCATTACGAGCGAAGCGAGTACTTCATTTGACAGCTTGCTGTCAACTTCATTGTCCGAAAAGCGGACATAAACGAATGAAGTTACCTTACGGCAAATGAAGTGCTATCGCAATGAAGTGTGCCTTCGGCACAACGAAGTTGCCCTACGGGCAAATGTGTTAGCGGGACACCCGCACTCAATTGTAATTTCAGATTATGTGTGATATAATCAGTTCAAAGGACGGACTTTATGAAGGAAAATGTATTAATTGATAAATCTATTGTATTTGCCTCAAGAATTGTAAAATTGCATAAAAAGCCTATATAAAGCAAACGAAAGCCTCCGAGGAAATTTGCTTTAATTATGTTTCGAATATTTTATGTATTTCTATTAAAAAAGTATATTTCACTTATTTTGACACCATAATATTATTGACAATATCACGATACCGTGATATAATACAAGTGAAAGGAGAGTTTATCCGATGCCTGTATTATCAAGATTTTACGGAATTGTTATCCGTATGTATTTTCAGCAGTCAGAGCATAATCCGCCGCATTTCCACGCAATTTACGGTGACCACATGGCTGCAATTTGTATTAACGACGGCACTGTTTTAGAAGGAGAGCTTCCCAAGAAAGCCCTTGAAATGGTTCTCGAATGGAGTGCTATGCACAGGGATGAGCTTTTGAAGATTTGGGAAACACAGGAGTTTATAACTCTTTCTCCGCTTGAGTAAGGAGGTTTTTGTATGTTTCATAAGGTTAAAAATGTAAATGCTTTGCCTGATTACAAGCTCAGCGTACAGTTTGCCGAGGGCGTAACAAAAATTTATGATGTTGCACTGCTTTTTGAAAAGTACAGCTTCTTTTTACCTCTTAAAGAGTTACCCGGACTTTTCGGCTCTGTAATCGTTGACCAAGGCGGCTACGGCATTATATGGAACGATGATATTGACATTTCCTGTGACGAGCTTTGGGCAAACGGTGAAGAAATTGACACACCATTTGACGGACTTATGGCTTTCAGCGATGCCACATTCCTTTGGAATCTGAACGAAAGTACACTCCGCAAGGCTATTGCATACGGCAAGCTTGTAAACGGTGTTGATGTCTGCAAGTTCGGTAAACAGTGGATAGTTTCAATGGAAGCGATGAAACGAGAATACGGCGAACCGGTAAGATCATAAATTTCCAAAAACAAAAAGCCCCGATGAGAAAGCAGTGAATTTGCAATCTCAACGGGGCAGTATTCTTATTTGTTCTGTACAATTAAACAACTGAACTTAAATATACGCAAATCCGATTACCGAAAATATTGATTTGTTTCCGATTGTGTTGTATTATGGTATCATCGGAGCCGATACAAATCATTACTACGGAGGTTTTTCTTATGTTCATGGAAGAACGACATCAGGAAATATCAGATATAATCAAAGAAAACGGTAAAATTACGGTATCAGAAATAACTTCAAAATACGGAATATCAGATGAATCGGCAAGACGTGACTTGCGACTTCTTGAACAGAAAGGTATCTGCAAAAGAACTTACGGCGGAGCAATTATTTTAAGTCAGGTCAGTGTGATACCACCTTTGAACCGTCAGTATGATAATATGCCGATATTTCCTAATTACAAAGCAATTGCAGAAATTGCAGTTAAAGAAATCAAAGAAAATGATATAGTTTATCTTACAAGCGGTTCATTCGGACACATTGTCATATCGCTTCTGCCGAAAACTATTCATTTTACCGTAGTTGTAAACTGTGTTGACTTTGCAAAAGAACTGAGAGATTTTGAAAACATTGATGTTTATATCGCAGGCGGAAAAATGCGCAAAAGCGGCTCTGTTGTTGACACATTTGCAATAGATTTTGTAAGCAAGCTGCACTTTGATATCTGTTTTGTCACAGGCTCAGGACTGACAGCAGATTTCGGACTTTCTAACGGTTCGGATGAAACCGCAACATTTCAGAGAACTGTTCTTAAAAACAGCAGACGAAAATATCTTTTACTGGCAAGTTCAAAAATCGGCGTAAATTCTTTTGTAAAGGTATGTAATGCCAATGAATTTGATACAATTATCACCGATTGGGACTGTGCCGAAGAGCAGATTACCGCACTTGAAGATACAGGAGTTAAAGTAATCGTTGCAGAGGAATCAAAATGAACCGGGAACAGAAACTCAGGAATCTGATTCTTGACAGATATCCGAGCCTCAGACAATTTGCCATTGAAGCAGACATACCGTATAGCACATTAATGACTTTACTTTCCCGTGATGTCGGCGGTGCTTCATTTGACGTGATAATCAGAATTTGCAAGCAATTAGATGTTGACCCGATGGAATTTTATGATAGATAACGATTCAAATATTAATAATTAAAGACACTAATTATTTGATGCACAACACCCATAGAGTTTTGCACAACGCTGAATCTTTGTATCAAAATCAGATGTGGTTTCCAAACGAAAATCCGTTCACGATAGTGGGCGGATTTTCGTTTGTATTATTCATTCTTCAATATTCATCATTCATAATTCATTTAAAAGAACGGATTTTCGAATGAATAATGAAGCCGTTTCACTGATGAATAATGAATAATTAATAATGCCGGGCGGGACACCCGCACCCGATTGTAATTTCAGATTATGTATGATATAATCAGTTCGATAAATAAGAATATGCAGCAGGTGTTATGGTGGAAAAGAAGAAAAGAATACCCTCGGGATATCAGACAGAGAATTCAATTAACAGCGATAGCAGCGATGAATCATATACTGCCATCCCGGAAAGCTGTAACACTTATATTGAATTGATTAAAGATAATTATTCTGAAGCCATACACAGTTTTCACCGTAAATTTTTTTGTTAATATACACTCATACAAAAAACTGTCTTGCAATTTTTCCATACAGATGTTATGCTGAGTTAGGAGGTTGATTTTCCTCTGTTATAATTAAGTTCTAAGTGTAGAAGGAGATTAGATTTTTATGAAAAAATTACGTCTTGCAATTATTGGCTTCGGCGGTATGGGCAGCTGGCACGCCGAGAATATCAGCAATAAAATACCTGAAATAGAGGTTTGCGGTGCATATGATATTCGTCCCGAAGCATTGGAAAATGCCCGTGCAAAGGGATTTTATGCTTATTCTTCACTTGATGAGCTTCTTGCTGATGAGACCGTTGATATCGTTACAATTGCCGTCCCGAATAATTTTCATAAAGATCTGGCAATAAAGGCATTAAGAGCAGGTAAAAATGTTATCTGTGAAAAGCCTGTAACTCTGAATTCCGCAGAGCTTGAAGAGATAATTGCTGTTCGTGATGAAACCGGCAAGGTTTTTTCAATTCATCAGAACCGCCGTTGGGATAAAGATTACTGCATAGTCAAAAAAGCAAAGGACGAGGGCTTACTTGGTCAGGTTTATATGGTAAAGAGCATTGTTCAGGGGTCCCGAGGTTCAATGCATGGTTGGAGAGGCTACAAGGCTAACGGCGGCGGAATGCTTCTCGACTGGGGTATTCATCTTATCGATCAGGCAATGAATATGTTCAATGAAAAGGTTGTTGGTGTAAATGCTCATCTGCTCAGCATGTTTTCTCCCGGTGTAGATGACAACATTCATCTTTTTCTGCGTTTTGAAAGCGGTTGCTCATATATGATGGAAATGAGCACAAACTGTCTTATCAATCTTCCGCGTTGGCACGTTCAGGGTACAGAGGGTACAATTCAGATAGACGATTGGAACTCAAACGGCCGTTTACTGAAGCTTAAAGAAAATGCCGAAATGAAATGGTCCGATGATATTGTTTATACGGAAGCAGGCCCCACAAGAACCATGGCACCACGTCCCGAATACACCATGACGGAAATACCTCTTCCTCAGGTCAATACTGATTGGGCGGACTATTACAAAAATATTGTAAACGTTATTTGCGGTAAAGAATCTCTGATCGTAACACCTGAACAGGCACTTCGTGTCATGAAGGTTGTAGATATGATGTTTGAATCCGAAAAAGAAGGTGCAGCTTTAGCCTGCAACATATAAAGGAGAAATAAAAATGAAAGTTGCATGGATCATCAGAGGCGGTTGGGACGGACATGAACCTGACTTGGTTTCGGAGCGTTTTGCCGGAATGCTCCGAAAAGAAGGTTTTGATGTCAGGATTTTTGATACATTGCAGGTTCTCGCTGACAATCGGGAAGAATTGAATGAAATTGATTTACTTATCCCCGTATGGACTATGGGAGAAATAACACGCGAGCAGTCTGTTGCAGCCGCTGAAGCTGTAGGGAAGTACGGTGTAGGACTTGCAGGATGTCACGGCGGCATGTGCGATGCTTTCAGAAATGACACTGAATGGCAGTTTATGACAGGCGGACAGTGGGTATCTCATCCCGGCGGAGATAACACTCCGTACAAAGTCAATGTACGCAGAGGCTCCTCTCCTCTGGTAGAGGGGATTCAGGATTTTGAAGTCTCTTCCGAGCAGTATTATGTACATATTGACCCTGCCAACGAGGTGCTTGCCACGACCCGCTATCCTGTAGTTAATTACTATCACGCAGCCAACGGTGAAGTTGATGTTCCCGTTGCATGGACCAAACGATGGGGGCACGGCAGAGTTTATTATAATTCTCTCGGTCATCACAATGATGTTTTTGATATTCCGGAGGCACAGGAAATGATGCGAAGAGGAATGCTGTGGGCGGCAGAAGGAAAAGAACTTTTCCGTAAAACGAAGCCGAATCCCGAGCAATATACCAACACAGCAAAAATGTATTAAAAAGGTGATTTATTATGCAGAAGGTTAATGTGGGGATCGTCGGTTGCGGAAATATCAGCGGCATTTATCTTACAAATCTCACAGGAATGTTTGCTGATAAGGTAAATGTTGTTGCCGTATGTGATTTAATTCCCGAAAAAGCACTTGAAGCACAGAAAAAATACAATATTCCCAAAGTATATTTTACAGATGAAGAAATTATGGCTGACAGTGAAATTGAGCTTATTGTCAATATCACAACTCCTGATCAGCACTGCATTGTCAATATGCTGGCACTGGAAGCAGGCAAGCACGCCTACTGTGAAAAGCCTCTTGCAATAAACCGTGAGGACGGTGAAAAGCAGGTAAATCTTGCAAAGGAAAAGGGACTTTTATTGGGTGGCGCTCCTGATACGTTTCTCGGCGGCGGTATTGCGACCTGCAGAAAGCTTATTGATGAAGGCGTAATCGGTGACGTAGTAGCTGTTAATGCGTCCATGCGCTGCCACGGTCACGAGTCCTGGCACCCCGGTCCTGCTTTTTATTATAAAGAGGGAGGCGGTCCTATGTTTGATATGGGACCATATTACCTTACCTGTATGATAAATCTTGCAGGGGCTGTAAAAAGTGTTATGGCGTATACCCGTATTACTTTCCCCCAAAGACTCATTACATCCGAACCGCTTAACGGCACAATCATTGACGTTGAGGTACCAACGCACATTGCCGGTCTTCTTAAGTTTGAAAATGGTGCAATCGGAACACTTACCACAACCTTTGATGTATATGACGATCATCAGGCTTGTGTTGAGGTTTTCGGCTCCGAGGGCAGTATAATAGTTCCTGATCCCAACGGCTTCGGCGGACCGGTCAAACTGTTGAAGGCTTCATCTGATTGCTATGAGGAAATTCCCATTCAATATGATTACTGCGAAAACAGCCGCGGCATAGGCGTTGCAGATATGTGCACTGCTCTTCGTGAGGGCAGAACGCCCCGTGCAAACCATGAACAGACATTTCATGTGCTTGACCTTATGTGTGCTTTTCACGAATCAGCACAAGAGGGCAAGGAAAAGAAGCTGAAGCAAGGTTTTGTGCGCCAACCGGCTCTTGAGCAAGGCTACAGATTTTAACAAACATTTTCCGTGGATATAACGCACGGTCTGTATAAAAGCTTTTTAACGATCAACTGAATTTAACCCGCGGAAATCTGTCCGACACCAAAATATTTACTTAAACTAAGCTGATGCACAACACCTGATAAGATTTTGCACAACCCTAACTTTTTTATCAGAATCAGGTAGCTTCTTTAAAAATCCAAGTCGAAAGACTTGGATTTTTCATTTGTATCCGCAGGACAAAACTTTGTTACGAGCGAAGCGAGTACTTCATTTGACAGCCTGCTGTCAACTTCATTGTCAGAAAAGCGGACATAATCGAACGAAGTGTGCCTTCGTCCGTGTGAAGCTGCCCTACGGGCAAACAGAATATCGCCTCACCATGAAAATCTAAACTGCCGGTAACAGTAAAAATCAATCTGTTATCTTTCAATTACATATGATTTCAGGTATTATATAATCACAAAAAACAGAAAGGACTGGTTTTATGACCGATAAAACTGCTATAGGCGTTATAATTGCCTACCACAGAAGGCTTAATTCAATGACGCAGGAGGAGCTTGCCCGTAAGCTTAATGTTTCAGCTCAGGCGGTATCAAAATGGGAGCAGCAGCTTTCTTCTCCCGATATTTCCCTTCTTCCCGTGATTGCAGATGTTTTTGATATTTCAATAGATTCTTTATTCGGTAAAACTGTCATAACCGAACCCGTGTTTGAGCTGGTCAGCAATGTTCCGTGGGAGGATGACGGAAAAATAAGATTTGCAGTTTTTCACGGAAAAAAGCTTATGCATCAGTCTGACACCCGACTGTCACAGAGGATAAATACAATAAATATACACTTTGATTACGGTGATTTATATAAGATAAACGGCATCTGCAAACTGAATAAAGAATAAAGTTCTTTACTTTCGCTTTGGTGATTCTGATACAGATGGCTCTTCCGACGGTATTAACGGAATTTTCGATAATACAGACAATACTGCAGAAGAAGATGCAACAAATCCTCCCGTAACACTTAACATCAACCAGCCTGTTACTGTCGGCAATGTTATGGAATTCACAGTTGAATCCTCAGAGTGGCTTGAGGAAATCAAACCCTCCAATGTTTCCGGTGTATATTCCTATTATGAGGATAAGGATGGAGAAAAGTATTTTGTTGTAAGAGGTAAGATCAAGAATCTAGCAGGTGAGAATCTTGATATCGAATATGCCAACGAATCTGAAATTCTTATAAATGATACATATAAGGCAAATATGAATATTGAATCAGAAGAAGCTGACGGAACTTCCTTCTACGGCACCATCAAGCCTTTGCAGACCCTTAGTTTTGTTGCATATGCTTCTGTTTCCGATGAAGTATATAGCATCTGCGAAAAAACCAAGGTTACCTTTAATCTTTTGAGTGATGCTTCAAAGGTAAGTTTTTTCTATGATGATTCCAATCCTCACGAAACCTACACAATCGAATTTGTCAATGCAAAATAAGTTTTGATTGAAATAAGCTTTTTGTCAGAAGAGCTCAGGCGAAAATCATATAGATTATTCAGTATTGCCGTGATAATGCATATCCGGCAATACTTTTTTGCTGCCGTCTGTGTTCTTTTGTGAAATAATGAAAGAGAATATAGAAAACGGTGTTGTACGAAGCGGATAATACTTTTCGGTTGACATTTATTATTTATTATTTTAAGATATATATATTACGGAGGTATATATTATGAAACAGATCATGGAAAAACACGGCTTTATATGCGATATGGACGGTGTTATATATCATGGGAATATTATTCTGGACGGTGTAAGAGAGTTTGTTAACTGGCTTATTGAAAACAACAAAAAGTTTGTTTTTCTCACAAACAGCCCTGAAAAAACTCCTCATGAGCTGAGCATGAAGCTTGACAGAATGGGACTTAAGGTTCATCCCGACCATTTTTACACAAGCGCTATGGCAACCGCCGCATTTCTTGCCGCTCAGAAGCCCGGCTGCACCGCATATGTAATAGGTGAGGCAGCTTTGTCAAAGGCATTATACGATCAGAAGATTTATATGAACGATGTCAACCCCGACTATGTGGTAGTAGGAGAGACAAGAAGCTATAATTTTGAAAAGATAGAAAAAGCAATAGACCTTGTAAGAAAGGGCGCAAAGCTTATCGGCACAAATCCCGATATCACAGGTCCCACCGAAAAGGGAATTATGCCGGCCACAGGCTCACTTGTAGCTCCCATTGAAATCTCAACAGGTAAAAAGGCATATTTCATAGGCAAGCCCAATCCTCTTATGCTTCGCCACGGTCTGAGTAAGCTCGGCTGCCACAGCGGAGACATTGCCTTTGTGGGCGACAGAATGGACACCGATATTATAGCAGGTATTGAATCCAATGTTGATACTGTTCTCGTATTAAGCGGTGTAACCTCTTTGGAGGATATCGACAAATTCCCCTACAGACCGAAATATATTCTTAATAATGTAGGTGAAATATTGACGAAATAAGAAAAAGCTTATGATTTATCAACCTGCTGCCCCAACCGGGCTGCCGGCGTTTCTTGATATAAGCAAAATTTCTCACTTCGGGAGCAATTTCCGATATATTAAACAAAACCCGTATCAGAGAGCTTTCTGATACGGGTTCTGTTGTTTGGCGCCAATTTTGTGTGGCAGCAAAGGAGTATGTATATATCATAGTCTAAATAAGACTATTTGTCAATAGTCTGATGCGGACTATTTTATTATATTTCTGAGGTGTTTATATGGATTATATCGACAGAATTACAAGTCTCAGAGAGGATCATGACTACAAGCAGAAGGAAATCGCACAAATCCTGGGTATAAAGCAAAGTGCCTACAGTAAATACGAAAAAAGAAGAACAAAAATTCAGGTTGAGGATATTATAAAGCTGTGTAAGCTCTATAATGTTTCAGCTGACTATATCCTCGGCTTCACAGACACCCCCGAACCCCTTAAGAAAAAGTAATATCCCAAAGCAAAACAATAAGGCGAAAGATGATAATTTCATTCTTTCGCCTTAATATTCAGTTTTCAGTCCTCTTTATAATATTATCCTGCAAGGGCTCGGCGAGGCGGGTGAAGTATTCGCTGAAGCCGCCTACTCTCACTATGAGATTTTTATAGCTGTCGGGATCCTTTTGTGCATTAAGCAGATCCTCACGGGATAAAACATTTATCTGAAGGGTCTGCCCTCCGTTTCTGAAATAGGTTTTTGTAAGGGCTGTGAAGGCATTCCTTCCTTTTTCCGTACAGAATTGTGCCTTTGAGAATTTCATCTGAAGTACATTTCCGCTGGTTGCAAGATACTGATTGCCTTTCATTACGGATTTAAGCAAAGCCGTAGGCCCGTTTACATCGTTTCCCGGAGTCGCACCTATGCTGTCTGCAAGAAGCTTTTCCTCCTTTTTCTTGCCGTTGGGAAGTGCTCCCAGGTGATAGCCGTAATCAGGGGCTCTGTGGAAGGTGGAGCAGCCGACACCGAAAACTCCGCCTCTGAAGGTAGCTTTAGTCCCGGTGTATCTGTAAAGATGGTCTGTTATTTCAGCATAGATACTGTCGACCTCTTCGATATCGTTTCCGAATTTCTTATAGCCCTTGAAGTCCCTGTAAAGCTCTTCATAGCCCTCGAAATTGTTTTTAAGTGCTGCGAGAAGCTCACTCATATTGTATTTCTTTTCATCAAAAATAAAGTGCTTTATCGCAGCAAGGGAATCCGCAGTATCGGGAAGACCTTCTGTGAGAATCTGACCGTGACCGTATATGGGGCCGCGGTTTTTATAATCAAGTCCCTTTTCAATACAGCCCTGAACCATAATTGATTTCCATGGATTGGGAGCCTCACGGGCAAAAATTTCCTGCGCCTTATTTGATGTGTCTGTTATGTAATCAATAAGGTATTCGATCTGTTTTTTATAGGCTGCCATCAGCTCTTCAAAAGAGCCGAAGTCCTCGGGAGCTCCCGTGTCGGGAGCCAGCCTTTCATAAGAAAACTGACATTCTCCTCTGAAAAGAGCAAATTCCAGAGCCTTTATAACACTTATCTCGCCGTCCTCAAGGCCCATATGGCTTTTGCCGAATATATCAATCTGATTGCAGCCGTTCATACAGTAAAGATGGGCATCCGACGGGGGAATACCTATAGCCTCAAGAGCCGTGCATACCGATTTGTCATTATAGATTGCGGGCATTCCGATACCGGTTGATAGGGTATCGAGTGCAGCCTCCCACAGCTCAGTGGGAGTGTTTTTGTTCACTCTCATAGTGATATTCGGAGTGTTGTATTTTTTCTCTTTTGCGAGACGAAGCACAGCATAGGTGAGCTTGTTTGTATAATCGTTTCCGAATTCGTCGCTTCTTCCGATGCACAGATTCCATGTTCTTGTTTTTCTGAATAATTCCCACAGCTTTATAAGACATTCATAGTCTTCATCACTGTCGGTATAATATGCTCCGAGGGCATAATCAAAAAGACCGGGGGAATCAATGTCAAAAAGGGAGAATGAGAGCCAGAAGAACTGACAGGCCTCGAAGAAATCCCTCGGCTTATTATAAGGAATATTTGAAAAGGTGTCAGCTATCTTCTCAAGTATGGCTTTTTCTTTGCCCTCTGTCGATTGTGCCCTGCTCAGAGCCTTCTGTCTGTATTTTTCCGAAACGGCTTCCAGTGCCTCCACAGTCAGGATAAGTGAATCATAAAAATCCTGTTTATCCGTGTGTACCTGACGGAATAAGCTGATTTTTTCTCTGATTCCCTTTGTTCCGATTCTTAAAAGCATTTCGTAATCGGGATTTGAGTGTCCGCCCCCTGCCGCCCATGCGCATTTGTTTATTTCAAGCTTTTCCTGAACGGGAGTTCTTTCCTTGCTGATTATTCTTATTGTTTCATAGGGGCGGAAATAATCAAAACAGAAATTAAGCTCCTCAAGTTCAGAAAGCTCGGTGAGAGCCTTTGCATTACGCTCTTTAACCTGTTCTCTCAGTGCTATTCCGTCGCCTCTTGAATAGTGAACCGCAAGCTCACCGAATTTTCCGAGAGGTGACTGAAAAAATTCATCTGTGTTGATTTCAATTTCAAGCTCATCTGCAAAGTTTTTCATCCCCTTTGCAATTCTGTAGCCCTTATGCTCACGTCCGGCGTGAATATATCCCCATGCAAAGGGTTCAAGCTTTTTCATATTCATAGTTTTGTCCTCTTTTTAACCTTCTGCGAGTGCATCTGCAGGTGCGTCCTCAGGTGAAAAACCGCTGAAACCGAGAAGGGGAAGATTCAGCAATTCATTCATATCCTCATCGGCAATCTCAAAATCAAAAACTTCTGCATTGGTTTTCATTCTTTCGGGAGAAGTGGATTTGGGTAAGGGGAGAATACCCAGCTGTAATGCAAATTTCACGCAAAGCTGAGCTGTGTCTTTATTGTATTTTGCTGCTATTTCCTTAAGTCTTTCATTCTGAAGCACGGCACCGCTGCCGAGAGGACTCCATGCTTCAACAAGGATGCCCAATGACTGCATATATTTTATATTATCGATCTGAGTGTAGCCGGGATGAAATTCAAGCTGATTCACCATAGGCTTGATTTCAGCTGCTTCAATAAGAGCGTCAATATGCTCTTTTTCAAAATTGCTCACACCGATAGCTTTGATTTTACCCTCTTTATACATTTTTTCAAAGCCTTTCCATGTATCGGCGTTGATTTTTTTCCATTCGGGAGAAAGCTTTTTTACTGCAGGCCAATGAATAAGATAAAGATCAATATAATCTGTTCCCAGTGCCTCAAGGGATTTTTCTACTGCAGCTACGGTTTTTTCATAGCCTCTTTGGCTTACCCAATGCTTCGTTGTAAGGAAGATTTCTTCTCTGTTTACTCTGGATGCTTTGATTGCTTCGCCTACTTCCTTTTCATTGCCGTAAGCAAAGGCAGTGTCAATGTGGCGATAGCCTGCTTTTATTGCGTTTATTACGCATTCCTTTGTTGTACCGTCCGAGGGAGTCTGCCATGTGCCGTAGCCAATGCAGGGGATTTTTATACCGTTTACCGAAAAAGTATCTGTGAGTGATCTCATAATTAAAGCCTCCGTCTATATAGTTAATATAATCATAACATATACTGTAAGCTTATTGCAATTATTATTAAAGTAAATACTTTTGACCACCATTTGGCGATAATGTCAAAAATTTCAGATATTGTTTACATTTTATAAGCTAATTTGTTGTTGCAATACATTTGTTTTTATGTTAAAATAATGTGAAAATATATTTATTTTAGTTGGTGAATGAGAATTATGAAAAAATTATTGAGCATTATTCTTGCACTTTCATTTGTTTATTCACTCGGAGTTGTTTCCTTTGCAACCATAAAGGGTGATGTGGACGGCGATACAAAAATTGCCGCTGCAGACGCAAGAATAGCACTGAGATATTCAGTTGGTCTTGAGCAGCTGAATGAGGAGCAGATAAAGTATGCTGATTACAATGAAGACGGAACTGTAACGGCAGCAGATGCAAGAAGCATACTCCGTGTTTCAATAGGTCTTGCACCCGACGGACCCGAGATTCCCGAATATCCCGAGCCTCCGACGCATATTCCTTCTTCGAAAGAACTCAGATTCCGTGACACTGTATATAACATAAGCCATCCTCTGCTTAATCAGACAAAGCCTAATTATCCCGATAATTTCCAGAAGTGGTGCTGTGAATATACTATTAAAGACGTTTTCCGTCCCGCTCTTAAGGCAGCCGGCTATTCACAGGCGGAAATCGACCTTCTTGCACCCATTGAATTTCCCAAGGATACCACAGCTAAGGCTCTTTCAAATATTACGGGAATCAACTGGTCATCCTGGTTTGTTGTTTCTCACAATATAATGATTCCTTCCTTCCTTTCGGATTATTATATCGACCACCCCGATGCGGCAGAGGTTTTCTATATGTATGACTTCTATGATGATATCGTTGAGGAAGTTGTTTATGAGCATAATGATGAAGACCGTGCAACCTACAGACCCCGTGTAGGCGATGTTCTTTTCATCAGCAATAAAACGAAAACCTACGCAAACGGTTATCCTACCGTTGACCATACCGCACAGATCACTCAGGTTTTTGACGACGGCACATTCCTTTGCACCGAAGGCAGTCTTGTTTACGCTTATGAAGGCGACAACCGTGCAAGAGTGCGAGAGCGCAAATACCGCTTCAATGAAGAAACAGGAACATATGAGTATTTCAATAATTCTCTTGTAATTGTTCTTATGGCAGCACAGCCCAAGCTTTCCTGAGACTGAATAATAAAATTAATACGCGCAGTTTACTGAAAAAGTAAGCTGCGCGTTCTTTTTTGTATAAATCCGGGAAATAAATTCAGATACTCTTCATATGCTGTTCAATAAATCCGGGTACTGACTCTGCGGGAATCTCCATTACAAGTGAGAATTCCGCATTGATTATTTTTTCGGCACGCTTCAGTATATTTTCATCAGCCTGCCATAGCTTTTTATTATTATCGGATAATTCTCTGCGTTTAAGATAAATGCACTTGATAAGCCTTAATAAACAGCTTCTGTCACCGTTATCAAGAATATCATTGAATGCATCAATACGCTTTTTGTTGTCATTTATCCATTCAATATCACTTTCATCTATGTCCCGTATAAGTGAAATTATCTCTTCTTTTGAAAGAATGCTTTTCATACGTGAAACAAGCTCCCCGTTATCGCAGGGGACAAATATCATTGATGCCGGATTGTCTGCAGGAGACAACACATAATACTCCTTTTTTGTTCCGCAAAGCTTTTCCTGCCTTTTATCCGTGATTCTGCATATACCGTTTGCACCGTATATTACATAAGAGCCTGTTGAAAGCATATAATGCACCTCATTTTTGTTATTTATAATATTTTATCATATTAATATGCCTTTTTGTCATAGGCGGATTAAACAAATATAAGCTGTCTGATGTTTGTGTAAAAAGTACATATAAAGAGTTTTCGCCGGTTATCATATTGACGGACAAGGCGCATATAATTTATTGAAAGGAGAGACTATGACGGACATATTTATTGATGCGGTTTCTGTTTTTCCCGACAGAATAAAAACTCCTCTTATCCTTGCCGCAAAAGGCTCGCCCCGGATATATGAAATAAGGCTTGTTTCTTCTTTGTCGGTATATTTTTTTACCTGTGAGGGCATACGCTTTGTTACTTGCAAGGGCTGTCTCACCAGGGAATACCGTGACGATGTGCTGAAGCCTTCTTCGGCTGAGCTTGAGGAAACGGTAAACCGTGCTATGGGATATTCGGGCTTTTTGTATACAAAGGAAATAAAAGAAGGATTTATTACATATTCACGCGGCTGCAGAATGGGGATATGTACCTTCGGAGGAGGCGATTCTTTCGGACTCGGTACAGTTAATTCACTGGCTTTGCGGCTGCCTTTTAACGGAGACGCAAGCAGTACGGACGAAAAAAAGCTTCTTTATTTATTGAAGCTTTGCAAGGACGGGCTTCTTATTGCCGGTGCTCCCGCAAGCGGAAAAACAACACTTCTGCGCCACATTGCGAAGGCACTTTCCGACGGAAAAAGCGGTGAGTATAAAAAGGTTGCCGTAATTGATGAAAGAGGAGAAATCTCTCTCGGTGAATCACTTGGAGTCTGCTGTGATATCGTCAAAGGTAAGCCTAAGAGCGAAGCTATTCTTCATGCCCTGAGGCTTTTGTCACCGCATTATATTATCTGTGATGAATCAGGAGGAGTTGCCGAAACGAAGGCTTTGCTTGAGGGACTGAATTCGGGTGTCAGCTTTATCGCATCCATACATGCAGCCTCTTTGCAGGAGCTTCTTATGAGAGGTCAGTTCAGGCTTCTTTTTAATGAAAATGTGTTTTCAACCGTGGTTTTCCTTTCTTCTGAGAATCCCGGTGAAATCAGAAAAATATATACCCGTGAGGAGCTGGAAAATGAAATCGGCGGGACTTGTTGCAATAAGCGTATCGGTTATTCTGACAGCATTTGATCTGATGAATTCTCATAAAAGAAATCTTGAATACATAAAAAAACTGTCGGATTTTTTCAGGGAATTTTCTGCTCTGACATCTCTTTATGAGCTTGATGCAGTGAGTTGTATAGAGCGAATCAGCCTTATGCCCGGCTTTTCCGCGCTGAAGCTTCTCAGTCACATAAAGGAGGCTCATTACCCCGGGTGCAATCTGAGGGAGCTTTGGAAAGATTCCGTTTATAATTTCAGCGGCCTGCCATTTTATATGAATGAAGTAAAAGAGCTTCTTATGAGCTTTTCAGATGCCTTGGGAAAATATTCCCGTGAGGATTTTTCTTCAAAATGTCTTGCCTTTGCCGATAAAATACAGGAAATATATGAAAGGGAAAAAAGCAAGTGGGAGAAAAACCGCTCTCTTCACCTTGGGGCAGGTCTGTTTACCGCAGCTGCAGTTTTTATTATTTTCATATAAAAGGAGAAATGTATGGATATAGAAATTATTTTTAAGATAGCGGCTGTCGGTCTTATTGTTGCTGTTCTGAATCAGGTGCTCAGCCGCTCAGGCAGAGAGGAATACACAATGATAACCACTCTTGCAGGGCTTATTATTGTAATAATGATGGTATTGCCTTATGTCGGCTCGCTGTTTTCCTATGTCAGGAGTGTGTTCAGCCTGTGATGTTGAAGCTTGCAGGGGTAGTGCTGTGTGAAATTACCGTATATGTTCTCCTTAAGCAATATAAACCGGAATTTGCTGTGATATCAGAATTTGCGGCAATCGTTCTTATTTTGTTTCTTTTATCGGATGAAATAAAGAAGGCAATTGAAGTATTCACGGGATATTTCGGTGTTTTTGCTGAGCTCAGCGGTTATATAACCGTGCTTCTCAAGGTGCTTGCCGTTGCGCTCCTGACACAGCTTACTTCCGATATGTGCCGTGATGCGGGAGAAAGTGCTCTTGCTTCAAAGGTGGAGTTTGCGGGAAAAATAATAATTACAGCGGCTGTTCTTCCCGTAATGGAAGTATTTACGGGCCTTATAACCCGGATGGTGGAAAATGTATGAGATGCATAGCTTCATTTGTTATATTTATGTTATTTGCTCCTGTTATGATTATCACGGCAAATGCCGCCGATGACAGCTGTGCCCGTCTTTTTGATGCCCTTCCTTCAGAAACACGTGAGCTTATGAATGACTTCGGGATAAGCGAGGATGTTTATGAAAGCTACGGTGATATTTCAGCCCGAAGGGTATTTGAGGTTTTGGGTGAACTGCTTTCCGGCGAAATTAAAGTCCCGATGAAAACAGCCGGGGCGGCTCTTGCTCTGATTTTTATTTCCTCTCTTCTCACAACATTTATTCCCGACAAAAACGGTGCGGCTCAGATGGGAAAGCATGCTGCACTTATGTGCATAATGTTTCTGATACTAAGCACCACGGGAGATGTTTTTTCGGAATGTACGGCAGGTGTAAGGCTCACGGAAGACTTTATGCTTGTACTGATTCCCGTGTTTGCGGGTATTGTTTCTTTTTCAGGAAATCCCGCCCTTGCGCTCAGCTTCAATTCGGTGGTCTTTGCTTTTGCAGAAGCGGTCACTATGTTTTTTGAAAACATTTTTCCCGTGCTGTCTGTGCTTCTTATATGCATAGTTTCGGCAGCTGCAATCAATCCTGTTGTACAGCTTGATAATGTGGGTAAAACAGTTTCAAAAATCGTAAACCTTATTATGGCTTTTATTGCAGGCATTTTTGTAGCAATTCTGTCTGTCCGCGGAGTTATTGCAGGCGCCGCCGATACCGTAACAATAAGGGGAGTGCGCTTTCTTGTGGGAAATACCCTTCCCATTGTGGGCTCTGCCATAGGGGAGGCTCTCAATTCCATCGTAGCGGGGCTGGCACTTATAAAAAATTCCGTGGGCGTCATAGGAATTGCTGCCGTGCTTGTGATAAATCTTCCTCTTCTTATAAAGGTGATGATATGGAAGCTCTCCCTTTATTTTATCGGTCTTTCAGGGGATATTATGGGCTTTTCGGAAATAAGAAGCTTTTGCGAAAATATGAATTCGGTGCTGTCTGTGATAGTTGCCGCACTGTGCTATATATCATTTGTGTTTATCATTTCAATTGCAATTCTTCTCACGATCAGTAAAGGATAGTTTATGGAAGAAATCAAAAACTGGGGACTTATGCTGCTTTTTGTTTCTGCGGGCTGTATGATATATTATTTTCTGCTCCCGTCGGGCAGCGTTTCAAAAACAGCAAAAACTGCCGTATCTGCAATAATTCTCGGAGTAATATGCCTGCCTGTTTTCGGCTTCGGTGAATATTCCGGAAGCTTTTCCTTTGAAGAAAATGACCCTCCCCGGACGGAGAGCTTTGATGAAATGATTATTGAATCTGCAAAAACAGCAGTTGAAAATATTATTGACGAAACGCTTTCAGCCTTCGGTGAACTTGAATACAGGACGGAGGTTTTTATTGATAAAAATGATGACGGCAGCATAAACATAAACCGTGTGAATATTATTTTTGCAAGACGTCCCGATAATGAAAGGGAGATACGTGAACAGCTGAAAGAAAAACTGGGTATTATGCCCGATATATTTACGGAGAAAGTGTATGAATAAAAATGCCGTTTCTTTCATAAATAAATTAAAGAAGGACAAAAAGCTTATTTTTATTGTTGTGTTGGGAATATCGGGGATGATAATGCTGCTTTTATCCGCGGGCTTACCGTCGGAAAATAAAACAGTAAAAAATGAAGGTACTGATCTCATAAGTGAAGAGGAAAGAATAGAAAAACAGCTGACATCAATATTAAAATGTGTTGAGGGTGCAGGTGAGGTGAAGGTTTTAGTCACACTTGAAGCCTCGGGCGAGAGAATAGTGGCACAGAACACCGAATCTGCCGCTGAAGACAACTCATATGAAGAAAAGAAAGAATATGTTATTGTTGAAAATTCGGGAGAAGGTCAGGGGCTTGTCCTGAAAACAATTACTCCTGTGGTAAGAGGTGTTGCAATATGCTGTGAGGGCGCAGATTCAAGCGTTGTCCGACAGGAAATTACCAAGCTCGTTTCCGCAGGACTGGGTATACCCGCAAATAAGGTGTGGGTTACCGCTATGCAAAAATGAACGGAGGATTTTTATGCACGTACTTTTAGGAAAAAAACAGATCATTCTTGCCGCCCTTGTTGCGGCATTGGGACTTGCCGTGTTTGTGAACTGGTATTATACCGATTCGGATACAAAGCTTTTCCCCGAGGGCGCAGTTGCCGAAGAGGATAAGCAGCGCACGGATAATTCCGTAGGTGATGCACAGCTTGTGGCAAACACAGAGGAGGACGAATATTTCTCCTCTGCAAAGCTTACCCGTGACGCTGCCCGCGCAGGGAGTCTTGAGGAGCTGAAGGCAGTGCTCACAAATGCAGGAAGCGAAACTCCCGTAGCTGCCGATACCGCAGCGGCAATTGAAGAAATAAGCAACATAATAAAAATGGAAACGGATATTGAAAGTCTTGTTACGGGAAAAACAGGCAGCGACTGTGTAGCCGTAATTTCTTCCAACAGCGTTGATGTTATGGTGTCATCCTCTGCCTTGTCAGATACGAATGTGCTTACTATTTCAGATGTAGTCAATGAGGTGTGCGCGGGAAAATATGAAAACATAAAAATTTCAGGCATTTCAGAAACCTTCAACCGTGCCGAGGAAGATACCACGGTAGCTGAAGGATAAGTGTATAGTTTATTGACAAATAAGCCGCCTTGGGATATCATATACCCGAGGTGGTTTTTTGTGGAATATATAAACAAAGGAACAAACGGAGAAATAATTCTCACCGACGGAACAAACGAAGCTGAATTCGAATTCCTTGAAATGTATGTCCTCGACGGCAAAGAATATGCCGTGCTTCTTGAAGCAGGCGACGATATGATAACCATAATGCAGTTTACGGAGGCAACAGACAAAAATCCCGAAAAATACTCCGAAATAGAAGACGATGAAATCTTCGAAAAAATCCTCGCCCTCTACGAAGAAGACTGCGACTGAGCTTCCTGTAAATTAAGTATATTAATGTAATTATTATAGATAAAACAGAGCCGATACCAAATGTACCGACTCTGTGTTTTTTTGTTTCTTGTTGGTAAATGTAAACATAAAATAAACTTGTTAAACAAAAAAAATGTTTAATATATCCAATATTTATAAATATTTCATTTTTCATGCATTTTGAGGTATAAATTAAAATGTATTATTTTTATGTAATTAATAGAAAGGATGAAGAGGTATGTTTTCGATCAGAAAAAGAAATATTGTTGTTTGTATTTTGTTATGTATTATAACCCTTGGATTGTATTCTGTTTATTGGTATTATATACTTGTTAAAAACACAAGAGCCATTAAAAATGATGAATCAAGCTGTGCAGGAGAAATGCTGTGCCTTGTTTTTGTACCGTTTTATTCAATTTATTGGTGGTACACCCGTGGAAAACTTGTGAAGAATGAATTTGACAACAGAGGTTTTTTTTCATCCGGAAACGAAATAGCATACCTTATTCTTGAAATCTGTCGTTTGGGGGTTGTTGCAATGGCAATTATGCAGTCAGATTTTAATTCACTGCCTGTTGAACCTAAAAGTATTCAGTAAAATAAATTTATATTTGGCTTTTACAGTTCGCCCGTAAACTTTTTAAGTTTTCGGGCGGATATTTATTTCTATTTCCCAAAATCAATAAAATTTCATTTTTGGGAAGTGGAAAGTTGTTGTATCAGTAAAAACAAAAAAACAGAGCCACGAAAAGCTATCGGCTCTGTTGTGTTAATTAATATCTTCAGGCTCGTATGACCTGAATTCTTTTGTGTTAAAGAAGTCATAAAGGCTGATGCCGATTCCGTCGCACAGCATTTTTACGGTAACTATCCCGGGATTTTTGCTTTTACCGTACAGGATACTTTTTATTGTGGATGCCGAAACTCCTGATTTTACGGCAAGGGTATAAATTGACATATTTTTCTCTTCAAGAAGTGTCTGAATTCTGTTTTGTACCGTAAATAAAGTATTCATAATAAAACCTTTCTGCGTGAAAATCAACATGGTTAAATTATAAAACTTTATCTTGACAAAATAGGGCGATATATGATACTATTAGGGCGATATAAAGACCATTTAAGGAATTATTTCAGCAATTCATCATATGTTGTCTCTAATTCGTCCCTTATTGCACGAAGCTGAGTGGCGTAAATATGCTGAATTCCTCTTTCAATTTTAACGAGTGATTCTCTTGTCATATCAATCCCTCTGAGCTGCAGTCGGACAACAAGCTCAGTCTGTCCGATTTTTCTTTGAAGCCTGATTCTGCGAATATTCTGCCCGATGTTTATTTCATCATGCTTGATTTTAGAATCGCTCATTACAACACCTCGAAAATGGACTTATTTCAGTTCTTTTTTATTGACTTTACCATTATCCGGTGATAAAATAGGACTGAAACAAGTCCATTTTTGGATTTTATTCAAATTTTTATTCATTGGAGGTATTATTTTGAAAAAAACTAAGAGAATTTTAAGCTTTATTCTTGCACTTGTAGTTATGTTTACAGCGTCAATTGTGAATGTTGTATCTAATGCAGAAGAAACAAATGACATTACTATTGATTTTCTTACAGAGGTATTATCTTTTGAAGGACATTATTACCAAGTAATAAAAGCAAAGCTTAATTGGGAAGAAGCTAAAGAGTTTTGTGAGGAGTTAGGCGGACATCTTGTTACAATTAATTCAAAAACCGAAAATGATTATATGGTAGAAATTACTAAGGATTTTGATAATGTCAATTGCATATGGTTAGGTGCCTACAGAGATCGTAACGCTCCGAAAAATGAACAATGGAAATGGATAACAGAAGAAGAGTTTTCTTATAAAAACTGGAAAAGCGGTGAACCAAATGATTATTCCGGACGTGAGAATTATCTTGAAATGTATGTGAGTACAGGATGTTGGAATGATACTCATATTATCGGTGAAACAAGTGGAAGATATTCAATCAATTATTTCGCAATAATCTGTGAATGGGAAAAAGACAGTCAAATAAAGTTACCAAATGTAACCGTATTTCCCACGAAAAAAACAGAATTTAACGGACATACATATGGTATGTATACAGATAAAGTTTCGTGGGATGAAGCTGTGGAATTTTGTGAATCGCAGGGCGGACATCTTGCAACAATAACCTCTGCAGCAGAGAATAATGCGATTACATCAATGTTATCCGCGAAAGACTCTGCGTACTGGATCGGTGCAGAGTGTACAAATGGTGTATGGGAATGGATAACCGATGAAACATGGGAGTTCACCAATTGGGGAAAAGGTGAACCTGCATTTATGGACAAGGATCACCTGTGCGGCAGAATAAACTGTGAAACTACGTTTTCTATAGAAATGCGAGGTTATGAGTTTAATTACGGTGATTGGGATGCCTGCCAGCATTTTGATGCATATAAACATACTATCCCTATGGGTGGTTTTATATGTGAATGGGAAAATGATACAGAAACGGACAGCAAATTCGGTTGGTCTATTCTTAATACAAAAGATTCATTTGGCTACGATTCCAAGCATAGATTGAGCGTTATTGATTATTATTCAGTAAATGAATATAACTTATATACTTTAGCAAAGACAAGTGCCGGAACAGCCTGGGAAGGCTCTTGCTTTGGTTTGTCTCTTCTTGCTCTTGCTGATTATAACGGTCAGATAGACTTATCAAAGTATTTTTCAAACATCGGTTCGTGTTTAAATGAATACGGTTATCAGAAAATAGATGAGATCGTGACCAAAAGCGGTGTAAGCGGTAAGGCGTATGTTCTTACAGGAAATGATGAAATAATTAAAATAATAGAAAAAGCTCAGATGAGTCAGTTTTCCGATGATATAGAAAAAACCGAAGTTTTTGGAATCGGTTCGGATATTTCTGATTTTGTTGAATACTGCAAATCGGGAAACAGCCCCTTGTTGGTTACTATGAAACCGGCAGAGCATGCTGTTGCTGTAGATCCTACAAGACCGGTCGAGCAGGATAAAGACGGGAAATACAAGATATGGCTTTATGACTCCAATTCGCCGAGAATAAGCAATAAAATAGACGGACAGATTGAACTTTACAATAATCAGCAATCGTATTTGCTTGTTGATACTGAGAACAATAAGTGGTCATATTGTTATAACGGTAATGAAGGAAGTTGGTATTCTCATTATTCAATTGACGCCTACGAAGGAGACAGCTTCAAGGGATGGAAGACCATTCGTTTTTTTGATATCAGTAAATTATCTCAGGATTTCTTTACATATGAATTAAAAATGAAAAAAAATGCGGCTATTATCAGAATGACGGAGGATTCTTCCATTGAAATAAAAAGCTTTGCAGAAACGTTATTCGAATTTGATTATGCACGCTATCAGATAGCAGATAAAACATATTCTTATATGCCGTATTATCAGGAGAATAATGATGAAGACACCGTAAAATCAGAATTAGGATGTCTTACACTGCCTGCAGGTAATTATACTTTTACAACAGACGGAGAAGTAAGCTTTCTCAGATTCATTGAGGATGATTATATTGTATCCTTGAGTTCAGACGATGATATAATAGTTGATTTTGATGATGAAAATAAAAATATCACAATTAAGAATGTAGGTGACAAAGAGGTTTCATTTGAATTCGGTATTGAAAATATTCAGAACAGTTCTGCTGATGTTGTGAAGGGCAAAATAGAACCCGAAAAGGAAATATATATCGATTTCAGCGGTTCTGAATCTGATTCTGCAAGTGTTATTACCACAACAGGAAAGCTCGACAGCATAACAACATCATACATTCAGAATAACGAAGAAACTGATTCACATTATCATAAATGTGCATATGCTGATTCGGGTCACTTGAAATCTGACTGGATAACAGAATCTGCAGCTTCCTGCACACAGGCAGGAACAAAATATACTGAGTGTACTGCCTGTCATGAAAAATTATCAACAGAAGAAATACCTGCAACAGGGCATATTGATGCCAACAAAAATAACCTCTGTGACAACTGCGGTGAGAAGCTTAAGCAGGAAGTTGATACAAACTGCAACCACATATGTCACACAAATAACAAATTCCTTAAATTCATCTGGACAATTTTCAATTTCCTTATGAGATTGTTCTCAATGGAAAGAATCTGCACCTGCGGAGCAGCGCATTATTAATCAGAATAATATTTTTGAAAAGTCGTTGGCTGAAGCCGGCGGCTTTTTTTTTGGTGAATTATATCTTGACTATTTTCGAAATAATACATATAATAATATTGTAAGAAAATCAGAATTTCTGAAAAATATAAGAGGTGTTTTTTATGTTAGCAGAAATCAGAGGGCGTTCACAGATTACTATTCCCTCGGAAATAATAAAAAAACTGGGAATTTCCGAAGGAGATAAATTTGAGGTTATAGAAAAAGACGGCGGAATTTTTCTTTGCCCCGTTGTCGTATATCCAAAAGATAAATTGTTGAAAATTGCTAAGCTTATAAAAGATTCGGAACAGGGAATTCAACGGCAGGAGAGTTTCGATACCGTAGAAGAATTATTTGCGGATATGGGAATAGATATTGACAATGTATAAACTGAAATATACAAAGGAATTTGAAAAGAATCTGAAAAGCCTGTCAAAGCAAGAACAAAAACTTGTAGCAAATAAGCTAAAATTGCTTATACAGGATCCGTTTTATCCCTCGCTTCGAACGAAAAAGGTGCAGGGGTTGGAAGGAATCTTTGAAATGAGTGTCAATATGGATATCCGTGTTTTATGGAAATATGAAAACGGAATAATCATTCTGTTGCTCGATATAGGGCATCACAAAAATATATTAGGTGTTTAAGGCATACAGAGTATATTGCTTTAATTTAAAGCGATATACTCTTATTTTTTGTATGATACTTCAGGTATTCTTTTTATGTTGCAAAGTTTCAAGGTTTATATTATAATTAAAAATTGAGGTGTTTTTATGACAACTGATGTAATTGTAATAGGCGGCGGGCCTGCGGGGCTTATGGCGGCGGGGAAGGCAGCTTCCAGAGGGTTCAGTGTCCTCGTGCTTGAAAGAAACCCACGTCCTGCAAGAAAGCTTATGATAACCGGCAAGGGCAGATGCAATGTAACAAATGCCTGCACTTTGGTAAATGAACTTATGGATGCAATTCCCGGGAATGCACGTTTTCTTTACGGTGCGTTTTCCCGCTTTATGCCCTATGATACAATGGATTTGTTTGAGGAGATGGGTGTGCCTCTTAAGATAGAAAGAGGCAACCGTGTTTTCCCCGAGTCCGACAAGGCTGTTGATATTGTGGATGCCATTGTTGCATATGCAAAAAATAACGGTGCAAAAATAATGACAGGGGAGAGAGTGTCTTCTCTTCTCACCGATGAAAACGGCATTACGGGTGTTGTGTGCGAAAGCGGAAACACCTTTAATGCTAAAAACGTGATTATTGCCACAGGCGGAAAATCATATCCTCTTACCGGCTCAACAGGTGACGGCTACACGCTGTCGCAGAGCGTGGGACATACTGTAACTCCTCCCGTGCCCTCTCTTGTGCCTCTTGAAACCGAAGAGCCCTGGGTGAAGCGTCTTCAGGGGCTTTCTCTGAAGAATGTAAGCATTTCAATAAGAGATACTGATACATATAAAGAGGTGTATACCGATTTCGGTGAAATGCTTTTTACTCATTTCGGTGTGTCCGGCCCCATGATTCTCAGTGCATCGGCACATTTAAGAGATATAACCCCCGGAAAGTATGAGCTTTCCATAGACTTAAAGCCTGCCCTCAGCGAAGAAAAGCTTGATGAAAGAGTTATAAAGGATTTTGCCAAGTATTCCAATAAGGCATTGGGTAATGCTCTGCAGGAGCTGCTTCCCAGAAAGCTTATTCCCGTGATTGTTTCTCTTTCGGGAATTGAACCCGACCTCAGAGCAAACAAGATAACAAGAGATATGAGAAAAGACCTTGTATGGCTTCTTAAAAATCTTACCTGCACAATAAAATGCACCCGTCCCATTGACGAAGCTATTATTACCGCAGGCGGAATCAAGACAAATGAAATCGATCCCAAAACCATGCAGAGTAAAAAAATCAGAGGACTTTATTTTGCAGGTGAGGTAATAGATGTTGATGCCTACACAGGCGGCTATAATCTGCAGATTGCATTTTCAACAGGCGCTCTTGCAGGAAACAGTGTAGAAAAAGGAGATTGATGTTTATGATCAATATAGCTATAGACGGCCCTGCAGGTGCAGGAAAAAGCTCAGTTGCCCGTGCGGTTGCAAAAAAGCTGGGATTTATTTATATTGACACAGGTGCATTATACAGAAGCATAGGTGTTGCCGCCTTAAGAAAGGGCTACAAAACAGATGATGCCGAAAAGGTGATATCCCTTCTTCCCGGTATTGAGCTTTCTATATGCTTTGTTGACGGGGAGCAGAGAGTTATTCTCAACGGTGAGGATGTAAGCCGTGATATCAGACTGCCTGAGGCATCTATGGCGGCATCAAATGTGTCTGCCATTCCCGAGGTGAGAAGCTTTCTTCTCGATATGCAGAAAAAGCTCGCGAGAGAAAATAACTGCCTGATGGACGGCAGAGATATAGGCACGGTCATTCTTCCTGATGCCGAGCTTAAAATATTCCTTACCGCATCCCCTGAGGTAAGAGCTGACAGAAGATATAAGGAGCTTATTGAAAAAGGCACTCCCAAGGATTATGATGAGCTGCTTCAGGAAATTATTCAGCGTGATTATAATGATTCTCACAGAGCAGTTGCACCCCTGAAACCCGCCGGAGATGCCGTCACAGTAGACACATCCGATATGAGCTTTGATGAGGTAACTGAAAAAATAATCTCTCTTGCAAAGGAAGTAATCAAATGAAAATAACCCTTGCAAAATCTGCAGGCTTTTGCTTCGGAGTGGCTCGTGCCGTAAAAAAAGCAGAGGAGTATGCAGACAATAATATAAAGGCATGCACCCTGGGACCCCTTATTCACAATCCGGATTTTGTTCATTCTCTTGAAAAAAGGGGAGTGTATGTAGCCGATACCCTGGGCGATGTGAAGGACGGCTATACACTTATTATCCGCACTCACGGTATCACAAAGGAGCTTTCTGATGAAATCAGGGAATCAGGTATCACTTATTTTGATGCAACCTGTCCTTTTGTAAAAAAAATACATTCTATTGTTGCCGAACGCTCGGCGGCAGGCGATAAAATCCTTATTGCAGGAGATAAATCCCACCCCGAGGTAATAGGCATAAGAAGCTACTGCAGTACTGAAAGCTATGTGTTTTCAGATGCCGTAGAGCTGGAATCTATTAAAAAAAATAATGGATTTTCGGAAAATGAGTCGTTTTCTTTGGTATCTCAAACAACTTTTGACTCAAAAGAATTCAAAAAATGTGAAAAATTTGCAAAAAACCTATATACAAACTTAAAAATATTTGATACAATATGTAATGCTACCGCTCTGAGGCAGGAAGAGGCAATGGCCCTTGCCGGGGAGAATGATATGATGATTGTGACCGGCGGACGCAATAGCTCCAATACAGAAAAGCTTTATAAGCTCTGCAGCGAAATCACAAAAACATATCTTATTGAAAAGGCTTCCGAATTATCGGATATAAAATTTGACAACGTCTTTTCAGTCGGAGTTACTGCCGGAGCGTCCACTCCGGACGGTACAATTAAGGAGGTAATAAAAACAATGTCTGAGTCCAATGTAAACATCGAATCAGCAGTAGAAAACCAGGGACAGGTTAATGCTGTTGAAAACACCGAGGAAATGTCCTTCGAACAGGCTCTTGAGGAATCCCTCAACAGCATGAACAATGACCAGAGAGTAGTGGGTGTTGTTATGCACATCGCTCCCAATGAAATTCAGGTTGATATCGGCAGAAAGCAGACCGGTTATATCCCTGCTGACGAGTATAGTGCAGATCCCACAGCAGATCCTATGAAGGAGCTTAAGGTTGGCGACGAGCTTAATCTCATCATTATGAAAACAAATGATGTTGAAGGTACAATTATGCTTTCAAAGCGTCGTTACGATGCCATTAAGTACTGGGATAGCATTGTTGAAGCAAATAAGGAAGGAACAATCCTTGAAGGTGCCGTTGTTGAAGTTATCAGCAAAGGACTCATCGTTGTTGTTAACGGTGTAAGAGTATTTGTTCCCGCTTCTCTTTCAACAGTTCCCAAGGATGGCAGACTTGAAGAGATGCTCAACAAGACTGTAAACTTCACCATCATAGATATCGACAAGCGCCGCAGAAGAGCTGTAGGTTCCATCCGTGAAGCTGCAAAAACTCTTCGTAAGGCAAATCAGGAAAAATTCTGGGCTGCTGCTGAAGAAGGCCAGAAGTACACAGGTACTGTTAAGTCACTCACCGATTACGGCGCATTCGTTGACATCGGCGGCGTTGACGGTATGATTCACAGAACAGAGCTTTCCTGGAAGAGAATCAAGCATCCTTCCGACATCGTTAATGTAGGCGATGTAGTTGAAGTATATATCAAGGCTCTTGACAGAGAAAACAAGAAAATTTCTCTCGGCTACAAGAAGATTGAAGACAATCCCTGGGAAATCCTCAAGAGAGATTATCCCGTTGGTTCAGAAATCGATGTTAAGATCGTAAGAATCACAACCTTCGGCGCATTTGCTGAAATTTTCCCCAGAATGGAAGGTCTTATCCATATTTCACAGATCGCAAACGAAAGAATTGAAAAGCCTCAGGATGTTATCTCTATCGACGAAACAGTTAAGGTTAAGATTACCGATATTGATTTCGAAAAGAAGAGAATCAGCCTTTCAATGAAGGCTCTTCTTCCTGCTCCCGAAAAGCCTGCAGTAGTTGAAGAAGAAGTTGTTGACGAAGCTCCCGTTACAATGTCTATCGATGAACTCATCGCAAAGGCTAATGAAGAGGCAGCTTCTCAGGACGCTGAATAATTAATAAAGAAAGGACCGTATCGTTTGATACGGTCCTTTATTCTTAATTCAGACCGAAGCTAACGCTGAGAGCTTTGTCAATACGGTTCATTTCGGAATTATCAAGTGTGCCCATATGCTCCTTGAGACGTGTTTTATCTATTGTTCTCACTTGCTCAAGTAAAACCACTGAATCCTTTGCCAGTCCGCAGTCGTCCGCATTCACGCTGATATGTGTGGGAAGTCTGGTTTTGTATTTCTGGCTGGTGATTGCCGCTGCAATAACCGTGGGGGAGTATTTGTTTCCCACGTCATTCTGAACAATAAGTACCGGACGTATGCCCCCTTGCTCGCTGCCTATCACCGGACTTAAGTCTGCATAATATATGTCTCCGCGTTTTACTGTCATTTTTATCTGCTCCTTTTTTATGTGTCCTGACAGTATTTTTTACATATAAAAGCGCAGTTAAACAGCAAATGAAAAAAAATTCAAAAAAATTTGAAAAAAACTATTGACAAATTAGAATTAATCTATTAAAATTAGAATTGTTCTAAGGAACAAAACATTCGAAATTAAAATTTAATTATAAAGGAGTTTTTTATTATGGCAAAGAAATGGATATGTTCAGTATGCGGTTATGTACACGAAGGCGACACACCTCCCGAAAATTGTCCTCAGTGCCGTGTTCCTGCTGAAAAGTTCAACGAGCAGGCTGGCGAAAAGACATGGGCAGCAGAGCACGTTGTTGGTGTAGCTCAGGGTGTGCGTGAAGATATAATTATGGATCTCAGAGCAAACTTCGAAGGCGAATGCACAGAAGTAGGTATGTATCTTGCAATGGCAAGAGTTGCTCACCGTGAAGGCTATCCCGAAATCGGTCTTTATTGGGAAAAGGCAGCATGGGAAGAAGCAGAGCACGCAGCAAAGTTTGCAGAGCTTCTCGGCGAAGTTGTAACTGATTCCACAAAGAAGAATCTCGAAATGAGAGTTGATGCTGAAAACGGCGCAACAGCAGGCAAGTTCGACCTTGCAAAGAGAGCAAAAGAGCTGAATCTCGACGCAATCCACGACACCGTTCACGAAATGGCTCGTGACGAAGCAAGACACGGCAAGGCATTCGAAGGCCTTCTTAACCGTTATTTTAAGTAATATTTGCACAAAAACAGTATCATAATAATATAGAATGTTTTTGGGGTATTCTGCAACAAAAGCGGAATGCCCCTTTTTTTTCGCAGAGTGACACGGTGTGTATTTTATACAGCGCACACACCTCAAAAAACAAACTGTTTCAGGGTGTGTATAACTGGGGGTAAAACAAATACACACCTTTTATACACCGTCAGACCGCCCAAAATGCCCCACAATGAAACACACACATCAATACCACATTGGTGCTTAAAATCGCTTAAAATAAGCCACAGGGCAATTACAGAGAAAAACAACAGGAGCAAAGGTCTAAACCTCTGCTCCTTAACTGTTTGACAAGTTGGAATTTGTACATCCTTTTATTGAAAGTGTAGCTGAAACTAACAAGTCATTTTATATGGGTGCTCCTATGGGATTGATATTATCTATGAATGAATTTAAATTCTCCTCGCTATTTTGCCCCAATGATTGAGACACTTTTCTTATAATGTCAGCTACCTGTTCAGCACATACCCGGACTCCTTCATCTGAAAGATGAATATTGTCATCTTTTCTGATGTATTTATCAATATCTGACGAAATAAGTTGATATAAATCATTAATGATAATTCCTTTTTCTTTCAAAAGCGGTACGATTAAAGCATTGTATTTTTCAATATCAGAATTTTTGTTATACTGGTTTTGCATGGTAACGGGAGTGGTTGTGGCAAAAATTACATTGTCATATTTAGCAATAAGTATATCAGCAATTCTCAACATATTTTCTATATATTCAGATTCGGATGTAAACAAACCATCTCCAAAAAGATTACAGATATCCCAAAGGCCATTGTTCCAATGAACAATTTTAGTTCCGGACATTTCTTTTTCCCAATCAAATAATCCTCGAAGAGTATATTTGGCAAAACGGCAATTATCATTTGGTTGAAAGACCTCAAAATTCTCTCCTAAAAGAGTTGGAACAACCTGCCCATAACCAAGCATACGAATGGAATCACCAAGTAATGTTACTTTTATCATACAATTCTTCTATACCCCTTTCTCATCATTCATGTCTGAAAATTCAGTTTTATCAAACTGTTTTTACCTATCCAGTATATCATAAGTATGCCGTTTTTTTCAATCTACAGCTCATAAATATATCGTGTTTTTTGTGTTTTTTATGATGAAACGCGACACATCAGGGCAATTGAAGGTCTTCTTAAGAGATACTTTGGCTGATAACAGATATAGTGATAAAAAAACGGCGCTTTATGAGGTCATTCTTTTTTGACTTTTATTGTATTATATTGTAAAATATGTGTTGGTACTTATTAAATGAAAGAATCGGAGAAAAACTATGAAGGATTTCAGCAGAGTTAATTTCAAATGGACATTCCGTGATTATCAGCAGAAGGTGCTTGATAATGCGAATAAGCATCTTCTTGACAAAAAGATACACATAGTTGCAGCACCCGGAAGCGGAAAAACCGTTCTCGGACTTGAGCTTATAAGAAGACTCGGTGCGCCCGCTCTCGTTCTTTCGCCCTCTGTCTCGATTAAGCAGCAGTGGGGCGACAGATTCCGTGAATGCTATCTTCCCGAAACTGAAAATGTGAATGAGTATGTTTCATATGATATTGTGAAGCCATCGCTTCTTACATCAATTACATATCAGGCGCTTCACGCTGCCGTAAACAGACTTTCTATGAATATCAAGGATGATGAGGATGAATACGCATCTGAGACTAATGCGGATTTCAGCAATTTTGATCTGATTTCTCAGGTGAAGGCTGTGGGAATAAAGACTATATGCCTTGATGAAGCACACCATCTCAAAAGTGAATGGCAGAGAGCATTGGAAAAATTTATCGGAATTCTCGGTGCTGATGTTACCGTTATTTCTCTTACCGCAACTCCGCCCTATGATTCCGAGCCTAACGAATGGAACAGATACATAGGCCTTTGCGGTGAAATTGATGAGGAAATTTTTGTACCTCAGCTTGTAAAGCAGAAGACTCTTTGTCCTCATCAGGATTATATTTATTTCAGCTATCCCACCGAAGAGGAGGCAGAAACTTTAAGAAGCTACAAGCAAAAGGCAAGGGATTGCACAAAATACATAATCAAAAACGGTTATATTGCAGCTGCATTGAAAAATGCGGGAATAATTGGTGACAGTATCCTGAGTGATGAAATTCTTTATGATAATACAGAGGGCTTTTCTGCACTGATTGCTCTCGGAAATGCCTGCGGTATCACTATTCCTCCGGAAATTATAAGAAAACTGTTCGGAAGAAAAAATATACCTGCATGCACGGCAGAAATAACCGAAAAGGCTTTTCAATTCATTATTGATAAGCCTGAGATATTTTCGGACGCTCTGTCGGAGGAACTTAAAAATATTCTTCTTGAAAACTCTCTTATAGAAAAGAGAAGGGTTCAGCTTATTACAACGGATAAAATCAACAGAATGCTGGCATCCTCTATGGGTAAGCTTAAAAGCATTGAGATCATCGCCGAAAATGAAATACAGAATCTCGGTGACGGCCTTCGTATGCTTGTGCTTACGGATTTTATAAAAAAAGAAGTAAAGAAAAGCATAGGCACATCGGATGATCTTCACACAATGGGTGCCGTTCCCGTTTTTGAAACTGTAAGAAGAAAATTGGGCGATAGCACAAAGATAGCGCTTCTCACAGGCTCTCTTGTCATTCTTCCGGATTCCGCTATAGCCTCGGCACAGAAGATTGCAAATGAAGAAAAGACAGGATGTATTGTAAAGCCTGTTGACGGGACAAAGCATTCCGAAGTGGTTTTCAGCGGCTCGAATAAGCATAAGGTCGGTATTATTACAAAAATCTTTGCTCTCGGAGAAATAAATATTCTTGTGGGCACTAAATCTCTTCTCGGTGAAGGCTGGGATTCTCCCAACATAAATTCTCTGATACTTGCAAGCTTTGTGGGAAGCTTTATGCTCTCGAATCAGATGAGAGGAAGAGCTATAAGAATTGATAAGAATAATCCCGGTAAGGTATCAAATATATGGCATCTCGTAACTGTTCTTCCCGACGGTGACGGTAAAAACACCGAGGAGATAGAGGGGGATGATTTTCTTACCGTAAAACGCCGTTTTTCCTGTTTTCAGGCTCCCTCATATAATAAGAGTGCCATAGAGAGCGGAATCAAAAGAATAGACATTTTAACCCCGCCTTTTGATAATGCAGGGATAGACAGAATAAATTCCGAAATGCTTCGTATTGCCGCAGACAGAAAAACTGCCGCCTCCCGCTGGAATTCTGAAGCCAAAGGAAGAGCTGCTCCTGTTATAAATGATGTGAGTGAGGTTCCTATTGCTGTCTATCCGAAAAAGAAGGTTTCGGGGAATAAGCTTTTAGCTGTAATTTTTGCCGTTTTTGCGGTGCTTGGTATCATTATTGCAGCAACAACCGGCTTTATCGGTTCTGTTATCGGACTTGCTGTTACTGCCGTGTCTTTATTCTTTATGATAAAAAAGGCATCCTTCGTAACTAAAAACTCCACACCCGAAAAAACCGTCAGGGGCCTTTGTGTGGCTGTGCTGAAAACGCTTCAGGCACTTAAAGAAATTGATTCTTCACCGAAAATCAGGGTGAGTGTCAAAAAATCCTCCGACGGCAAAGCTGTCTCGGTTGGGCTTACGGGGGCAACGGAAAGAGAGGCAAAGGTATTTATTAAGGCTGTTTCAGAGCTTTTCTCTCCGATTGAAGATCCCAGATATGTTATTATCAGTATCACAAAGGTATTCGGAAGTGAAAAGAGAAATTATATAAACAGCTTTGCCTGTCCGTCAATTATCGGTGTGAACAAAGAAAGTGCAGAAATCCTCAGAAAATTCCTTAAAACCCCTGCAGGAGATTCTGAACTTGTCTTTACAAGAAGCGAAAACGGCAGAAAGATTCTTAATGAATGTAAAAAATTCTCCTTCCTCAATTCAATACGTTGAACAAAAAAGGGCACAGCAAAAACTGTGTCCTTTTTAATGTGGTCGGGTATTTTTTCAGAAAAAGGCTTTATGCGCCTTAAAACGGTAATTCCCGTTTTAAGCAGACGTACTGTATGTTATTTTATGTTTAGTCTGAAGGTTTTATAATATGAAGTATAGTCGGCAGGATCATAGTATTCTATCCAAACCAGAACAAAATTACTTTTGTTTTTGAGAACGAAGGATTCCTGACCTGTTGAGGATTCACCGATATTGCAGGAATCGGGAGAATCTGTATGTGTGCAGGCATAAAGATTTGCTGCTGTGCCTTTTTCATCATACACATTGTACAGGCTTATGTATATATCGTCATCAATTCCCAGATTCCTGAAATTATATGTGATATTCACAACCTGCTCATTTGTGTATCCTTCTATTTTGTTTGAAACGCTGTTGCAAAGATTATGAACATCAATATTTGTAATTGCTATCTCGCATTTGCCTTTTTCTGTCCACCTTGAGTCTATGCCGGGCAATGCATTGAGCTGTGACGATGACATTTCAAGCTTAGCTGTCGGGGCACTCTTTTTTTCGTTTACATTGATTTTGTAGGTTGCTTCATATTCCTCTCCGCCGGCATAGTCTGAACACTTTACGGTAATGGTATTGCTCTTATTCTTAAGAGCAAATGCAGCTTCCGCAGTACAGTTGGTGCCGACAATTAAGGCAGAGGGGTCTTCATAGTGTGTACATCCGTACAGTATTGCTTTTTCACCCTTTTCATCATAAACATTGTAGAGGTCCATATAAAGAGTGTCTTCACCGTTTTCGTAGCCGGTATTTTTATAAGCATAGCTTATGATAACAACCTGTTCGTCAGTCAGATTATGGTCTTTGTTTGAATATTTGTTGCACAACTCATGAGTTCTTGAACCTGTAATTGTGAAATCCCAGTTGTTTTTTACACTCCATATTTCGCCGGCCTTATAATAGCCTCTTGATTCAGGAGTTGTTGTATCAAGCTCTTCAAGACCTACGGATGCACGCAATATCAGTCTTGCATCTGCAGCTGTGATGCTGCCGTTTTTATCGGCGTCGGCAGCCTTCTTTTTGTCTTCAGAAAGCTTTTCAAGCCCCACGGAAGCTCTGAGTGCAAGTCTTGCATCTGCGGCGGTGATTTCATTGTTTCCGTCAACGTCTCCCAATGAAGCAGAAGCCGCATTGACGGGTAACAGGGAAGTAATAAGGAGTATAAAAACTGCAATAAATGCAGAAACACGCTTTTTCATTATAAATACCTCTTTTATTTTTTGTTTTTATTAGCTTTGTTTGCTTCAATTGATGTTTTTATGCACTGGGCTGCAGCGGGGTTCAGCTCTTCGATTTTCTTAAGAGTTCTTTTATCCGGATTCTTACTGTATATAAGCGCTGCTGTATCAACTGAAGAAGCTATCTGCGGAACAAGATTATTTTCCTCGATCTCTTGCCACCATTTTTTGAATTCTTTGTTTTTGCTTATGATTTTTCCCCATATTACAAGAGGAACTCCGACAATAAGCAAAGACAACGCTTCGAATTCTCCTTCGATAGCAGCATAGATACCGCCCAAGCAGAGAATGCATCCTAAAATGCTGACAAGTGATGCGAGAAGTGAGTTTCTGTAATAAACAACCATAACTAACCTCCGATAATTGTTTTCTTTATTATAACACATGATTTCAATAAAAAAAAATACCATTCGTGCTATAAATTAATGCAATTTGTTGACAATATTAAAAAAATACAGTAAAATCTTACATATACTAATTTGTTAAAAGGGGAAATATTATGAAAAAGTTGATTTCACTTCTTCTTGCGTTTTCAATGATTCTTGGTATGACAGCATTTTCAGCTTCAGCAAGTAAATCAGATGATAATTTACCTGAGATTATTTACACTCAGTCTCAGCTTGATTGGCGAAATCTCAATATGGAGGAAGTTCCTGTTATTGAAGTTCCCGGCTTTGGTGAAACAATTTACAGAAATCTTCACACAGAGGATGAAAGCGACGACACTACGGTTTTCGGACCTGATATGGGACTTCTCATCCCTGCAATATTTAAGTATGTTCCCGGCTTTCTTGCAGGTATTTTAACAAGAAATTACGAGCTTGTTGACAGAAATCTCGGTCCCTTCCTTCTTGATGTTTTTTCAGATGTAAGCTGTAATCCCGACGGTACTATGAAAGAGGGCACCGGCGGAAAGTATGATAACAGCCTCGGTCTTGATGAGGATCTTGAGCCTCTTCCTCCCGAAGAGCCCGTAGTTCCCGATGAAACTCTTATTACAAAGATAAATGATTTCTTTAAAGGTATTTCGGATAAGTTCAATGCTATGATTGACAGCTTTAAGACTCTCTTCCCCGAAAATAATCCCGAAACACCCGAGCCTCCCCAGGATGTTGTTGAGCATAAATACGGCTACAGAAATTCTTATTATTTCAGATTTGACTGGCGTAAGGATATGCATACTCTTGCAGGCGAGCTTCACGACTACATTCAGAGAGTAAAGAAGGTCACAGGCAGCGATAAGGTTGCAATTACAGCCTTTTCACAGGGTAACTGTGTTGTTATGACATATCTTTATGAATACTACTACACTCAGACTGACCCTGCTGTCCGCGATGATATTACATCTGTTGTATTTATCTGCGGTGCTATGAACGGTGTTGCAGCCTGTGCTGACCCCATTTCGGGAAATATCGGTATTGACAGTCTTTCTCTTCTCAGATTCCTTAAAACTGCTCTCGGCTCAAATGCAGCAACTATGGGACTTTATTACATGCTTGAAATGCTTTATGCTGTAGGTGTGTTTGATTGGCTTACTGATATTCTGAATGAATATCTTGACCAGCGCCTTGATGCAGCAATTGATCCTTATCTTCTTGAAACCTTCGGTGCAATTCCCGGCTTCTTTGCAATGATGAGCCCTGAAAGATATAAGGAGGCAGAGGAATTCCTTTACGGTACTCCCGAAAGACAGGAAAAATATGCCGGTCTTCTTGAAAAGAACCGCTATTATCACGATGAGGTTCAGACTAATATGCAGAATATTATTGATTCCATGATGTCTGAAGGTAAAAATGTGGGTATAATTGCTGAATACGGCTATCCCATGGCTCCCTTTACCTCTGATAACGACAGAATGTCAGACTTTTCAATCTGCACTGCTGATGAATCCTTCGGCGCAACTGTTTCAGATGTTGACGGTATCTTAGGTCTTGACTACAAGCAGGCTGAAGAATGCGAATGCGGAAAGAATCACGTTTCTGTCGATCTTCAGGTTGATGCTTCAACCTGTCTTTATCCCGACATTACCTGGTTCGGTAAAGGTCTTAAGCACGATGCCGGCTCACGCTTCTGGGGTAATCTCATTGACCTTATTCTGTATTCTGATGAACAGATAACAGTGTGGGACTATGAAGACATTCCGCAGTTTATGGAAAATTATAACGACGAATGTCTTGTGCCTCTCACAAATGACGGCACATATGCGGTGGCCTTTGAGGAAACACTTATTTTCGGAAGGCTTCGTGCAAACGGCAGTTCAAGCTTCTGATCAGATTTTTTCAGAAATAGCAAAAGGCAATACCGTACTTCCTCGGTATTGCCTTTGATTTTTTTGTTGCAAAAGAATTTTTTTTGTGATAATATAGTTTTCAGTAAAAAAATCAAGGAGAATATTATGGCATATTTTTATAAGAAAGACGGAGAAATTTTTATTCCCGAAAAAATCAATCCCGATCTCAGCAAGCTTGCACTCGCAATTGTAAAGACCTGTAAGCTTTCATTCAGACTTCAGATGAAATCAACCTCTCTTACCAATGCTCTCAAGGCAGGCAAAAGAGAACAGATGCTTGATATCATCAATAAGTGTCTTGAGAAAAACCGCAGAATTTATAATCAGGATATGTCCCTCACGGGTGTTACCGTTGAAGAGGTTGAGGCAGATTTCTACAACGACAAGAGTGATGATTTCCTTAAGCAGCAGCTTCAGATACTTGTTGATTTTGCAGCAATTAACACTGTGGTTGAATCAAAGATGATGCCTGTTATGAGCGGAGCCTGTGAAAAAACTCTCGGTGTGCCCCTCAATAAGATCAAATTCTTCACAAATCAGGATGTTATTCTCGAAGAGCCTGAGGATGAGGAAGAAGAAACAGAAGAATAAAACACAAAAATCCTGCAGTCCGGAAACTGCAGGATTTTTATTATTGTGCATTATTATAAAGTAACAACTGCTTCTGAATCCTTCTTCAGTTCAACCTCATATATATTGCCGTTTGCTTTGACCTTAACGGTTTTGGCTTCAGGGCAGGAGAGTGTGAAGGATGTAACCTTGCTGTCACAGAAGTTTGCACTGACGGTGATATTACCTCTTGCTTTAAGGGCTGTGAATGAGCCGGTAAGACCGTCTTTTGCAGCGGGAAGAAGGGAAATATATTCCTCGTGTGACTGCAGCAGTGATTCCGCAATTCCTGCCGCACCGCCGAAATTACCGTCGATCTGGAAGGGCGGGTGAATATCAAAAAGATTTGTGTGTGTGGATTTTTCAAGAAGAAGACGGATATGCTCATATGTATTCTTTCCGTCCTTTAGTCTGGCAAAGAGGTTTATAAGCCATGCTCTTGACCAACCTGTGTGACCGCCGCCGAAGGAAAGACGTCTGTGAAGAGTGTTTCTTATGGCATCAAAAAGCTCGGGAGTGGCTTCAGTTATCATATTGTCGGGATAAAGTGCGAATGCGTGGGAAATGTGTCTGTGTCCGGGCTCGGGTTCACCGTAATCGTAAAGCCATTCCTGAAGACATCCGTTTTTTCCTACCTTGAGAGGAGGCAGCTTTTTAAGAGTTTCTTCTGCCTTTCTCTTATCCTCAGGATTTATGCCGAGGATATTTTCCGTTTCAATATAGTTTCTGAGGGTGCCTCCGATGATTTCAATATCCATAGTGGGGGAGAAGGCAATTGTGGCTGTTATGTCGGTGTTGCCTTCAACAGGATAATAATCATTTTCGGGGGACATTGAGGGGCCTGAAAGCAGATAACCGTCGGGACCTTCAAACATAAAGTCCATAAAGAACAGTGCGCACTCGTGAAGATAGTCATAAGCGCATTCCTTCAGGAATTCCTTGTCGTTTGTGTATAAATAATGCTCCCACATATGAAAGCTGAGCCATGCGCCGCCCATAGGCCATACGCCCCAGATACCGTCAGCAGGTGTTGTAAAGCCGTATATATCGCTGAGATGATGAAGTACAGTGCCGCGGCAGCCGTAGTTTTCTTTTGCTGTTTTCTTGCCTGATTCAAGAAGAAACTCATTCATATATTCAAACAACGGCATATGGCATTCGGATATGTTTGCCACCTCAGGAAGCCAGTAGTTCATCTGAAGATTGATGTTTGTGTGATAGTCGGAGTTCCAGGGGTTCTCTGTTTTTTCAACCCACACGCCCTGAAGATTTGCAGGAAGCGTTCCCTCACGGGACGAACCGATAAGAAGATACTTTCCGAATGCAAAGTAAAGTGAAATAAGTGCATCATCCTTTGCATTTTTATCGTTTTTTATTCTCATCACTCGCTCATCTGTGAAGAGGGAGGTGATGCTTTCGTCTTCAATAAAATCAATATCCGAGCGGTTAAAAAGTTCAGAGAAATCAGCACAGGCAGCATCCTTCATCTCCTCAAAATCCTCGGCTTCGCTGAGAATATCAAGACAAACGGCTTCAAAATCACTGTCGAAATTAAAACTCGTGGCAACGGATGCGAAAATAACGGTATCGGTAGTATCGGTAATTCTTACCTTGCCGTCCTTATATTCAATTTCACCGTCGGTTTCAATTTTTATTCCCACTGCAAAGCCGTGCTTACCGCAAGCGGTTTTTGCTCTCACTAAAAGGAGATTATTAAGGAAAGTAACGCTTTCGGTGTTTTCTCTTGTAAAAGAAAGATTAAAACTTATTTCTTTTTCAGCAGTAAGTTTAATTGCTGTTGTTTCATCAGCGTAAGAGCAGAATGCTGTTTCTGTGATACGGCTGCCGTTTTTTTTGTAGGAGACTTCAAACAGACCGTTATTAAGCTGCAGGTTTCTTGAATAGTCTTCTGCCATTGATTTATCGTCAAAATCAATGCTCATAAGACCTGCATATTCATAAGACATAATTCTTTCAATACCTTCACCCAGGTGCTCCTCAGCCCAGGGATCTATTTCCGTGATTCTGCCCTCAAGATACATATTACGGAGAGTGTCAACACGCTCCTTGAAGTCCTTTATTGTTGTATCTCTTTCTTCGCCTGCCCATATGCTTTCTTCACAAAGATATATTTTTTCGGTTGAAGTGTCGCCGAAAAGCATAGCACCGAAGGAACCGCCGCCTATGGGAGAAGCATGCTCCCAGTCTTCAGCCGGCTTTGAAAGTCTGATTACGTGATTGTTCATTTTAATTACCCCATTGCCTGAATTTTATAAAGCTTCACACTGTGTCCTTTAAGATTTGCAGATATTGTGCCGTTTGCTACAAAGGTTGTATTTTCCCATATGTCGTGCACGGTGTATCTGTCGCTTTCGGGGAGATTCACATATGAAAGATTAAGAATATCCTTTATGTCAAAGGAAACATCCTGAGAGGAATTAATTTTGTTGAGAAGACATACTGCCACCTCTTTGTTTTCAAGAGGCTTGATAAGCACATCCGTGATGCCGTTGGTCTTTATCCTTCTGCACTGCACACCAAGCTTATCCTGGTTTATTGCAATTGCCTTTCTGTTTGAAATAACCTTGAGCACCTTGTTGCTTGTGTCAACGCTGCCGTCTTCCTTGAGGAAGGTTCTTATATCGTTTCCGAGAATAAGAGGAGCGGCAAGCATACACCACAGAGAGAAATGTGCCTTGTTTTCATCGTCTGTAAGATCACCGTTACCCACCTCAAGCATATCAGGGTCATTCCAGTTGCCGGGACCTGCATATTCATAAAGGCGCACGGTGGCTTCATATATGCCAATGATTGATTTCCATTCGGGACGGATATCGGGTGTGGTTCTCCAGAGATTGCCTGCCGTATGTCCCCATTTCCAGGGACGGTTAAGACCCCATTCGCAGATTGAGAAGCAGATGGGCTTTTCGGGTTTTCCTGTTTCCTCTGCCACCTTTTTTGTGGCTCTCATAAGCTCTTTTCCCATATTGCGGTACTGCTTTGCGGCAGAATCGGCTCTTGAACCGATGGGGTTGGTTATCATAAAGGAGTTCTTGCCTTTTTTCAGAATAACCGAAGCCTGATTTCTGCCCTCTCTTGTAAAGCCCTTTGAGCCGGGAACTCTGAATTCATAAGTGTCTGTTCCGTTTACGGTTACCTCGCAGTATTTATTCTTGTTTATTGCTTTTCTTATTCCGAGAGTAAGTGTATATTCACCGTCTTCGGGGATTTCTATGTCATAGAAAACAGCACTTCCGAGACCGCCTGAAAGACCTGATATATACTTGCCCGTGCCTGTAAGCTTTTCATCCTCAAGAATAATTGCATCGCCTCTCAGCTGTGCCATATCTGCAGTAAGAGTGATAGTTTCAGCTTCTCCCTTTTTTGCAATGAGAATTTTTTCGATTTCGGGTGCGAGTGTGGGAATTGCTTCGTTGTGACAGAAGTCATATTTAAAATATTCCACTCCCCATTCGGCAAAGGTTTCTGCATCAATTCTTTCGTGATAAAGACTTGAGGGAAGGTCTTCACAGGTGAGAGTGCCGTTTGAGGTATATATACCCATTTTCAGCCCGTAGGAATTTACGGCTTCAACAAGACTCTTTATTCCCGAGGGGAATGTGGAAAGGTCACCCTGAAGTCTTCCGTTTTCGTCTCTTACGGAAGACATCCAGCAGTCATCAACATTAACATACTGATAACCCAGCTCATCAAGATGTGCCGCTTTAATTGCGGCAGCAATTTCCTTTATAATATCTTCATTTATATTGTGACGGAATAAATTCCAGCTTGCCCAGCCCATAGGGGGAGTGAGTGCAACTCCGTTATTGAATCTGTCAGCACCGTTTACATTTATTTTTGTTGCAGCCATAAGCTTTTTCATATGGCATACGGGACAAAGATTATTCTGTCTTATAAATTTTCTGAAAGCCTCGTTCATAAAGAATAAACCTCCTTAACAGTCATACTAATTATATTACACGTATATTCAATAAAAATCAACCGTTATTTCCTTTTTGCATATAATAAGAACAGAATATATTTTATATAAGAAATGAGGTATTCCCTGTGTCAGGCAGAAGAAAAAACAGATTCTTTTCCTTTTCTATACTGGTTGTTTTGATATCTCTTACAGTTTTTTCAGCCTTTGCCGTTGATAAAAAAATGACCCCTGTTATAAATACTCTTGCTTTGTCAAAGGCTCAGAATCTTACCACTCTTATTATAAATGACACTGTGGGTGAAATGCTTTCCGACGGGAATAATAATTTTTCAGAGCTTATAAAAACAGAGTATGATGAAAACGGAAAAATTTCCGCTCTTTCCACCGACAGCATAAAAATGAATAAGCTCAAATCCCTTATAAGCGTGAGTATTACCGAAGCCATAGGTAAAATTGAAGAAAGCAGAATAAGCGTTGCGCTCGGCACACTTACGGGAAACACTCTGTTAACGGGAAGAGGGCCCCATATAGACCTGAATGTGCACATTTCCTGCTCCTGCTCAATTGAAGTCAGAAACAGCTTTGAATATACGGGTATAAATCAGACAATGCACAAGGTGATTTTAGAGGTTACCACAGATGTATATGTGTTGTCTGTAGGCGAGAACCTTACCTCCCGTGTCTATACAAGCATCCCCGTTGCAGAAACAGTGATAATAGGACAGATTCCGGAAATCTATGCAGGTAAGGACGACAGTCTCTGGCAGGATCTTATTGACTGAGGCTTTACTTTTCTCCCGAAAAGTAGTAGAATATCTTTTCAGGAGAATTTTTATATGATACTTATTATTGCGGAAAAGCCCTCCCTTGCAAGAAATATTGTTGCCGGTATAGGGCAGATGAAAAAAAATAACGGCTATTTTGAAGGGCTCGGGTATATTGTTACCTGGGCTTTCGGGCATTTGTTTTCTCTTTGTGATATTGAAGATTATACAGGGGCTACATCAAACGGCAGATGGAGTATGGAAAATATTCCCTGCTTCCCTGAAAAGTTCCGTTTTAAGATAAAAAACGGCAGTGACAAAAAGCCGGATGCGGGAGTTATCCGTCAGTTTGAAATTATAAAGGCTCTTTGCAACCGCAGTGATGTGGACACTATAGTAAATGCGGGAGACGCCGACCGGGAAGGCGAAATTATTGTTCGCCTCTGCGTTGAAAATGCTTTGCAGACAAAGAAAGAATTTCTTCGTCTGTGGCTCCCGGATCAGACCCCCGAAACCGTTGCCGATGCTCTTAAAAATATGAAAAATGAAAGAGAATATGATCTTCTTGCAAATGAAGGCTTTGCAAGAACATATATTGACTGGCTCTACGGAGTTAATCTTACAAGATATGCATCTCTGAGAACAGGCACGTTCCTCAGAGTCGGAAGAGTCATTGTTCCCGTTGTAAAGGCAATATATGACCGTGATATGGCAATAAGAAACTTTGTTCCCGATAAATACTGGGCGCTTGTAAGTGTTGCCGAAACCGACGGTGAAACGGTTGAGCTTACATCAAAGCATAAATTTCCCTATGAAAAGGCAGCTCTCGCTCAGCGTGCCTGCGATAAGCTCAATGCTCAGGATGCAATTGTTACCGCAAAAAAAACAAAAAAAAGATAAGCTGAATCCCGGAAAGCTCTATTCTCTTTCAAAGCTTCAGAATTATCTCGGCAAAAAATTCAAAATGCCTATGGATACGTCTCTTTCCATTGTTCAGAAGCTCTATGAGGAAGGCTTTCTTACATACCCGAGAACCAATTCGGAATATCTTGCCACCGCAGAAAAGGACAAGATAAAGAAAATAATTGAAATAGTCAGGGGAAAGGGGTATCCCGTTGAATTCAAGGATAAAAAGACCATATTTGACGACAGCAAGATAGAATCCCATTCCGCCCTTACACCTACGTATAAATTTCCGCAGCCGGGACAGCTCTCTGAGGATGAAAAAAACGTTTATTCTGCAGTGCTGAGACGCTTTGTAGCAGTATTCTGCAGTGAAGAATGTGTGGTTCAGAAAACTGAAATCACCGTAAGCGTAGGGGAGTGTGAGGATTATAACCTGAAAGGTCTTATGATTCTTGAACCCGGTTGGACAAAGTATGACGATGCGGGAAAGAACAATAAGATTCTTCCCAATCTCAACAAGGGTGACCGGGTGAATACAGACTTTAAGCCTAAAGAAAAGGAAACAAGTCCCCCGAAGCACTATACTATAGAAACTCTTAATAATTATCTTAAGAATCCGTTCAGAGAGGATAAGGCGGCAGCCGACGAGCAGGATGACGCAGAAGACTACCGTGCAATTTTTGAAGGTCTTGAGCTCGGAACGGAAGCTACAAGAACGGGTATTATTGATAATGCCGTAAAGAGTAAGTATATTGAGCTTAAAAAGGATGTTTACAGAATACTTCCCGACGGCGAATATCTCATTGAACAGCTGAGTAATATGGGCATTTCCATGGATAAATATAAAACCAGTGAGCTGGGTCAGGCTCTTAAAAAGGTTTTTCGCGGAGAGATCCTTATTGAAGACAGTGTCAGTCAGGCAGTGAATGAAATCAGAGGCGTGTTCAACGCCCCTGAAAATTCTCCCGAATCCGACAAGTATTTCGGCTTCGCAGGTGATGAAACGGGCATCTGCCCAGTATGCGGTAATAAGGTATTAAGAGGAAAATACGGCTATCAGTGCGACGGCTATAAGGAGGGCTGTAAATTCCGTATTCCCGGTATACTGTGTAAAAGGGTAATTACTCCCTCTCATGCAACTCAGCTTCTTGCACATGGCAGAACAGACAGAATAGACGGCTTTGTTTCAAAAAACGGCAAAGTCTTTTCCGCAGCTCTGAGCCTCAAGGATAATAAAACCGTATTTGTATTTGAAGACTGACAAAAAACACCTTACAAAAGCTTTTTTGCTTAAGTAAGGTGTTTTGTAATTATCAGAATGCGTTGACTATATGGTTTATATCGGCATTGAACATATCGTGCAGAACCACTTCAATTATGTCAAAGCGTGCAGCTTTTTCCGAGTGCTTACCGGCTTTGATGAAAGCGGCAGCGTTTGTTCTGAGGTTTTCCTGCTTTCTGTAATCCACAGCCTCTGACGGAGGCATCAGCTGATGGGGAGAACGGGTCTTCACCTCTATAAAACAAAGGACATTATCAGGGGAAAGGGCAACAATATCTGTTTCGCCCAGCTTTGTCGAATAATTTGCCGCAATAATTTTATATTTTTTCCGTCTCAGATACTGTGCTGCAAGCTGCTCGCCTCTGAGACCCTTTTTCAGATGCTCGGGAAGTGCCATTATTTCTCACCGAGATTCTTAAGAAAAGAAAGCCTGTGCACGGGGGAGATGCCGTGCTCCTTTATAAGCTCATAATGCAGCTTTGTGGGATATCCTTTGTGCTTGCTGAACTGATATTCGGGATATTTTTCGTCCAGCTCCTTAAGATACCTGTCCCGGCTTACTTTTGCAAGTATGGAGGCTGCGGCAATTGAAATTGATTTTGAATCACCCTTTACAAGGGTCATTTCCTCCACACCCGTATTTGCTTTTCTGTTGCCGTCAATAAGAGCCATATCGGGTTTTATATTCAGGCCCTCAACTGCTCTTTTCATAGCAAGAAATGTGGCATTCAGGATATTCAGCTCGTCAATCTCTTTTTCATCGGCGCTTGCGATTGAATAAGCAAGTGCTTTTTCTTTTATAATCTCAAACAGGGCATCTCTTTTCTTTTCGGAAAGCTTCTTGGAGTCATTTATTCCGATATCCTCCATGCCCTCGGGAAGTATTACCGCGGCTGCAAAAACAGGTCCTGCAAGAGGGCCTCTTCCTGCTTCATCGACTCCGCAGATAACTTTGTATCCCTGCTCTTTTAATAAATGCTCGTATTCGTATGTCATGGTGAAGGCCTTTCAAAAGATATTTTTCCCAGCTTTCCGGCTCTCAGCTCATCAAAAAGCATGGTTGCCGCACGAAGAGTGTTAATTTCTCCTCCTGATATCAGCATTCCTCTTTTTCTGCCGATTGCTTCAAGCACCTCATAGCCGCTGAAATCCGAGAAATCTTTGATTTTGTATCTTTCTTCAAGCATTACGGGATAGTCGTCACGGAGGATTTCAAGAAGCTTTACAGCAAGCTCCTCCACATCAAGTATATCGTCCTTGATTCCGCCCGTAAAAGCAAGCTTGTAGCCAACCTCGGGATCCTCGAATTTAGGCCATAAAACACCGGGAGTGTCAAGAAGTTCGATTCTGTCCTCGCAGACAAACCACTGGTTGTGTCTTGTTACACCGGCTCGGTCCTCGACCTTTGCCTTTCCGCCCTTTGCCATACGGTTGATAAATGAGGATTTTCCTGTGTTGGGAATCCCCACAACCATAAGACGAAGAGCTTTGCCCGACATTCCTTTTTCTTCGTTGCTCTTTATTTTATCGGATAGTACTTCATTGACCGTCTGTCTGAAGAGCTTCAGGCCTTTGCCGCTTCTGCAGTCAACTGCAATTGCGGGAATATTCTGTGTCTTATAAAAAGAAAGCCACTCCTGAGTGGTTCTTTCATCTGCAAGATCAGCTTTATTCAATAAAATGATTTTCGGCTTGTTTTCAATAAGCTCATTGAGCTCAGGATTTGTGCTTGAAACGGGAATCCTTGAATCCCTGAGCTCAATCACACCGTCAACAAGGGAAAGGCTTTCCTTTATACGGCGGCGTGTTTTTGCCATATGGCCCGGGAACCATTGTACTGTCTGTTTCTGATTGTCAGGCATAAGCTCCTCCGTTATTTGTCGAAATTATAATAAATATCATAGTCTCCGCTGAGTCTCAGCTGTGCTTTTCCTAAAAGTGCATCCACGGGAGCGAAGCCTACATAAGAATATCTTGAGTCTGCCGATACGGGACGGTTATCGCCGAGCAGCATAACATGTCCTTCAGGTACTGTTACGGGGTAAGTAATATCGCCGCTTTTGTATGAAATCGGTACTGCGTAGGAGGATTCATCGAGCCTTTCACCGTTTACAAAAACGCTTCCGTCGTCCTCTATCATAACCTCGTCAAATTCAGTTGCTATAACTCTTTTTACAATAGGTCCCATAGTTTCAAGACGGTGGCTGGAAATTACAATATCACCGTATTGGGGCCGGGAATAATAGGGAGTGACAATCAGCCATTCCCCGTCAACGAGTGTGTTCATCATCGAGGAGCCGCTTACACCAACAAGTCTGAATCCGAATGTGAATACAAGCGCTATTATCACAATCGCGGATAGTACAACAGAGATTGCTTCATATATGCTTGAAGCAAAGCTTGTTTTTTCTTTTTCCTGTTCTTTTTTATCTGTCTTAATATTTTCGTTCATATCATTCACCGTCAATATATACTGAATTTACCGAAGGGGATAAGTCTTATAAGGGCTTTGCCGTTGATTTCATCGAGATTTACAAATCCCACACTCTCCATTCGTGAATCAATGGAGTTGTTCCTGTTATCTCCCAGCACAAACACTGAGTCCTCGGGGACAACAAGGGGATAGGTGAAATCACCCTTTTCCGTAATAGGTTCGGTAACCTTATACTTTTCATAAATAACCTTACCGTTCACGGTAATTATGTGGGAGTCAAAATCTATCATAATAGTATCACCGGGCAGGGCAATCACTCGTTTTATCATGGATTCTTCTTCCGCAGTTTCCTTGTTAAGTGCTATTATATCACCGTAATCGGGAGTGTACAAGAAGTTTGAGATAATTATTTTATCCTGATCATAAAGGTTCGGATACATTGAATCACCGCTTACTTGAACCAACCTGAAAAAAAATGTAAATGCGGTGAATATTATAAGCATACACAGAAGAAAAGTGGAAAAGACGGAATATATATATTCCGCCGCTTTGTTGTGTATGGATGTGTTACCTGCTGTTTTTTTGTTCATAAAAGTATTCCATAAAGCAAAAGAGGAACACCAAAAAAGATGTTCCTCAAAGTGCTTCCTCTTACTTAAGAGATTCCTTAACCTTAGCAGCCTTACCAACTCTGCCTCTGAGGTAATAAAGCTTAGCTCTGCGTACTTTACCTTTTCTTACAACTGTAACGTTTGCAACGTTGGGGGAGTGAATGGGGAATACTCTTTCAACGCCTACGCCGTAGGAAAGTCTGCGAACTGTGAAGGTTTCTGCAACACCGCTGCCTCTGCGAGCGATAACTGTACCTTCGAATGCCTGAATTCTTTCTTTTTCACCTTCACGAATCTTGACATCAACTCTTACTGTGTCACCGATTTCGATTACGGGGGGCTGCTCTTTAAGCATGCCTTCTGTCATGAGTTTAAGTGCGTCCATAATAAGACCTCCGTTATTTTTATCAGATGTTCATTCGCTGCAAAAAGTGCTGCCAGAGGACCATCCGCCTTAGTTTTGCTGTTCACTAATCGCGGTGAGGGGAGAGCCCACACCCACAAGAACGCCTGTGTATTATACCACAGTGTTTTTGCAATTGCAATAGTTTTTTTGTATTTTTTTTACTTATATCACATAAAGATTTTGTACGTATTGACAAATGCACCTGCAGTATATAAAATAAGTATATTAATTATATGTGTTTACAGATTCTTTGTCAACAGGTACGGCTTATGAGATATGATTCTGATATAAAAGCGCTTGTTTCGGCGGCGTTTTACAGGGAGAATGATGTTTTTCTCAGAGTTGAATTTCCCGATATTGCAGAGTTTGACGGCAGCGGTATAAAAACTGCCGTCTTCCTGCCCGGAAATTTCTTCGGAAGAGAAGAGCTTGTGTTTTCAGATGCTCACAGACAATTGCCTGAAGATGCTTATTCCTCGGCCCGTTCCTTTCTCGTTGCCGATATAAGATTTCTCAATGATACGCTTTTTTGTGAATATATAGTAAGGTGCGGCTTCAGAAGATTTGTTGTTTATTTTGCCGAATGTGCAGATCCCTGTGAATCCGGCTGGAGAGAAAGCTTATTCAGCCTGTCGGAAATAAAAGCCGAAAGCGAAGAATTTATTCAGCTTGTTGCTTTGTTTTCTTCTTCAGAGCGTGAGCTTGATTACTTTTCTCACTTTTTCGGCTGCGAAAATGCTGTGTATGCAGGGCAGATAAAGGAAACGGATATAAGGGTAACAGAAGCCCCGTCACCGTCAGCCAAGTTTTTCCGTGTAGCTTCGGAAGCGGAAAAATATGCCGGTAAAAAAGTGTGTATATTTTTCAATTCCCGCAGTGAAGCCCGGGATTTTGCGGTTTTCCTCAATAACAGAGGCACGCCCCGCGCCGTGATTGACGGCAGTGTATCCTATGAAGACAGAAAACGGATAATTGGAGAATTTGAACGCGGTGAGTTTCAGATTCTTCTTGCAACAAAGTCGCTTTTTAATGAAATACCTTTTATGAAAGCGGATAAATGCTTGTTTTGCGGAGTGCCGTTTTCAGTGAGCCACCTGTCAAGGTGCTCGGGAATTGTAAAAGACGGCTGTGTGCACATTATTTTCTGTTCTGATGATTTTATAAGAAACAGCAGAATCATTACTTCATTTTCACAGATAACGGGAGACAGCTCTGTTTATGAAAACAGAATGAGGTCTCTGTCTGAAATAAAAGTTTTATTGAAAGAAGGTCAATAATGATGAAAGAAAAAATTAAAGTTGCAGTTATCGGCTGCGGAAATATTGCAAACAGCGCACATATTCCCGCATATATGGACAGCGAAAACGCTGAAATCAAGTATTTCTGTGATATCATTCCCGAAAGAGCCGATAAGGCAGTAAAGGAATACGGCTGCGGAAAGGCAGTTTATGATTATCACGAAATCCTTGATGATCCCGAGCTTGATGCAGTTTCTGTCTGCACACATAATGACCATCACAGCATAATTGCAATTGATTTTATGCGCCACGGCAAGGATGTTCTCTGCGAAAAGCCTGCAGCAAGAATTCTCTCAGAGGCACTTGAAATGGAAAAGGTATCTTATGAAACAGGAAAGATTCTTTCCATCGGTGTCTGCAACCGTTATTCCAATTCCGTAAACCGTATCAAGGAAATGATCGAAAGAGGCGATCTCGGCGAGGTTTATCACGTATATGCTTCCTTCCGCGCCCACCGTTCAATCCCCGGACTCGGCGGCGACTTTACAAATTCAGCATCCTCAGGCGGCGGTGCTCTTATCGACTGGGGCGTTCATTATATCGACCTTATTCTCTATTGTCTCGGCGATCCCAAGCCACTTACAGCCAGCGGAGAGGCTTTTTCAAAGCTCGGTAAGGATATGAAGAATTACACATATCTCAGCATGTGGGCAGAGGATACCAAGAATGTAGACGGTATCTATGATGTTGACGACTCCGTAACAGGTCTTGTAAGAACCGAAAACGCAGTGGTAAGCTTCCACGGTGCATGGGCTCAGAATATCGGTGTGAATGAAACCTATATTGACTTTATGGGTGATAAGGGCGGTGTAAGACTTCAGTATTGCGGAAAGTATACATACTATACTGCAAGAGACGGTATGCTTATCGAGGAAAAGCCTGACTATAAGCTTAACGGTATGCATCACGATGAGGTTATCGACTTCGTAGAATGTGTAAGAAAGGGCGAAAGAAACCGCAACGACATCAGAAATGCCGTCGGCACCTCCAAGATTCTTCAGGCGATCTACGATTCCTCAGCTTCCCACAAAGAAATCGTTATTGAAAACTGAGCAGGATTCAATACAATATAAATACAAAACCGACCGTTTTTCTGCGGTCGGTTTTGTGTTTACGCTTATGTTATTTATTTTTCACATTCATATGTAGCATATGCAAGTATGGTATTGTTTACGAAATCAACACCGTAAAGCATAATTGAGTCTTCATACACTGCGATAAGATAGCCTTCACTCATTGTGGGATCAGTGCCTTCCCAGAGAACTCCGTATTCACCTGTGATTCTGGGGGAGGAAACTGATGAAACGTGAATAAAGGTTGCTCCGTCTTCGCCGTTTTTGGATACATTAAGATCGGGATTGAGCTTCTGCATATGATATGCCCAATGAGAATGACCGTTAAGGAAGAATACATTGTCATATTCTCTGAGAAGATTTCTGAGTCTTACCTCATCGCTTGCTCCCGGAGTGTAGAAAAGAGGATATGCCCATCCGAGATCATTCTGAAGATTACCCGTGCCCATAAGAGGATTTCCTTTGGCAGAGGTGAGGAATGTGTGGAAGAACAGATATACGGTTTTGTCCTTGTGTGCTTCAAGCTGAGCTTCAAGCCAGTCGAGCTGGGAATCCTGTAAAAGTGCATTCCACATAAGTCCGTAATTATTGGATGTCTGATTGAGGAATATAAAGATTTCACCGGATTCGGCTTCTTCAAACACAAAGTCAAGTCCGTTTTCAGCTACGTCAATGATACCGTCGGCTTTTTCGTCGCCGTAGACACCGGTGTTCATAAACTCAAGCCAGTTCTCTTTTTCGTATTTTGCATGTAAATCGTGATTGCCTGTGGTTGTGTAAACAGGGAAGTCATACTCTGATGCAATATTGTTAAAGGCTTCAAATGCTTCTTTTTCACCATCAGCAGAAATATCACCGGGCATTGCCACAAGAGAAACTTCTGCTTTTTCAAAGAAGGTGAGTGCACGTGCGAAGGTTGATTCTGCAACATCAGCACCGCCTTCAAGCTCATAACGGTTGAAATGCAGGTCGCTTATTGAGCCGAAGGAATATACCTCTTCGCCTCTGTCTGCTCTTTTTTCAGCAGGAATATCAAAGATCTCAAGAGTTTCATCCTCATATGTCACAAGAATGTTTTCTGCTCCGTCGGGAATTGCTGTGTAATCGGGCAGGTCGATGCTTCCTTCACCGAAATATGTTGTGATGCTTGCAAATTCACTGTAGGGAATTTCTGCTTCCCCGAGAGTGAAGGTAAGCCTTTCAAAGCTTTCATCTGCCCAGTAAAGCTTATATTCACCGTCTGTTGTGGTTTTTATGCTGATAACGGCATCCATTGAGCCTGCACCCTCATTAAGATACTCAATTGATGTAACAGATACCTTATCATCCGAAAAACCGGGAATATCAGCGGAAATGTTGAAAATGCTGAATAATGCAGCAAGAAGAGTTGCCAGAATTCTGATAAATAAACCCGTCATATTTTCTTCCTCCTTGTTCTTTATTTATGATTATAAACCATTTTCTGAGACTGTGTCAATATTTGGTTTATTTGTACGCAGCTTTTTCATTTCACCGCCGAAAACGAATATAAAGATAACAGCGCAGGATATTATAGAAATTGTATCCGAAACGGGTTCTGCAAGAAATACAGCAAAAACCTTATCAGAAAAGAAATTCGGAAGAATATAAATGAGAGGAATAAGAAGAATAATTTTTCTCAGGCACGCAATAAACAGTGATGCCTTTGCTTTTCCTATGGAAACGAGCCCCTGCTGAACGGTTATCTGTATGAAGAAAAAGCCTGTGGCTCCCGTATAAACTCTCAGAAGGTCTGCATTCTGCACAAGTGCAGGGTCATCATTGAATATGCTTATCATTTTTTCGGGGAACAGCTGCACAATGCTCCACAAAGAAAGAAGATAGGCACCCGTCGCAAAAAGCATTACCTTGCACGCTTTTATGCATCTGTCCGCATTACCTGCTCCGTAGTTATAGCTGATTATAGGCTGAGCTCCCATTCCTATTCCCTGTGCGGGCAGCCATAATATCTGCATCACGGTCGTTGCCACCGTCATAGTACCGACGGCAATATCCTGTCCGTATTCATAGAGCGATGAATTAAATGCAATATTTATAACTGCCTCTGTGCTTTGCATAATAAAAGGTGCAAGCCCCAGTGCGAGGCAGGGGAGCAGAAGCTTTATATCGGGCTTCATATTCCTCAAAGTCAGCTTCAGTTTTGTTTTCTTGCCGGTCAGAAACAGAATTGTCCATAATGCCGAGACTGCCTGAGAAATAACCGTTGCTATGGCTGCACCCTTAACTCCCATATCAAAAACAAAAATAAACAACGGGTCAAGTGCAATGTTAAGTCCTGCTCCGATAAGCACTGTTGCCATACTGAAAAGCGTAAAGCCCTGTGTGGAAATAAAAAGATTGAGCCCCATAGATATCATTACGAATACTGAGCCGGTTATATAGATGTTTATATATTCCAGAGCATAGCCTATGGTGTTTTCCGATGCTCCGAATTTCATAAGAAGAGCTTCGGCAGAAAAAAGAAATACAGATGTCAGAACAACCGACATAACAAGAAGTGCGCTGAAGCTGCTTCCGAGAATTTTTTCTGCACTCTGATTATCTTTCCTGCCCATAAAAATTGCAGCTCTCGGAGCTGCGCCTTGTGCAATAAGCATTGTAAATGCACCTATGAGACATATTATGGGGAAGGTAAGTCCCACACCCGTAAGTGCTGCTGCCCCCACATCATCCATATGACCTATATAGATACGGTCTACTATATTATAAAGAAGATTTACTATCTGTGCGATAACCGAGGGCACTGCAAGAGAAAGCATGAGTCTTCCCACAGGCGCAGATGCCAGTTTTTTTGTAATATCCGCATTTTCTGCCATAATGAACCACCTTGATTTTTTCTGATTAACTCATTATATTACATTCTGCTTTTAATTACAATCCAAAAACACAAAACTCTTAATCTTGACAATCTGCTCTGTTATAAAATATAATAACTTAAAAGAAAGGAAGGAATTTTAATGAAGAATATTGAACTCGATAAAGGTAAAAAAGCTTTTCCGCTGATCCTTTTTGCTGCAGGTATTGCAATTATGCTCTCCTTATGGATATTAAGACTTAATATCGTTGCTGTTGTTGCTGTTGCCTTCTTATGTGTTATTGCGGCAGTTATAGCACTTTCTTTAATAATCAAGAATAAGGTTTATGCGCCTATGATATTTGCATATGCTGCCGCAAGCCTTGGTATAGTTGTGTATTATGTTATATGGGGTGCGGATGCAGGCTTCGGTGCTTTTACCTCAGGTCTTGCCGGCTTTTCTTCCGCTGATCATCCTCTTCTTACAGGTGAAGGTAATTTCTTTACAAGACTTCTCGGAAATATTCTTCTTGTATTGCCGACTGCTTTATCCTTATGGGGGCTTTTCTTTGTTGCAGGAAAGACTTTCGGAAAAGATATTATCAAAAGGCTTGTCAGTGCTGTTCTTACGGTCCTGCTTCTCGGTACAAGCGTTATATATGTACTTACCATGAATCTCCGTTCAAAGCCCAATACCGTAAGACTCTGGGAGGGACATGACGATTATCTCGGTAAGGTCGATAAAAATGCTTCTTCCTCTTCTCCTAATGTGCTTTTTGTTATGATGGACGATCTCGGTTACGGTGATATTTCCATAAACGGTTCTATATATGAAACTCCCAATATTGATTCTATCGGAGAAAACGGACTTAATCTTACTAATTTTTATTCTGCATATTCCGTTTGCTCACCTGCACGCTTTGCTGCGTTAACAGGCAGATATCCCTACAGAGGCTTTGCCGATAACGTAATTTATCCCACTGTTGACACAATCAGTCCCTTTGCTCAGACCAGAATATTCAATTCCATAGAAATGGGCAATAATGCCGACGGTATGCTTGGTGATGAAATCACTATAGCCGAAGCATTCAATGCTGCAGGCTACAGCACAGGTGCCTTCGGTAAATGGCACCTCGGCGACTACGGTGAATATCTTCCTACAAATCAGGGTTTTGATTATTTCTACGGAAGCCACCATGTAAACGATATGACTCCTTTCTATCACGTTACCGAAGAAAACGGTGAATGGGAAATCGTTCACGGCACGGATGAGCTGAAGGATCAGAGTATGGCAACAAAATGGATTCATGACGAAATTACCGACTGGATAACCGAAAAAGCCGAATCGGACGAACCCTTCTTTGCTTATTATGCGTCTCCCTGGCCTCACGCTCCCGTATTTGCAGGCGATGATTTTGACGGTACAACAGGGATGGGTACATATGTTGACTGTGTAACGGAATTTGACTTCTATCTGGGAAAGCTTTTTGATACAATGGAAAAGCTCGGTGTGCTTGAGGATACTATTATAGTGTTCACCAGCGATAACGGACCTGCTCTTGAGGGCTCTGTAAATGATCTTCGCGGAGGAAAATATCTTGCATATGAAGGCGGACAGAAGGTTCCCTTTATGATACGTTGGGATAACGACGGCGGAAAGCTCGGTGAAAAGGGAAGTGAAAGAGTATCCTCAGCAGTGCTTACCGACCTTTTCCCTACACTTATAGAGCTGTGCGGCATCACAGGTGAGGGCGGCAAGAAGAATTACCTTCCCTCCGACAGAGTTCTTGACGGTATATCAATGGCATCTCTTCTCCAAAAAGACAGTGTTATACACACAGAAGAAAGCCCCATTCTTCATATGAAGCGTGAAAAAATCAAGGCTGTTCAGTATGCCATGCCTTCAGATGAAGTTAAGAAAATGTATCCCGGCTATGAATATGACATTCTTGATTCGGGAGAGTATATCACATTCAAATATTTTGAAAAAATACAGAACGATAATTCTGCATTCTGGGATAAAAACCGCAAAAACTGGCTGCATATCCTTTCCGATGACTATGCTGAAAACTATAACCGTTCAGGCGTCTATCCCGAAATTGCGGAAATGTATAAAGAAAAGCTCCACGAAATTACAGATGAGTTCAAGAACAACAGAAGAGGAGAGATATCATAAATTCTCTTTGTGATAATTTATGATTATATTTGTTTATGCCTGCCTTATCTTTGATGATAAAGCCTGCTTCCTCCCTTTGCAATCTTTCCTGTGAATATTGCTTTTACCGTGATGTTTCCGAAAACAGGGAGCATTACGGTTTTGAGAAAATGACAGAGGAAACGGCTGAAATTCTTATAGAAAAAGCTCTTCGTTATGCAGACGGGGAGAGCATTGCCTTTGCCTTTCAGGGCGGCGAGCCTACTTTGGCAGGACTGGATTTTTTTCGATTTTTCACCGAAACCGTGAAAAAGCACAATACTAAAAACAGCAGGATTTTTTTCAGTATTCAGACCAACGGAATCAATCTGGACAGAGATTGGGCTGTTTTTTTCAGGGAAAACGGTTTTCTCGTCGGTCTCAGTCTTGACGGGGATTTTGACGGAAATAAATTCCGTAAGCGTCCGTCGGGACAGAATGCATTTTACCGGATTCTGACCTCTGCCGAGCTGCTTAAAAAATACAATGTTGATTTCAATATACTTACGGTTCTTACAGGCTACTGCGCCGAAAACGGTGAACGGATATATAAGTTCTTCAGAAGCAAGAATTACCGTTATCTTCAGTTTATTCCCTGTCTTCGTCCTTTTGGCAGTACAGAGAAAAGTGAACTTTATATGACAAGTGAGCAGTATGCAGATTTTCTTATAAAGTTATTCAACCTCTATGTGAAGGACTATGTAAGGGGAGAATATGTAAGCATCCGTCAGTTTGATAACTGGGTAAGAATATATCTTCGTCAGCGTCCCGAGCAATGTGGGATGGCGGGACATTGTACACATCAGTTTGTGTCTGAAGCAAACGGTAATATTTATCCCTGTGACTTTTTCTGTACCGATGAATATCTTCTCGGTAATATAAATGATTCGGATTTTTCCTCAATGGAAAGATCTGATACCGCAAAGGAATTTATAAAAGAAAGCCTTATTGTTTCCGAAAAATGTAAAGCATGTAACCTTTACGGAATCTGCAGAGGAGGCGGCTGTAAGCGTACAAGACAGAGTGAGGATTATTGCAGAGCATATAAACAGTTTTTCAATGCCTGTCTTCCTCTTTTCAGGGTTTTTATCAATGAAAAGCCTGTAATGTAAATGATAAGAAGGTTTATTTATGAGATTTATTGCCGATCACGATTTTCATATTCATTCAACCGTATCAAGATGCTGTAAAGATCCTTTGCAGACTCCCCAACGGATACTTGAATATGCAAAGGAAAACAGCTTTACAAAAATATGCCTTACAAATCACTTCTGGGATGAAAACGTAGAAAGTGAGGCACAGTGGATTGAGGAGCACAGCTTTTCGTATCTTACGTCGGTGCTGCCTTTGCCGCAGTGTGAAGGAATAAGCTTTTTGTTCGGTGCGGAACTTGATATAGATTATGACGGAATTTTAGGTATCAGTGAAGAACGGCTCGCACAGCTTGATTTTGTTACGGTGGCAACCACTCATATGCATCTTCAGGGCAACACTGTAAAAGAAAGAATCAGCTCTCCCGAAGAGGGAGCAGCGATATGGCTGGAGAAGATACGCACTCTTCTGGACAAATCCTTACCCCGGAATAAGGTCGGCATTGCCCATATGACCTGCGGGCATATAATGAAAGAAAAAACTCCCGAGGTCATAAGGCTTCTTAAAAATGAAGATCTTTATGATGTGTTCAGCCGTTGTGCCGGGAAAGCAATCGGTATTGAGCTTAACACAAAAACTTTGTTTTCCTCAGAAGAGGAAAAGAATATTATTTTACGGCCGTATTTTATTGCGAAGGATTGCGGCTGTAAATTCTATCTCGGAAGCGACGCACATAAGGTATCGGCTCTGAGTGAAGCAAAAGATAATTTTGAACGGATCATTACATTGCTTGATCTTGAAGAAAAACACAAGTTTATTGTATGATACGCTTGAATATTCAAGCAGTTATTTCAAGGAGGAATTTTTATGCCGGGTAAAGAAAAAACAAAGTATATGAAAAAATCCGAAATCATAACCTTCGGTATCGGACTTTTCGGAATTGCTCTTCTGACAGGATGGATGCCTGACTACACGGCAACATTTTTCGCTGATTTTGCCTTCAAGGGAAAGGGCTTTGATCCCGATGTGATGTCAAATATGATATCTGTAGTTTTCCTTGTCGCAGGTATTGTGGGGGCAGTGTGTGAGCTTGTTATAGGTTATCTTGTAGACAACACAAGAACAAAATTCGGTAAGGTAAAGCCATGGGTAGGCTTCGGTGTTATTCCGCTTGCCGTTATTTCAATGCTTGTTTTTGCGGCTCCCGATACAAATAATCAGACTCTTGCAATTATATGGATGTTTGTTATTTATTCTCTTTACACAGCTGTGTGTTGTGCTGTGGAAAGTCCTGCAAACTGCTTCGGTGCACTTTGCTCACCTGACCCTTCAGAGCGCTCAAGTGCCATTTCAATTGCTTCCTTCTTAAGAAGCGTCGGTCAGTCGGGCGGTATGGTCGTTATTATGGTTGTGGGTCTTATTATGAAGGCTGTAATGGGGCAGCAACAGTTCAAAAATGCTGAAGGACAGGGACTTGATCTTGTTATTTCCACCGCTGTATGCTGTCTCGGTATAGTTCTTTTTGTAATGATCTTCTTTTCTAACAACAAAGAAAGAGTGCCCTTTACTCAGGAAAAGGTAAGCCTTAAGGATGCCGTTAAGGTTGTTTTTACCAATAAAAACCTTCTTATGGTTTCTCTTACCAAGCTTTGCGGCTTCGGCAGAGGAGTATACGGCACGGTATCTCTTTATATAGCAATTTATCTTCTCGGCTCAAAGGACCTGAAGCTGGGACTTCTGCTTCCTATGGGAATAGGCACTGCCGTCGGAACACTTCTTGTAAATATCGTGCTCAAGAAGTTTTCAACCAAGCAGACATTTATCATTTTCAGCCTGTACGGTGCCTCATCACTTGCCATTCTTTTCCTTGTTTCCCGCGGAATAGGCTTCAATGACGGTCTGATAATTCCTTTCCTTGTGCTTAATTTCTTCTGCGGTCTTCAGCACGGAAATACAAATGTTACACCGAATATTATGATTGCAGACTGTGTTGATGAAATAGAATATAAAACCGGCAAGCGTCAGGAGGGACTTGCATATGCAGGCTACGGTCTGTTTTCAAAAATTGCATCTGCCTTCACAAAGGCTCTCGGGCCCTGGCTTTTATATACATGGTCCGGCTATCTTGTCTCAACCGATCTCAATGTAGCTTATGCTTCCCAGAGCGATTCAACTCTTAATAAGCTGCTCATGATATACACCATTATTCCTGCAGCCTTTGTTGTACTTCAGGCTGTGCCCATCTTCTTCTATGATATGGTAGGGGACAAAAAAGATAACATTGTAAAGACACTTATGGAACGCCGCGGGGATGCCGCAGATGCTTCCGCAAAGTAAAGGAGGGGCGATAATGGAACATAACAGAGAAAAAGGCTTCAATGTAAAGCTTTATGCAGTGCTGACAACTGTATCAATTGCTGTTTTTCTTATAGCAGTATGTATTTTTACATTCGCTTCTAAATATACTGCATTCCACCCTGAGGAGCTTGCCCGAGTGTTTACCGATTCAATTGTGCAGACGGGTGACGGATATAATGCTTATAAGTATACCCTTGTAAGTAAAAACGGAAAATACGGCGATTTTATCAGAAGAAATTATATAGAGCCTGCTGTATACAGGGATCATAATTATAAGCCGGGCGATGATAAGAGTGAGCTTAAGGGCTATAATGACGAATCATATAAAGGCAAAAAAACTCTTGAGGATGACGGTACTTATTCGGGTGAGCTTACCAAAAAAATGTATCCCGTTTATGAAAAGCTTGTTTCTCAATACGGCTGGGATGATTATGACAGTATTTTTAGCGGTTATATAGAAGAGCTGCTTGCAGTCCGTGAAGAAATTTTCGGGGATAAGTATTTCAGTGATGAGGTGTTCTTTACCGCCTTTGAGGCAAATGTGTCCGCTTACGGTAAAAAGCTTACAGGCACAGAGGATTCCTTTGATGAAAACACAGGTGTTCAGCTTACTGTCAGACAAAAGGGCTTATATGAGGAGGCCTTCGGAGAAAACTATTCATTGTCCGTTGTTGTGACAGATTCCGAGGAGGTTTATGTCGACGGTTACCTTAAAGAAGCTGATACTGAAAAGCTTGATTTGTACGGCGTTGATGCAGGTGAAATTTCACAGGTGAAGAAAGTTTCTGCGGATGTTATTGCCGGAGAAGATGAAAAAGCAGCCCGCTGTGAGGTTTATGTTGTAAAAATCGGAATGTCATGGTATATTGATAATACCACCACCGTAACAGAAATGCTTTACGGCATCTGTGAATAATTTTGATTAAACAAAAAAAAGGAGGCAAAAAACAATGGCAATGCCTTTTTTCGTTGAAAAATATATAAAGCAGTTCAGAGCGATGAATCCGAAATATGATGTGGTATACGACCTGCAGCACGATGACCCTATTGTTTTTTCTGAGCCTGATGCAATCAGACTGTCCTTTGCCGCACTTGCGGATACACATCTTCCGAACAGAGAAAGTGCTGAGAAGAACCTTGAAAATGCATTTCTTGATGTGCTCGGCAGCGAAAGAAAAGTTGATGCTCTTCTTTTTGCAGGTGATATTGCAGACTACGGTCTGAAAAAAGAATATGAAAGATTTTTCCGGGTTTTCAGAAAGTATAAGGATGCTCTTAAGCTTTTTGTAACCATGGGAAACCATGATGCCCGCTTTTTCTTTAAAAGCGCATCAAAAGCCGTAAACAGCGGAACAGAAGAGCTGCTGGGATTAAATCTTGGGGGAAAAACATATTATTCATACGATATGAACGGTTTTGTTTTTATTGTTATCTGCACAGAAAAGGCCGTTCTTGAAAAAGCGTATATTTCTCCCGGACAGATAGCTTTTCTTGACAGAGAACTTGAAAGAGGAACAAAAGAAGGCAAACCCTGCTTTGTGATGTGCCATCAGCCCTTTGCCTTTACTCACGGTCTTCCCGAGGTATGGAAAACAGGGGATATGGGTGAGCAGAATGATGAAGTAAGAGCTGTAATGGAAAAGTATAAAAACGTATTTTTCATAAACGGCCATCTTCACGGCGGTGTCTGCAATTATGTTGAGGAAATACTGAACAAGGAAAATAATGTTGTTTCTGTAAGCATACCAAGCTACCGTAAGGAAAATAATTTCGGTATCACCGATGCCGGTGTCGGTTATATGTGTGAGGTCTATGACAGCAAGGTAATTTTCAAGGCAAGAAATTTCCTCACGGGTAAGTATGTAAACGGTGACTATACTTATTTCGAATATCCTCTTATCTGACAGAAAAGGAGGATATATATGAATCTTCTTGTAATAGACGGACAGGGCGGTCAGCTGGGAAGCAGTATAATAAAATCTGTTATTTCCCGTTTTCCCGATATCAGTATAACTGCAGTGGGCACAAATGCAAATGCAACGGCAGCAATGGTAAAGGCAGGCGCTAAAAAAGCGGCAACAGGCGAAAATCCCGTGGTTGTAGCAGCAAAAAAAGCCGATGTGATAATAGGGCCTATAGGGATCGTTATTGCAGATTCCATGCTTGGTGAAATCACTCCCGTAATGGCAAAAGCAGCAGGACAGTCGTCCGCAATTAAAATTCTTATCCCTGTGAATAAATGCGAAAATATTGTCGCAGGTGTGAAGGAGATGTCCACAGGTCAGCTGATTGAGGATGCTATTAATAAGCTTGAGAGTGTGCTTGAAAAAAGTCTTGATTAATCTGAAACAGTGTGCTATAATACCGCCATCAGCTGTTCAGAAGAATGGCATTACAGAACAGAAGTTCTCAGAAGTATTTTAGTTTATTGATACTATGAAGGTGTCGTTATTTCCCGGTAAAGGAAGTAACCGCACCTTTTTTGTTTTCAGAAAGGATTTTTATGAAAAATAAGAATATTGTAAATCTTGTTTTGGCTTCGCTTTTTCTTGCAGCGGCATATGTTCTCCCGTTTATAACAGGTCAGATCCGAGAGATAGGTAATATGCTGTGTCCTATGCATATCCCTGTAATTCTCTGCGGCTTTATCTGCGGAGCTCCCTTCGGAGCTGTGGTCGGTTTTATAGCTCCGCTTCTCAGATCTCTGACGCTTGGTATGCCCGTGCTTTTTCCCGGTGCTGTTTCAATGGCAGGGGAGCTTTGTGTTTACGGACTTTTGTCGGGACTTTTATATAACATTCTTCCGAAAAGGAAGGTGTTTATTTATGTCTCGCTTCTTGCTTCAATGATATCGGGAAGACTTGTATGGGGCTTTATGCAGTTTTGTCTTCTCGGCTTCAATACAGGTAAGTTCCCGTTTTCCGCCTTTGTTGCAGGCGCTTTTACAAATGCAATTCCGGGAATCATTCTGCAGATAGTTCTCATTCCCGTGCTTGTTATGGTTATTGAAAAGATAACGGAAAAGAATTCAAAAACTATATAATAAGCTTCCGTAAAATAATTACATCCCGTGCTCTCTGTTTTTTCAGATGAATGCGGGATGTATTTATTATATGTGTTTTATGACCAGAAAATATATAAAAGCCGTCTTAAATACCGTTTTCGTCAAAATCAAACACGGCTTCAAGAATTACATTAAGAATCTTCTCTATACAGGAGGGATTGAGTATATCTGCTGTATCACGGCGTGTGTGGTAGTAGTCTGCAGGAGCGGGATCCATAGCAACTATTGACGCTGCGGCAATTCCTGCCTGAGAAGCAGCGGCTGCATCAGTTGAACCGAGAGGAATTGTGCCGACGGGAATGTCAAGTCCCTGCTTTTCGGCAGCCTTTCTGAGAAGCTCGCATACACGCTTGTCGTTCTTTACCATACCGGTCATATCCCTTTCGTAGATCATCATATAATCTTCGTCGCGGATGGTATCGGCACTTATGAATACGGTTTCCACACCGTCATTTTTATATTCGGGATGTGCCTCGAAGAAAGCTTTCGAGCCTCTGAGACCTGCTTCTTCACCGCCTGCGAGCATAGCTATAACTTCAGTATTTTCAAAACTTATGTCATTGTCGGACAGATATTTAAGAACGGATGCGGCAATATAGCAGCCTGAGAGGTCGTCATTCGCACCGTCTACATAACGCTTGGAATCGGTGAATTTATATAATGCTGCATAAGCAGGGAGGAAGGCCAACTGACCGAGAGCCATTTTTTTTGCCGCTTTTTTGTTCATAAGAGCTGTAACTGAGGTTGCGGCAGTGTAAACAAGACCTGCAATTGCGGGTGCAAGCACGATAACAGAGCCGTGCGAACCGAGCTTATATGTATATGTCCATTCTGGAGCTGAATCAGTGTGACCTGAAATTATAATTCTTTTTTTTGTTTCTCCCGTAGCTTTTCTTATTGCAATAACATTGCCTGATTCCTTTTCTTTGAAAAGGGGGTCAAGCATTTTCTTGTAAAGAAGAAATTCACCTACAAGAGATGATACACCTGCACCGAGAAGGGCGATTGAACCGAGTGCAGCCTTATGGTTCTTTTTTGATGCAAGTAAATTGACAGCTGATGCACCGATACAGCATGAGCCTGCTATGGGGACAAAAGACATAAATGCATCGGGATTTGCTTTGAAGGTTTCTCTTCTTACCTCATCCGAAAAAGCCTTTAATTCTCCGAGCATGGTTTCCTGTGCCTTTGTTTCGCTTTCATCACCGCAGGGGCGCGGTCCGTAAAGCTTACATATATTGGTTATCCCTTCAACTGCAAAAGCGGTGCAGTCGCTTACTGTTGTTTTTGCATTTTTTAATGTGTCTGAAAAGTTCATTCCGACATTCCCCTTTTTTTGTTGATATAATATTTTAATTTTATATCATAATAAAAAATTAATCAATACAAATGTGGCATAATTTGTTATATTGCAATAAATATTTGGCAGATTGCATATAATAAAGACTATGAAATCCGTGCAAATGGATGAAAAAATCATTTGTGTTTGACTTGCTATGTCTGTTATGTTAAAATTCTATTTATAAAATATGTATATAGAGGTGCTTTCTATGAAACGTTTCTACGGCAAAAAGTTTTTAGCTGTTTTTCTTTCGGTGCTTTTAATGCTTATCACAATGGCACCCGCAATGGCACTTGCTGCCGAAGCAGATAAAAACTATATTATCGACAATCCCTACGAGGAAATCGATTGGGACAGCTGGGGAGAATATAAAACTCAGCTTCATTGTCATACAAATGCTTCCGACGGATTTCTTACTATTGATGAATTTGTAAGACTTCATTATGCAGCAGACTTTGATATTGTTGCTCTCACCGACCACGGCACAATAAATCAGGGCTGGAATAATGAGCCTGAGCTTGTTCCGCTTATGCGTCTTATCAAAAAAGAGAGAACAAATATGGCTGATATCATCCCCATTCCCCAGGATGAATATGAAGCATATCTTGACGGCACAAACGATAATATCACCTACACCACAAAGGATGGCTACACCCTTACAAGAACTCACGAAAACGGTATGCTTGATGTTCCCAAGGGTATAGAGCTTAATATGGCAACTCCCGTTGCTGACTGTCATCTCACAGGCTATTTCTCCGACTACGGTCAGGGACTTGCAGGTGTTTTCGGTGACTATGAAACTCCCTCAAAGGGCGTTATGGAAGACGGCGGCATCTCTTATCTTTCTCACGTAGGCGAATATGTTTATACCGACAAGGATTCCGAAAACTATGTGGGTCAGCTTATTGATGACTATTATCCCACTAAGTTTGCCCGTCTTTTCCTTGATTATCAGGGTTCGTCTCTCGGTATGGGAATAAATTCCGCAACCGATGCGCACACACGCTGCGACCGTATTCTTTATGATCAGGTTCTTCAGAAAACTATTCCCAACGGTGTTGTTCCCTGGGGAAATACATTTGCAGATTCTCACAATGAAAATGCTGTAAATGATGCATACACAATGTGCTGGATGCCTGAACTTACTCTTGATGCATTCAGAGAATGTCAGGAAAAGGGACAGTATTTCTCAGTTTCTCACTATTCAAACGGCGTTGAACTTAACGGTATGGAAGAAATGCCCGGCTTTGTTGAACAGGATGTTTATGATACCAAGGCTTACTGGCTTGATAACACTCCCGGTGTTTCAAGAATTACCGTAGATCAGGATGCCGACACAATAACAGTTGAAGGCACAAATGCAAACATCATCACATGGGTATCAAACGGTAACGTAATCAAGAGAGAAGAGCTTAAGGACGGAAAGGCTACTCTTGATCTCCACAATGATGAGCTGCTTGATAATCCTTATCTCTATGTAAGATTCTATCTTTCAGGCGATAACGGTATCTGTTATGCTCAGCCTATGGTTCTTCATGTTGAAGGCGAAGAGTTCGCTCCCGTTGAGGTTCCCGAAACTCACGATATCTCTACTTTCTTAAGAACATTCGTTACAATAGTTGACGCAATTTTCTTCAAGTTCAGTCCCATTATCTGGGCATTCAAGTATTTTGCTCTCGGCTATAATCCTCTTGAGCGTATTGTCGAATAAGTTCTGAGGCTATATTCCTGCAGGCAGTCTTAAATAAGGCTGTCTGCATCTTTTTTTCTTTATAATGATGTTGACAGCTATCCTGAAAAATGATATAATTCACTCATACAGTTAGTTAATGCTAACTCTTAAAAACGGGAAAGGAGATTTTATATGAAACAGTTTGATGTTACAGGTATGACCTGTGCCGCCTGCAGTGCCAGAGTGGAAAAAGCTGTCAGCAAGCTTCCCGGGATCAGCTCATGTTCGGTAAATCTTCTTACCAATTCAATGACTGTTGATGGGGATATAAGCTCTGAAATAATTATTGAAGCAGTCGAAAAAGCAGGCTACGGTGCAAACGAAAAGGGCAATGGCGAAAATAAGAAAACAGAAGCTGATAAATCTGATAAAAAGGAAGAAAAGGCATTGAAGAACAGACTTATTGCCTCTGTAGCTTTTCTTGTTGTTCTTATGTATTTTTCTATGGGACATATGCTGAGGCTTCCCGTGCCGTTCTTTTTTGAAAATAACGGGGTCGGACTGGGACTTATACAGCTTCTGCTTTCCCTTGCTGTTTTGGTAATAAATAAAAAGTTTTTTATAAACGGACTTAAGGGAATTAAGAATAAATCGCCTAATATGGATACTCTTGTCGGTATGGGGGCCGGTGTTTCATTTTTATACAGCACAGTTATTCTTTTTTACATGACTTATCTTACCAGCATCGGTAAAATAACAGAAGCTCAGGAATATGCCCACGGCTTCTATTTCGAGTCTGCAGCAATGATTCTGACACTTATTACTGTAGGAAAAATGCTTGAAGAACGTTCAAAAGGAAAAACTACAGATGCACTTAAAGGTCTTATGAAGCTTGCTCCCGATACGGCAAACATCCTAAAAGACGGGAAAGAAGTGCAGATAAAAGCCTCTGAGATTGCCTCAGGCGATATTTTTGTTGTCCGAGCAGGGGAGAGTATTCCTGCTGACGGCAGGGTATTGAAAGGGCACTGCGCTGTTGATGAATCTGCTCTTACAGGTGAAAGTATTCCTTCCGAAAAGGACGAAGGCTCATCGGTTTCTGCAGGTACTATCAATCTTTCAGGGTATGTGGAATGCATTACGACAGGTACAGGCTCAGATACCATGCTTGCAAAAATAATTCAGACTGTAAGCGATGCAGCTTCGTCAAAAGCCCCCGTTGCGAAAATAGCCGATAAGGTATCGGGATTTTTTGTTCCTGCGGTTATAGCTATTGCTGTAATTACTACTGCAATATGGCTTATCCTCGGAGAAAATATCGGTTTTTCCCTTGCCCGAGGTATTTCAGTGCTTGTTATAAGCTGTCCTTGTGCGCTCGGACTTGCAACACCTGTTGCTATTATGGCAGGAAGCGGTGTCGGTGCTAAAAACGGTATCCTTTATAAAACAGCTGCAAGTATTGAGCATTCAGGAAAAATAAAAATAATTGCCCTTGATAAAACAGGTACCATTACTAAGGGCAGTCCTGTTGTTACAGATGTTGTTCCGGCAGAGGGCTTTTCGGCGGAACAACTTCTGAAATATGCATATTCGCTGGAGGCGCAAAGCGAGCATCCTCTTGCAAAGGCGATATGTAAATATGCATCCAATAAGGGAATAGAGAAAGCTGAGATAAGAAATTTCAGTACCCTGCCGGGAAACGGTGTTATTGCAGAAACCGAAAATTGTGAGCTTTCAGGCGGAAACGAGACTTTTGTCGGAAAAAATATACTCATTCCTGACAGTATTAAAGCAAAAGCAAAAGAGCTGGCTGAAGAAGGAAAAACACCTATGTTTTTCTCTGTAGATAAAAAGCCGGCAGGCATAATTGCTGTTGCTGATGAAATAAAGGAAGATTCTGCAGATGCAATAAAGCAGCTGAAAAATATGGGACTTTATGTGGTTATGCTCACGGGCGACAACAAAAGAACAGCAGATGCAATAGGTAAAAAAGCAGGCGTAGATAGGGTTATCGCAGGTGTTCTTCCTGACGGAAAGCATAGTGTTATTGCCTCATTACAGCGAAGCGGTCTTACCGCAATGGTCGGTGACGGAATAAACGATGCTCCCGCACTTACTAAGGCTGATGTGGGAATCGCCATCGGTGCCGGCAGTGATATTGCAATTGATTCTGCAGATATTGTACTGGTTAAAAGTACACTCACGGATGCAGTAAAAGCCATAAGACTGGGCAGGGCGGTATTGTCCGACATACATCAGAATCTTTTCTGGGCATTCAGTTATAATCTTATAGGTATTCCTCTCGCTGCAGGTGTATTTACATCTGTTCTCGGCTGGTCCATGAATCCTATGTTCGGGGCTGCTGCTATGAGTATATCAAGCTTTTTTGTGGTTACCAATGCACTGAGACTTAATTTTGTTAACTTATCGTCCCCCTCAGGAGACAGAAAAATAAAACCCGTTATTATACAGGAGGAAAAAACTATGACAAAAACAATGAAAATTGAAGGTATGATGTGTATGCACTGTGAAGCACGAGTGAAAAAGGTGCTTGAAGCTCTTGACGGCGTTGACTGCGCAGAGGTCAGCCATGAAAAGGGTACTGCGGTGCTTACACTCTCAGATGAAGTATCAGATGATATTCTTACTGCCGCAATAACTGCACAGGACTATAAGGTGCTCGGTATTGAATAAAAGAACGGGGAACAGCTTTTTTGCTGTTCCTTATTTTTGTGATTTGATTGATACTTTAACAAGTAATTAACATTAATATGGTATATATTAGAGGTAACAATGCCATTTTGGAGAAAATAAACACCAGAAATTAAAAATATGTGTATTATTTTTCAAAATAATTACTTTTGCCTGTTGCAAATATTATGAATAATATGTTAAAATTATAATAAAATTTTTTCTTATAAAAGAGGTAATTGTAATGAGTAAGCTTTATGATCTTATCCCTTCGCAGGAAACAATGTATCTTATGCAGAAGTATACTCTTCATAAGCAGATCATTCAGATTCCGTCTGCTTTTTCTGTTGATATGGATGTAGATTTCTCCACTCTTTTAAAGGCGCTCAATATAGAGATTGAAAGAAATGACTCCCTGAGACTTCGTTTTAAAAAAGACGGCAAGAAGATAAAGCAGTATTTTATTGACAGCTTTAAGCTCGATTCTGTTAAAATTCTTACCTTTAACACAGAATCTGAACAGGAGGCATTTTTTGAAAAGGATGCCAAGAAGCCTGTCAGGTTTATGAAGGATGAGTGCTACAGATTCTATTTTTTCAACAGCTTCAACGGGTATAAGGGAATTTATCTTAACACCAGCCATATGGTTATGGATGCTATGGGCATTCTTGTATGTTATCTTGATCTCCTTTCTGTTTATAAGGCTCTTAAGGCAGGAACCGAGCTTCCGCCTCCTCTTGAAAAGTATGAGGACTATATTATAAAAGAACACGAAAGATGTTCAAACAAGGAACGTTTTGAAAGAGACAGAAAGTTCTATGATGAATATTTCAGAAGTGCAGGCGAGCCTGCATACTGCGGTGTGCACGGTCCTGAGTTTCTTGAAAAAGAACGTATCAAGAAAAAGAACCCTGATCTCAGAGTTCCCTCTGCATACAATCCTCTTCTTGACAAAGCAGATGTTCTTCAGAAAAAAATCAGTCCCGAGCTTTCACAGAAGATTTTTGAATTCTGCAAAGAACGTTCCGTTGCTCCCGAAAGTCTTATGCTGCTCGGTATGAGAACTCATCTTTCCTGGCTTAACGGAAGAGAGCCCTATGGTTTCCAGATGCTTATGTGCTCAAAGAGAATAAGAAAAAGCGATATGAGAACAGGCGGATGCATGGCACAGCCTATACAGGTTCGCACGGTTCTTTCAGAGGACATGACCTTTGCTGACGGACTTAATGAATTCCTCAAAGTGAGAACCTCACTTTATAAGCATCTTTCTTATCCCTATATTGCAGCACGCGATCAGTCAAGAGAAATATTCAATTATTCTATGATTCAGGGACCTGCTTCTCTTATGTTCTCATGGCTTCCTATTCCCGTAACAGAGCTTACTGACTTTAAGTTCGATTTCAAGACATATAATCTCGGCAGATATTTCAGTCCCTTGTATGCAATCTGCTATCCCGATCCCCGCAGCTCAAGTCTTATGATGCATTATATGTACAGAGTAAAGCTTATTTCTCCCGCGCATCTTGATGCATTGCATAATAATGCTCTTAAAATAATTGAACAGGGTATCGATAATCCCGAAATAACAATAGGTGAGCTGCTTGACAGCCTTAATAAATGATCCTGAGGTAAAAAATATGAGCGGAAACACAAAAATTGATCCAAAAGACAAAAAATATCTTGATGATCTTCGTCACGAGGTTCATATGATGGGTGAGCTTCTCACTCTCAAAATGCTTTTTGAGCGTATGGAAAAATACGGTGAACGTGTCTGTATGGTAGGCAAGAAAAAGGACGTTGTTACCGAATATACAGTAAAGCGCTTCAGAGAGGATGTAATTGCTCTCGGCACAGCCCTTAATTCAATAGGTCTCGGCGGTAAGCACATCGGTATTCTCAGCGAAAACTCTTATCAGTGGGTTGTTACATTCTTTGCTACCGTATGCGGCGGCGGTGTAGCTGTGCCTGTAGATAAAGAGCTTACTGATGCCGATATCAGCGGTCTTTTTACAAAGGCTGACTGTGATGCAATATTCTTCTCACGCGCATACAAAGAAACCGCAAAATATCATCTTGAGCACGATGAAAGATGTACGGTTGCTGTATGTACCAATAAAAAGCTTGATGATGATTTTCTTTTCTTTGAAGAGCTTATTGAAAAAGGAAAAGAAATAATTGCAGGCGGAGACGACTCCTATATCAAGACAGAAATCAATAAGGATGATCTTGCTGCAATTGTGTTTACATCAGGCACGACCGGAGCAAATAAGGGTGTTATGCTTACTCACGGCAATTTTGCTCAGAATGCAGACGGTGTTCTCGAGACAATAGAAACACAGTACAGCTCTATTTCTCTTCTTCCGATGAATCACGTATATGAGCTCAGCTGTAATATTCTTACAAGCCTTTATATGAACTGTCCTGTTTTTATCAATGATTCACTTAAAAACTTTATGGACAATGTAAGATTTTATAAACCTGATGCAATGGCTATAGTTCCTCTTGTTATTGATACAATTTATAATACTATCTGGAGAACAGCCGAGCAGACCGGACGGGCAAAAATTCTTAAAAAGCTTCTTAAGTTCTCGAATGCTATGAGAAAAGTCGGCATCGATCTTCGCCCTGTGCTTTTTAAAACTATTGCAGAGAAATTCGGCGGAAAATTCCCCACAATGTCCTGCGGCGGCGCTCCTACAAGAGTTGAGTATATAACCTGTCTTTCAGATTTCGGTTTTACTATTTATAACGGCTACGGACTCACCGAATCATCACCCACAGTTACTCTTAATCTTGAAGCAGGAAAGTATCCCGATTGTGCAGGCTATGCTTTCCCCAAGGCAAAATTCAGGATAAATGATCCCGACGACAAGGGTGTCGGTGAGGTATGGATTTCCGGTGAAAATGTTACTAAAGGATATTATAAGGATGATGCTGCTACAGTTGCTTCATTTGAAGACGGTTGGTTCAAAACAGGAGACTATGGCAGAACTGATGAAAAAGGCCGTCTTTATATCGTGGGCAGAAAAAAGAATCTTATCATTCTTGATAACGGTAAGAATGTTTTCCCCGAAGAGGTTGAAAGCTATTATATGGAAGCTATCAGCTACCTTCACGATGTTGTTGTTTTTGAAACAGAGCAGGAGGTCGGCGGCAGAATGCAGAAGATTATTGCCGGTGCCTTCTATGTAAGCCCCGAAGACGTAGGAAATAAGTCAGAGGATGAGATCAGAGAAATGGTTGAAAAGGATATTCTTGAAGCCAATAAGGATCTCACATTCTACAAGCGTGTTCAGGATACATACATTACAACAACTGAATTTGAAATAAATTCTACAAGAAAAGTTATAAGAAGCAAGGTAATTGACCGTTACAATGCTTACAAAAATAAATAATCCGGAACTGATTGGAGGAAGAACAGATGTTAGATAAAATAAGAGAAATAATTTGTGAATTTGTTGATATGGATCCGAAGAGCATTACTCTTGAAACCAATATCCGTAAAGACCTTGGTCTTAATTCACTTGAACTTGTAAATCTTGCTGTTGATATCGAAGAAGAATTCGATGTTGAGATTCCTGATAAGGAAGCTATGGGTCTTGAAACCGTTGCTGATGCTATCAGAGTAATCGAAAAGTATATGGATTGATTATCCGTGACCGGCACGATAATTTCTGAACTTAATATTCTTGCAATAAGCCGCTGTGAATATGCTGCGGCTTATTCTCTTATGCCTGATGAAAGAAAAAAACGCTGCGATGCCTACAGAAGTGATGATGATAAAAAACGCTGTATTGCAGCCGATTTGCTGTTAAGAAGGGAGCTCGGCAGGTTCCTCGGTGTTTTGCCGGAAAGTCTTATTTTTGAGGTTTCCGATAAGGGAAAGCCATATCTCTTGAACCAATCCTGTCATTTCAATATTTCTCATGCCGGAGACTTTGTTGTGGCTGCAATTAATCCTGAATTTGAAGTCGGAATTGATATTGAAAGAATAAGACCTGTAAGAGCATCTGTCGCAAGACATATTTTTTCAGATAAAGACAACATGTTTGTTTTTGGCTCTTATGAGATTCCGGAGGGACTTATTGAAGATATGAGCGTTCTCGAACGGTTTTTCAGGGTATGGACATATAAAGAGGCCTATGTCAAAATGACGGGTGAGGGAATACGTGGTGATATGAAGGTGTTTTCATATGACGAGGGCAATTGCATTTTTCGTCTTTCTGACGGGTATTGTCTTACAGTTATCACAGCTGAATAAAAGAAAGAGCCCCGGCATTATGGACTGCTCCAATTTGTGCGGACAGTACAAAAACACCCCCCCGGTGGTAGAAAATATTAAATTTTAAGCGACATACTGACTTCGTTTTTCATGCGGAGTCAGTTTTGTTTTTAATTGGATTCTTTCATTGTTGTAAAAATGGATATATTCACCTATGAGGAGGCGAGCCTCCTCATAGGTTCGCAGTTTGGTTCTGTAAATACATTCTGTTTTTAGAATTGAGAAAAAGTTTTCTGCCATTGCATTGTCATATGGATTTCCTTTTCTTGACATTGAAGGCGTAATATTGTAAGATTGTGTTAGCTTAAAATACGGATGAGATGTGTATTGAAAGCCTTGGTCACTGTGGAGCTGCAACTCTGCGGTGACCTTTTCCTTTTTCTTGGCTGCTCTGATTGTGCTTAATACAAGATTGATATTCTGCTCTGTTCCGGTCTTGTATGCTACTATGCTGTTATCATACAAGTCTCTTATGATAGATAAATACAATGTCCCTTGCATTGTCTTTATGTATGATATATCTGTAACCCATTTCTGATTAGGTCTGTCCGCATGGAAATCTCTGTTCAGAAGATTCTCATAACGATGCAGATAATTACCGTAATTACGATATTTCTTTCTTCTGATTACTGATAACAGATTGTATTTCTGCATAACTCTTAATACTGTTTTAGGATCAATGTCAATTCCTTCGTTATGAAGCCATATATGAACTCTGCGATATCCGTATGTTTTACCACACTTCTCCTGACATTCCTTTATCTTTTCTGCTAACGGTAAATCCTTGGCAGGTATATCCATTCTTTTTACATAGTCATAGTAACCACTTCTCGATACATTAAAGAAGCGGCACATTTCGCTTATTGAGTATTTATTCTTGTGATGATATATCACTCGGTATTTAATACTTGTTCTCACTTCCTTCCTATGAGCGAGAGAAAATCCCGCATCAGTTCATTTTCCATTTCTAATGCTTTGATGTGTCGTTCTTTCATTGCAAGTTCATATTGCAATTGGGTAAGCTTACTTAATTGTTGTATTGATGGCGGCAACGATGTCCCATCTTTTCGAGGCCTACCTTTTGGTTTTATCGCCTTTCCTTCTGCTAATTTTCTTTGTTGTTGATGATATCTTTTTACAAAGTCTTTTATCCTCGCTTTATCAAAACCTAACTTCTCACCAATTTCGCGGTGAGTTAATCCTGATTCCTTCAATTCCAATATCTCTTTTTCGTATTGCTGAATGTGTCTGTAGTCTCTGGGCATAAAAATTCCTCCTACGGTAGATATTTCTATTCTACCATAGGAGGGTGTTTTTTCTATTGTCCGTTTTTAACGGACTTGTGCAAAAATCCCCGGCAGTTATTTTTTGTCAAATAATGCCCGGGAGCAGAATTAATTATCTGATATCGGTTGAACCGTGTGATTTTTTTTGCTATAATAAACTATAAATGCCGATAAGGAAGATAAGAATAATGAATTCATTTGAGATTAAAGGCACCGAGTTTTATCTTAACGGGAAACCATTTAAAGTTTATTCCGGAGCAATGCATTACTTCCGTACCCTCCCTCAATATTGGGAGGACAGATTATTAAAGCTGAAGCTTGCAGGCTTTAATACTGTTGAAACATATGTCTGCTGGAATCTTCATGAGCCTCAGAAGGGAAGATTTGATTTCAGCGGTATGCTTGATGTTGTGAATTTTATCGAAACTGCCCGAAAGCTCGGTCTGTATGCAATAGTAAGACCGGGGCCTTATATTTGTGCGGAATGGGACTTCGGCGGTTTTCCCGCCTGGCTTTTAAAGGATAAAAATACAGAGCTTCGCTGTAACAATGAGGTTTACCTCGGACACGTAAGAGATTTCTTTGAAAAGCTGTTTTCACTTCTCAAGCCTTTATTTATTACAAACGGCGGTAATATTATTGCAATGCAGGTTGAGAATGAATACGGCAGCTACTCCAATGACAAAAAATACCTTGGCGCACTTTCCGATATGTATGATGAGCTTGGTGTGGATATATTGAAGTTCACCTCTGACGGCACATGGTGCAATATGCTTTCGGGCGGAACGACAGAAGGTGTTTTACCTACACTCAATTTCGGTTCACGTGCTTCAACCGCCTTCGATGCATTAAAGCCTTACGGAGAAATCCCGAAGATGTGTATGGAATTCTGGTGCGGTTGGTTTGATCATTGGGGAGAAAAGCATCATACAAGAAAAGCGGATAATCTGATCCCTGAGCTTGAAGAGTTCCTTAAGCAAGGTGCTTCCTTTAATATGTATATGTTCCTCGGCGGCACTAACTTCGGCTTTACTGCAGGAGCGAATCATCAGAAGGGCTATGAGCCTACGGTCACAAGCTATGATTATTGCGCGCCTCTTACGGAATGGGGCGATTATACCGATACATATCACAGAATAAGAAAACTGCTTTGTGAAAAACAGAGTATTCCTATGTCAGAGCTGCCTGCTCCGCCCGTAATGCAGAATATCGGCACGGTAAAGCTCACAGAGTCCTCAGATTTGTTTGACAATCTCAGCAGTATAGCTCAGAAGCATTATTCACCGCTTCCGAGAAGCATGGAGGCATACGGACAAAACTTCGGTTTTATTTATTATGTAACAAAGCTTAAGGGTAATTATGATGCAGGATTTCTTTCAATTGATGATGTTCACGATTATGCACACGTTTATTTTGAGAAGAAGAAAATTGCAACGATAAACAGATGTAAGGAAAAATCTCTGTTTAATAAAATAAGACTGAAAAAACAGCTTTTTATAAAGGGGACAAGCTCTGAAAGTGAAATAGGCGTTCTTGTTGAGGGAATGGGCAGAGTAAACTACGGTAAAGAGCTTTATGACCGTAAGGGAATTTCAGATATTCATTTTGCAAATCAGGTATTAACCGATTTTGATGTTTACTCGATTCCTCTGGATAATCTTGAAAATCTTAAGTTTGAGAAAATTAAAGAAGAAAACAAAAACGGTCCTGTCTTCCTGAAGGGTACCTTCCGTGCAGGTAAGGGCGAAAGCTTTGTTGATATGACAGGCTTTACAAAGGGCTATGTTTTTGTCAACGGCTTTAATCTCGGCAGATACTGGAATATCGGTCCGCAGAAGGCTTTATACCTGCCGGGGGCTGTTCTTAAGGATGAAAATGAGATTATAATTTTTGAAACGGAAAAATATAAAACCTCCGAGGTTGTTATCGTAGATACACCGATGTTAGGGTAAAAGGAGAAAAAAATGGTAGATCAGAATATAAAAACCGCATTTGAGGCATTCTGCTGTGAGGGAAATATCGTAAATGTTCATCAGTTCACTGCAGGACTCATCAATGCAACCTATTTGATTGAAACCGATAAGGATGAAAAATACATACTTCAGAAAATCAACACCTTTGTGTTTAAAAATCCTGCAGAGCTTATGTCTAACATCGTAGGAGTAACTAAGTATATCACGAAAAAAATCAAGGAAGCAGGCGGCGACTACAAGAGAGAAAACCTTAATTTTATCCCATGCGTTGACGGAGGATATTTCTACCGGGACGAAAATGACTGTGCGTGGAGAATGTACATTTATGTTGATGAGGCTATAACCTACAATAAGCCCAAAAATGCTGATACCTTCAGAAATGCAGGCCGTTCCTTCGGCAGATTTATGAAGCTCCTCGACGGGTATCCTGCCGAAACGCTTCACGAAACTATCAAGGACTTCCACTATACACCGGCAAGATATGAGAATTTTCTCAAGGCAGCTGATGCTGATATAAAGGGCAGAAAAGCAGTATGCGAAGAAGAAATCAGATTTGTGACCGAGCGTAAGGCTGATACGCATAAGCTTACGGATCTTATTGCAGAAGGAATACTGCCTCTCAGAGTTACCCACAATGATACAAAGCTTAACAATGTTTTGTTTGATAAAAAAAGTGGCGAGGGTATTTGCGTAATAGATTTGGATACGGTTATGCCGGGGTCGTTGCTTTACGATTTTGGTGATGCAATGCGTTGCGGAGCATCAAATTGCGAAGAAGACGAAACAGATACCGATAAAATATGGTTTGACCTTGAAAAGTTTGCTGCCTTTGCCCAAGGGTTCTTGGAAGAGGTGGG
>JAZNSD010000042.1:0-1820 GCA_045591055.1 Acutalibacteraceae bacterium | reverse complement strand
CTTCGTGTTGGAGCTTCTGCCTCCGACTCTCTTTGAGCCTTTGAGCATCAGCAGATCGTTTTCAAGTGAATCGCATTAGAAAAACTCTTTCCACTGGTCTGCAAGTACTCCGCCGAGTGCTCCTATTCCTGCTTTAATAAGTCCCATATCATATTTCTCCTTTCAAGAAATCAGTTTATTATTTTTAAAATTTATTCTCATCCTCTGGGCAAATCGCAATCAACAACATCTGTGATTACATAGCCGAAAGGACTGTTTGCATCGGGTTCAACGATTACTGCAAGACCGAATTCTTCATAGCCTTCAAATCTGTAATCGTCAATTCTGATTTTAACGGAATACGTTCCGTCGCCGTTATCGTCAACGCCGTAGAATTCGTTGGTGCTGAATCTTTCGAACAGATAAGGTGTGACATCATAATCCGAATACTGTCTCATACTGCCTACAACATTACATTCTTCAGGAATTTCGGGATAATTTCCTTTATACTCGGGATACATTGAACCCATATACGATTCAAGTTCCCATGTTGTCACAGAGATAACATCATAATATGTTTCGCCGACCATTTTTGCGTGGTTGAGCGTTACGGCATAAGCAAGAGTATCCCATGCAACGGCAGGATCATCATGTTCAACCATACCTTCGTAAAAGATTTTCGATGTTGCACGGGCAACGCAGAGATTATAGAAGGCTGAATCTTCGGTTATTTCTTCGGGTGTGTTGCCCTCATCAACCATAAGCAGCTTTGTGACAACCTCATAGCCGTCCATAGCCAGATAATACTTAGCTTTCATATCTCCGTACTCGGCAACGAGTCTGTAATCGGGAATTGTTTCGGTTACATAGCAGTCAAATTCGTAAATTTTGCCTTTTTCGGTTGAGATTTCGAATATGGTATCGGTTATCTCAAAATCATCAACAATCGGCGACCACATTATCGATTCAAGTCTGACCTTTACACCGTTTTTGGGTGAAATAAATCTGAAACAGCCTGCTGAAGTCTGAGGGTCAATACCTGTGTTTATGCTTTCAATTTTACCTGTCAGACTCTGGTAATCATCAGAATCGCAGTCCATGTAAAGAGTCATCAGTAAATCTCCGCTGTCATCCTCTTCATTATCGCCTTTGTTGTTTGCTGTTTGAGGTGACTTTGTGTTTGCAACTTCAGTCTGCTTTGCGGAAGAAGATTCGGTTGTTGTTTCTCCGTTACCATTGCCTGCGCAAGCTGCAAATGAAAGCAGCATAATCATTGAAAGTAAAACGGCTGTTATTTTTTTCATTGGCATTACCTCCTTATTTATTCGGTTTATAACCTTTTGATGAATAGGGATTTTTGTTTTCTTTGGGCGGGTCGGGAATGTTACCGACGTGAACAAGCCACGAAAACACGGCTGTTTTGATTACAACGCCGATAACCCATACGGCAAGAGCACCGACAAACCACCATATTGATATTTTGAAAATGAAATAAGCCGCAAGCAATATCCAAGCAGGAATTGTCCATTCAAGGTCGAATACGAGGTTTATAAGCAACGCCGAAAAGAAACCGTTGCCCTTTGGTCTGTTCTTCTTCATAATCATTCAACTATAAGTCTTCCGCTGATTTCACGGTCAAGAGCATTGTGAACGGAAAGATACTCATCAAGTATTTCTCTGCAAGAGGTTGAAACCATTCGGGGCTTACCGTTATTTGCAACCTCATCATAAGGAACGGAGAAAAAGTTTTCAAGATTCTTGAAATGGTAATGCTGAAGACCGATTTTATAAATCTTTTCATCGTCAAGCGGCTCACCGTTAAGCACAAACTTTTTGAATTC
>JAZNSD010000041.1:0-1850 GCA_045591055.1 Acutalibacteraceae bacterium | reverse complement strand
GGAGCTGAGTCAAAAGCAAAAAAAAGGTTTTTGACTCAGCCTTTTTCTATGCAAAAATCGAAAATGCACAAAAGCAAAAAGAAAAAGCCTCAAAAGAGGCAAAAAACGGCGCAACCAAAAGAGGGGTTCGAAAATCCCTTGTTTGAACATATATATTTCATTACGAAGAATCGGTTTAAGATGCTTTCAACGGGAACAAATCTAAGCCGATTCTTCCTTTTTTCGTTCGGTTGCAGAGTTTTTCGATGTTTAAGGCAAACGCAAGAAGGAAAAACTGCGTCTCAACATTTCTTTTTCCTCTGGTTAGGAAACGTCGAAAGCGGTAGTCCTCTTTAAGCACACCGAACACACCCTCCACTTGAATGGAGCGATTCATCCGTAGAAGCGTGCCTTCCTCACTCGTCAACCTTTCCAGAGTCTGTGGTCTGTGTTCCAGCAGAACTTGATTGACTTTGATCGTCCGAAAACCGTTTTTGGATCTGTGGCATTTTTCTCTGTGAGGACATCTCCCGCATTTGTCATTGCAGTAATACCTTGTAGATACCGTATAACCGTTCTCGGTAGTCTTTGTGCTCTCACGTTTGAATTTCAGTTTTCTTCCGCGAGGGCAAGTGTACTCGTCTTTTTTTGCATCATACGCCATATTTTCCACAGAATACGGATTCGTTTTGTAGGTTCGCTTTTTGCTGATCTCGTAATTCTGCGGTTTTATGTAACATTCTATACCGTTTTCCTCAAGATACAGGTAATTCTCACTGCTTTCGTACCCTGCATCGGCAATAACTCGTTCAAACATCCTGTGTGTATGGCTTTGGACCCTGTTCAAAAAAGGGATCAGGGTGTTCACGTCATTTCGGTTAGAAAATGCACCCATGCCTACGATATATTCGTTTTCCACACCGATCTGAATATTGTATCCCGGCTTCAGCTGTCCGTTACGCATATAATCGTCTTTCATATGCATAAACGTTGCGTCGGTATCTGTTTTGGAGAAGCTGTTTCTGTTTCCGAACTTTCCCAGATGTGAGTAATACTCGTTTTTCTTGTCTACAAATGCCTTTAAGGCTTCGATATCCCGCTGCAGCTGCGTCTTGTGCTTACCCTTTCCTGAAGCAAATATCAGGTTTACCCATTGTGCCTGCATCAACAGGGCTTCATAGCATTCTTCGAGAGTAGACAATTCCCGAAGTCCGTATCGCTCGCGAATCACGGGAAGTATCGCTTCTGCCTTTTTGTTCAGCTTGGTAAGATTCTTTTCAACTGTCTTCTTCCAAACAAACGTGTATTTGTTTGCGTATGCTTCGATCTTCGTTCCATCCACAAAAAGGTTATGAAACTTAACTTCTCCCTTTTCGTAGAGCTTTTCCACAAATTGATAGAAAAGTCCTTCGATCGCTTCCCACAAGTGTCCTCTCGTAAATCTCGTGAGCATAGAGTCGCTGGGGGCCGGTTCTCCGTTTAACAACCACATAAAACGGATGTCCGTTTTGCAAGCGCTTTCGATTTCTCTCGATGAAAACTTTCGATTCATGTAGGCGAATATCAGTATTTCAAACAGCGTGATAGGATTTACCTTTCGCCACGTTCTGACATACGTCTCGAAAAGCTCCGTGTAGTCTAGCCCTTCGCAAATCTCCGCTACCTTAAATACATTATCGTCCTTCGGAATACATATTTCTAAATTTAATGGTAAAACTACTTGATTTCTGTCTCTCATTGTTGTACAATATCCTTGCTTTCTTGTGTGTTTTGTGTGGTAACTTAATTATACAACAAAGCAAGCGGTTGCTCAATACCTTTCGGTACTAAGCAACCGCTTTTTTTCGGCCTGCTGAATGACTCAGCCCCAT
>JAZNSD010000040.1:0-2769 GCA_045591055.1 Acutalibacteraceae bacterium | reverse complement strand
GGTACACTACTCCATAATTAAAAATATTATAACAAAATAAAATAAAAAATACAACCATATAAAACACGGAATTTTTTAATATAACCCCTAAATCAACATTTTTTGCTTTATAGTACCATAAACCGTACTCAGTAATATAAGCACTTGACAATAGAACAAATGTTCTGTATAATGTTTGTGTAATTTATGGTAAAGGACAGGATGTTGGATGTATAGGGACGATAACACTTGGTTTGATGCAGACAGGTTGCCGACGATGGAGGAGCTGTCTGAATTTTTCAAGACTCACGATTTTACAACTTTGCAGGTTTACGGCGAAGGTGAGCTTGACCACGAGGACAATGCGGAGATAGCATATGTAGCTTCAATTTTTAATGAGAAATGGGACGAGCTTGCAAGGGGGAAGGGTCTGAGAGGTCACGTTTCCTGCTATGAAAAAAACGAAAATCCGCTTATGCTTCTGAGAAACGGCACATCAAAGGTTGTCAGTGAATCGGTTTACAAATTGATTGATGAAAATCCTGACTGTGCCGCACAAATCATTGAGCAGTTTTCATCAGCTTTCGGTAACACGGAAAAGGCGGATGAGCTTTTAACCAAAAGCATAGATACCGTTTTGGACACTATGCGGTTTAGTGAGCTTGCGGGAATTGTTCAGAGTGTACCGGCACACGAGGATTTCAGCCATAAACAGCAGAATTTTCCTGCGGCGGATTTTGACCGCAAATGGAATCACAGCAGGGCAAAGATTACGGTTGAATCGGTAGAAGAAATTGATGAACAGACCGCCTATTCGGAGGATGTGAGCGAGATAGTTTTTGCAAACGAAAGCTTTACGAACTTCTGGGGAGATCTGAGTGAGGACGACAAAACCATTCTGATGTATGCGATGAACGGAATGACACAAGCCGAGATAGCGGAGAAGATGGGCTTCAAAACTCACAGCGCAGTCGGTAAAAGACTTGCGAAATTGAAGAAAAAGTTTATAGAGGCATAAAAAGAGGGAACAAACTGTAAAAAACGGTTTGTTCCCTTGAGTGTTTATTTAGATAAATTGGAGTTTATCGATGTATTAAAATGCCTTTCATAAACTGTGTTTCATTATGTGTTTCGTATACAATTTTCTTTTCTTCTTCTGTGCATCCAATAAGTATTTTAATTTCTGAATCCTTCTTCATTAAATCAACAATACACATTATTGCATCAACCTTTTTTTCGCTACTTCCTACCCACACATCTATTCCCGCACCATCCATAGATGATGTATCCTTTAAATATCCATAATCAACTCGATAAATGAAATCAGGATACTTGGGATGTGCAGTTCCTTTTGGTCTATCAATTATTATTTCAGAATTATTCACCAATTCATCTAATGCGTTCCAAAATTCAATATTATATTGCATCTTGTCAATCCTCTGCAATTTCTAATTTTTCTATCTCTTCTTATAAACAACCAGTTCGGGATTTTTGCCGTTTTCCTCATAAGTGCAAACAAGCAAAAAATCCATATTTGCAGCAATACCGAAACAACGCTCGCCGCCGAATTCACATTCAAGCTGATTGCCGAGATAGGTGGCGTTATCATCAAGAAATTTAACAGTCTGTCCGTTGGGGAGACGGTATTCAAGATTGATATATCCGCCTACAAGTGCGTTGAGCTTTTCAACCTTCGGCATACCCTCAATATGCAAATCATTGAATTCCTTGATAAGCTGTTCTTTGAACTCGTTGAACTTATCCGCACCGTCAAGATTTTTGTATTGCTTCCAGTAATTCAGCTTCGGCAGCATATCTTTCATATAAGCACGAGCCTGTTCCGAAGAAAACTCTTCGTTTGCCATATTCTGCACGCAGACCTCAATTAAATCATCCATATTATGATACATATATTCGCCGTCAGCATAGCACCATTTACAGTATTCTTCGTTAAAAAAGCCGTCTGTTTCCTTGCTGATATTACAGTCTTCAAGCGGCATACCGCAGCATTGGCAAACGAGTTTTTGCGGAGAGCCTAAAAGAGTATTGATTGAAACATCAAACAGCTTTGATAAAAGCTTCAGAGTTTCCGTGTTAGGGGTTGTTTCACCGTTCTCCCAACGGCTGACCGCCTGACGGGTAACAAACACTTTCTCTGCCAGCTCATCCTGTGACATATCGTTTTTTGTTCTGAGTTCAAGAATAATATCTTTTGTTTCCATAATTTTATCACCTCAGTATTATTCTAACGCCGAATGGTTTTATAAACAAGCAACTTGCTGTTGCTTTTGCTTGATTAACATGAATTTATCTGTGAGCCTTAAAATCTATTTCTGCTTTTCTCGCTTGACTGCACAGGTCTTTTGTCTGCAATTTGTATTCCTTACCGTCTTTGATAAAATGAGTTCCGCATTGTCTGAACTCAAAGGATACGTTTTTACGAACACACTGTTCTCTGATATCAAGTGCCCAATCATAATCAAACGCCCGTGCACAATAATCCGACTCTCCGCCGACAACTACAAGTTCAATATTATCAAGATACGGTTCGATATGTATTCTTTCAAGCAACGGTTGTGCCGTAATACATTTGTGCTTTATCGGGAGTGATTCAAATAATGACAATCTTTCATCTGCATTTTTTTGAGTTTCAACGGTACAGCACACAACAACATTCTCATATCCGTCGCCCCAATCGTCAGGGACACAATCTGCAAACCTTTCTATTCGTTTGGTGAGAAAAAGAAAAGTACAATCTTGCCGTTCTTTTATCATATCCCAGCACTCTTT
>JAZNSD010000039.1:0-18597 GCA_045591055.1 Acutalibacteraceae bacterium | reverse complement strand
TGAAGGCTTTAACAACAAAATCAAAGTAGCTAAACGAATCGGGTATGGTTATCGTAATGAAGATTACTTCTTTAAACTGATTCGTTATCTTGCTTTGCCTTCTGTTAGAACATTATCCCCCAACTTTCCGTGAAGAACCTTTTTTGTTATATAATTAACGTGCGAATGAAAACTAATATCACAAGAAAATATAATACACCATATCAATTAAAATTACCGCCGGAAATTGAAAAGCTGTGCAAGACAGATATACGATTTATGTATCTGTCGGATGAACATCCCGCTCCCGGTCATATGACAATAGATAACTTTATGAATGATGTTCTTTCTGTCAGCCGGGTATGGAAAAAGAGCAGTGTAAAGAACAGAAAGAAGACATTTGATAAAGTAACATTATTGCCTGATGAAATCAATAAAAGCCTTTATTTTAATTAATAATGAGCTGCACCGCATTCACATACGGGGTTTATTCTGAAGAGCTTCTGGAAGAACTGAACTATTTTCCAGATAAAGCCTAAGAATCCGTCCTTGTGGCAAAGGTGGTCACAGTTATCGTCTGCAGGCTTTTCGAACTCGTGTCCGCAGCCGTGGTCACATCTGTAGTCGCCGTCATTGTCTACGTGACCTGTTGCAGCAACTGTATTACCTATATATGTATCGTCGCAAACTGAGCATGTAAATGTTGTAAAGCCGTCTTTAGTGCAGGTCGGGGCAGTAACAGCTGCTTCATAATCGTGACCGAGTGCAGGAACAATTTCCTGAGCTGTTGTAGCAGCGTCGCATCTTGTGCAATGTGAGCCTTCTGTAAGACCGGACTCTGTACAAGTGGGGGAAACAGCCTCGTCAATTACCATATCGTGGCCGAGAGCGGGGACTATTTCCTGAGCTGTTGTAGCAGCGTCGCATCTTGAACAATGTGAGCCCTTAGTAAGACCGGTTTTTGTGCAAGTAGGTGCAACTGCTTCATTGTCAATTATTATATCGTGACCGAGTTCAGGAGCTGTTACTACTGTTTCACGGCTTGCTTCTTTTCCGCATACCATACAGTCGGAAACCTTGTCATAAGAAGCGGGTGTCATACATGTTGCAGCTTTTTCGTTTTCAACAAATGCTTCACCCTCTGTGTGAATATGAGGACCTTTGAACATATCGGACATTTCAGTTGTTCCGTCAGCGAAGGTTACTTCACAGGCATAAAGTCCGTCTTCTGAAGGAGCATAGAGAGCATCTGTTTCGCCGTCGATCATAGTGTATTCATATTCAATAATGTATGCTCTTAATCTCGCCCCTGTGCTGCACTGTGCAAATACTTTATATGTGTCATCAGCAGTTGCTGTAAAATAAACAGTTTCATTTGCCTGAAGGTCAGCCCAAAGACCGGAATTACCGTTATAAGATATAATTCCCAAGTGAGTTACTTCTTCATTAAGAGTCATTGAAATCTGCTGTCCTGCTTCAAGCTCAAGTGCAAAGAAATTTGTTTGATCTGTATCTGAATACTGTGCACCTGTCCAACCGTCTTCAGCATGATAGGCTGCCTGTTCTTCGCCGTCTGCATAACGGCCTTCAGCATTTTCATCTGTAATTTCTGCACAAAGGTCTTTAACTGAGTACCATTGATATTTTGCATCAATATCATCATTGAGCTCAACATAAGATTCTTTTTCGGTGGGCTGATGAATGATCTTATAAGCGTATTCAAATCTGTCTGATTCTAAAACTTCACCGTTTTCAAGTGTAACCTGACAGCAGTATTCTGTACCGACTTTAAGATTTTTAAGAGCTGCATCTGTTTCGCCGTCGATAGCTGTATAAATCGTATCACTGATAAGATATATTTTGTGTGCTACGGGAGACATTGTATAAAAGGTATAAACTCCGTCTGCCTCTATCTCGACTTCATAAGTGAGAGCACCGTCGTTTTCAAAGCATCCTCCGCCGTTCTCTCCTATGCTCCAATCCCAGAAGCCAAAATCCTTGAAGCCGCCCTTTGCAAATTCAACAGCTACCTTGTCACCTTCAGATAAAGCAAATGTCGCACTGCTATAGTAACCGGCTTCATCAAGGATCGCTGTCCAGCCGTTTTCGGAATCATAAGCTGCTGTTGCATTTTCGTATGAATAAGCCTCTCCGTTCACGTCTGTTACTTCTGTAAGAATGTCTTTAACACTGTACCACTGATAAGCTGAAATCCTATCCCAGTTAATTTCAACATAAGGCTCATCTGCTGTCGGCTGATGGGTAAAATCTATATGCTTCACAGTATAGTCATATTCAACATCAGAATTATAAGAACACAATTTTATAAGGTATTTTTCGCCCGCTTCTGCATCAAAGAAACAGCAGAAGTTATATGATTGTCCATCGTCATCGCTTGCTGTAATCAAATCACCATTGCTGTCGTAAATATTAACATAAGGGTCGATATTTTCATCATCGCCGCCGTTATCTGAACAAATTACATACGTACCTGATTCTGCAGGAATAAATTTAACAAAAACCGATGTATTTACATCAGGAATGTAAACAGTATTTGTTTCGTCAGGCTCTACTTTCTTAAGGGGAACCGCTGTTTTACATTCATCACAGATTTCGTTAAGGTCATCATCAATATGGGTACAAGCTTCATTACATTTATCGCAGATGCCGTTATACCATGCGTGTTCGTCAATAGCCGGGATAGCTTCACCTGTAATGTATGCATTACATTCATCACAGAAGTAGCCTTCTGTGTGGCCGTCTGCACAAGACGGAGCTTTTTCTGCTTTATAAGAATCTGCTGCAAGGAAATGGACAGCTTTACTGTTAAATTCATCGTTAGGCTCGTCAATTGTTATTTTTTTCCAATCCTCTTCAGTACCCTTATAATGAACAGCTGAAAGATATTGGGGATTATTAAAGACATAAGAACCAATTTCTTCAACACCCGAACCGAAGATAATCGTTTCAAGTCTGTCTGCACCATAAAAAGCACTGGAAGCAATTGTTTTTACAGAATCAGAAATTACAACAGTCTTAGTGGCGGAATAAGCGATACAGTCTTCCGGAATTTCTGTAATGCCGTTTCCGAATACTATCATATCAATTTTGCTATAAGCCAAAGCATCTCTTTCGAGAACGGTAACCGTATCAGGTATTATCAAAGCTTTAAGTGATACATTGCTTGAAAATCCGAACTTACCGATTGTTGTAACAGAAGCCGGAATCGTGTATTCTTCACCGGTCTTATTCATAGGATAAGCCACAAGAGTTTTTTCGTCTTCTGTAAAAAGAACACCGTCAATGCTATTGTATGTTGTGTTTTCTTCAGCAACAACTATTTCCTCAAGTGCAAAATTTTGATAAAATGCCATACCTGAAATATAGGTAAGTGTTGACGGAAGGGAAACAGTCACAAGATTCTTCGAATCAGCAAAGGCCGTATCGGGAACCTCTGTAATGCCCTCTTCAACAACAATGGATGTTATGGAATCATTGTATTCACTCCAGGGGGGCGAATACCATGAGGTGATGATCTCACCCGTACCGCTGACGGTGAGTGTGCCCTCACTGTCAAGCACCCAGGTGATGCCTTCACCTGCCGTACCCTCTGCAACAGTTGCCCCTGCAAGTACCACAGGAACAGTTGAAACGATCATAATGATTGAAAGAACTATTGCCAATATTTTTTTCATACTTATCATCTCCCTGATGAAATTTATTATTTATCTGTAAGCGTTACCGCTTATAAATACGGATATTTAACAGAGTACAGAAGTGCTATTGCCGCATTTCCCCTAATGCCTCTTCGATAGTTGTCTCTACATAAGAAATAAATTCCCGAAGAACCCTCTTGCCCGTATTCTGACAATCCATTTTAAGAACCTTTTCAATGCTCTCTCTTATGATTTCTTCCGGTACATTATATATGCTAAGAATCTGGTTCAGTGCACCTGATATTCTCTTATCAAGGGACACGGGTGTGTCAACTGCAATAATCGTTCCGTAGTCAATGCCCTGAACAAGTATTTCGGCTGCAACAAACTGCTCTTCAGTCCAATCCGGGCATTGCTCTGAAAAAATTCTTTTTGCCCTTTCAACGTGACTTTTTCTGAGAAAGCGAAGACACATGGGGCTTTTGAATGCAGAAATAAAAAAGTCCCGGGCAGCTTCATTCTGCTCACACGCTGATGCAACTGTCATAAGCTCAATACAAATTGTCATAATTGAATCATAGCCACGATTTTCCGTAAAACTGATCAGCTTCATCTGAAATTCACAGAGCATTTCCACAAGTACAGCAAGCAAATGCTCCTTTGTGGGATAATGGTAAGTAAGATTCCCCGTTGATATTTTAAGTTCTTTGGCTATCATCTGCGGAGAGGTTTTTGAATATCCCACCTCAAGAAACATATGAGTTGCCGCTTTTATGATTTCAAGCTTTGTAAGCCTTGATTTATTATTTTTCTCCATAAAATCCCATTAATACCTGTCTGATAATGTCATGAGCATATTTTAGCATTAGTGCTAAAACATGTCAAGCATTTCATTTTTACTTTATAGGAAATTCCTTCCTATAAAGTAAAAAGATTATATGTCCCGCCGAACGGGAAGTAAACTTCCCTCGGCGATGGACTATACGAAAGCGTTTCGCCGCAGGCGTAGGTTGAAGCCGTTTTCTTGTCTTGGGGCAGTATTTTTTCCTCGCACTGATGCTTATGAGGCCGAAGGGCTCATGGCACGGAGTTTCAGCTGCCGTATCCGCCGGGTGAAAATGATGTAAATAATCGTTTTGTGCCTTATTCCGGGGTTTGTGTGCTTGTTTTTAAGCGTTAATGTCCTGTAATGTACATTTTCGGGCAAAAGGACATCTCAGACATTTATACTTATGCACGAGCTTTTATTATGCGTCAAAAAACATTGACTGGCATACATTTTTTTTGCTATAATATTTTTGCTTTTCGAATCAACCGTATAAACTGCTAATTTTATTATGACGGAGTAATTTATTATGAAGAATAATCCGAAGCTTAAAAAATTATTATATTGTGTGATTGCAATTGTTGTTTTGGCTCTGGCGCTTTTTATTTCTTATAAAATAGTTTATTCTGTAAACTCAAAGCCTGACGGGGCGGCTTCTGTTTCCGAAAACTGCGAATTGGTTCACAATATTTATATAAAAAGGGATGCCGCAAACAGAACCTTTACAGAGCGCTATCTGACCGATTGGAATGAGTATTATTACGGGACTTTACATAACCTCGGATTGCTTGAAAAGGATACTGAGAAGAAATGGAACGGTCAATGGATAATAAACGAAGAGTTTATCAGAGAATATATTTCAGAATATTCTTTCGAAGAATTTTTTGAAATATATGACTTATATATTTACAGCTATCTCATGCCTTCGCAAACAATGCTTTCGGTTGATAGCATCAGCACAGATAAACAGTTTTATACTGAAAACCGGGAGTTATTTATCCGTATTTCAGAAACGGCAGACATATTATTTAATCAGACAGATTTGTTTAAGGTTGTAAGCTATCATCCTTCAACAGATGAAGTACTGAATACAAGCAGTGAAACAGTGCCTGTCAGCGGGAAATTCAATGTCGGCTCTGATAATCATATTGAAACAAAAAGTGAAGAGCTGATAATAGATACTTATCAATATGACGGATATGAGGTTGAGCACAGCCACGGATACAGATACGACGAAGGTCAGTATGAGTGGGTAAACGGTGAATTTATTGACATTAAATCACATTTTGATCCGGTAAACGAATATCGTCTGTATGTGGACGGAAAATGTATTATGGGACCTGCAGAAACCTTAGAGGAATTGGAGCGGAGATTGATTATCTGCGGAGAGAAAAGATATTATGAAACAATTCTTTACGGCGGTCGCTACAGCTCAACTGTATCCGACTATTCCGATACCTTTGAATTTTCACAGCCTGTAAATGCTGTTTCCGATACTTCGCGGGAGGCTTACAAAGCATACGTTTCATATAATTAAATACTGTTGAAGGCTCTTAATGTAATTGACTTCAGAACAGCAGAAGCTCCGGGATTCACGGTAATGTGAGTCCCGGATGTTTTGTTAAGCTGACTTATATTAAAGGTTGATTTGTCTGTAATGTAAGGATATAATATGAATAAACAAATTATCAGAAAGAGTCTTCGGGTGAAAAAGCCCGGAGGCTTTCTGCAGTATGGCGGGTGCGTAAGACAGAAACTGACTGAAAAACCCGCTGCAGAATTGATTTTCAAGGGGTGTAATGTATGAACGAAACTAAATGGAACGGCTTCAGGCGTATTGATTTCTTGTTTGAGGGACATAAGGCGATACTTGTTTTTCCGGAAAAAGCGAATAAAAATAAAAACTGGTTATTGAAAACAGAATACTTCGGTGCATTTCCGGAGTTTGAAATTGAAATGCTGAAAAGAGGATGGCATCTTGCGTATGTGGAAAATATCACCCGCTGGTGTCTCGAGGAGGATCTTGATGTCAAAAATCGTTTTGCGCAGTTTTTGTCTCATGAATACGGGCTTTATGAAAAATGTGTTCCTGTGGGTATGAGCTGCGGAGGGCTTATTGCAGTTAAGCTTGCAGCAAAGTATCCCGGATGTGTGTCGGCGATCTATCTTGATGCTCCCGTTATGAATCTTCTTTCATGTCCTGCAGGTCTTGGTAGGGCAAATAATGAAATGCTGCCCGAGTTTATTGAGGCAACGGGCATGGAGCTTTCTGAGCTTATATGCTACAGGGAGCATCCCATTGATAAAATGCATCTGCTTTTTGAAAATAAAATTCCCGTTATGCTTATATACGGTGATTCCGACAGTGTTGTTCCCTATGAGGAAAACGGGGCAGTACTTGAGAAGTATTATCGTGAAAAGGGCGGTGTGATCGTCGCCATAGGTAAAGAAAACTGCGACCATCACCCTCACGGACTTGATGATAATACTCCGATTATAGAATTTGTTGAAAAGTATTCTGCTTCACGGTAACCTTCTTCGCTTCAGAGCTTTTTTGTGGGTTTAATTATTTTTACACAAAAAGTGTAATACTTTTGACTTGTTTTTTTAACATATTGATAGTACAATAAAATAAATAATACACGGGAGATGAAAGAATGTCATTTATTAACAGAAACAAAGAAGATGTATCAGTTCCTCCTAAGAATGCACTTCCTGTCAAGACACAGTATATTACTAAATTTGAATATGTGTGTCTGATGCTTGCACGCATAGGCGGAATGTTCGGCACGACCCTTACGGGTACTCTGGCTTCTGCTTTCCTTCACGAGCTTTATTACGGACCTGTAGGTGTAGAAGCTGAGGAAATAGCTGAAATTCTTGCTGTGCAGACCACTCTTACCACTATCTGCGGTGTAATATTCGGACTTATTTCGGGTGTTATTGTGCAGAAATGGAAAACCCGCTGGGGCAGATACCGTCAGTGGTATATTATCTGCCTTCTCCCCATATTTGCACTCACCGTTTTCTATTTCTATGTTCCCGAGGGATGGACGGTTGAGCAGATGACAATGCTGCGTTACGGAATTGCCTGCTGTCAGACGGCGTTCAATGCATTCAATAATCTCGGTCAGAATGTGGCTCAGGTTATTTCTCCCGACCCCAAGGAAAAGAAAACCGTTGCTACCGTATGGCAGCTGTCTTATTACATAGGCTACGGCGGAGCATATATTGCAACCTTTGTTTACGGACTTTTCAGTGACGACAAGAACAAGATGTATATGACCCTTGCTATTGTTGCAGCCTGTGTTACACTTTTCGGAAATCTGATGTGCGGACTTTTCTGTCAGGAAAGAATCGAGCTTCCCAAAAAGGCAAAGGTCAAAATATCAAAAACTCTTTTCTCACTTTTCAGATACCGTAACTACCGTGCATATCAGTATATGCAGTGGGTAAATGTTCTTGCAATGCTCGGTAAGATGTCTACCTTCCTTGCTGCGATCACCGTAGGCTCATCAAAGAACATTCTTCTTACAATTCCTACCGCTGCAGGCACTGTTGTGGGTAATGTGCTTACCGCAAAATTCGGAAAGAAATATGAGCCCACAAAGCTTCTTAAGCTCTGCGGACCTTATTCCATGATATGTGCAGGTGTTCTTTTCCTTATATGCCTGGTTGAAGCAAAGATGGGACTTTACTTCTTTACCGGCTGGAACAGCATTTTCTTCTATGCATTATACTTTATGTTCGGTCTCGGTATCGGTGTGCAGGAGCTTTCAAACTCTCACTTTGTTGTTGAATACTACGACTATCTTGAATGGCAGACCGGTGAGCGTGTTGAAGCGATTCAGGGTATTGTACCCGGATGGATTCTCACAGGTCTTAACTATGCAAAGGATGTTATGATTCCCTTTATGATTGCCTGGGTAGGCTATGAATCTTCAAAGGTAAAGGACCTTGTAGCAACCATGCAGGCAAAGCCCGATTATATGGAAACATGCCTGTGGCTTCTTGCCTTCCTGCTGTTCGGCTATGCTCTCAGCAATCTTCTTAAATCCATCATTCTTAAATTCCTCTATGATATTGAAGGCGAAAAGAAGGAACAGATGTATCGTGAGCTTGAAATCATAAGAGCTGAGCGTCATAAGGAAAACGAGGAAATAGATAAGAATAATAAATCGATTGAAATTAATGCTTAAGGTTACGTTTAATAAGTTTTTTTCAGAATTGCGGCGGGATATATGATCTCACAAAGCTGTAACGGCAGAGTATGCAACACCTGTAACCTCTCTGAGGACTGGGTGGGATATTCAACAAGATACGGTGATTCCGTGGGCGACTTCTCTCCTATGAGCTGTCTCACCGTGACGGAAGTTAAAGAGATCGGTCATCTGCTCGGTCTTCCCTGCGAGCTTGTTGAAAAGGTGCCCATCGACGGTCTTTGCGGAAAAACAGACGAGGAAAATCTCGGCTTTACCTATGCAGTGCTTGACAAGTACATACGTACAGGCGAGATCGAAAACAAGGAAACCAAAGAAATTATCGACAAAAAGCATAAAATGAATCTGTTTAAGCTTCAGCTTATGCCCGTTTTTGACCCCGGAATTGAGACAAAAGCATAAAAGAAAGTGATGTTTTATGATTGATTTTGATAATATTATCAAGACTGTTCCCCGTACAGAATTTTTTTCCGAATATGATACCTCAGGCTCACATAACGGAACTGAATTAGGGGGAATAAAGGCTCTTTCCTTTGACGGGGCAGATTACAAGGGACAGAAAACAAAGGTTTTTGCCCATATAGGCTATCCCGAAAAAGCAGAGGGTAAGGTGCCTGCCGTTGTGCTGATTCACGGCGGCGGAGGGCATCCTGAGGATATGTGGATAAAAAAGTGGAACGACAAGGGCTTTGCGGCAATTGCTATGGATACCACAGGCTATTTCCCCACAAAGAAAATCCCTCATTTATATGAAGGCTTTTCCGAAGGACTTGAAAGAAGACTGACAGCCCCCTTTTATGAGGAGGGCTATACCGTAGGCCCCGACAATTCGTGTATGACGGATATGAATGAGGACACGGAAAATCAGTGGATGTATCACTCTGTAGCCGCTGTCATACTTTCTCATAACATACTGAGAAGCGATATAAGAATCGATGCTGATAAAATCGGCATCTGCGGTATCTCCTGGGGCGGTGTTATCGCTTCAATAGCCATAGGCTATGACAGCCGCTTTTCCTTTGCCGTACCCATTTACGGCTCAGGCTTTGCAAGAAAAGCGCTTACATATTCAAGCTCCCTGTTCTCATCCCCCGAGCACGAAAAATGGCTTGCGGAAAAAAATTTCCCCAAAGTTAAAATGCCTGTTATGTGGCTTTGCTGGAATGATGACTGCAATTTTTCAATAAATTCAAATTCCCTGTCCTTCCTTGCAACAAAGGACAATAACCGAAATACCTGTCTTTCAATGCTTCACAATATGAGGCACTCTCATCTTGAGGGATACTCCCCCGAGGAAAGCTATTGGTTTGCAAAAAAAATCATAAGCGGCGGAAGAATACCTGCTGTTGAAGCTGACTTCCGTGACGGCAGGGTGTATTATTCCTGCAGTGAAGATGTAGAATCAGTAAGACTTTTCTATATAACCGAAAAAATGACCTATGCCTTAAGAAAAAAGCACAGGGATAAAAACTGCTATATGGAGCAGGAATGGAATATTCTTAAGCTAAGAAAGGATGCTTCCTCTTATCCCCTCCCTGAGAATGCAGTGGGAAAATATGTCGAATTCACCCTTACTGACGGAATAAGGCTTACATCTCCCTACTGCGAATAATTCCTTCCCGCAACAGATTTTCGGCACTGTACGGCAACACTTAAAATAAGAGGCTTTTCCCATCTGCCCTCTTGCTTGATGTCATTAAGCTGAAAAAGCCCTGATTCCAAAAAAGCACGGAATCAGGGCTTTTATTCTTTTTCCGAAAGACTAAAAAAATAAGCTGCAAGAAGCTGTATGAGACAGAAATTATTGATGCAGCCTTCTGATTTTCCCTTAAGCTATTGAAAAATTCCGGCATAACGACACATTTTTTTCAATAACCGTTGACTTAATCCTGAATATCGGGTATAACAGTATTGAAAAAAGAGTGCAATACAACCATAAATTTTCAATAATGCAAATACAAGCCTGTATGTAAAAAGCGAAGTAACGGTTTTTTCCGTCGCTTCGCTTTTTTGATTTGTTTTATTTTTTTCTTATTTCTCTGCTGTCTGTTGCTTTTTCTTTTGTCTTTTGCTCATAAATACAGATGCACCTATTGCAAACAGAAGGGCAGGCAGTGCATAGAGGAAAGTAAGAGGATTCGACAAATCTCCGTATGTACCGAGAAGTGTCCACAAAACATTGAGCACCAAAAGACCGAGATTTGATGCAATAAAATATTTTCCGAAGGGAATATTCATAGCTCCGAAAATAAGGCTGCTGAGATCAGAAGGCATAAGACCGCCCGCCTTGAATACGAATACAACGGCAAAGGAGTTTTCGCCTGCAAAAGCGTCCAGCTTCTTTATAGCCTTGAATCTGCCTTTAAGGGAATTTACCATATCCATTCCCATAAATTTCCCGAGAAAATACGGGAGAACGAGGCTTAAGGCAGTTGCCGCCGCATTTATGAGCACTGCTGTGAGCATATTGTCAAACACAATTCCCGACAGCACAAAAAGCACGGCGGGCGGAAAAATGAGCGCAAAGCTTTTTACAATGCTGAAGCCGATGAGAATAAGAGCAACAGTGAGTGTGCCTCCCGTGAGGTACTGTGTGAGTGCATCCACATTGCTTACCGAGATGTTGTTTTTCTTGAGAAATACCACGCATACAATAACCATTGCAAGCATAAAGATGAATGAAACGATCTGCAGTATTTTTACAAGCCTTCCGTATTTATCGGTCATATTATCACCGCTCCTTTGTTTTATAGTATAAGTATATCAACAGATGCTGATATATACAACAGTTTTTGTTTGTGTTTATGCTCACTTTTATAAAATTCAGCCCTGAGCCGGAAAAATGGTGCACCTTATCCCTTGACATCCGGACGGGATTATTGATATTATAATCAGAGAAATATGTGTTTTTCAAGTCTGATTTTGCAAAGGATACGGTGTGAAATATTATGAATAAAACTCAGAAGCTTGCAGATGAAAAATTCAACGGTGATATAAACGAAGCTATAAAGTATGTTTTGCACAATACACGCGGAGATGAAATGCTTGAATATATTAATGAGTGGACACCTGATCAGGCAAGATTTGCACTGGATTATATATATCAGCTCGGTGAAGAAAAGATGGGCAAAAAAGGCCTTCGCAGGATGATCGACGAAGAAGTGAGTCTTGAGGCGCTTGGAGTAACAAGGGAAGAGGTACTTACCTCGGCAGTGAATCCCTATGCTTCGCCCTTGAGAAAAAAGCTGCTTATTATAGTGTTGGCTTTTGTTATAATAGGGATAGCCACGGTAGTTCCGGGGCTTTTAGAAATACCCTCCGATTATGAAACAGTAATTTCTGTTGTAGCAGTTATTGCTTCCGGTGTGCTCGTATGCGCTGTATTATTAACCATTTTTAATGATATATCCGGATTTTTCAGGTACAGAAGTCTGAAAAAGCAGCTTACCAAGGACGAAACCGAAGAAAAGAAGGCTGAGGAATAAGCGTTTTTCTGATATAAAACTGACAAAAGCATCCGCTGTTTACATAAGAAGGTGTAAACAGCGGATGCTGATTTAATTTTTTTATCAGTTGCCCGGAACAGGATCGGAAAGCTTGACGAAGTCTATTTTTTCAAGCTTGGTTCTGGGAAGAATCTCGTGGAATTCAACTCTTCTGGGGCATGCATAGCCTTCGATATTTTCTTTGCAATAGTCAAGAATATCCTTTTTGAGCTGCTCCTTATCGGCTTCGGGGTCCTTTAATGAAACACAGAGCTTTACATCGGGCTTGCCCTCTTCATTATATCCCTGAACTGCGCATACCTCATTGAGGTAGCTGAGCTTTTCAAGCTTCTGTTCAATTGTTGCGGGATAGATATTGTAGCCTGCGATGATGATGATTCTCTTTTTTCTTCCGGAGAAGTAAACAAAGCCTTCTTCATCCACATAGCCCATATCGCCTGTTTTTATCCAGTTTTTGCCGTTTTTATCGGTATAAATACCTGTTTCCTGAATAACATCGTCGGGAAGATAGCGGTTCATCATGGTGTCGCCCGAGAATACGATTTCTCCTACTGTGCCTGCGGGGAGCTTGTTGCAGTCATCATCCCAGATTTCAACCTGAACACTGACAAGGGGATAGCCTACCGAATCCTTACTGTAGGCAAAGTGGGAGTTGTTTGTGCATACGGCACACATTTCGGTAAGACCGTAGCCGCGGCAAAGCTTTGCGGGGGCACCGTGCTTTTTCATAATTGCATCAAACTGATCTACAAACTCGTTTGTAACAACGTCACCGCCTGCAAACAGAAGAGCGAGATTTTTGGTGCCTTCATTTTCAAAATTGGGAGCTTCCATAAGCTTCTGGAACATTCTGGGTACTGCGAGAATTTCAGTAACGCGGTATTTTCTTATGAGCTCGTTTGCCTGAAGGGGATCGAGCTTGGGAATCATAATGGGCTGATATGCGTTACAGATTGCATAGTGCATAGCACCGCCGAGACCGAATGCGTGAAAGCATGGAAGCGTGCACATTGAATAGCACTTGCAGTATTCGTGGTATGTATCAAGAATATAGAGGTTGAAGGCAAGAGAATTGAAGGAGAAGTTTGAATGAATAATGGTTTTGCTCTTACCTGTTGTGCCGCCGCCGTGAAGATAAATGGCGTCGTCCTTTCCGGGATTGGGAGCATCGGGCACAAGGGGGAGGTCCATAGCCATAATGTCGCTGTAGCGAATAACCGTTTCAGCTTCGGGAACGGGGGCATTCTGCATTTCGTTACCCTTTGCATACTTGAATGCAATTCCGTCGCAGAAGTCTGAGGTGGAGCAGACAATTGTCATATGCTTTTCAATAACACTTCTGAAGGGCATTGCGAAAAGGTCAAGGATGAAAAGCCCCTTGCTCTTTGTATGTGCCATAATTTCAAGAAGCTGATTGGGAGGAGTCATGGGATGAACAAAGTTTGAGATTATGCCAAGCTTACTCAATGCATAAAAAGCGATGAAGGCGTGACCGCAGGTGGGAAGAAAAGCAGTGACTACATCGCCTTTTTTTATGCCCTTTGAATCAAGAAAGGCTGCCATTTTTTCAATATCACTGAAAAGCCTTGTCATACTTGTGGCGCTTTCAAACTGAAGCACGGGAGTGATAAAGGCGGAGTATTCGCCGTGATCTGCAGAAATTTTTGCATAGGCATTTTTAAGATATTGATAGCAGGATTCGTCTGCGGGAGGGGTAAGATAGTTTTCTTCAGGGATTCTGAATTTTGTGCCGGTTAAATCCATCATTTTTGTTTTCCTTTCATAACAACGGTGAATGAATAAAAATAGTACACCGTGTAACATTTCTTATTCATTATAGGTGTGGGAGCGCAGTAAGTCAATTTACAAATTGTGACTTTTTGTACCAAATCTTTTTAATGTTAATTCTTTGTTAAAATAAGTCAAATGTATTTTTCCTGCAGAAAAACAGTATAGACAAAAACAGTTTAATATGGTATATTCAGCTTGAATATGTAACATTTGTGACAGCGTGTGCAGAATATTGAAAGGAAGTGCTAAAAATGCCAAAAGAATACAGTTGCGTAAAGAGGACAAAGCAGACCTTTGAAAACAGTCTTGCACAGCTTGCAGAAGGAAATCCTCTTAACAGAATCACCGTAAAGATGCTGTGCGAGCATGCACAGCTCAGCCGTAATGCCTTCTATTTTCATTATAAGGATATAAATGACCTTGTTGAGGATATGGAGGACACAATAGTAAATGAGGCTATCGGCAATTTTGATACATACAGAGAAATAGGTTTTCCGAAAAATGTACATTTAATGATTACATCTCTTGTTGACCTTATTGATTCGAAGCCCCGGGTTTGTAAAATGCTGTTTGAAAATTCCGACTCCTTCACAACAAGGCTTGATGAGGCATTCTGTGATTTCAACTATAAGTATTTCAGTGATTATCACGGTGACGAAAAGAGAATAGTTTATAACTTTTTCTACATGTTTATTTCAAACGGCTTTTTCGGCTTGGTAAAATACTGGCTTGCAAACCGGGATAAGATGAACAAAAATGAGCTGATAGGTCTTTGTTACATATTCATAAAGAGAGTCCTTGTTACGGATTCACCGGAGATTGATTATAAAAAGAAAAAGGATAATGATAACAGCAGTCCGACGGAATAATAATTGTTTTATTGAAAAAGGCTTTTATATATGATAAACTGATTTTAATTAATAACAGGCTCGGAGGTAAGTTTTATGTTAAGACTTCGTCAGGTACATCTTGATTTTCATACAAGCGGTCTTCTTAAGGTGGGCGAACGCTTTTCAAAAAAGCAGTTTCAGCAGGCGCTTAAGGACGGTCACGTGGATTCTGTAACCGTATTTTCAAAATGCCATCACGGCTGGTCATATCATCCCACGGATGTGAATGAAATGCATCCGGGACTTTCCTTTGACCTTCTGGGTGCTCAGCTTGAGGCCTGCAAGGAGATAAATGTAAATGCACCCGTATATATTTCTGCGGGCTTTGATGAAAAGGATTATGATGCACACCCCGAATGGAGACGTCTTCATTCCGAGGATGAGGAGGAAATAAAGGAAAGCGACCGTGAAGTTCATTTTCATCTGCTTTGCTTCAACACTCCCTATCTTAAGAAGCTCTGCGATGAAATTGAGGAGGTTATGGTAAAATATAACCCCTGCGGAATTTTCCTTGATATTATTTCTCCCAAGATATGCTTCTGTGAAAGCTGTCTTAAGGATATGGAAAGACTGGGACTCGATAAGAATAACAAGCAGGACCTGGAAAAGCATGCTGTTATTGTTTTCAACAAGTATGCCGATGCGGTAAATGCTGCCGTAAGACGCCACAGCGATACTGCAACCATATTCCATAACTCGGGCCATATTCCTAAGGGCAACCATAAGTTTATTGATTATAACACTCATCTTGAGCTTGAAAGTCTTCCCACCGGAGGATGGGGCTATGACCATTTTCCCTTGTCAGCTGCATATGTGCGCACAGTGCCCGGTAAGGATTATCTCGGTATGACAGGAAAATTCCACCACAGCTGGGGTGAATTCGGCGGTTATAAGCATCCCAATGCCCTCATATATGAAACTGCGCTCAGTATAGCAAACGGTGCAGGCTGCTCTGTAGGCGATCAGATGCACTCCGATTCTCAGATGAATGAGGCAACCTATTCTCTTATCGGTGCGGCATATAAGCGTGTTGAAGAAAGAGAGGAATGGATAAAGGGTGCTGTTAATGTGGCAGATATTGCCGTGCTCAGCGAAGAGGCTGTTACGGGAAACCGCGATGCAAAGGCAGATGTAGGCGCAAACAGGATGCTTCTTGAGAAGAATTATCTCTATAATTTTATAGATGAAACCGCAGAGCTTGACGGCTATAAGCTTCTTATTCTCCCCGACGTGAAGGGAATGAGCGATGCATTCTTAAATAAGGTGAAGTCTTTTATTGAAAATGGCGGCAAGGTAATAGCAAGCGGTGAAAGCATTGTGAAGGACGGCAGCTTCACCCTTGACACAGGTGCCGTGTTCAAGGGCGAGTGTAAATTTTCACCTACATATTTTGTTCCCTGTTTTGAAACCGTGAACGGTAACACAGCATATATTATGAGATGCAGGGCATTTGAAACAGAAGCTGTGGACGGTGAAGTTCTTGCATACAGACAGAATCCATATTTCAACAGAACAAGAGAGCATTTCTGCTCCCATATGCACGCCCCCAACAATACCGAGGAGAAATTCCCCGCTGTTGTTATAAAAGGCAATGTGGCTTATATCGGCTGGGATATATTCACAGCCTATGCAAGTCTCGGACATCTCAGCTTCAAGGAGATCTTCGCTGAAGCTGTCAGAAGACTTCTCGGGGATGACGTGAGCGCAAGGGCAGCTATCCCCGATAAGGCAGTTATGACTCTTACAAGACAGGAAAAAGAGAAGAGAAGCATTCTTCATCTTTTGTATGCTCACACCACTCTCAGAGGCGAGAGAACCGAGGTTATTGAGGATACAGTGCCTCTTTATAATGTCAGCTGCCGGGTGAAGTGTGAAAAGGCCCCCCTATCGGTAACACTTGTTCCCGAGGGCACAAGGCTTGATTTTTCCTTTGACGGCAAAAATGTGAATTTCACCGTGCCGCAGGTTAATATCCATCAGATGGTTGAAATAGTATGATCCGATTGTATTAAAATAAGGCGGAAGAAAAAGGTCTGTGCGATTCAGCGCAGAGATAAAAGGAGAAATTGTTATGAAGAATGTGGAATACACTCTTATTGAAATCCCTATGGGTTCAAAGAATAAATATGAGCTTGATAAAGCTACGGGGCGCATTGTTCTTGACCGTGTTCTGTATGCAGCTATGATGTATCCTGCCGAATACGGTATTCTTGAAAATACACTTGCTCCCGACGGAGATGCTCTGGATGTGCTTGTTATATGCTCCGATCCCACCTTCCCCGGCTGTGTAGTGCCTGCAAGAGTGCTCGGCTACTTAAGTATGATTGACGGGGGAATGGTGGATTATAAGATAATCACTGTGCTTGATTGTGATCCCAGATATGATAATATAAATGAGCTTGAGGATATTTCGCCCTTTGTTCTGAAGGAAATTGCGAATTTCTTTGCAAACTATAAGGTGCTGCAGGGAATTTCCGTTGAGGTAGGAGAATATAAGGGCAGAGAGGAAGCTTTGAAGATAATTGAAGAGTGCAGAAAAGCCTATAGCGATTCATTGACAGAATAATAAACAGACAGAAAAATCCGGGATTCACAATGAAGTGAGTCCCGGAAAAGTTTTTTGCCTGTTATTTTTTGTATTTGCTGAGATCCTCAAGTCCTACGGAGGCACGCAGGATAAGTCTTGCATCGGCAGCGCTTATTATACCGTTTCCGTCAATTTCAGCTGCTGCTTTTTCAGCTTCATTGAGATTTTCAAGACCGACTGAAGCACGCAATACGGTTCTTGCATCAGCAGCCGTGATTTTGCCGTCACCGTTTACGTCACCTATTGTAAAGCTGAGTTTATCGGTTGTACGTGTTTCCTTTGCTTTACAAAGACTGCAGACTCTTTCTTCCTTGCCGTTTTCTGACGGTGTGGGAGCAAGAATTTCTGTCCAGGCGCTCCACTTGTGTCCTGTTGCATTTATCTTTTTATCGGTGTAGGTGTCCTTACATCTTGTACAGGTGTGGGTGGTGAAGCCTTCCTTTGTACAGGTGGGAGCAGTTGCAGTATCCGTGTAGCTGTGTCCGAGGGCTTTGACCTTTGTATCTGTATAGGAATCCTTACATTCTGAACAGGTGTGAGTAGTGAAGCCTTCCTTTGTGCAGGTAGGAGCAGTTACAGTATCCTTGTAGGAGTGTCCCTTGGCAGGAATTTCCTTACGTCCTTCCACAAAGCTTTCACAGTCATTGCAATATGTGCCTGCAGTATAACCGATTGAAGTACAGGTTGCTGCAGTTTCATTAATTGTCTTTGTATTCACGTGATTAGTGCTGTCTGTGCCGAGGTCTTGAGTTCGGGTATGAGACTTATCATATTCACAGGTGAAGGTCATAACACCGCTTACCTTACAGGTAGCCTCGGTAGTGATTTCGCCCTCATTCCATTTATGGGCATTGTTATCAATACCTATTGTTTCATGACCTGAAATGTACTTTTCGCAATCGTCACAGAAAACGCCTGCAGTAAAGCCTGTTTCAGAACAGGTTGCTTTGACTTCCTCTGTAGCTCTTGTGTTTATGTGATTAGTGCTGTCTGTGCCGAGGTCTTGAGTGCGGGTATGAGATTTGTCATATTCACAGGTGAAGGTCATAACACCGTTTACCTTACAGGTAGCCTCGGTAGTGATTTCACCCTCATTCCACTTGTGGGCATTGTTATCAATACCTATAGTTTCATGACCTGAT
>JAZNSD010000038.1:0-2660 GCA_045591055.1 Acutalibacteraceae bacterium | reverse complement strand
TTTTCTTCATAAGGAACAATGTTATCGGAATCTCCGTACACCAGTATAACGGGGATTCTGTTCTCCAGAAGCAATTGCATTTTATCAATGGGATGCTCTCTGTAGCAGATAAGCTGCGACAAATCCATGCCGGTCGCTTCTATAAATTCCGGCAGCATTTCATTATTTGCTTTTCCAAAGCCGGCGGGGCACGAAAGGAGATTCATTACCGGCGCATCAAGATAAAGAGCTGAAACACATTCCGGGTAGTTTGCTGCGAATTTGCTTGCTATCAATCCGCCGCAGCTCATACCGACGGGAACGCATTTTTTATATAAGCCGTATTCTTCCGATAAGTATGCGGCAAAACGCTTTTTTAAATCAAGGTCTTCATCAAGACACCAACGGGAAATGTTTTCTATAAAGGCAAGATGCCAACCCTTTTTCACCATTTCAATTTCAAATTCCGGAAAAGCGCCGAAATATTCAGTTTTTAACAACCAATTTTTGTTTTCGTTTGCCTTTTCGGGAAAAACAAGAACGGCTTCTCTTCCTTCAAACAGAAAATCAAGTCGCTTAAAGCCATTCCAGATTGATTCAGTCATTCAGCCACCGCCTTTATTGAATTATTGCTCATTTTTGATATTCTTTCGTTTTCAGCTTTGTTTTTGTTACAATAATCTTCCGGACACAGTATTTATATATATTTTTTAATAACTTTCTGTAATTCTTCTTTAATAATCTGATGTCCTTCGATAGTGGGATGAATGCCGTCAGCGGTCCAATAACCTGTGTTGCAGTCACCTGATAATTCGTCAAACCTGTTCTGAAGCGGAACAAAATCAAAATCATATTTTTCTGCAATTTGCTTTGATATTTCAGCCATTTTTCTTACTTCGGAATTAAAATCATTCCATAATTTTTCTGTGCAGACGCCTTTTAAGATAAAAGGTTCTAAAATTATAATTTTAATTTCAGGCAGACTTTCTTTGATTTCGTCAACAAGCATCTCATAAATCATTCTGAATTTTTTCGGGCTGACACCGCAGTTCATGGTTAGTTCGTGAGAAACATCGTTGACCCCTATAAGAATTGACATATAATCGGGTTTTAAATTTATTATATCCTCCTTAATTCGGGCGTAAACATCGGTAATTCTGTCTCCGCTTTTGCCGCGATTAATGAATTTGATTTTATCTTTATTGTTCTTTTCAAATTCAGAAGCAAGAAAAAACGCATATCCGCAGCCTAAGCCGAAATTAACTTGATTCTCATCATCTCTGTTTGCATCTGTTATTGAATCACCCTGAAACAAAAATGTTTTCATATTTATCTCTCCATATATTTTGCGGACCCTAATATACAGAGTCCGCAATTAAAACTATTTAACGATGAACTGTGAGTCTGCGATTTCGGAAATTTCTTCTGCTGTGGTTGCTGTTTTCATCATTTCGGCAACCCTGCTTCTTCTTTCGCGAAGTTCAGCATACATCTGATCACGCTTTTCGGCCGTGATGGGATAGAAAAGCTTGGGAACGATACCGAGAGCACCTGTGATGCGGGGAATACCCGTGCCAAGAGCAAAAATCCACCATTTTGTTCTGTCACTCTGTGTTCCTATAGTAGCACCCTGAACGTAACCGATACCCTTAAGAATAAGGCTGTTGATACTGCCCATAACTGCCATCTGAAGCTTTGCGATTGTTGTTTGTGCAACACCGAGCATAGCTTCTGCACGGTAGCCATTCTTCCATTCGCAGTAGTCCATTGTTTCGTTGCCTATTTCTGCGGGAATAACTCGCCTTAAGCCGTAAACACACATTTCGAAGATTTCTTCAATACCCATCATCGGCAGAATAATATGCTTTTTCTGGAAGTTGTTATTGATTGAACCTAAGCCGAAAACAGTCAACCACAGGAAGTCAGTCCAGGCATCTTCGAAAATCCACAGAGCCTTTGTTGAAAATCTCTTTCTGAGAGGCTCGACGAAGCTGTAGCTGATAAATTTAATCGGGAAGGCAGGAATACCGACAATGGTTTGCCATGTGATAGAGCCGATAACATCAATATAGAAGTTTGCTCGGCCTGTGCCGACAGAGAAACCGTTGAAAAAATTTGAAAGCACACAAATAAACATAGGCTTATTTGTGATGATAGCTTTCAACCCCTGAATTACGCTCGGTTTCTTAATGGTCTGCGCAACTCTTTCTCTTGTGGTGAGGAAGAAATAAAGGCAGAAAGCAGCACCGAGAACTGCAAATGAAACACCGAAGGTTGCGAAAAGCTTGGGAAGCTTGATCTTAATCTTGTTGTTGATTACAAGGTCATAGATGATACCGAAAATCTGCCTCGGAACGTCTTCAACGAAATGCGACATCAGATTAGCCGTCGCAATAAGCCTCGAACGGTCCAATGGCTCCGGTGTTATCGTTGAGCCAAAGCCTGAACGGGCAATGCCGGTGAAGGTGTTGGCGGTTTCGGTAACGATTGACATTGCAAAATAGAAAATCCATTTGGGAAGATAATCTCCCGGTGTATCTGGGAAGATAAAGGGAATCAGCCAATACCATAATCCCAAAATAGTGAGGGGAAGCTGGCCGAGAAGAAGATAGGGTCTGAATTTACCCCAACGGGTTCTGGTCTTTTCAACAATAACGCCGATAAAGGTATCGTTGAAGGTA
>JAZNSD010000037.1:0-10472 GCA_045591055.1 Acutalibacteraceae bacterium | reverse complement strand
TCAACCCCCTACCCCCAATCTTGGGGGCTGTAGGTGTTTCTTGTTCAATAAGCTTGCGTCATTCAATGAGCCCGCAGGCGAATTATAAGCTAAATTGCTCACAACGCGAGCAATTTCCTATATAATAAATTAAGAGCCCGTGTCACTCTCCCCCGACACGGGCTCTTAATCTCCTAATATCTGATATCTATTATCTATTATCTATTATCTATTCTTTATTCTTTTTTATCTTTATTTTTTTTATTCTTTTATTCTTTTTTTCTTTTTTTCTCCGAAACGACCCCGATTATCTGCCCCGATATCACCACCGTAAGAAGAGAATATATAATTCTTTTAAGGGGAATATACCAAAGCGATAACAGCAGCACGCTGAGGTCGGATATGAGATACACCCATTGGATTTTTATTTTTGTTCTCGCACTCACACTCATGGCAAGGGCATCATCTCCGCAGGGAGCGCCTCCTGCTCTGACAGCAAGACCTGCACCCACACCCACAAAAACAGCACCAAGTAAGCATGCCAAAAGAGGATGATCTGCAATCGGGGGATAAACACGGGGAAAGCATTCAAAAATCCGGTAACTTAAGCTGAAAGCAGAAGCGGAAACAGCGGAATAAATAAGAAAGGATTTTCCGAGAGTCTTTATTCCGAATATATAGCAGGCTGCATTCAATATAAAGCTTGTGAGGGCAGGTGAAATATGAAAAACATTATCGGCAAAGATGGCAAGCCCCAATGTGCCTCCCTCGGTAACTCCCGACACAGAATGGATATTATACATACCGAAGGAAAGAATAATACTGCCGGCAGCAGCAAGAATACAGCGTGAAAGTGAGATATCCCTGAAAAAAGCTCTGATTTTATGCTTCATTTACTCTTTTTCCCGTAATATGCTCTGCTGTTACACAGAACATATCCGTATTATCGAGAAAGCTTCTGATTTCATTATTGATATAGTCCTCATCCGAAGTAAATTTCAGACTGATGCGGCGGCTTATTTCTGCGATTTTTTCTTTATCTGTTATAAATTCTGCTTTGCCGAAAACAATAACGCTTATAAAATCCAGTGCCCAGCTGTCTTCCTTTTTCACACCGCTGTCGGTAACGCAGAAGGACACTTTATTGCATTTTCTGAGAGCATCGGTGCGATGGCCTGTTTTTCCGCAGTGAAAATAAATCTTTCCGTCATCCTCATTATAATAATGATTCATGGGCATTCCGTAAGGATAGCCCTCATCACCGATAACGGAAAGCACGCCTCTCTTTTCACTGATAAGAAGCCTTATACACTCGTCCTCTGTTATTATCTGTTTCTTTCTCAAGATATCTCTGAACATAATTTCACCGTAATATTACTCCTGTGTAAAAACAGGTATTCTGCAGAAAAATATACCATATTGCGATATTTATGTCAACAAAGCACTCTTTTATTAAAGCTTTTCTGCCGTAATGCGGAAGATTAACATAATTTTAACATTAAAATCTGTCCCGGGATATTGCTTTTTCTGTAAATATGTAGTAATATTAATTAAATATCAGATAAAATGGCTAAGGAAGGTAGAAAATATGAAATCTGCAAAAAAGCTCCTTTCACTTTTTCTTGCAATAATCATGTGCTTCGGTGTATGCATCCCTGCAGGTGCAGAAGATACATCAGATGATATGGCATCTCCCGAAGACTACACTCAGTTTATTCAGTATATCGGACTTCCCGTTGTTTCAACAGAAACCTTCGGTTTTTTCCTCAACGTGTTCAAAGGACTTCTCAGTCTTGTTACGGGTGAAGATATTCAGGTAAACAAATTCAATGTAAATCTTGACGATGTTATTCTTGATATATCTGAAGAGATCTGTGCGGAAAGCGGTCTTGATCTCGGTCTTATCTCACAGAATATTCCCGACATAAACAAGGGCGCATACTATTTCAAGGATAAGTATGAAATCAACACCACCGAATTCAGAAAAGCAAGATATGCTAAGCGCGACGAATACCTTGCAAACGGAAATCCCATAATGGCTTCCGTATGCCATGCGATCGGTGCATATATGAGCATCATTCAGGAAATGGACATCTACACAGAGCAGACAGATGATCCCGATGTTGTAAAGGTTATGCTTCATCTTACATATGAAGACGGCACAACAGAAACCCATGATGCAGGTCTTCTTATCAACCGTGCCACAGGCGAATGTACAAATGAAGAAGGCACAGGCATGTTCGGCTCAGGCTACAACTTCAACATCAAGGAAATGATGGTTTACACAACCGTTGACTGCTGGATGAGAAACTTCGGCTTCTGCCTCTTCTACGACATATTCGCAAACCTCAATCCCATTTCCTACAGCTATGTAACAAGAAGATTCAAGTTTGAATATGACGGACTCGAATGGATGATACAGATATGGAAGGGTAACTACTTCATATCAAACGGTGCAGAGGTTGGTCTCTACAGCAGAGATCCTGCCACAGCAAGAGGCTCATTCTATAACTGCGCTTCCTCCGATCAGGAGATTCCCATGTCCCTTCAGCTTCTCATAGGCGACAGAGTGCTTGTTGACAGACCTATGCAGAAGCATTGGTGGATGAGCGGCTTCCATCTCGGCACAATGAGATATCTCCCCTCTCTTCTCACCCTTAAAACATCAATAGTGATGCCCGACGAAGAAATGCTTGAAGCATTCACTCAGGCTATTGACAACAACGTAATGGGTGACGTAAGCTACACGGTAGAAGGTCTTCAGGTAAATATAACCTGGTAAAACAAAATAAGAAATAAGACAGAGAAGTGATTTTTTCATTTCTCTGTTTTTGTTTATATATCCTGTATAAATATTATTGCACTTTTAATGACAGGATGTTAAAATAATAATATTATTGTTTTATATAATAGGGTGGCTTGTGCTATGAAAAATTATATTCTGCCTGAAAACGGAAATTTCTACAAAGCAAATCTTCACTCCCATTCCACCGTTTCCGACGGCACTCTTACCCCCGAGGAAATGAAGGAGCTGTACAAATCCCGGGGCTACAGTATTCTCTGCTGTACCGATCACGAGATAATGGTGCCCCATCATGAGCTTACGGACGAAGACTTTCTTATGCTCACAGGCTTTGAGCTGGGCTTCGATGAAGAAAAGGAAGATTTTCTTGAAGCAAGAGTGTGTGATCTTTGTGTGATAGCCCTTGACAAAAGCAATATCACACAGCCTTTTTTTCACAGGACAAAATATCATAATCCCGAAAGAAACAACGAAATAGTATTTGATGAAAACGAGCCTGATCATGAAAGAGAGTATTCTTCCGACTGTATCAACAGAGCAATAAAAATCTGCAGGGAAAAAGGCTTTTTTGTTACCTACAACCACCCCTCCTGGTCTCTTGAGCATTATGAGGACTACATTAAGTATTCGGGAATGAATGCCATGGAGATATGCAATTTTTCAAGTCTTATCGACGGCTACGACGAGTATAATTCCAAGGCATACGACGATTTTCTCAGAAAGGGCGAAAGAATATTCTGCATTGCCGCCGACGATAATCACAACCGCCGCGATCCTCAGTGCCGTATGTGGGATTCCTTCGGAGCATTCACTGTGATAAAAGCAGACTCTCTTACATATGAGGCTGTAGCTCATGCACTGAAGAAGGGGCATTTCTATTCTTCACAGGGACCTTATATACACGGAATGTGGCTTGAGGAGGATAAGCTTCATATAGAATGCTCCCCTGCCGACAAGGTGGTATGCACCGTAAATAAAAGAAGATGCATGTCCCGGTATAATGAAGAAACGGGAGAAATCACCCACGCTGTGTTTGAACTGAAGCCCTCCGACGGGTATTTCAGAGTTACGGTTATCGACAAAAACGGACTTAAGGCAGACACAAACGCTTATTTTACGGACAGCTTGAATATACCCTCAGAGGAATAAAATACGGAGAAAATAAATGAAAAAAATATTTGATGCAAGGCTGATGCTCATTGTTTCAATGGCAATATTCGGCACAATAGGTCTCTTCAGACGCTATATTGATATTTCATCAGGTGAGCTTGCCTTTTACAGGGCCGTGCTTGCCATGGTGTTCATCGGCTTTTTCTTACTCATAAAAAAAAGTCCCGTTCCCTTCGGAAAAATAAAAAAGCAGATTCCCGTGCTTATAGTATCAGGTATCGCTATGGCGTTCAACTGGATACTCCTTTTTGAAGCATATAACTACACCTCGGTTTCCGCAGCAACACTGAGCTACTATTTTGCTCCCGTTATAGTAACCCTCGTGTGTCCTGTAATTTTCAAGGAAAGAATGGGACTCAGGCAATGGATATGCTTTATAATGTCAACGGTGGGAATCGTTCTTATCACGTTGACAGGGCAAGCACAAGACGGAAAAAACCACTTCAGAGGAATACTTTTAGGTCTCGGTGCTGCCGTATTATATGCAACGGTTATCATCCTCAATAAATTCACAAGGGATATTGACGGAATACACCGCACATTCCTGCAGTTTGTTTCCGCAACAGCCGTGCTTTTACCCTATGTGCTTTTCACAACAGGAATAAATGTGATGTCTCTTGATACAAAAGGCTTACTGCTTCTTCTTGTTGTAGGCTTCGTGCATACGGGTATCACATACTGTATGTATTTTTCATCTCTTAAGGAGCTTACGGGACAGAAGGCGGCAATTCTCAGCTATATCGATCCCCTTGTGGCAGTGATATGCTCCGTCACAATACTTGAAGAAGAACCCACACCCGCTCTTATAGCAGGCGGTATTCTCATTCTCGGCTTTACATTATGGAACGAGCTTCCCGGCAAAAAGGAGAGAACGAAATGAACGAAATAACAAGAAGCCTTAAAGCAAGAAAATCCGTGAGAGCCTTTACGGAAAAGGAGATTCCCGAAGAAATAAAGGAAGAAATTCTTCTTTGTGCCGTGAATGCCCCCACAGCGGGCAATCAGCAGCTTTACACAATACTTGACATAAGAGACAGTGAGCTTCTTGAAAGGCTTTCTGTCACCTGCGACAATCAGCCCTTTATAAAGGATTCAAAATTCACCCTGATATTCTTAGCGGATTTCAGAAAATGGTATGATGCCTTTATTGACACTGACTGCGATCCGAGAAGACCCTGCGAGGGAGATCTTCTTCTTGCTGTTGACGATGCATTGTTGGCAGCACAGAATGCGGTGACGGCTGCAGAAAGCTTCGGCATAGGCTCGTGCTATATAGGCGACATTATGGAGCAGTATGAAGTCCACAGGGAGATGCTTTCTCTTCCCGACTATGTTTTCCCTGCAGCCATGGTAGTTTTCGGTTATCCTAAGGCATCTCAGATAAGAAGAGAAAAGCCTCAGCGTGCAGATATGAAATATATAGTATGTAAGGACAGATATCACACGCTGTCAAAGGAAGAAAGAACAAAACTTTTTTCAGATAAAGCAAAGGAAAAATCCTATGAGGATTGGATGAAAGCCTTCTGTCAGAGAAAATACAACAGTGATTTTTCCCTTGAAATGTCGAGAAGTGTGAGAAAATATCTCATGCAGTATAAATAAAACTCAGGCGGTGAAATACTATGGAAAAGTATAAATATGTAGACCCTATGACAGGAACTGTGGGTGACGATCAGAGCGACAGCCCCCACGGAGGCGGAAAGACACATCCCGGTGCATGCACTCCCGGAGGTATGGTGCAGCTTGCTCCCGACACCGTAACAGGCGGTGATAACGGCACAGGCTACAACTATTGCTATGATACTATAGAGGGCTTCAGCTTCAATCATATGAGCGGTATCGGCTGGTACGGAGATCTGGGCAATCTTCAGATAATGCCCGTAACGGGAAATACGGATCTTCGCTCGGGCTCTAACCGTGAGGTGCCCTTCAATAAAGGCACTATCGGCTGGAAATCTCCCTTTTCCCACGACAGAGAAAAAGCAGAAGCAGGCTACTATTCTGTTATTCTCGACAGATACAATATTAAAACAGAATGCACCGTCTCCCACCGTACGGGTATGCTTCGTATAACATACCCCGAAAAAAGCGATGCGAGAGCTATATTCAACTTTTCAAGAAGAATAGGCGGTAAGGCTGATTTTCAGAAGATTACTATAATAAATGACAGAAAAATCGAAGGTACTATCATCTGCACACCTGCAGGCGGCGGCTTCGGAAGAGGCCACGGCAGAATAACATATAATTTTAGTTTTGTGTGTGAATTTTCCGTGCCTGCAGTAAAAATGCAGTTTTTTGCAGATGAAGAGCTTCAGGAAGAAGGTCTTTCCTCCTTCAGCCACGAGGACGCGGGGCTTATTGTACATTTCGGAGAAAATGTGACCTCCCCCGTTACTATAAGAGCATCGGTCTCCTACACGGATATTGACGGAGCGAGAAAAAACCTTACCGAAACCGAGGGACTTTCCTTTGACGAAATACTTCAGAATGCCCGGGATATGTGGGAAGATGTATTTTCCTGTGTTGATATTGAAACAGATGACGAAACCGACCTTAAGATATTCTATACCTGTCTTTACCACACTCTCTTAGACCCGAGATTTGCCGCTGACATTGACGGCAGATTCAATATCGGCACCGCCGTACTCAGGGATGATTCCTATACCCACCGCACCGTTTTCAGCGGATGGGATGTATACAGAAGCGAATTCCCTCTGCTTTCCCTCATACGCCCCGATATGGTAAACGACGAAGTGAATTCTCTTATAAAAATAGCCGAATTCCACAATTCATCCTTTCCCCGCTGGGAGCTTATGGGAATAAACTCCAACTGTATGGTAGGCGATGCAGGACTTATTGTTGTGGCAGATGCCTATGTGAAGGGTATAAGAAATTATGATATAAATAAAGCCTATGATATTGCAAGGGCCTCTGCAAGGCGTCAGAAAATGCTCTTCGGCAAGGAATTCACCTCCGTATACCCTGAAGGCGGTCAGTATGATAAGGACGGCTTTATACCGCTTAAAATCAGCGATACACTTGAATTTCTGCTTTCTGACTACACACTCTCCCGCTTTGCAAAAGCTATGGGCAAAAAAGAGGATGCTCTTTTCTTTGAAAACAGAGCAAAGAAATATAAAAACAATTACAATCCCCTTCTGGGCTTTCTTTGTCCGAAAAAGGAAAACGGAAAATTCAAATGGATGTGGGGCAGATATGACGACAACTGCTGTGTTGAAAGCAATATTTTCCAGCAGTCCTGGTTCACTCCGTATGACGTAAAGGGACTTGCCCGTCTTTTCGGAGAAAAAAGAACGGTAAAGCTTCTTGAGACCTTCTTCAGAAAATCAAAGCTGGGAGCATTGTGGAGCAACGACTATAATCATTCCAATGAGCCCTGCCATAATATCACCCACTATTTCAGTATGCTCTCTCTGCCTCACCGCACACAATACTGGACAAGACGGGTGCAGAAGGAGGCATACCGCCTCGGTGCCTTCGGCTTCTGCGGAAATGAGGACGTAGGTCAGCTTTCGGCATGGTATGTGCTCTCCGCTATAGGCTTCGCTCAGCTGTGCCCCGCATATCCCGCTTATTTTATAAATACTCCTCTTTTCAGAAAGGCAACAATAAAGCTTGATAAAAGCTATCATTCCTGCAAAACGGCAGACACCTTCACGGTAAAATGCGATAAAGATCCTCTCAGCTACCCTTACATCGAAAAGGCATTTCTCAACGGCAGAGAAATAAAAACCGCTTATCTTACATATGATGAGATAACAGCAGGCGGAGAATTCAGTCTTGTTCTTTCAAAGACTCCCTGTGAGGGCTCTCTTTGTGATGTCCCCGAGAGCTTCTTCGGTGTATAACAAAAGAGATAAAATACGGCTTACAGCTACCGTTCGCACCCTGATATAATTAATTCATGCACTAATCAATTGACGGAAAAAATATACCGTGATATAATTTAATGCATATAAAACTGATTGAAAACGGAGAAATTAAAATGAACGACAAGACAGAAAATTATTATGATTTCGGCTCTGACTTTTCATCCCCCGCTTCAGGAGGTAACAGCTCCTATCCGCAGCAAACGGGCTCAGAAAAAACCACCACGGCTAAAAAGCCTGTTGTGATAATACTTGCCGCAGTATTCGCCTTTCTTATTTGTGCGATAGGCGTTGTAGGCGGGCTGCTTCTGTTTACCGCTCAGGATGACGCTTCTGAAAAGATCGTTGACCTTCTTGAAGACGGACAGTACGACGAAGCATACGACCTTTATGAAAAGAAATACGGTGACGGCAAGAGTGACGAAAAGCTGGAAAATGCTCTTTATAACCGCCTTTGCGACCTTGAGGATGAATACAAGGATGATGAAATAACCAAGAAGAAGGCGCTGGAAGAGGTTGACACCATAGAAAAAATGGATATCGACGCTCTCGAAAAGGATATTAAAATAACAAGAGAGTATATTGAAAACTACAAGAGCGGCAATTCATCCTCAGACAGCACTCCTACAAAAGAAGCTCCCACCACAGCCGCAGCTCCCCCGACAGAATATATCGGCTCTGAGAATCTTCCCCCTGAGAATATTTCATCAACTCCCTATATATCATCTGCATCAACTCTTGCAGGTACGGTTCTTCCCAATTCAAATGAAGATTCACGCCGTTCCTTCGGTGCAAATAAGGCTATTGATAATGCCTACGATTCCTGCTGGTGCGTAAACACATCCTCCGCGGGCGGTGCCGGTGCAAAGATCCGCTTTGATCTTACCGCAAAAAGCTATGTCAGCGGTGTCAGAATCATTAACGGCAACAATTTCCACCCCGAAGAAAATATCTACAGCAGCAACGGTCAGGTAAAGAGCTTCACGGTTACCTTCAGCGACGGCTCATCATACACCTTTGAAGCCTCCTATAACGGCAATCAGCGAAACACCTTCGAGGACTTCGCACTTCCCGCACCCGTTGCAACCGATTACGTTATACTTACAGTAAATTCAGGCTATCAGGGAAATAAATACACCACAAACGTATGTCTCGCCGAATTTGACGTATATTGATAAAGCCATGAAAAAAATATTATCATTAAGTATTATATTAAGCCTTCTTATTTCCTTCAGCTCCTGCATCATCACAGGAGAGCCCGAAACCACAAACGGACACGAACTGCTCCCGGGAGAAGAGGCTTATACCTCTGAATATGAAGAAAGCAGCCTCCCCCCTGAAGAAGCTGCCTCTTCATTTACGGAAACGGAGGATTACTCTGTTCTGAAGGAAAAGACGGATGCAATCGCATCATCATATTCAGCCACAGCCGTACAGGCTGCCGTTATAAAGGGCGGAAAACTGTATTTCACATATGAATACGGCAAAGCGGATATTGACACGGGCAAGGACATCACCTCCGATTCAAAATTCCGTATTGCCTCACTTTCAAAGCTTGTGACAGATATTATTTTTATGGCACTCTGCGATGAGGGACTGGTTTCCCTTGACGGTGATATCGGTGATTATCTCGGCTTTTCCGTAAGAAATCCCAATTTCCCCGACACGGTGATAACTCCTGCGATGCTGATGTCTCATACTGCAAGCATCGTTGACACGTCAGCATTTCTTGAATCCCGTCTTTCAGGCTCATCAACTCCCATAAAAACACTTCTTTCATCAGGTGCTTTTTCCTATTCCGAGCCCGGCACAGCTTATTCCTACAGTAATTTTTCCGTGGCTCTCATAGGCTCGGTTGCAGAGCTTGTAACAGCAACTCCCTTTGAAGAGCTTGCAAAGAAATATGTTTTCGATCCCCTCGGAATTGATGCGGGATATACGGCATCTGCTATAGAAAATCAGGATCTGATTGCAAATCTCTACGGCAACGGAGGATATTCCGTTTCACAGCAGATGGCTCTTTCCTGGCACGAAACTCTGGGGCAGTCCCACCATCTTGTTCAGGGCAATCTCACCATCAGTGCAAAGGACTATATGAATATAGCCTGTGTGCTTTCAAACGGCGGTGTTGCCGGTGACGGAACAAGGCTTATCAGCGAAGAGGCAGCTTCCGAGCTTCTCAAGGTGCGCTATGAAAGTGATTCCTTCAAATCCTGCTTCGGACTTCTCAAGCAGACAAATGTTATTGATGGCATAGAGCTTTGCACCCACACGGGCAGCAATTTCGGAATGTTCTCAGCCTTTGCAATTGACCCCGTAACAGGAAACGGCGTGGCAGTCCTCACCTCGGGCGCACCCGGCACAAAGGACACCCCCACAGATATATACAGCATCTGCCTTGAAATAATCAGAACACTTTATCCCGCATAAAATCAGTTAATAAAACGCTCTCAGAACGCAAAAAAAGGAGCTGTAAAAAAACTTTCGTTTTGATATAATCCCCTTAAAGTAGACACTTGAAATAACCAAAAAGTTTCAAGACTACTTTAAGGGGATTTTTTTCTATGTCAAAAGCAAAAATAAGTTATGAGCAAAAATTAGAAACAGTATTGCAATATATAAAAGGAATC
>JAZNSD010000036.1:0-2843 GCA_045591055.1 Acutalibacteraceae bacterium | reverse complement strand
TGGCGGACTGCCTTTTGAAATTTCACGTCAGACAAGCCGCGAAGAACAGTTCGAGGGCTGGATGCCCGTTGGTGTTTTAGGGCATGTTACAAGCTCAAATGATGCAATGCTCCCGTTTTTCAGTTCTGTGGAAGGACTTTTAACAGGAAATATAAATGTTATTAAAACGGCATCAGGAGCGCACAAGGTCGCAATGAAGATGATTGAAAAGCTTTGTGCAGAAGATGAGAGCTTATGCCCGTATTTTTATGTGTTCCCTCTCTCATCAAAGGATAAGGAACTTTTAACCGAGCTTTTTGGCTTGTGTAATACAGTTGCTGTATGGGGTTCTGATGGGGCTGTTTCAGGAGTCAGAGAGCTTGCACCCAAAGGCGTTAATATTGTTGAATGGGGTAACAGAATAAGCTTTAGTTACTTTACGGAAAAAGGATGTACAAGAGAAAAGCTTGAGGCACTTGCTCATGATGTATGTGTAAACGACCAACAAGCATGCAGTGCACCTCAGATTGTGTACTATGAAACAGATTCAAAGGAAAAGCTTCTGCGTTTTGCAGAAGAATTTTATAACGAACTTCAAAAAGTATCGGATACATATCCTCTCCATCCTATGACAGAACCTGAAAAGGCTGAACTAACGGCACAAACTAAAATGTGCTATCTTGAAGAAATTATGGGAGATGCAAAACTCTTAAACGGAAACGGTTGCCGTATTTTTGTAAAGTTTGATAATGAACTTTGTGCATCGCCGCTTTATCGCACGGTTATTGTTAAAGGAATTAAAAGATGTGAGCTTGTCGGTGTGCTCAGACCGTTCCGTTCATATCTTCAGAGTGTTGGTCTTGCGTGCGGTACAGATGAAATTGTTCCGCTTACAAACCTTTTGCTTGCCGGCGGTGTTAATCGTATAACAGAACCTGGACTTATGATGGGCGGCTATACAGGAGAGCCTCACGATGGTGTTTATGCTATGACACGCTATCTTAAAAGGGTTAGTTTTATAAATCACGGATTACCTGCAGGAACTATGTCCCTTGTTGAGATGAGCGACAAGATGCATAAACCTTTTGATGATGGTACTCCCGTGCTTAAAAAAAATGAATTCCCTGCCGAGAGAGAAATTGAAAATGAGGGCTATCTTGTTTTAAAAAGCGGTGGCAGCAGCGGAAAAGCAAAATATGCACTTCACACATATGCTGATGCTGAAGTTACATATAAAGAAACCGGTCGCTTTATAATAGCAGCAGGTGTTAATCCTAAAAAGGATATTTGTATGAATTTGTTCTACTCAGGCGAATTATATGGGGGCTTTATAAGTATATATGAAGCTCTGAAAAGCGCTGAGATAATCCAGCTTCCTATGACGGCAGTTATGGATATGGAACGTGTGGCAAACGAAATTGTAGAAAGTAAGGTAAATGTTCTGATGGGAATGCCTACCTATCTTTTGAGACTGTTTTCCGAGCAGGAAGAAACGCTTAAGAATTACGGTGGTATTGACCTTATACTCTATGGCGGAGAGCATTTTGATCCTGCACAGGCAGAATATATTAAAAAGACATTTAATGTAAAAAGAATTGCGTCCATTACATATGGTTGCAACGAAATCGGCTCTATGGGGTATGCCTGTGAGTATTGCGAGGGAAGTATTCATCACGTTGCTCCAAGCAAATACCTTGAAATATTAAAGCTTGATAAAGATGAGCCAGTAGCAGCCGGTGAGGTTGGCAGACTTGTTTGGACACCTATCAATCAGGAAAATACACCAATCAAGCGATACGAAATAGGTGACCTTGGAAGGTTTGTAAAAGAACCGTGTAAATGCGGAAGACTTTCACCGAGATTTGAACTTCTTGGAAGATTTGGCGATGTTTTTAAATTTGCAACTAATTATGTAAATTATAAAACCATTAAATCCGTATTTTCGGAAAAAATGAACTATAACGGATGGCTGCAGGTTATTTTGTCCTATGACAAATTAAGTGTAATGACGATTTGCGTTGAACCTGATTTTGCTGATTCCGAATCTAATGCCCTTGAAATTCTTAAAAATAATTATCCTGAAATCAATGAGTGCTTAACAGATAAAACAGGCATTGTTAACATTGTAAAACAAGATAAGGACAGCTTTGAACTAAGCTCCGGAGGCGGCAAGATAAGAAGTGTAATAGACCACAGAATTCAGAATTAGGGAGGATAAAAATGGTAAATTCATTTAGCGTTAAACGAAGTCCTCTTGTAATTAAAACTTTTCTGTCTATTCTCCTGCCGACAATTCTTATGAATCTTACAACAGCAATCGGCTCAATGGCAGATGCTGTCATAATAGGTCAGTATCTTGATGAGTTGTCCCTTTCGGTTGTAACTTATGCAACGCCGATTTATATGATAATCAATATGATAGCCGCTTTGTTTGCTATCGGAGGGTGCATAGCTGTAAGTGTTGATACAGGGAAAGGCGATAAAGCGGGCGCAAATAAGGCTTTTAGTGTTTCAGCAATATGTCTTGTTTTCTTATCTATGATTCTGTTTTTTGCAGGTGTATTTTTCTCAAGGCAGATAACATTTCTGCTCGGTGCAGGAAATGAACTGGTTTTTGATAAGGTAAAAACATATGTGCAGATTATTTTATTAGGTGCTCCCATTTTCATTTTAAACATTGCAGGTGCATTTTTTGTAAGAAATGATGGCAGACCTACACTTTCAATGGTAGGAATGATTTCAGGTATGGGGATAGATATTATATTAAATCTTGTATTTGTGGGATTTATGAATATGGGCGTTGCCGGCGCAGCTATCTCTACGGTAATAGGTCAAGGTGTGGGACTAATAATTGTAGGAAGTCA
>JAZNSD010000035.1:0-3936 GCA_045591055.1 Acutalibacteraceae bacterium | reverse complement strand
TCATTATATGAACTTGACCATTCATAATCGAGAGGATTCTGACTTACACCGTTATCAGCTGTAAGAGTGAGAATATCACCTGCTTTTGCATCTTCTTTACCGTCTTTTTCGGTAATGTAAACCATGTTATATTTTTCGGTTGTTGCCACAACAGATGCCATATCGTAATAAGCATCTACGTCACCGCCGACATACCATATAGCCCACAAAACAACTCTTGCAGTAACCGCACCGGCAGGAATGGTGGCTATGATAACCTGATTATGCCAGTCGGGGTTACGCTGTTCCTGTGAATAGGTCTTAATCTGATTTCCACTTGCATCTAAAAACTGCAATTCAACCTTTCCCATATCGTGCGGAGATTGATCGTAGTTACAAACCATTAAAGAAAATATAATACTTTCGCCTGCGTTTCTGCCACTAAGAGAAACATCCTGATAAATGTATGTATTTTCCTGATATGCCTCGGAAGGCCATGCGAAATAGCTTCCGTCACGAGGCTCATATTCGCTTTCGCTTTCTACGGTACTCCATTTTCCATCAGGAGATACCCAGCCGTTCATTCCATCCTCAAAACTCGGATTGACAAGCAGGTTATCACTTGTTTCAGCCGATACCGTAAAGGCAAACACCAAAAAACACATCGTAAGTATCAATAATAATGACAAGATTTTTTTCATCTTCACATCCTCCTTATTCGCCCTGTCTTGCTCCGCATCCCGAGCAGAATTTCATTCCGTCTGCCACCTCTGCACCGCATTCGGTACAGAAACGTTTTTTTGCTTCAGCTTTTTCGGGAAGCCTTGTGCCGCAGTCACAGCAGAACTTGCAGCCCTCTGCATTGACCGTTCCGCAGCTTGGGCAGGTGCGGTCTGCTTCTGCCGCCTCTCTCTGTGCCTGTGCCTCGGCTTCGGCTTTCTCCCGTGCTTCCTTTTCAGCCTTCATCTGTGCGACTTTTGCCTCAATTTCTGCTCTGTTTGCACTGAGCGCTTCAAGCTGTACCGCCGTTTCGGGATATGCTTCCTTGCCGTTTTCGGCGAAAACTCTTCGTCCGAGTGCGGCGTATATTTTTTCTTCCTTTTCGGTTATATCCTTGAGCTCATTCTGTGCGTTGAATATCTTAACGTCGGGATCGTCCTGCGGCGCAAGACTTGCTATTCCTCTAACAATTCCGTCTAAAATTCCTGCCATAGTGTTTTCCTCCGTATATTATGAATTAGTTAGCAAAGTCCTTTAATGCTTCTTCGATCTCGTCTGCGTTTTCTTCAATGTCGGACATATAATCGTCCCAGCCCTTCTGCATACCCTGAGCTATGTCTACCTTTACTGCGTTGTAGTAGAAAAGTCTGTCAAACTCGCTTTCCTTGTCGTTATCATATTCAGAGCTTACGTATACCGTGTATATCGTGTCGTCAACTCTGAACGCCCAGCCCTGAAGCCATCCGCCGAGAGCATCCTCCAAGGTGGTTTGGTCAAGAGCATTTTTGCCCTCGCCGACAAATTCGTAGCCGATTATGTTGTAGCCGTCCTGAGAAACGGCGGCGGTTTTGTCAAATACCTTTTTGAAGTATGTATCTATTTCCTCGTCGGTAAGCTCGCCGTCCTTTTTGGTAAAGGTGAAAAGTCCGCGTCCGTCCTCGCCGAGTGCCGAATATTTACTTGCAAATTCCCATTCCCAGTCAGGCTCAATATCGGCAGCCTTTATGCCTGTTGCCTTTTCGAGATAGTATTCCGCCGCCTCGGGACTGAAAGTTTCAAGGCTGTCTTCGTAATCTTCCTGAGCTTTTTCGCTCATTTTACCGGGATCAACGTTTTCTCCGGGCTTTGCCGTACAAGCTGCAAGTGTAAGTATCATAAGGGATGCGAGTATTACAGTAAGTATCTTTTTCATAAGTAAATCCTCCGTATTATATAAATTTATTGTTTAATTGTTGTCTTGATTTACAGCTTTGCTCCGCAGCCTCCGCAGAAGCCTGCATTTGCTTCGTTTTTAGCACCGCACTGTCCGCAGAATCTGGGCTTGGGTGCGTCTGTCTGTGTATTAGGTTGTGCCTGATACTGTGGCTGTACATTTGGCTGTCCTGCTCCTGCGTAAGCCATCTGCGGCTCTTCCGCCTTGCCCTTGTTAAAGAGCTCCTTGAACTTGCCGGAGATCTTAGAGAGCTTGCCGTAAAGGTCGAAGGTAATTTCTGTTGTGGGAGCTACCTCCATATAACTCGCCATTGTCTGACAAAGTATGTAGCTGTCAAGGAATGCAAACTTTATTACCCAAGTAATGAATACTGCAAGCAAGAAGCCGATAAATGCGTTCCAACTGAGAAGCCTGAAAAGAAGTCCTATGGGCACGAATACAAGCACAAGCACCAAAAGCGAGAGAAGTATAACCTTCAGCATTGTCTTTGCCGCATTTTTAAGAAGATGCTTGATGTTCTGTGCGTAGATTACAACGCCGTCGCAGGCACTTCTGAATGCGCCCTGCTCCTTTTTGTAGAAGGTGTAGCCGAGACAGCACTCGTCAACGTAGCCGAGGGAAAGCTCAACGAAGAAGTTTGCTATTCCCGTTACTGCTCCCATACCGGGGATAAAGTCAAGTGCATTACCGAGCTTTGAGATGCCTCTCTGAATCTGCTTTACCGCACCCGATACCAGCTTATCTACTGCGAAATATACGTTTGAGGTTGCAAATCTCTTTTTAACGGCTTCCTTGCCGTAATTCACCTGATTGTCAGGAACCTTACCTGTTGTCACCGCTTCGGCAAGCACTGCAACGTGTCCTGCTTTAACAAGATAGCCGAAGTAGTGCATAATTGCGAATCTCACGACTCCCGTTGCACCTATCCATATAAAGATACAAATTACCATTCCGTTTTCGCCAAACAGCCAGCCGATACCGAGTAGTATTGCGAGCAGCACTACCGAGATAAGCACCGTTGCCGCACCGAGTACCAGCTTTGCTATTGCGAAAGGCATTGTTTTTCTGAAAAGTTCACCTGATTTCATAATTTTTATCTCCTTTACTTGTTTTTCTTGAATTTCTCGTTCATACAAATTCCGATTAAATCTTTCTCGTCCTGCTTTAACATAAAACTGCAGGTTCCGCAGGTTTTGTCATCACCGTCAGCGTATGGACAGTCTTCTGTAATGACATCTACCCATTTTCTGCCGCCGGGGGTTATTCTCGGACATTCGATAAAATCGGGGAATTCTCCGAGATGCTTTCCGCTCAGCTCATCATATCGGAAATTCACCTCCAATATGTCGCCGTCGAGCAGGTAAGTCTTTTTTACATCATGTTTCATATCATAGGCTCACCTCAACTTTCCTTTCGTTGTCTTTATTTTATACTAAAAATAATCTTATTGTAAGTCACGTCTGATAGGTGAAAAAGTATAATTTTTTGCATAATTCTGAGTCTTTCAATAGGCAAAAAAATTGAAAAAGCCTGTAATATAGCGTATTTTGGGGCAAAAAAATCCCGTTCGCGTGCGAACGGGACCTTTAAGCTTTTGTCAGTCTTCAAGATATTTCCGAAGCTCTGTCTTTTTGCTGATACAAAGCTTCTGATAAATAGAGCGTATGTGATTTTTTACCGTACCCTCGGATATATCTAAGTGTGCGGCTATTTCCTTTGAACTCCAGTCTCGGTTATACAGAAGGGTTATGCTTATTTCAATGGGTGTTAAGGTGTGAGAAAAATCGTTTTCCTCCGGCTTATGAAGTCTGTACCAGCCGTCATTAAATTCTTTTACAACCTTCATTATCTTCTTATAGTCTTCGGGATAGTCTGTTTTTAAGCACTGTTCTGTAAGACCTTGAAGCAAATTATGATGTATGCCGAACAGCTTTATAAAGCCGTCATGTTTTGCAGTTTCCCATGCAATCATAAAGTGCTGTCGGGCAAGAAGAGGCTTTTTAAGTCCCATAAAGGATGCTGCC